>NZ_JBIUUC010000003.1:0-794337 GCF_044742205.1 Streptomyces sp. NPDC087901
GGGGGGGGGGCCGCCCGGGGGGCGTGGCGGGCTGGCCCGGGGCAACCCCCCCGCCAAAAATTTCCGCCCCGGGGGCCCGCGGGGTACTGGGGCGGGCCCCCTGGGGCCCCGCCACCTTTCCGCGTCGTTCGTGAACTGCCCGGCTGCTACGCGTACGACGTGATGTCCCCGACGACCGAGAACCCCAGCCCGTACGCGCTCATCCCGCGCCCGTACGCCCCGATGTGGACGCCCTGCGCCGACCCCGCCAGCACCCAGCCGAATTCGGACTCGCGGTAGTGGAAGGGCACCGGCACACCGTCGACCGGCAGGGACAGCGCCGACCAGGCAGGGCCGTCCAGGTCGTCGGCGAGCTCGAACGCCGTCTCCGTCTGCTGGTCCAGCCAGTCGTCGCGCAGGGTGTGGTCCATCTGCGGGGGCCACGTATAGGCCAGCAGGCCGGAGCCGGCCAGCCAGGCCGCGGAGGAGACCGTCGTCGCGTCCAGGACGCCCGTGCCGTCGCCGCTGCGCCGCACCGGGCTGCTGGCCACGGTCACGACGACCGCGAACCGCTGCTTTTCCGCACCGGAGTCGCCGCCCCGTACCAAGGGTTCGTCACCGTGACCGGTGGAGCCGTGCTGCACCGTGCCGTCCGCCGCGGTGCCCACCTGCATCAGCCAGCGGGGCCCGGTGAAGGCCTCGTCCAGTCCGTACCAGGGGAACGACGCCTGCAGATAGCCGTCGACCGTGAGCCGGGCCGCCGGCACCCCCTCCGCCGTGACTGTGTCCGGCGTACCTTCCGCGCCCACCCGACTCGTTGTCTCCATCAGCCCGGCCGCCTCCTCGATCGTCAAGGTCCGGAGCGGCCCGCCCCCCGCGGGCGTACTCACAACCGGACAGATGGAGAATAGCCATACCGTCCGGACGAGTCGGGATTGACCGGTGTCAGGTGGCGTCTGCGTCGAACGGCGGGTGGTCGGCCTTCGCGGGCTGCTCACGCTTCTTGAGCAGGTCCGGAGCGCCCGGCGAGCCGTTCGCGGCGGTGACCGCGGAAGCGGACGACACGCCGCTCTTCGCCTCGACGGCAGGAGTCTCGCGCCCGTTCACCGCGTCGGTGACCTCGGCGACCTCCTTGCGCAGGTCGAAACTCTCCCGGATCTCCTTCAGCCCCAGATCGTCTTTGCCGTCCATGAGCTGCTTGCGGACGAACGTCTTGGGGTTGAGGTCCTCGAACTCGAAGTCCTTGAACTCCGGCCCGAGCTCCGTACGGATGTCTTCCTTGGCGCTCTCCGAGAACTCACGGATCTTGCGGATGAAGCCCGAGACGTCCTGAATGACCTTGGGCAGCTTGTCCGGGCCGAAGACGAGCACGCCGATGATCGCGAGCGCCACCAGCTCGAGTGGGCCTATGTCATTGAACACCTTGCGGCTCCTCGTGTTCTCCGCGACCAGGTCGGATGAGGTCCGGACCCGGCCCACGGTACCCGGCGAAACTGTCCGGGCGGTAGCTCCTCATTACGGTCACGTGCCCGTTGCCGAGCCGAGAGTCAAAGTCATGGACAGGTCTTTGCCACCGCGGGTCAGTGTGAGCTTCAGCCGGTCGCCCGGCCGGTGCGAGCGGATCTTCACTATCAGCTCCTCGCCGCTGTGCACCCGCCTGCCGTCCACTTCGGTGATGACGTCACCCGGCTGAATGCCCGCCTTGGCCCCGGGACCGCCCTCGGTGACGGAGGACTTGCCGTCGGCGCCCTCGGGTCCGACCTTGGCGCCGTCTCCCGTGTACTTCATGTCGAGGCTCACACCGATCACCGGGTGGGTGGCCTTCCCGGTGTTGATGAGCTCCTCGGCGACGCGCTTGCCCTGGTTGATCGGGATGGCGAAGCCGAGGCCGATGGAGCCCGCCTGCCCGCCCTCCGTGGTCGAGCCGCTGTCGGCGGCGCGGATGGCGCTGTTGATCCCGATGACGTGCGCGTCGGTGTCCACCAGCGGGCCGCCGGAGTTGCCCGGGTTGATCGGGGCGTCGGTCTGGAGCGCGTCGACGTAGCTGATGTCGCTGCCGTCGCCCTTCTCACCGCCGGCGGTGATCGGCCGGTCCTTGGCGCTGATGATGCCGGAGGTGACGGTGTTGGACAGGTCGAAGGGTGCGCCGATCGCCACCACCGGATCCCCGACCTGCACGTTGTCGGAGTTGCCCAGGGGCAGGGGCTTCAGCCCGGAGACGCCGCTGACCTTGACCACGGCCAGGTCGTAGCCGCTGTCCTTGCCGACGATCTCGGCGTTCGCCGTCTCGCCGCCGCTGAACGTCACGGTGATCTCACCGGAGGAACCGGCCGGGGCGACCACGTGGTTGTTGGTCAGGATGTGGCCCTGGTCGTCCAGGACGAAGCCGGTGCCGGTGCCGGATTCGGTGGTGCCGCTGACGTGCAGGGTGACCACGCTGGGCAGGGCGCTCGCCGCTATGCCCGCGACGCTGTCGGGGGCGCGTCCGCCGCCGTTGCGCTCGTCCTGGGGCAGTTCGACCGCGGTGAGGCCGCCGTTGCGCTCTATGTAGGCGCCGATACCGCCACCGATACCGCCCGCCACCAGAGCGAGGAGCAGCGCGCCGACGAGGACCGATCCACGCCGGTTCTTCCGGCGGCCGTCGGGGCCGAGCGGCGGCCCGGGCTGGGTGATGAGCGGCTGTCGGGGCGCGCCCCAGGGGTCGTACTGGAGCCACTGTGGCGACGGGGGCTGAGGGTGGGGGTGGGTGGCCTGCCCCGGGGCCTGGGGGTGCGGCTGCGGTGCGGCCTGGGGGTGCGGCTGCGGCGGGGGCGGGGCCTGGAAGGCGGGCGCGGGGGCGGGCGGGAGCGTCATGCCGGAGCCGTTCGTTCCCGCGTAGGCCGGGGGTACGGGGGTGCCGTGCGCCGGGGTCGGCCGCTGCACGGGCGGTGCGGGCGCCCAGGGGCCGGGGCCGCCGTAGGGCGGGGTGCTGTACTGGTCGGGCTCGTGGAGCGGCTGCGCGGCCCGTGGCGCGGGCGCCGCGGCCTCGGGCGCCAAGGTTGTGGAGGTCGCGGGCGCCACGGTCTCGGGCGCCGCGGCCGCGGTTGTCGAGGTCGCGGTTGTCGAGGTCGCGGCTGTCGAGGTCGCGGCTGCAGCGGTTGTCGACGGCTCGGCGGTCACGGCCTCAGGTCCCGCGGCCACGTACGGCGCGGCCTGGGGTGCCTCGCTCGCGGCCGGAGCATCTGCCGGGGGCGCCGGAGGAATCGCGTCCTCGACGGGCGACGGCTCCTGAGGCGCTGTACGTGTGCTGCGTCCCGGCGCGGGCCGGCTCCACCACTTCGCCTTCGGCTCGGTGGTCTTCCCGTCGTCCATGCTCTCCCCGCAACTGCCGTAACCGGCCTCTGCACACCCCGACAGGGGCGTCCCTCCGAAAATCCTGCCGGAATTCAACCAGGTTTACGGATGCCCTGCGCGGCCCCGTACGCGGACCTTCATCAGCGGCGGGACGAAAGCGGCAGGCCGTGATCGGCGGGGGCCGGTGCTCCGGCGGCCGATGTGGGGGTCCGCGACGGCTTCGCGGAGGGCGCAGCGGATTTCGCCGGGACGAGTCCGCTGCCGAGGGCACGGGCGAACAGCGGGTTACTTGCGTCGGGACGTATCAGCGAGGGCGCGGACACGGTGGACTGAACGGGAAGGGCGAACGAGTTCCCATTGAGACCGCCGGCGCCGAGCAGGGAGGGTGCCGAGGTGAAAGCCAGCGGTGCGGCGTTCACCGCGAGCGAGAACGGTCGGTCGGTGCCGGCCGCGGCGAGCGTGCCGTGGCTGCCGCCTCCGCGACGACTGACGGTGCCGCTCCCGGCCCGGGCGTCGGCGTCGAGCGGGGCCACGGTGTTGCCCGGGCCCTCGGCCCGGGTGGGAGCCTCGGTGCCGGCGTCCGTCGGCAGGGCGCCACCGAGCGCGATGGCGGCCAGTGAAACGGCGCTGGCCGCCGCGAAGGCGAACCGGCGTCCCCGCCACGGTGAGCGGTCGCCCTCGCGGCCGACCTCGTGGATCCGGAAGACGGAACCAGCGGGTCCGGCCGGCAGCACCGCGGTCGAGCCGTGCAGGGTCGGGAGGTAGCCGAAGGCGGCCGGCGGGGAGCCGTCCGAGGGTGCTTGGGCCCGGCTGCCCGAGGGCTGCATCACGGGGAAGATCCCGTCACCGAAGCGGCCTGAGTCGCCCGGCGGTCTTCCCCGACTGTCGTCGTCACCACCGGGTCCGCCGGGAAGGCCCTGGAGCCGGGCAAGGAACCCCTCCGAGGGCGAGGGCGGGGCCGACTGCGCGAAGACACTCTTCAGGCGCCGCTGGGCGGCGGCCTCGGCCTTGCACTTGGCGCAGGTCGCGAGGTGAGCGAGCACCCGGTCGCGGGCGTCGTGCTTCAGCTCGCCGTCGACAAGCGCGGCGAGGCGGTCTCCCAAGTGCTGTTCCGCGGAGGTCGGACCTGTGCCGCTCACGCCGTTCCGCCCTCCCCTGACGCAAGGGCTCCCGCCAGGGAGCGCTGCTCGGCGCGGGCCTCGGGCGAACGGTGCTGCAGCGCCTTGCGCAGGTGCGAGCGCCCGCGGTGGATACGGCTGCGCACGGTGCCGAGCTTCACGCCGAGTGTCGCGGCGATCTCCTCGTACGAGAGTCCCTCGATGTCGCAAAGCACGACCGCGGCCCGGAATTCGGGCGCAAGGGTGTCCAGGGCCTGCTGGACGTCCGCGTCGAAGTGGGTGTCGTTGAAGACCTGCTGCGGCGACGGCTCACGGCTCGGCAGCCGCTCGGCGGCGTCGTCGCCGAGGGAGTCGAAGCGGATGCGCTGCTTGCGGCGGACCATGTCCAGGAACAGATTGGTCGTGATGCGGTGCAGCCAGCCCTCGAAGGTGCCGGGCGTGTACGTCGACAGCGATCGGAACACCCGGACGAAGACCTCCTGAGTGAGATCCTCGGCGTCGTGCTGGTTACCCGTCAGTCGGTAGGCAAGGCGGTAGACACGACCGCTGTGCGTGCTGACGATCTCTTCCCATGAGGGCGGCGTCCACGCCTGGGAGTCCGCATCTGAGGCGAAGGTCGCGGTCGGTGCGGAGTCGTTGGAAGAACGGTCAGCAATGTTGGTCACGGATTTCGGCTCACCCGCCGACCTGAGAAAGCGCCGCAGCACTCCTCCCCGATCCACAGGCGCAGCCGCACCTCCCCTGTCGGCTCTGGTGGTGTCCAGTGGAGCCCCTACCATAGCCACCTCGCCCGTTAGCTCCGGATAAGCCTTTTTCCTGCTGGGGCCGGGGTCTCCCCCTGGAACCGCCTGCCCGCCTGTCCGGGGCCCGATCTGCGGGCTTGGTCCAGGCGCTTTCCCCTGCCCTCCTCTAACGCCTGGTCCCATCTGCGGGTTCCCGGGTACAGCGGATACAGTCACCGTTGCGCCAACTACGGGGACAGGAGAGGGTCATCACCGCCAACCGGCAGACGAGCTGGGCGTTCGCCGACGCCTTTGTCGCCGAGGACGAAGCACTGCGCTGGGCCCGGGACCGGGCACGGGACGCCGGGCTTCGCTCGGTGTCGCCAGGCACAGGCTCCGCGCTGCGCCTGCTGGCTGCCACGACGGACGCCAAGGCGGTGGCCGAGATCGGCACCGGGACGGGCGTGTCCGGCCTCTATTTGCTGCAAGGCATGCGGCCGGACGGGGTACTGACCACGGTCGACCCGGAACCCGAGCGCCAGCAGTTCGCCCGTGAGGCGTTCCGCGCGGCGGGTTTCGCCGCCAATCGGGCCCGCTTCATCCCCGGCCGCGCCCTCGACGTACTCCCCCGGCTGGCGGACGGCGGTTACGACCTCGTGTTCTGCGACGGCGACCGGCTGGAGAGCCTGGACTGCCTCGCTGAATCGTTGCGCCTGCTGCGACCTGGTGGTCTGGTCTGCTTCGAGGGCGTGTTCGCGGACGGCCGTACGGTCGACTCCGCCGCCCAGCCCGCGGAGGTGCTGCGCCTGCGCGAGCTGCTGCGCGCGGTCCGTGAGAGCCAGGAGCTGCTGGCGACGCTGCTGCCGGTGGGCGACGGCCTTCTCTGCGCGGTACGACGCGGCTGACCGGCGTGCCGGGCGCCCGGCACGCCCGGCAGAGCGGCGCGTCATGTCCACGGATACACCACTGCCTCGGCACGGAAACCGTGCCGAGGCAGTGGTGAAGTGTGGGCGCCTCTGCTAGCCGACGACCTTCTTGAGGGCATCGCCGAGTGCATCGGCCTCGTCCGGAGTCAGCTCCACGACAAGCCGACCGCCGCCTTCGAGCGGAACGCGCATGACGATGCCCCGCCCCTCCTTTGTCACCTCGAGCGGGCCGTCGCCCGTCCGCGGCTTCATGGCCGCCATGCTCGTTCCCCTTCCTGAAACCAGCTCATCGCAACCGGCGGCCCCATGACAGGCGCTGCCTCACCGGCATCGAACACATTGCTTCCAGGCCATTATCCCGCATCACAGACCCCGATGACCAACATCGCTCTGCATCGCTTGAGCAACGCGCTCACTCAAAACCACCCAATTCGGCGATCCGACTGCGATACTCCGTCCCCATCCGCCCCTCATCGGAGCGGAATTGTTAGACGCAGGTCACATGTTCGCCTCCACCGAAGTCGGCCATGCTTGCCTCGACAGGCATTTTGAACGAGGCGCAAAGGGGACCCCACATGGCTGATCACGACGACTCCGTGCTCTACGCGGTGAACGACGGACTCGCGACGATCACGATCAACCGTCCCGACGCGATGAACGCCATGAACACCGCGGCCAAGGTGGGCCTGCGCGACGCCCTGCAGGCGGCCGGCGCCGACACCGCTGTGCGGGCGGTTCTTCTCACCGCGGCCGGCGGTCGCGCCTTCTGTGTCGGCCAGGACCTCAAGGAACACCTCACGAAGCTGTCCGAGGTCCGCGCGTCGGGCGGCGGCAACGCACTCAGCACGGTGCAGGAGCACTACAACCCGATCGTGCGGGCGCTCACCGAAATGCCGAAGCCGGTCGTCGCCGGCGTCAACGGCGCCGCAGCCGGTGCGGGCTTCGGTTTCGCACTCGCCTGCGACTACCGGGTCGCGGCCGACACCGCCTCGTTCAACACCTCGTTCGCCGGGGTCGCTCTCACGGCGGACTCGGGCGTCTCCTGGACCCTGCCCCGGCTGATCGGCCACAGCCGCGCCGCCGATCTGCTGCTCTTCCCGCGCTCCATCTCCGCGCAGGACGCCCATGACCTGGGCATCGTGAACAAGCTGGTGCCCGCCGCCGACCTCGTCGCCGAGGCCACAGCGGTGGCCCGCACCCTGGCGGACGGCCCGACGGTGGCATACGCCGCGCTCAAGGAGTCGCTGGCCTACGGGGCCGGTCACACCCTTGGCGAGGCGCTGGAGAAGGAGGACGAACTCCAGACGAGGGCGGGCGCGTCGCAGGACCACGCGATCGCGGTGCAGGCGTTCCTCGACAAGGAGAAGCCGAAGTACCTCGGACAGTAGAGCGGCTCCGGTCTACGCCACGGGGCCGCCGCCGCGGGCCACGCAGTCGGCGAGATGATCGTCGACCAGGCCGCACGCCTGCATCAGGGCGTAGGCCGTGGTCGGACCGATGAACCGCAGCCCGCGCTTCTTGAGGTCCTTCGACAGTGCCGTGGACTCCGCGGTGACGGCCGCTACGTCCCCGAGGACGCGCGGGGCGGGGCGGCTCGCCGGATCGGGGGCGTGCGACCAGATCAGCTCGTCCAGCTCGCCCTCCGACCATCCGGACAGCGTCCGGGCGTTGGCGAGAGTGGCGTCGATCTTCGCCCGGTTGCGGATGATGCCCGCGTCGGCGAGGAGCCGCTCCCGGTCCGCGTCGGTGAACGCCGCCACCTTCGGGATGCTGAACCCGGCGAACGCGCCGCGGAAGCCCTCCCGGCGGCGCAGGATCGTCAGCCAGGACAGCCCGGACTGGAACGCCTCCAGGCACAGCCGTTCGAAGAGGGCGTCGTCGCCGTGGACCGGGCGGCCCCATTCGGTGTCGTGGTAGATGAGGTAGTCCTCGGTGGCCAGACCCCACGGGCAGCGCAGTCCGCCGTCCGCCGCCGCTTCGGCGCCGCTCATCGGCCGGTCTCCTCGTCGGGGCGCGGGTCGCGTGGGCCCTCGTCCGCCGCGGACGGGGACGGGGACCGCGGGAACGGCTCCGGCGCCTCCCAGGGCGCCTGTGGGCGGTCCTCGGGCTGCTTCAGAAGATCGGGACGCCCGGCTCTCGTGGCCTGGGCGCCGGCAAGGGCCGACTCCAGCTCCGCGATCCGTGCGTCCCGCTCGGCGAGCTCGGCCCCTAGACGGCCCAGCGCTTCGTCCACATCGGCCATCCGATAGCCGCGGGCGGCGACGGGCAGCCGGAGCGCCTCGACATCCGCCCGGCCGACCGGGCGCGTCGCGGGCAGCGGATCCGTCAGCTGCTCGGGTGCCACGTCCTGCAGGATGGCACTCTTCCCTCCGCCGACCACCGCGAGGGTGACCGCGGCAACCACCACCACCATCGCGAGCAGCAAGAACCAGAACACGCGCATCTCCCCGGGAGCGGAATTTCGTCCGGGTCCGATCGTGCCATGAGGGACTGACAGTTAGGGTCGCAGTCGGTCCTGGCAGGCTTTCTGCCGGGGGATTCACAGGGAGAGACTCGGGATGCGAAGCGGTGCGCTCAGGCTGGGGCGGCGCGAATTCGGTGCGCACGAGCCGGTGATCATGGCGATCGTGAACCGCACCCCGGACTCCTTCTACGACCAGGGCGCCACCTTCCGCGACGAGCCCGCGCTCTCCCGAGTCGAGCAGGCCGTGGCCGACGGCGCCGCGATCATCGACATCGGCGGGGTGAAGGCGGGCCCCGGCGAGGAGGTCACCGCCGAGGAGGAGGCCCGTCGCACCGTCGGTTTCGTCGCCGAGGTGCGCCGTCGTCACCCGGACGTGGTGATCAGCGTCGACACCTGGCGCCACGACGTCGGCGAGGCCGTCTGCGAGGCGGGCGCGGACCTGCTGAACGACGCGTGGGGTGGGGTCGACCCGAAACTGGCGGAGGTCGCCGCGCGGTACGGGGCGGGTCTCGTCTGCACCCACGCGGGCGGCGCCGAGCCGCGCACCCGGCCGCACCGGGCCGGGTACGAGGACGTGATGGCCGACATCCTGCGGGTGACCTCGGGCCTGGCCGAGCGGGCCGTGGAACTGGGGGTCCGGCCGGACGGGATCATGATCGACCCCGGTCACGACTTCGGGAAGAACACCCGGCACTCGCTGGAGGCCACACGCCGGCTCGGCGAGATGGCGGAGACGGGGTGGCCGGTGCTGGTCTCGCTCTCCAACAAGGACTTCGTCGGCGAGACGCTCGACCGGCCGGTGAAGGAGCGGCTGCTCGGCACGCTGGCGACGACCGCGGTGTCCGCGTGGCTGGGGGCGCGGGTGTACCGGGTCCACGAGGTGGCGGAGACGCGGGACGTCCTGGACATGGTGGCGTCCATCGCCGGACACCGGGCGCCGGCCGTGGCCCGGCGGGGGCTGGCGTAGCGGGGCGGGTGGCGGGTCCGCCGCGGGCGGTGTGCGCCTGCGGCGGGCCTGTCCCCCGCCCCGCCCTTCCCGTGACCGGGGCTCCGCCCCGGACCCCGCGCCTCAAACGGCCGGCGGGCCTGGAGGGAAAGGCCGAAAGGGCAGCGGAGGAACGGCCTCAGCGGCCGACCTCCTTCGTCACCAGGCCGACCGCCTCGTCCACGTCGTCCGTGACGTGGAACAGCAGCAGGTCCTTCGACGACGCCTTGCCCTGGGCCACCACCGTGTCGCGCAGCCAGTCCACCAGGCCGCCCCAGTACTCCGTACCGAACAGCACGATCGGGAAGCGGGTGACCTTGCCCGTCTGGACGAGGGTGAGGGCCTCGAAGAGCTCGTCCAGGGTGCCCAGGCCGCCGGGCAGGACGACAAAGCCTTGCGCGTACTTCACAAACATCGTCTTCCGGACAAAGAAGTAGCGGAAGTTGACGCCGATGTCGACATGCGGGTTGAGACCGGACTCGAAGGGCAGCTCGATGCCGAGGCCGACCGAGACGCCCTTCGCCTCCCGCGCCCCCTTGTTCGCCGCTTCCATCGCTCCGGGACCGCCCCCGGTGATCACCGCGAAGCCCGCCTCGACGAGCGCCCGGCCGATCCGTACACCCGCCTCGTACTCCGGCGTGCCCGCCGGTGTGCGGGCGGAGCCGAAGACGCTGATGGCGCTCGGCAGTTCGGCGAGCGCGCCGAAGCCCTCGACGAACTCCGACTGGATGCGCATGACCCGCCACGGGTCCGTGTGCACCCACTCGGAGTCGCCCTCGGAGTCCAGCAACCGCTGATCGGTCGTGCCGGGCTGCACCTGGTCCCTGCGGCGCAGCACCGGGCCGAGCCGCTGCTCCTCGGGCCTGACCGCCCCCTCGGGGACCTCCGCGCCCTCAGGGATCCTTGCGTCCTCCGGGTTGCCCATGTCTGCTCCCTACGCCGACGTCAGAGCCGCCCTGCGGCGCTCTGTCTCAGGCCAGCGTAGATCCCCGGAGGTTACGGACAGGGGAACGCCCGAGGTCAGGTCGTGAGCCAGGAGCGGAGCCGGTCCTCGCAGTGGGTGATCCGGTCGATCCGCACGTGCTCGTTGCGCTTGTGCGCGAGGATCGGGTCGCCGGGGCCGTAGTTCACCGCGGGCACGCCGAGCGAGCCGAAGCGCGCCACGTCCGTCCAGCCGAACTTGGGCCGGGCAGTGCCTCCGACGGCGTCCATGAAGGCCTTGGCCGCCGGGTGGGAGAGCCCGGGCATGGCCGCGCCGGAGTGGTCGTCGACGGTGAATTCGGCGACGCCGCAGTCGGCGAAGACCTCACGGACGTGAGCCAGGGCCTCCTCGGGGCCCAGGTCCGGGGCGTAGCGGTAGTTGACGACGACCGTGCAGGCGTCGGGGATGACGTTGTTGGCGACGCCGCCCTCGATCCGTACGGCGTTGAGGCCCTCGTGGTACTCCAGCCCGTCGATCACCGGCTTGCGCGGTTCGTACGCGGCGAGACGGGCGAGGACGGGAGCGGCGGCGTGGATGGCGTTGGCCCCCATCCAGCTGCGGGCGGAGTGGGCCCGCTCCCCTTCCAGGCGGAGGAAGACCCGCAGAGTGCCCTGGCAGCCGCCCTCGACCTCTCCGTTGGAACCCTCCAGGAGGACGGCGAAGTCCGCCTTCAGCCAGTCGGGGTGGGCGTCGGCGATGTGCCCGAGGCCGTTGAGGTCGGCGGCGACCTCTTCGTTGTCGTAGAAGACGAAGGTGAGGTCGCGGTTGGGCTCGGGCACCGTCGCGGCGATCCTCAGCTGGACGGCGACGCCCGACTTCATGTCGGAGCTCCCGCAGCCCCACAGCAGACCGTCCTCGTCGAGCCGGGAGGGCACGTTGTCGGCGATCGGCACGGTGTCGATGTGACCGGCCAGTACGACGCGTTCGCCGCGGCCCAGGTTCGTCCTGGCCACGACGTTGTTGCCGTGCCGGTCGACGGTCAGGTGCGGAAGCGTCCGCAGCGCCGACTCGATGGCGTCGGCGAGGTCCTTCTCCTCCCCGCTGACCGAGGGGAAGTCGACGAGCCACGCGGTGAGGGCGGGCCCGTCCGATGTGAGGTCAAGCGTGCTTTCGGCCATGGCTACGACCCTAGTGCCTCGCGTACGGTGGCCCCGTGCCCCGGACCGTTGCCCCTGCCCGCCGACACACCGCCCGCAGCCGCCGCCTGCGCATCGTGGCGGCCTTCGCCGTACTCGTGGCGGTGGCCGGGTATCTCACCGTGCAGTACGTGACGGGCAGCAGAGGCTCCGACCAGTGCACCGTGCGGTCAGCCGACGGTTCGGCGGGCGAGGAGCGCACCTACCGGCTGAGCTCGGAGCAGGCGGCGAACGCCGCGACGATCTCCGCGGTCGGCACCACCCACGGCATGCCGGAGCGCGCGGTGACGATCGCGCTGGCGACGGCGCTGCAGGAGTCCGGGCTGCGCAACATCGAGCACGGCGACCGGGACTCGCTGGGCCTCTTCCAGCAGCGCCCCTCGCAGGGCTGGGGCACCGAGAAGCAGATCCTGGACCCGGTCTACTCGGCCGGGAAGTTCTACGAGCACCTGGCCGAGGTCCCCGGCTACTCACGGCTGCCGCTCACCGTGGCCGCGCAGCGCGTCCAGCGCAGCGGCTTCCCGCAGGCCTACGCGAAGCACGAGCCGGACGCCGCACTGCTGGCCGCCGCACTGACGGGCCGGACACCGACGGCCCTGAACTGCGAGCCGCCGCGCAGCACGGCCGGGACGGGCGGGATGACGGAGGTCCGGGACTCACTGGTGCGCTCCTTCGGCAAGGCCGTACTGCCTTCCAAGGCCGCGGAGGACGGCGCGGGCACGGAGACCCCGGCCGCGGGCGCGACCGCGGGCGTGCTCTGGGTGCCGGTGGATACGGCTCTCCGGTCCGGCAAGGGCGGTGCTCCGCAGCGCGGCTGGGAACTCGCGCACTGGGCGGTCGCCCAGTCCGAGGCGCTCGGCATCGACGAGGTCGCGTACGCGGGAAAGCAGTGGAGCTCCGGGGCGGGCTGGCGGACGGAGCAGAAGGAATCGGGCACCGCCGCGGTCCGCATACGCCTCGTGCAGTAGTACGACCCGTCACCCGCACAGGGGGTCCGTGCCTTCCCCGGGCGGGCTCCGCACAGCCTCCCGAGCACCACGTTCCCTGCGCGCCCATCCCCTTGCGGTCAAAGGGAAGTGACGGTTCGGCGGGTGGCTGCGGAATGCATTGTTTGCCCGGGTTCCTCCGTTGCGGATTATCTGACGCATTGCCCGATCTTTACCTCGGCCCACCGCAACTTCTCCCTCCCCCAAGACGGTTGTCATGGCGTCCGACCCACGGACACCAGGTTTCCCACCCCGTCGAAGGAGCATCATGTCCCTCCCCCTGACCCGTCGGATCGCCCGCACCGCGCTGCTGATCGCGGCGGGTGCGGCCCCCGTGGTCGGTGCGGCCGGTGCGGCCGGTGCCGCGGAGCTCCCCCAGACCCCGGAGCTCGGCGGCCTCACCACCGTCGAGGGTGCCGGACTCGGCAAGGCCGTCGAAGGCGCGGCCCAGCCGGCCACCGACACCGCGGGCAAGGCCGGCGGCAAGGTCGTCGGGACCACCCTGCCGGTGGCGAGCAAGGCCCTCGGCGAGACGGGCGCCAAGGCCGCGCCCGCGGCCAAGAGCGTCAGCAAGGCGGCCGAGGGCGGCGCGAGCGACACCCTCGGCGACGCGGCCGGTGCCGTCACCAAGGGCGGCCTGCCGACGCAGGGCCTGCCCACCCAGGGCCTGCCGATCGGCTGATCCGCACCGCGCCCGTACATACACAAACGCGAGGGCCTCGGGAGTGCGCACTCCCGAGGCCCTCGCGTTTGTGTGTGCCGGACTCAGCTCAGTCGCTTGACCGCGGCTGCCACGCGTTCGTCGGTGGCCGTGAACGCCACGCGCACGAAGTGGTCGCCTGCCGGCCCGTAGAAGTCCCCGGGCGCCACCAGGATGCCCAGCTCCGCCAGGTACGCCACGGTGTCCCAGCAGGGCTCGTCGCGGGTCGCCCACAGGTAGAGGCTCGCCTCGCTGTGCTCGATCCGGAAGCCGTGGGCCTCCAGGGCCGTGCGCAGGGCCGCGCGCCGGTCGGCGTAACGGGTGCGCTGCTCGGCGACATGGGTGTCGTCGCCGAGCGCCGCGACGGTCGCCGCCTGGACGGGGGCGGGCGTCATCATGCCGCCGTGCTTGCGGATCAGCAGCAACTCGCTCAGCACGGCCGCGTCGCCCGCGATGAAGGCGGCGCGGTATCCGGCGAGGTTGGAGCGCTTGGAGAGCGAGTGGACGGCGACGATGCCCTCGTACGTACCGCCGCAGACGTCCGGGTGGAGCACGGAGACCGGTTCGGCCTCCCAGCCCAGCTCCAGGTAGCACTCGTCGCTGAAGACCAGCACGTCGTGCTCGCGCGCCCAGGCCACGATCCGGGTCAGCTCGTCCCGGGAGAGCACCTTGCCGGTCGGGTTGGACGGCGAGTTGAGCCAGATCAGCCTGAGGCCGGCCGGGTCCAGCTCGGTCGGGTCGTCGTAGGCGACGGGCTCGGCGCCGCAGAGCCGGGCGCCGACCTCGTACGTCGGGTAGGCGAGCCGCGGGTAGGCGACCTTGTCGCCGGCGCCGAGGCCGAGCTGCGTCGGCAGCCATGCCACCAGCTCCTTGGAGCCGACGACGGGCAGCACGTTCTCGTGCGTCACCGAGACCGCGCCCAGGCGGCGCTCCACCCAGCCGGTGAGTGCGTCACGCAGGGCGGCCGTGCCCCACACCGTCGGATAGCCGGGGCTGTCCGCGGCGGCGACGAGCGCCTGCTGGATCAGTTCGGGCACCGGGTCGACGGGCGTGCCGACGGACAGGTCCACGATGCCGTCCGGGTGGCTCTCGGCCGTCGACTTGTAGGGCGCGAGCCTGTCCCAGGGGAAGACCGGGAGGCGGGAGGAGACTGCGGACACGGATCTCTGCTTTCTCGTACGAGGGTTCACGCGGGCGGCACGGCGGCGCGGAGGCTGCCGGGAAAACACCTCGGTCCCGCACGGTGACGAGCCGTACGGGACCGGGGCGACGCACGTGCCGGGACGCTGCTACTGGTTCTGCGGCGGCAGCGCGGCGATGAACGCGTGGTCGCGCTCGATCAGACCCAGCTTGGAGGCACCACCCGGCGACCCGAGGTCGTCGAAGAACTCGACGTTCGCCTTGTAGTAGTCCTTCCACTCCTCCGGGGTGTCGTCCTCGTAGAAGATCGCTTCGACCGGGCAGACCGGCTCGCAGGCTCCACAGTCGACGCACTCGTCCGGGTGGATGTACAAGGACCGCTGGCCCTCATAGATACAGTCGACGGGGCACTCTTCGATGCAGGCCTTGTCCTTTACGTCGACACAAGGCTGCGCGATGACGTAGGTCACGCTGTCGTTCCTCCTCGGTAGGGCGTTGGCTCTCGCGCGGGAGCGCGGCGTCGTCGATGCCCGCACCTAGTATCTCCGTTCCCGGGCACGATCCGAACAGGAGGGGCGGACAGAGCTGTGGAATTCACCATGGGCGGACGGCTGGAGGTCCGAATTGCACCGGCTGACGTGGGCAAACGGGTATCAGTCCGGCGCGTGACCGAGGACGGCCCCCAGGGTCCGAAATTCACCGACACGGTCGGTGTTCTCACATCCTGGAACACGGGTGTGCTGTCGGTCACACCTAAGAACGGAGAGTCCGTTCAGATCCCGGAATCGGCCCTGGTCGCGGGCAAGGTCGTGCCGGCCGCCCCGGCCCGCCGGCGTGGTCCCGCGGCCTCCTTCGCCGAACTCGCCCCCGTGTACGCGCGCGCCTGGCAGCCCGTGGAGAGCGAACCGCTGGGCGACTGGCTGCTGCGCGCCGCCGGCGGTTTCACCCGGCGCGCCAACTCCGTACTGCCGATCGGCGATCCGGGCGTGCCGCTCGACGCGGCGCTCGGGCGGGTCAGGCAGTGGTACGCGGACCGGGACCTGCCCGCGTACATCCAGACCGCGACCGGCGCCGAGGGCACGCAGGAGGAGTTGTGCGCGGCGCTGGAGGGTCACGGGTGGCGACGCGAGGTGACCGCGGAGGTGCGGATCGCGGCGCTGGCCCCGATCGGCGATCTGGCGGCCGAGGTGTCGCGGGTGCGGCTGAGCCGCGCGGTGGACGATGCGTGGTTCGCCCGCTACCAGCGCGTCGGGACGCCGGGCCCGCAGGTGGCGGCGGTGCTGGGCGGTGGCCCCTCGGTGTGGTTCGCGACCGTTCCGGGCGAGGCCGGGGACGAAGCGCCCGCCGCGATCGGGCGGTGCGTGGTGGACGGACGGTGGGCCGGCTTCATGGCCGTCGAGGTGGCTCCCGAGCACCGCAGGAAGGGGCTCGCCACCACCGTCATGACCGCACTGGCCCGGCAGGCGATGGACGAGGGCGCATCGGCCGCGTGGCTCCAGGTGGAGGCGGACAACGACGGCGCCCGTGGGCTGTACGACGGGATGGGCTTCGCGACGCACCACCTGTACCACCACTTCCGGGCGGCGTAGCGCGATGGCTCCCGAGAGGTACGACAAGGACGAGCTGCGCCGCCGGTTCGCCGAGGAGGCGCGGGCGGAGCGGCCTGATCTGGCGCTGCTCTGTCTGCTGCTGGGTGCGGAGGCCGATCCCGCGCTGGACGCGAACGGGACGGACGCGGCACAGATCGAACTGGACCGGCTCGCGGGCCTGCTGCCGTACGGTCTGCGCGGCGGCCACGCCTGGGCCTCGGCGCTGGCCGCACTGCTCGGCGAGCGCTTCGGGTTCCAGGGTGCGTCGGCGGACTACCAGCGGCTGGAGTCCTCGCTGCTGCACGAGGTGCTGCGCCGGCGGCGCGGGCTGCCGATCCTCCTGTCGGTGGTGTGGATCGAGGTGGCGCGGCGGGCGGGCGCCCCGGTGTACGGGGTGGCGCTGCCGGGCCATTTCGTGGTCGGTTTCGGGGATCCTGCGGAGCGGGTGCTGGCCGATCCGTTCGCCGGTGGGCGGCCGCTGACGGACCAGGACGCGGAACTGCTGGTGACGGGCGCGACCGGGGAGCCGCTGGAGGCGTCGATGCTGGTGCCGGCGCAACCGCTGGAGATCGTGCTGCGGATCCTGAACAACATCCGGGCGTGGGCGGCGGCCAGGCCCGAACGCAACGACGTGGCGCTGTGGGCGGTCGAGCTGTCCCTGCTCCTGCCGTCGCACCCGGCCAGGCTGCGTTACGAGCGGGCCCAGCTGCTGGTCCAGGGCGGGGAGTTCCTGCGCGGGGCGGCGGAGATGGACGAGTACGCGCAGGTGGTCGAGGACGTCGACCCGGCCGCCGCGGAGGCGGTGCGCCGGAGCGCGCGGGCGGCTCGGGCGATGCTGAACTGACGGTCCCCCCGCGGCCTTCCCGCGGGGGTGCCCGGGACCCTCTCAGTCCGGCCCGCCGCCCGCTCGCCTCACCGTGTGCAGCAGGTACTCCTTCCGGTTGAGCGGGTTGTGGTCCGTGCGGGAGCGCTGCGGGACGTTGCCGGTGACGGGGCGGTGGGTGTCGAAGGCGGTCTCCAGCACTCCTTCGCCGCGGGTCAGCCCCGGGAGCCGCTGCTGCAGTTCATGCACCCGGGCGGCCGGGATCTCGCCCTCCAGTACGCATCGGGTGCCGTCGACGGACGGGGGGCCCGGGACGGCCCGCAGGTGGGCGAGGGCCGGCAGGAGC
This sequence comes from Streptomyces sp. NPDC087901, assembly GCF_044742205.1. Lineage (NCBI taxonomy): Bacteria > Bacillati > Actinomycetota > Actinomycetes > Kitasatosporales > Streptomycetaceae > Streptomyces > Streptomyces sp. NPDC087901. The sequence goes on from NZ_JBIUUC010000003.1 coordinate 17,230, forward strand.
GGTCCGAGTGTGTCCGTGGGGAGCTCCACCCGGAAGCGGTGCATCGGCTCGTACACCGTTGTGCCGGCCTGCCGGAGCGCGGCCATCAGGACCAGCGGGGTCAGCTGGCGGAAGTCCCCGGCGGTGCTCGACATGGACTTGTCGAACACGGCGTGCGAGTGGCTCTGCCGGGGCCAGTAGCCGGAGTGCGTCATCGTGACCGTGCAGTCGGTGACGCGCCAGCCGTACAGACCCTGTCCGAGCGTTTCGACGACGGTCTCCTCGACGGCTCTCATCAGGGAGTACGGCATCGAGCCGAGCTCCACCTCCAGCCGGTAGGCCACACCGCTGCCGGGCGGCGCCGGGTCGACCCGCAGTCCGACCGTCGCGAGAAACGGGTTGTCGTCCTTGTCGATGATCTCGAACGCGGCACCGGTGCCGGAAGGCCTTTCCAGGCAGATGGTCGTCGTTCCACGGAAAGCGACATCGATTCCGAATTCGTCCGAGAGCGTCGCCTGGATTACTTCTTTCTGCACCTCTCCGTAGAGCGACACGGAGACCTCCTTACGGATGTCGTCCTGACGCAGATTGATCAGCGGGTCCTGTTCGGCGAGCTGCGCGAGCGCGAAATGCAGTTCTCCCCGGGAGGCGGGCGGCGCGGGCACCACTACGGATTCCAGCGTCGGCGGGGCGAAGTGGCGCGCGGTGCTCGCCGCCCGGGTGTCGCCGACCGCGTCGCCGATCCGGATGTCGCCCAGCCCGCGGAGCTTCACGATCTGCCCCGGTCCGGCCGAGGCGGCCTCGGTGTCCGTGCCGTCGGCGAAGACACGGATGCCGGTCACCTTGCCCTCGGAGACCGCGTCGGGGCCCCGCCCGAACGACGGCCGGTCGCGGGTACGTACGGTCCCCGAGAACATCCGGACCCACGCGAGCTTCTCGCCGGCCCGGCCGCGCTCGACCTTGAAGACGGTGCCGGAGACCGGTCCGTCCGCTTCGCCCCCGGCCGCGGGCAGCAGCTCCTTGATCCCGCCGGTCAGGGCGGCGATACCGGCGCCCGTGACGGCCGAGCCGAAGTACACGGGGTGCACGAGTGCTTGTCCGGTCTGCGCCGCCAGTTCCGCACGGAGCCGGGCGGGCGGGAGTTCCTCGCCGTTCTCGACGTACGCGGCCAGCAGGGCGTCGTCGTGCTCGGTGAGCAGGTCGGTGAGCCGGCCCGTGAGCCGGGGGTCGTCGTCGGCGTACGGCACGCTGCGTGCGTCGCGGGTGCCGAGGCCGGTGACGGCAGGTCCCATCGCGACAGCGTGCGGCGTGAGCTTCTCCGCGATGTCGCGCAGCACCTGCTCATACCGGGCTCCGGCCCGGTCGGTCTTGTTCACGAAGACGAGCGTGGGGATGCGCAGACGCTGGAGCGTCCGCATCAGTACGCGGGTCTGGGCCTGCACGCTCTCCACGGCGGAGATGACGAGCACCGCACCGTCGAGCACGCTCAGGACCCGTTCCACCTCGGCGATGAAGTCCGGGTGGCCGGGCGTGTCGATCAGGTTGACCGTGACGTCGTCGAGGGCGAACGAGACGACTGCGGACTTGATCGTGATACCGCGCTGCCGTTCGAGCGCGAGGGAATCGGTCTGCGTGTTCCCGTCGTCGACGCGGCCGATCTCGTCGATGATTCCGGCGGCGTGAAGCAGCCGCTCGGTCAGGCTCGTCTTACCGGCGTCGACATGCGCCAGAATTCCAAGGTTGAGCGTGTGCACGGAACTCCATGTTCTCAGCGGTGGCGTGAATTCCCGTCTGAACGAACATGTGAGGTCGGCGCATGGAAATCTCCTGGTTCTGTCGGCTGATGCGGCGAGTACAACAGCGGGCCGGCCGGCGGCGCAACTCATTTACCGGAACCGTGAGCGCCGCCGCACGGTGAGGCCCCGTCAGCGAACGGGGGACCGGCGGGGGCCAAACCTCTCCCCGGCGCGCCGTGCCGTCCAACGGGTGATTATCCGTTCTTCGCCACTCGATGAGCCCACGCCGTAGCTCGAATGCGGAGCTCCCCGATGGCGCGCTCCGGACTCCGGGCTGACGGTGGATCACGTAGCCACTGCGCCACTCCGAGTCGACGCTCCGTCACTCTTCGCAGTCGCGACGAAAGGAAACGTGTTCAGATGCGCTCTGCCCGCACACTGTTCGCTTCGGCCGCCGTCACGGCGGTCCTCACGATCACCGCTCCCTCCGCGTACGCCATGACGGCGGGCGACAGGGAGCACGACAGCGGTTCGTCCTCCAGCAGCGAGGACGGCGGCTGGACGAAGGACAAGCCCAACGGCGGCGTCCACACCGGCGGCGGCGCCCTGGCCAAGACGGTCGCCGGCGACGAGCACGGCAAGTCGGACGACGAGGGCTGGAAGAAGGACAAGCCCAGCGGCGGTGTGCACACCGGCGGCGGCGCGCTGTCGATGACGGTCGCCAAGGAATGGCAGCCCGGCAACGACGAAGAGGGCAGCTCGTCCGACTGGAAGAAGGACAAGCCGAACGGCGGCGTCCACACCGGCGGCGGCGCGCTGTCGTCGACGGTCGCCAAGGAATGGCAGCCCGGCAACGACGAAGAGGGCAGCTCGTCCGACTGGAAGAAGGAGAAGCCCAGCGGCGGCATGCACGCCGGCGGCGGCGCCATGTCGATGACGGTCGCCAAGGAGTGGCAGCCGGAGAGCGACGAGACCGGCAAGGCCGAAAAGCCTGCGAAGACGGAGAAGGCCGAAAAGGGCGAGAAGGCCGAGAAGAGCGAGAAGAGCGAGAAGAGCGACGAGGGCTGGAAGAAGGACAAGCCCAGCGGCGGCGTGCACACCGGTGGTGGCGCGATGGCCATGACCGGCGGCGGTCTGGCGGCCGGTTCGCTGCTGCTCCTCGGTGGTGTCGGTGTCGGCGCGTACAAGGTGCGCCGTCGTCAGGCGACGGGTGGCGCGATGGCCTGACCCGGCCGCACCGCGAGCCGGTCGCTTCGCTGTCGCGGCCGCCGTCCCTCCGGACGGCGGCCGCGGCGCCTTCGTTTTCCCCGGGGACTCCCGCCCGGATCAGGCCCGGGTCGCACGGCCCGTCCCGACCCTGACGGGAGGGACCCGGCCCTACGCCATCACCGCACCGCCCCGCACGGACGAAAGGCACGCTCCCATGACCGCCCCGCAGTCGCCCGGTTCCCCCTCCTCCCGGACTGCCTCCGACACCGTCACCCTCGGCCGCGCCCTGCTCTGGCCCGCCGCAGTGGCCGGGCTCGGCATGCTCCTGATCTACAACTCCATCGGTCCCTCGGCCGACGACAAACCACCCGCTCCGTTCGCCGCCGCGGCGCCCGCCGCCCCGGCCCCCGCCGCCCCGGCCCCCGCCTCCTCACCGTCCGCCACCGTCCCCCGGCAGGTCTCCCCCGCCCCTGTTCCCTCCCCCACCACCGCACCGGCCCTGTCCCGTTCCGTACCGACCCGGCTCAAGATCCCGGCCATCGCCGTGGACGCGCCCTTCACCCCGCTGTCGATCGGGGCCTCCGGCCGCCTGGACGCCCCTCCCCCGAACGACAGGAACCTGGCCGGCTGGTTCAAGGGCGGGGTGACGCCCGGCGAGCGGGGGGCCTCGATCGTGGCGGGCCACGTCGACACGATGACCGGCCCCGCGGTCTTCCTCCAACTGCGTTTCCTGCGGCCCGGATCGACGGTCGACATCACGCGCGCGGACGGCACCGTGGCCACGTTCAAGGTCGACACCGTCGAAACGTTCAGCAAGGCGAAGTTCCCCGACAAGCGGGTCTACGCCGACACCCCTGACGCCCAGTTGCGCCTGATCACGTGCGGCGGCACCTACGACAAGAAGGCCAAGGACTACGAGGACAATGTGGTCGTGTTCGCGCACCTCGACTCGGCCAAGAAGGGATGAGCCGCCGTGCTCCCCCGGCGAAAATCCCCGTGCACCGGACCGCCGGCCGCTGCTAGCGTCCCCCGTATGAAGCGCGCTGCCATGACGACGACGCCGGAGAGTGTCCCGGCGCGCTGACTGCTGACCAGTCCGAAGCCCCGGGGCGAGTGCCCCGGGGCTTCTGCTTGCGGTCACTCGCCCTTCGTACGCGAGGAGACCGCCATGCACGACCACCGCAGACTCGGCCGTGAGCTGGAGCTGTTCGACACCGACCCGCTGATCGGCGCGGGTCTTCCGTACTGGCTGCCGGACGGGGCGGCGCTGCGGCACACCCTGGAGGAGTACATCCGCACCGCCGAGCGGCTGGCGGGCTACCGCCACGTGTACTCGCCGGTGCTCGGCAAGCGGGAGCTGTACGAGATCTCGGGGCACTGGTCGCACTACAGCGACGACATGTTCCCTCCGATGGACCTGGGCGGCGAACAGGTCGTACTACGGCCGAGTCTGTGCCCGCACCACGCGGTCATCTACCGCTCCCGCTCCCACAGTTACCGCGAACTGCCGCTGCGGATGGCCGAGCTGGGCGGCATGTACCGCTCCGAGCTCTCCGGGGTGCTCGGCGGGCTGACCCGGGTACGGGCCATCCAGCTGAACGACGCCCACATCTTCTGCACCCTGGACCAGGTCGCCGGGGAGGCGGGGGCCGCACTGGACATGATCCGCCGGGCGTACGAGGCACTCGGCATCCGGCCGGCCCGTTTCCGGCTCTCGCTGCCGGGGCCGGGCGGGAAGTACGTCGCCGCGCCCGCGATGTGGCAGCGCTCCACCGCCCTGCTGACCGAGGTCCTCGACGCGTCCGGGCTGCCGTACGAGGCGGTCGAGGGCGAGGCCGCGTTCTACGGGCCGAAGATCGACGTGCAGGTCGCCGACGCGGCGGGCCGTGAGTCGACCCTGTCGACCGTCCAGGTCGACTTCCACCAGCCCGAGCAGTTCGATCTGCACTACATCGGCGCGGACGGGGCGAAGCACCGGCCGGTCATGGTGCACCGCAGCATCATCGGCAGCGTGGAGCGGGCCGTCGCCCACCTCATCGAGCAGCACGGCGGCGCGTTCCCCGCCTGGCTCTCCCCCACCCAGGTCGTGATCCTCCCCGTCTCCGACGCCGAACTGCCGAACGCCGAGGACCTCGCCCGCCGTTGCCTCGCGCTCGGGCTCCGCGCGGAGGTCGCCGCCCGGGAGCGCGGCAGCCTGGGCGCCCGCATCCGGGAGGCCCGGAGGGTGCCGTACCAGGCGGTCATCGGGTCGGCGGAAGCCGCTGACGACCGGGTGGCGCTGCGACTGCGCGACGGGCGCCGTCTCGACCCGCTGCCGGTCGCGGAGGCACTGGCACGGATCGGCGCCCTGGTCGCTGCACACAGCACTGATCTCTGGGGCTGAAGCTGTCCCGCAATTCCCGGCGGGACAGCCCTTGGTGCCTCTCGTCCGAATCGTGCCGGGCTCGCGGGGTCCGGCATGATCCGGACGAGAGCCCCTAGTTGGCTACGGGCTCCGGCTCCGCATCGGTGCGGCGGGCGGTGTCGAGCGCCCCGGCCAGCGTGGACGCGACGATCAGCAGGGCGAGGACGACGGTCATCGTGAGCCGGAGCCCGATGTGGTCGGCGAGGAAGCCGAGTGCGGGCGGGCCGACGAGGAAGGCGACATAACCCGCGGTGGAGACCGCGCCGACCCGTGCCGCCGCGTCGTGCGGGTGGTCACCCGCGGCGGACACGGTGACCGGGAAACCGAGGGAGGCGCCTAGCCCCCACAGCACCGTGGCGGCACCCGCCATCACCGGGCTCGGCGAAACGATCACCACCGCCAGGCCCAGCGCGGCGATGACCGCGCTGATCCGGACGACCCGGACGGGGCCGAAGCGCTCCAGGAGGGGGCCGCCGGCGAAGCGGCCGAACGTCATCGAGGAGGCGAAGACCAGGAAGGTCAGCGAGCCGGCGGTGGCGCTCACCTCGTAGCCGTCCACCATGAGCAACGGCAGCCAGTCGTTGGCAGCCCCCTCCGCGAAGGCCATGGCCAGCACGATCACCCCGATGAGGACGAGCCGCCGGTCCCGCCAGACCGCGAACTGGCCCCGCCGCCCGCCCGGCCCGGCGGCGCCGGCCGCCTCCTTGCCCGTGCCGTGCGGGAGCGCGCGGACGGCCAGGACCGCGGCGGCGGCGACGAGCACCGAGACGACTGTCAGATGCCATCCGACGGGGAACGCGACGGCGGTCAGCGCCATGCCCAGCAGCGCCCCGACCACGGTGCCCAGGCTGAAGCAGCCGTGCAGCACCGGCAGCACGGGCCGGCCGATGACCCGCTCCACGTCCGCGCCCTCGATGTTGAACGCGACCTCCGCCAGCCCCATCCCGCCGCCGAACAGGGCCAGTCCGCAGAAGACCCCGCCCGCCAGCGCCAGACCGGTACCGGCCGCGACGACCAGCAGCCCGGCGACGATCAGTGCCGCGCCGACGGTGATGGCGGCCCGGCCCCCGTAACGGCGTACGAGCGGGCCGGAGGCGGTCACACCTGCCATCGAACCGGTGGACAGGCCGAAGAGCACCAGCCCCATCGCGCCGGTGGACACGTCGAGTCCGTCCCTGACGGCCGGAGTGCGCGCCACCCAAGAGGCCATGCCTGTTCCGGCCGCAAGCATGAAGAGGAACAAGGCGGCACGCCGGCGGCGTGTTGCGGCATCCATGACAGCGGGCCTCGGCAGTTCAGAAGGGGAATCCAGCAGGAGCGTACGATCGTACGCCCTTGGAGTGTACGATCGTACCCATGACGGACCACTTCGCGGGAGACCCGCGTACGAACCATGAACGGATGCTCGCCGGGGACCTCTACATCGCCGACGACCCCGCCATCGTGGAGGCCCAGCGGCGGGCGGTGCGGCTGGCCGCCCGGTATCTGGCGGCCTACACCGAGGACCCGGACGCCGCGCAGCCCGTCGTCGCCGAACTCCTCGGCGGTCTCGGCGCCGGTGCGCACATCCGGCCGCCGCTGTACGTGGACTACGGCTCGTACATCACGGTCGGCGAGGACACGTTCATCAACTACAACCTCACCGCACTGGACGTGGCCCCGATCACGATCGGCCGCGACTGCCAGATCGGGCCGAACGTCCAGCTGCTCACCCCCACCCATCCGGTGGAGCCGGAGCCGCGCCGGGACAAGCTGGAGGCGGCGAGGCCGATCACGATCGGCGACAATGTCTGGCTGGGCGGCGGCGCGATCGTGCTGGCCGGGGTGACCATCGGGGACAACAGCGTCATCGGCGCGGGAGCCGTCGTGACCAAGGACGTCCCCGCCAACGTGGTCGCGGTCGGCAACCCGGCCCGGGTGATCCGCTCGATCTAGACAAGGGAAACGCCGTGGCGACCGGACAGAACGACCCCGAACGGCGGGAGCGCATCATCACCGCCGCGCTCGACCTGATCGCGGAGGAAGGGGTCGCCGGGACCTCGCACCGCAAGGTCGCCGCCCGCGCCGGTGTGCCGCTCGGCTCGATGACGTACCACTTCGGCGGCATGGACGAGTTGCTGCGAGAGGCGTTCATACGCTTCTCCAGCAGCATCGTCGCCGTCTTCGAGGAGCGTCTCGGCGCCGCCTCCACTCCCGACGAAGCCCGGGAGGCGGTCGCCGACCTGGTCCACCACCTGTCCGGCGGCAACCAGCGCGAGCTCGTCCTCACCCACGAGCTGTACACCCTCGCCGCCCGCAAGCCCGCCTACCGTGAGCTGACCCGGGAGTGGATGCGCCGCAGCCGCGTCGCCCTGGAGTGGCACTTCGACCCGGCGACGGCCCGTCAGCTCGACGCGCTGATCGAGGGTCTGTCCATCCATCGCGCCCTGGAGACCGAGCCCCACGACCGGGCCCTGACCGTCGAGGCGATCGCCCGCATCACGCGGGCTCACGGTGTGCTTTCCTGACGCACGCCCCCAAGACTCCTGGCCGGCACCCCACCTGACCAAGGTGCCGGCCAGGTCACCCCTGTGGTTCGCCGGCTCACCCGGCGGACCGAACGGAGCGGGAATGGCTGAGGACTGGCAGTGGGACAGCACTCTGTTCCGGGGCAGTGCGGCCCACTACGCACGCGGACGACTTCCGTACGCACCCGGCTGTGCGGACGTGCTCGCCGGCGCGCTCGGCCTGACCGGAAGCGGCCGGCTCCTCGACGTCGGCTGCGGGCCGGGCACCGTGACACTGGACATGGCGCCGTACGTCACCGAGGCGGTGGGCCTCGACCCGGACGAGGACATGCTGGCCGAGGCGGACCGGCGGGCCAGGTTGCGCGAGGTGCGCCACGTGCGCTGGGTCCATGCCCGGGCCGAGGACCTGCCGGCGGGCCTCGGCACCTTCCACGTCGCGGTCTTCGCCCAGTCGTTCCACTGGACTGACCGGGAGCGGGTCGCGGCCACCGTGCGCGAGATGCTGGAGCCGGGCGGCGCGTTCGTCCACCTCAACGAGCTCAAGGATCCGCCGCCCGATCCGGGGCCTCTCCCCCTGCCCCCTCCGCCGTACGCGCGCATCGGGGACGTGGTGCGCCGGCGCCTGGGTCCGGTCCGCCGGGCGGGGAGAGGGACCCTGGTCCACGGGACCCCGAACGGGGAGGAACAGGTGCTGGAGCAGGCCGGGTTCGGGAGCTGCGAACGGCATGTCGTGCCCGCCGGGGACATCGTCCTGCGTGGCGCCGACGACCTCGTGGCGTGGGTGTTCTCCCGCTCCGACTCGGCCCCTCACCTGTTCGGCGGGGAGCTGGCGGACTTCGAACAGGAGGTACGCGGCGTGCTGCGCGAAGCCTCGCCCGGCCTCCGCTTCGCGGAACGGCTGCCGGCGACCGAGATCAGGATCTGGCGGAAGACACGCGGGGAGCACTGACGGCTGCGGACCGCCGCGGCCCGCCGTTCCCGCCTCCGGCGGGCTCCCGGTGGCCGCGTGGATGGCCGAGCAGCACCGCAAGGGCAACATCATCTCCTGAACTCAACCGCACCCCGAACTGAGCGCGAATCGGGTCAATTGCCTTTCTGCTGGCGTTAATTGTTGCGCTCAGATGGATCGAGTGAGGCTCCTGTTGCACACCTCTTGACGTTTCCCGGGTGACAGCGGAACCATCAACACCCGTCGGAGAGCGCTCTCAGAGCGCTCTCCGAAGAGCTCGTCGTGTCACCCGTACCACGACTCAGGAGACGTACGCCCATGCATGTTCCCCCCACGGAATCCCCCACAACTCCCCCCACGGGAACCCCCACCGCATCCCGGCGCAGGCGCCGGACCCGCTCGTTCGGGATCGCCGCGTTCGCCGTTTCCCTGCTCATGGCCGTCCCCACGGCGCAGACCGCCTTCGGCGAGGACGCGCAGGCCATCGAGGGCGGCGGCGACCTCGGACCCAACGTCATGGTGTTCGATCCGTCGATGCCCGACATCCAGGCCAAGGTCGACGAGGTCTTCAAGAAGCAGGAGTCGGCGCAGTTCGGCACCGGCCGCTACGCGCTGATGTTCAAGCCGGGCACGTACAACAATCTCAACGCGCAGATAGGGTTCTACACCTCGATCGCCGGGCTTGGACTGAACCCGGACGACACCACGTTCAACGGTGATGTGACCGTCGACGCCGGGTGGTTCAACGGCAACGCCACGCAGAACTTCTGGCGTTCGGCGGAGAACCTCGCGCTCAACCCGGTGAACGGAACGGACCGTTGGGCGGTGTCGCAGGCCGCCCCCTTCCGTCGGATGCACGTCAAGGGCGGGCTCAACCTCGCGCCCGACGGCTACGGCTGGGCGAGCGGCGGGTACATCGCCGACAGCAAGATCGACGGGCAGGTCGGGCCGTACTCGCAGCAGCAGTGGTACACCCGGGACAGCTCGGTCGGCAGCTGGGGCAACGGCGTCTGGAACATGACGTTCTCCGGTGTCGAGGGCGCACCCGCCCAGAGCTTCCCCGAGCCGCCGTACACCACCCTCGACAACACACCGGTCTCCCGCGAGAAGCCCTTCCTCTACCTGGACGGCGCCGACTACAAGGTGTTCGTCCCCGCCAAGCGCACCAACGCGCGCGGCACTTCATGGGGAAACGGCACCCCGCAGGGCGAGTCGATCCCCCTTGACCAGTTCTACGTGGTCAAGCCCGGAGCGACCGCCGAGACGATCAACGCGGCGGTCCAGCAGGGCCTGCACCTGCTCTTCACGCCCGGCGTCTACCACGTCGACCGGACGATCGAAATCGACCGTGCCGACACCGTGGCGCTCGGCCTGGGCCTTGCCACGATCATCCCGGACAACGGGGTCACGGCCATCAAGGTCGGTGACGTGGACGGCGTGAAGCTCGCCGGACTGCTCGTCGACGCCGGCACCACCAACTCCGACACGCTCATCGAGGTCGGCCCGGAGGGCGCGTCCGCGAGCCACGCGGACAACCCGACGTCGCTGCAGGACGTGTTCGTGCGGGTCGGCGGCGCGGGCGCCGGCAAGGCCACCACCGGCATGGTCATCAACAGCAACGACACGATCGTCGACCACACCTGGCTGTGGCGCGCCGACCACGGCGAGGGCGTCGGCTGGGAGACCAACCGGGCCGACTACGGCCTCCAGGTCAACGGCGACAACGTCCTGGCGACCGGCCTGTTCGTCGAGCACTTCAACAAGTACGACGTGCGCTGGTCCGGCGAGAACGGCAAGACGATCTTCTTCCAGAACGAGAAGGCGTACGACGCCCCCAACCAGGCCGCCGTCCAGAACGGTGACACCAAGGGGTTCGCCGCCTACAAGGTCGACGACTCCGTCACCACCCACGAAGGCTGGGGACTGGGCAGCTACTGCTACTTCAACGTCGACCCGACCATCCGTCAGGACCACGGCTTCGAAGCACCGGTGAAGCCCGGCGTGAAGTTCCACGACCTGCTCGTCGTCTCCCTCGGCGGCCAGGGCCAGTACGAACACGTCATCAACGACACGGGTTCGCCCACGTCCGGTACAACCACCGTGCCGTCTCAGGTGGTGTCGTTCCCGTAGGGATGTGAGAGAGGTGCCGGGTCGGGGTTGCCGCAGGGCGGCCCGGATCCGGCCCGGCAGCCAGGTGCGCCCCGCCATGGTCATGATGCTGTTGGCGAATTGAGCCCGATCTTGGGGTGAGCCCTCGCTCACTCCGAGATCGGGCTGCTTCACCCGTGGGCGGTGCTGCGAAGATGTGCTTCGTGGTTACGGTTGCGGAGTGGGAGACGATCCGGGGGAATCTGCGCTTTGGGCAGGTCTTCCGGGGCACTGTCGTGAAGGTGCCCAGACCTGGGGCAATTGGGTTCTTCGTGGACATCGGACTGGACGTCGGCGGCTTCGTTGACGTCCTGCTGTTGCCGGAGCAGGAAGAACGCTGGCCCGTCGAAGGCACGGTCGCTGATTTCGAGGTCTGGTGGGCGGACAGCCGTCAGCAGGTCCGGCTGAAACCGTCCGATCCGCAATATCTGCGGGCGGACTTCGCGGACTTCGCGGCGCGTGTCAGGCCCAGTTGGCCATCCGATATCGGCCGACCTGTTGGGCCGCCGGCCCATCAGGTCGGATAAGCCTGCCTCACTGCTCGATCGGCAGAAGCGCCGCGAAGTGTGAGACGCGGGTGCGGGCTCGGGGTGTTTGGGTGAGGTGGGCGTCGACGCGGACGAGGTTGATCGCGGCGCCTGTGAGCTGGTGTTGGAGGCTCGCCTTGGCCAGGCCGCAGTAGCGGGATCTGCGCAGGCCGCAGCGTTGGACGCCTTGGGCGATGGTGCCCTCGACGCCGGCTCGGATCTTGTAGCGCTCTTTCCACTCGTCGGTTTGCTGGAGGGCGCGAGCCTGCTGGAGGGTGTCGTACTCTTCGCGTGGCCGCAGGGTGAGCTGTCGGCGCTGAGTCGTTGGTGCGCTGAGGCAGTCACCCCGGCGTGGACAGGGACGGCAGTCCAGCACTGAGAACGCGACCCGGATGACGGGCATGCGCCGCTGTGAGGTGTGCACGGCCCAGGCCTTGCTGGTCCGGCCGTTCGGGCAGGTGACGCGCTGGTTGTCCCAGTCGATGGTGAAGGCGTCCTGGCCCCAGGCGCCGTCATCACGTGCGGACGGGACAGTGTTGACTGCCTGAAGCGGGCCGTGCAGTTGGACGCCGTGGTCGCGACGGGCTGCGACCATGGCTGGGCTGTTGGCGTAGCCGGTGTCAACCCAATGTTCCCCGGGCAACAGCTCCCGCCGGGCGAGCCCGGCGTGGACCTCAGCAGCCATGCGGTCGTCATTGACCGCGGCGGCGGTGGTCACCACGTTCGTGATCAGGTGCGGGATATCGGGGCCGCACGTCTCGCTGAGGTGGACCATGTAGCCGTCCCAGTCCAGGTCGCGCTTGGAGCCGGTGCGGGTCTCGGTGTCATAGGGGGTGACCAGGCGTTGTGTGCCTGGTGGGCGGTCTTTTGGGGCCCGGCGCTCCGCCTCGCCTTCGACACGGTGGAAGTGCTGGACCCAGATCGGCCGCAGGACCTCCACCTGGGGCAGAGCGCGCAGATGACACGGCGCGTCTGGCGAGGTCACGGCCTGGAGCAGCCGCATGCCGTCGGTGCCGATCCGCCGGCCAACCTCCTCCCGCTTGGAGCGGGCCTTGGGCAAGCGCGAGTCTTCGACCCGGGTGGCATAGTGCCGGAACCAGTCCGGCTCGGCGATCCGGTTCAGCCACTCAGGAGAGGCCTGGGCCAGTGCGTTCAACGCCGCACGTAACGCCTCGGCCACCATCTCCAGCCAGCGCAGCTCCCGCGCCGCCGACAGCACATGGGTTGAGTCCGTCCGTGCTTTGCCGCCGCTGGCCAGCAGGCCTTGTCCCGGGCCGCAGCAAGGATGCCGTCCAGCACCCGCCGCCCGGCGTCTGCCTCGATGAGCGGTCCCGAAATTCCGATAGCACCGAGAAGTCGAAGCCAGGATCCGTCAGCTCGAGCCCGAGCGCGTACTTGAAGTCGATCCGGGCCCGCACAGCCTCAGCGGCCTGCCGGTCGGTCAGCCCTCCACGAACTGCAGCACCAGCACGAGAGCCAGCCGTCCCGGCGACCACGCGGGCTTGCCCCGTGACGGAAACAGGCCGGAGAACTGCTCGTCGGTGAACAGCGTGCCCAACTCGTCCCGGACCCGGATCGCCAGGCTGCCCTTGGGAAAGGCAGCCTTCGCCACCCGTGCGGTCTCTTCTGGGACATCCCCGGTACCACCGACCGCATCGACATGGACATCCTCCCCCTGCAGCAACGTCGGTCTCCAAGACCACAACCGAGTTTTGGAGACCGACGTCACGCGGGCGCCGAATTAACCAACAGCATCGTGGTCATGGCGGGGCGCACTGCCGTCAGGAACGGCCGCCGGCCGTCACGGCCTTGAGCTCGTCGAGCGCCTCCTGGATGAACTCCCCCATGCCCAGCTCACCACTGCCGCCGATCCAGCGCCCGAAGGCGACCTTGAAGACGGCCACTCCCGCCTCGCCCGCCAGGCTCGCGGCGGGTTCCGGGACGCCGCGCTCCCGCAGCGCCCCGCCAAGGGCCGCGGCGAGCGAGTCGAGCTTGACCAGCTCCCGCTCCTGAAGCTCCACGTTGGCCGAAATGATCTCCTGGCGCCGCCGGGACTGCTCGCGCCGCTCGTCGAACACGGCCGCGGCCGCCTGGAGCGCCCCGGCCACCGCGTCGATCGGCGACGCGGACTCGGGTGCCTCGGCGAGGGTGTCCACAAGGAGACCCTGGAGCAGGACGGAGCCACCGAACAGGACCTCGCGCTTGTCCGCGTAGTGCCGGAAGAACGTGCGCTCCGTGAGCCCCGCCCGTCCGGCGATCTCGGTCACGGTCGTCTTCTCGTAGCCGCGCTCGCCGTAGAGCTCCATTGCAGCCTGCTCCAGCCGGCCGCGCGCGTTCGGCTCCCATCGACTCATGCCGCCGATTCTATGGGATGACAGTCACTGACATCGGAGATAGGGTGATGACAGTCGCTGACATCGATCCGCTCCTGGTGTGCCCCCGCGAGGGCCGCCGCCAGGACGGTCGGCCCACCCAGGAGGATTCCCATGCGTGTATTCATGACCGGCGCGTCCGGCTGGATCGGCTCCGCCGTCGTTCCCGAGCTCATCGACGCGGGCCACCAGGTCGTCGGGCTCGCCCGCTCGGACGGCTCGGCCGAGGCGCTCACCGCCGCAGGGGCCGAGGTGCTGCACGGGGACCTGGACGACCTCGGCGCCCTGCGCGACGCCGCGGCCGCCGCGGACGGCGTGATCCACCTCGCGTTCAAGCACGACATCGCCTTCTCGGGGGACTTCCAGGGCGCCGCCGGCGCGGACCGTCGCGCCGTCGAGGCCTTCGGGGAGGCGCTCGCGGGATCCGGGAAGCCGTTCGTCATCGCCTCCGGGACGCTCGGGCTCGCACCGGGGCGGGTCGTCACCGAGCGGGACGGGCAGAGTCCCGACTGGCCGGTGCCGTTCGAGGCTGCGCGGGCCCGGCTGGCCACCGCCCTGCTGACCGTCTCCCTCGCCTCGCGCAACGTCCGCTCGTCCGTCGTGCGCTTCCCGCCGACGGTGCACGGCGAAGGCGACCACGGCTTCATGGCAGCCCTGGTCTCCATCGCCCGCGCCAAGGGCGTCTCCGGCTACATCGGCGACGGCGCCAACCGCTGGCCGGCCGTGCACCGCGCCGACGCGGCCCACCTCGTCCGTCTGGCGCTGGAGGCCGCACCCGCGGGATCGACGCTGCACGCGGTCGGCGAGGAGGGCGTCCCGATCCGCGATGTCGCCGACGCCATCGGACGCCGGCTCGGCCTTCCCGTCGCCTCGGTCTCCCCGAAGGACGCGGACGCGCACTTCGGCTGGCTGGGCGGCCTCGTGGGCGTGGACGGGCCGTCCTCCAGCGCCCTGACCCGCGAGTCGTACGGGTGGCAGCCGACCAATCCGGGACTGATCGAAGACCTCGACAAGGGGCACTACTTCGACACCCCCACCGCGTGACAGCGCACCACCTGCCGTAAGCCCCTCCGCTCCGACGGAGGCGCTTACGGCCGGTGGTGCGCCGGGCGTGGTGATCAGCCGTGCAGCGCCAGCGCACCCTTCGCCGGTACGGTCGCCGTCACCGTGCCGTCGTCGCCGACCTGCACCGTGTTGCCGTCGCAGGCGTCCGGGGATGCCTGCGCCACGTTGCAGTACGTGCCGGCCGGAAGCGACGTGGCGAACGTCTGCTGGAGCTCGCCGTCACCGTTGTTGATGGCCACGAAGCCCTTGTCCCCGCGGCCGAAGGCGATCGCCGACGATCCGTTGTCCCACCAGTCGGTCAACTCCGCGCCCGCCGTGGCGTTGTGGAAGCCGACCATGCCGGTGATCGCCGTCTGCGTGTGTGTGCAGGTCCAGCCGGCGCCGCCGCACGCGGCCGCGCCACCGTTCGGCGGACCGGCGTCCTTGTCCGACCACTCGTAGCCGGAGTAGACGTTCGGGGAGCCGTAGGGCGAGGCGAGCATGAAGACGTTGGCCAGGGTGTAGGCCGCGCCGTCCTTGTACGTCAGCGTCGAGCCGTTGCGCTCGGTGTCCCAGTTGTCGACGAACGTACGGGCGCTCGCGCTCGCCATCTTGCCGTCGGCGATGTTCTTCAGGCCGGTGATGCCGCCGCTCTGGAAGGCGCTCTTGAGGTGCCCTCCGTAACGGAACTCGTCGACGTCGCCCACGCCGGTGTACTCGTCGGGCTGGACGGCCTCGCCACCGCCGTAGATGACCTCGGTGACCCAGAAACCCGGGTCGGACATCTTGCCCTTGATCGCGGCGATGTCATCGGCTGCCATGTGCTTGGCGGCATCGATACGGAAGCCGTCGACGCCCAGACCGCGCAGGTCGGAGAGGTACGCGGCGATCGTCGTACGGACGGCCTCGCTGCCGGTGTCGAGGTCGGCCAGACCTACCAGTTCACAGCTCTGGACGTCGTTGCGGTCACCGTAGTTGCTGATGTCCTTGCGGCAGGAGTGGAAGTCCTGGTCCTGGAAGTACCCGGGGTAGTCGTACTTCGTGTACCCCGTGCCGCCGGTACCCGTGCCGGAGCCGGACGACATGTGGTTGATGACGGCGTCGGCGACGACCTTCACCCCGGCCGCATGGCAGCTCTCCACCATGGACGTGAACGCATCGCGGTCACCGAGGCGTCCGGCGATCTTGTAGCTGACCGGCTGGTACGAGGTCCACCACTGGTCGCCCTGGATGTGCTCGGAGGCGGGCGAGACCTCGACGTAGCCGTAGCCGGCCGGACCCAGCGAGTCCGTACAGGCCTGGGCCACCGCGTCGTACTTCCACTCGAACAGGGTTGCGGTGACGGTCTTGTCGCCCGGCGGGGTCGCCTGGGAGGTCCAGGGGGCGAAGGCGGTGACCCCGGCGGCTGCGAGCAGGCCGGCCAGTGTCGCGCGAGCGGCGCGGGAACTCAATTGCGGCTCCTTCGTTCGCGGGTACGGATATGGGGTCCGTACCCGGCGTGGGTGGCCACGCGCCTGGCCACCGTGGGGGAGTTCGGAGCCTGCCGTCAGGGCGGTGGACACGTCAAGAGATCACGCAAGAATCTCCAGAATGTTTCTGAAATGCTTTGCAGGGAAGGTGAATCGGGGATCTGCGGTGCGGTGGGACCGGCTCACGGAGGCGGTCCGTCACTGGTCTCGGCGGTGCACCGCGACCACCGCGACCGTGCCCGCCAGCAGTGCCCAGAGAGCGTAGACGGTCCAGGCTCCGGAGGCTGCCCACGGGTAGAGGACGGACGCGTGGAGATCCGAGACCGACAGCCGCTCCCACGCGCTGAAGGGCAGCGTGTGCTGGAGTACCGCAGTCAGATGGCGGCGGTCGCTGAGGACCATCGGAAGCAGAAGCAGCACCACCACGCATCCGATGACGGAGCCTCCGGTGTGGCGGATCACCGCGCCGATCGCCAGGCCCGCGAGCGCGGCCACCGGCGCGAGCAGTGCGGAGGCGACGACGAGGCGCAGGGCTCCTGGGTGGGAGAGGGAGACCGAGGCGTCCCGGCCGGCGAGTATCGCCTGCGTCGAGGCGAACGAGGCCAGGGCGACGAGTGCGCCGAACACGGTGGTGACCGCGGTGAGGACGAGAACCTTGGCCGCCATGACCGAGCGGCGGGCCGGGACGGCGGTGAACGTGGTGCGGATCAGGCCGGTGCCGTACTCGCCGGTGATCGATACCGCTCCGATCGCGGCGACGGCCAGCACCAGCACCATGGCGGCGTTCCCGGTGAAGGCGTCCATGAGGGGCGAACCGTTGGCGATGAAGGACTCCCGGCCGCGCTCGTCGTACTGGTACCAGTACTTGTAGTGGTCGTAGGCCGTGCCGGCGTTGAACGCTATGACGGCCAGCGCGGTGATCGCATACATCCAGGGGGTCGAGCGCAGCGACCACGTCTTGAGCCACTCGGCGGCCAGCAGGTCGCGGAAACGGGCGCGAGGTTCGTCGTGCGGCACGCGGCCGGCGGGTGCGGTCGGGGCGGTTGCCGTGGTCATCGGGGGTCTCCTGCGAGGTATTCGACGCTGTCCGCGGTGAGTTCCATGAACGCCGCCTCCAGCGAGGCGCCGAGTGTGGTGAGTTCGACGAGCGGGACGC
Source organism: Streptomyces sp. NPDC087901 (assembly GCF_044742205.1). Classification (NCBI taxonomy): domain Bacteria; kingdom Bacillati; phylum Actinomycetota; class Actinomycetes; order Kitasatosporales; family Streptomycetaceae; genus Streptomyces; species Streptomyces sp. NPDC087901. The sequence goes on from NZ_JBIUUC010000003.1 coordinate 34,730, forward strand.
GGTGGTGGAGGGCGAGCTCACCGATCCGGGCGGCGGTGAGGCCGGTGACCGTGAGCCGATCACCGTCCGGGACCACCGCGGCACCTTCCGCGGTGAGCAGCGGGGTGAGGGCGGCGGTGTCGGGGGTGCCGACGGTCACGCTCAGCCGGGTGGAGCGGGCGGAGAACGCGGTCAGACTCTCGGCCGCGATGAGCTCGCCGCGGCCGATGACGACGAGCCGGTCGGCGGTGTGCTCCATCTCCGTCATCAGATGGCTGGAGACGAACACGGTGCGGCCCTCGGCGGCGAGCCGGCGGAACAGCCCGCGCACCCACAACACCCCTTCCGGGTCCAGACCGTTGAGTGGTTCGTCGAAGAGCAGCACCGGGGGGTCACCAAGCAGTGCGGTGGCTATGCCGAGGCGCTGGCGCATCCCGAGCGAGAAGCCGCCGATGCGACGACGAGCCGCTCCTTCGAGGCCCACCTCCCCGAGCAGTTCGTCGACCCGGGCGCGGCCGATCCCGTTGCTGCGGGCCAGCATCGCGAGGTGGGCGCGGGCGGTGCGGCCGCCGTGGACGTCGCCCGCGTCGAGCAGGGCGCCGACATGCCGCAGTCCGCGCGAATGCTCACGGAACGGCCGGCCCTGGAGGGTGGCAGTTCCCGCGGTCGGCTCGACCAGACCCAGCAGCATGCGCAGCGTGGTGGTCTTGCCGGCCCCGTTGGGTCCGAGGAAACCGGTGACCTCGCCCGGCCGTACGGTGAATGTGAGGTCCTTGACGGCGGTTGCCGCGCCGTATCGCTTGGTCAGTCCGTTGACTTCGATCACGAGAACCACTGTGCTGTCCGCGGCCCCCGTGCGTCGTCGGACCGTCGATGACATCTGTCCGGGACCGGTGTCGACCACGGTCGTACAACCGTGGTCCGATGCCGCACCGGTGGCCAGTGGCTACGATCGGCGCATGTCCCCCTCACTCTCCCTTCCCCTACTCAAGCGCGTGCCACCGGGTTGGTGGGTGGGGGCGGCCTGGTATGCGGGCGTGCTGCTCACCTTCCTCGTGCGGGTGCGGCTGCCCGGGGAGTTCGAGCCATCCGTCCGGCCCGGGGTGCTGTTCTACCGGTGGGACGGTCTGCTGACCCAGCTGCTCGCCGCGGCCTTGGCGGCGGGCGGCTGCGTGGTGCTGGAGCGGCGTCCGCTGAAAGGCCTGGCACTGTTGCTGGGTGCCGCCACACTCGCCACGATCTCGCTGAGCGTGGGGGAGATTCCCCTCGCCCAGTTCCTGGCCGCCGATGTGGCGCTGTACTTCATCGCCGCCACCCGGTCGCGCCGGACCGGTCTCGTCGCCCTCCTGATGGCGCTCGGCGTCCTCACCGGCTTCCTGGCCGTCCGGCTGCTGGCCGGGTGGGACGTCGGTACGTCGGCGGAGCTGGTCGTCGCCCTGACCGCGATCGTCGCCTGGCTGGTGGGAGGTTCGGCGTACGAGACCCGTCGGCACGGCGAGAGTCTGGCCGCGCGGACCGCCGAACAGGCAGTGGCTGAGGAGCGGTTGCGGATCGCCCGCGAGATGCACGACATAGTCGCGCACAGCGTCGGCATCATCGCCCTCCAGGCGGGTGCGGCAGCCCGTGTCGTGCACACCCAGCCGGACGCCGCGCGCGAGGCGATGAGCGCGGTGGAGACCGCGGGCCGGGAGACCTTGTCGGGGCTGCGCCGGATGCTCGGTGCGCTGCGTCAGGCGGAGCCGGTCCACGAAGGGGTGGAGGGGGAGACAGCTCTGCGTCCCGCGGAGGGTCTCACCGACGTCGACCGGCTGGCGAAGGCCACGACCGCCGCCGGGGTCCGGGTCGACGTGCAGTGGCGCGGCGAGCGGAGGTCGCTGCCCCCGGACATCGATCTGTCGGCGTTCCGCATCATCCAGGAGTCGGTGACCAATGTGGTCCGCCATGCCGGCACCGACTGCTGTCGGGTGTCCGTCGAGTACGGCGCCGAGGAGCTCACCATCGAGGTCGCGGACCGCGGCCGGGGTGCCGACCGGTCCACGTTCACCGGGTTCGGCCTCGTCGGCATGCGGGAGCGGGTCGCCCTGCTGCACGGGAAGTTCGCCGCCGCCCCGCACCCGGAGGGCGGCTTCCGGGTGACGGCCCGGCTGCCGGTGCCCACTGCGGAGCCGGCAACAACGACGGCAACGCCCACGCCCACGCCCACGCCCACAGCAATGCCCACGGCCACAGCAACGGCAACAGTCACGGCAACGGCCGCGGCAACAGCGCCGGCGACGGGAGAAACCGCATGAGCGACGGAACGGCCGCCCCCGCGGAGCCGATCCGCGTCGTGCTCGCCGACGACCAGCCGCTGGTGCGCACCGCACTGCGCATGGTCATGGCCGACACCGCGGACATCGACGTCGTCGGCGAGGCCGGCACGGGCGACGAGGCGGTCCGGCTGACCGCCGAACTGGCCCCCGATGTCGTGATGATGGACATCCGGATGCCGGGGATGAACGGCATCGAGGCCACCGAGCGGATCGCCGCAGGACCGGCCACCGCCCATGTGGTGGTCCTGACCACGTTCGACGACGACGACTACGTGTACGGCGCCCTGCGCGCCGGCGCGGCGGGCTTCCTGGTCAAGGACATGGCGCTCGACGACATCCTGGCGGCGGTCCGGGTGGTGGCGGCCGGGGATGCCCTGATCGCGCCGAGCGTCACCCGGAGGCTGATCAAGGAGTTCGCGGGGCGCCCCTCGTCGTCGCCCCTGCGGCGCCCGCTCACCGCGATCACCGACCGGGAGCGCGAGGTTCTGGTACTGGTCGGCAGCGGGCTGTCCAATGCGGAGATCGCCGAGCGGCTCTTCATCAGTGTGGCCACGGCCAAGACGTATCTGACCCGGCTGCTCGCCAAGCTCGATGCCCGGGACCGGGTGCAGCTCGTCATCATCGCGTACGAGGCGGGGCTGGTTTCCGCCTCCCGGTGACGCGGCACGATGCCACAGGGCTCCTACAGCCAGCCCTTCTCCCGTGCTATCCGGACCGCCTCCGCCCGGTTGCGCGCCGCCATCTTCTGGATCGCCATGGAGAGGTAGTTGCGCACAGTGCCCTGGGACAGGTGCAGCGCCGCGGCGATCTCCGCATTGGTCGAGCCGTCCGCGGCCGTGCGCAGCACATCGCGTTCGCGCTCGGTCAGGGGGCTGGCGCCGTCGGCAAGGGCGGCGGCCGCGAGGGTGGGGTCGATGACGCGTTCCCCGGCGAGCACCTTGCGTACGGCCTCGGCGAGTTGGGACGCCGGTGCGTCCTTCACCAGGAAGGCGTCCGCGCCCGACTCCATCGCGCGGCGCAGGTATCCGGGGCGGCCGAAGGTGGTGACGACGACGACCTTGACGTCCGGAAGGGCGCGGCGCAGCTCCGCCGTCGCTTCGATGCCCGTCATGCCGGGCATCTCGATGTCGAGGAGGGCCACGTCGATGCCGTGTTCCCTGGCCGCGGCCAGCACCTCGTCGCCGCGGGCGACCTGGGCGACCACCTCGATGTCGGGTTCCAGGCCGAGGAGCGCCGCAAGGGCCTCGCGCACCATGGACTGGTCCTCGGCGAGGAGGAGTCTGATCATGCTCATTCCCGGGATCCTAGGCCGGATTCGAGCGGAACGCTGAGGACCGTGGTGAAGCCTTTGCCCGAGCGGGAGTCGGTGGCCCGCGTGGCGAGTGTCCCGTCGACCGAGGCGAGCCGCTCGGCCATGCCGGTGAGGCCGTTGCCCCGCTTCGTGCCGGCGGCACCGCGGCCGTCGTCGGCGACGGTGAGTTCGAGGACGCGCCCGTCGAGGGTCTGGCGCGGGGCGAGGGTGACCGTGCAGCGGCCCGCGTCGCTGTGGCGTACGACGTTGGTGACGGCTTCCCGCAGCGCCCAGGCGAGCACCTCCTCCGCCTTCTCGGGGAGGTCCTCCGGGAGGTCATCGGGAGCCTCGGCCGGTATCTCGGCGGTGATTCCGGCGGCGGCGAGGGCGGTCCTGGCCCCGGCCAGTTCGCCGGGGAGGGTCGGTCTGCGGTAGCCGGTGACGGCGCTGCGTACGTCCACGAGGGCCTGGCGGCTGACCTGTTCGATGTCGGCGACCTGCGCGGCCGCCTGCTCCGGGTGGTCCGGGAGCATCCGCCCGGCCAGTTCGCTCTTGAGGGTGATCAGGGAGAGGGAGTGGCCGAGCAGATCGTGCAGATCGCGGGCGAGGCGCAGCCGTTCCTCGTTGGCGGCGAGCTGGGCGACGGTGGCGCGGGCCTCGCGGAGCTGGATCGTGGTGCGGATCATCTGCCGTACGCCGGACATCGCGAAGCCGCCGAGCAGTGCGGGGAAGACCAGCGCCGTGATGATCTCGCGGGGGTGGTCGCCGGTCAGGCCGATCGCCACGAGTACGGCGGTGACAGCCGGGATCAGCCAACGGGCGGTCCGTATCGGCAGGGTGGCGCCGACGGACACCGCCACGTACACGAAGAGGACCAGCCAGGGCGTCCCGAACGTCAGCGACAGCAGGACGGCGAGGGCCCCGAGGAAGGCGAGGGCTGCACGGACCCGGAAGGGGTCGAGCGCCTTGGAGGTGTGGCGGAAGACCAGGACCAGATAGGCGCCGACGAAGACCAGCAGCCCGAGGACGCCGAGCGCGGTCGCCCACGGGGTGTGGTTGCCGTCGGCGAGGTCCTTGACCGGCGCGCTCATGAAGGCCAGCCAGACGCCGATCCACATCAGTTTGATCCGGGTCTGTCTGGCGGTCGACGGCGGGCGCCCGACGCCCACGGACATCTCGTCCTCGTTCACGCCTTCAACGTGTCCTTCCGGTAGAGCCAGGCGGCGCCGCCCGCGAAGAGCAGGAAGTAGGCGAAGAGGATGGCGACGTCCTTGGCATGCGGTGCGCCACCCAACTCGACGGCCTGGCCGAGTGCAGCGTACGCGTGCGTGGGCAGCCACTCGGAAATGTTCTGGATCCACTGCGGGAAGGTCGCGCTCGGCATCCACAGGCCGCCGAGGATCGAGAGCACGAAGTAGATGATCATGGTGATCGGGCGGACCGCGTCTCCGCTGGCGAGGTAGCCGATGGCCACCCCGAGCGCGGCGAAGACCAGCGAGCCGGCCCAGATGACCCCGGCGAGGGCGAACCACTGCCAGAGGTCGAACCGTACGTGCTTGACGGAGGCGGCGACCAGGAAGACCACCACGATGCAGGGCAGCGTGACCATGGCCGCGCTGGCGATCTTCGCCAGGACGTAGCCGCGGCTCGGCAGCGCGGTCAGCCTCAGCTGGCGGACCCAGCCCTTCTCGCGTTCCTTGGCGATGCGTTCGCTGTTGCCCATCAGGACGGCGGTGAGCGCGCCGAACGAGGCCATGGAGACCATGAAGAAGGACTGCAGGGTCAGATCGGTGTGCGGCACCTTGTCGGTGGTGTTCTGGGTGCCGGAGATCAGCAGGTAGATCACCGACGGGTAGATGACCGAGAAGAACATGAACTTCTTGTTCCGCAGGGTGCGGGTCACTTCGAGCTTGATGAGCGCCCATGAGAAGAACTTCATCACTTGGTCCTGGCCTCCTCGGCCTCGGTGATGGCGACGAAGGCCTGCTCCAGGCCGAGTCCTGCGACTTCGAGCTCGCGCGGGTAGAGGCCCAGGCCGTAGACGGCGTGCACGGTCGCGTCGGCGTTGTGCGACTGGATCCGGACACGACGGCCGGTGATGTCGAGCGTGGAGAGGAACGGAAGGGCCCGCAGGGCCTCTTCGTCGATCGCGCCCTCCAGCTCGAAAAAGATCCGGCGGGCTCCGGCCTTCGCCTTGATCTCGGCGGCGGAGCCGTCGGCGAGGATCCGGCCCTTGTGCAGGACCAGGACGCGGTCGGCGATCGCGTCGGCCTCTTCGAGGTAGTGGGTGGCGAACAGGACGGTACGGCCCTGGTCGGCCTGCTCACGCATCGTGGCCCAGAAGGCCTGGCGGGCGGTGACGTCCATTCCCGTGGTCGGCTCGTCGAGCACGATGAGGTCGCTGGCCCCCGCGGTGGCCAGCGCGAAGCGCACGCGCTGTTCCTGGCCGCCGGAGAGCTTGTTGACCATGCGTCCGGCGATCGGTGCGATGCCTGCCCGGCCCAGCACCTCGTCGACCGGGTAGGGCCTGGGGTGCAGTTCACAGACGAGCCCGACCAGTTCCCGGACGGTGACGTCCTCCATCAGGCCGCCGGTCTGCAGCATCGCGCCGACGCGTCCGGCGGCGATGGCCGCCTGCGGAGTCGTACCGAAGAGGCGGACCGTTCCCGAGTCGGCGGTGCGCAGGCCGAGGAGGAGGTCGAGGGTGGAGGACTTGCCGGCGCCGTTGGGGCCGAGGAGGGCCACGGTCTCACCGGGGTGCAGGTCGAGGGTGAGCCCGTCGACGGCGCGTACGTCTCCGTAGGCCTTGCTGACCTGGTCGAAGCTGACCACGGCGGTTTTCGCCGCGGTGACTTCGGGGGCTGTCGTTGTCATACGTCCAGCCTGGCTCAGCAGGGGGTGCGCCCGGCAGGGTCACGGGTCGTGGAAACGGGATGACAGATGTCATGCCGTACGGGTGACAGCGGCGGCCCGTCGGATACGACACCGCCCCCGGCCGGAGGTCCCGTCGGATACGACACCGCCCCCGGCCGGAGGTCCCGTCGGATACGACACCGCCCCCGGCCGGAGGTCCCGTCGGATACAGCACCGCCCCCGGCCGGAGGTCCCGTCGGATACAGCACCGCCCCCGGCCGGAGGTCCGGTCGGATACAGCACCGCCCCCGGCCGGAGGTCCGGGCGGGGGCGGTGGGATGTGGCGGGTGACGGCTCAGCCGTTGCCGCCGAGGTCGATCGTGACCGTGCGCTCGGCCGCGGTCTTGCCGAGCAGCGCGCCCTTCATGGCGAAGGCCACGTCGTCCGGGCCGACCTGGTGCTTCGTACCGTCGCCCTTGGTGACCATGATCCCGTCGAAGACGCCTGCGCAGAGCTCTTCGATGGCCTTCTTGTCGTAGTGGTCGACGAGCCGGCCGTCGATGGGCACCATCGAGAGGATCTTCGGCAGCGACTTGGCCGGGCCGAACGGGATCTGCTTCGAGCCCGCCTTGATGACGATCAGGCCGGACATCGCGGGCTCCGCGAACTCCTTCATCGCCCGGTCCAGTTCGGCCTGGCTGATGGTGGGTGCGCTGGTGGTGACGGGCAGCGGGACGGTCTTCGCGCTGCCCGTCTCGACCTGGGCGCGATAGGCGTCGCGTACCGACACCATCGACTGGTTGACGTCGAGCGCCTTGCCTGCCTTGCCCGGGACGGCGACGGCCTTGCCCGGCACGAACTTGATCGTGCCGTCGCTGGCCGAACCCGAGGCGCCGGCCAGGTCCTTCAGCGCGACGCCGAGCTTCTCCTCGTCGACCGGGATCACCGGGTCGACGTCGCGCTCGCCGCCGAAGAGGGAGCCGATGACGGAGACGGGGTTGTAGTCGCTGCCCGCCGCGGCACGCACGGTCGCCTGGCTGTCCAGGGCGAGTCCGGCCTTGTCGGGGGCGAGCTGCGTCTTCTTGCCGTCCACGGTCAGCTGGAGCAGGGCCGTGGACCGCTCGCCGAGCGCGGCGTCCAGCTTCTCGACGGCGTCGTCCCTGGTCCCGCCGCCGATGTCGACACCGAGGACGGTGGTGCCCTTGGGTACGTCGGAGTGGTTCATCAGCAGCCCGGCGCCGTAGGCGACCCCGAGCAGGCAGACGGCGGCCACGCAGAGCATGACCAGCTTGGAGCGGCCCTTCTTCGCCGGGGCGCTCGGCGCCGCGGCCGCAGGTGCGGTACGGGCGGCGGGCTCGGCCTCCCGGCCGTCGAAGCCGCCCGGTCCGGCCGGTCCGGTGCCCATCGGCCCGGCCGGCCCCCGCGGGGTGGAATCGGGGCCCGGGAACGGAGACGGAGCCCCTGACGCGCGGTGGTCCGAGGGCACGACGGGGATGCCGCTGTTCAGCGTGTCCCCCGAGACATTGCCCCCGGGGCCGGAGGGGCCCGGCCCGAACTGCGGGGTGAGCACGGCGGTGTCGTCCGACATCCGCGGCGGTACGCCGCCGGGGGTTCCGGGGCCCTGTGCACCGCCGGGGCCCGCCGGCCCGCCCGGGCCCGCCGGACCCGGGCCGAAGGGCATCCGGCCGTCGAGGTCCGGGGTGAGGGCCGAGGTACCGGTGGCCGGTCCGGTGGTGGGGCCGGACGGTCCCGGTGTACGGATACCGAGGTTCGGCGTGGCGCGGGGCCCGCCGGAACCGTCGCCACCGAAGCCGTCGGGACCGAAGCCGTCGGAGCCGAAGCCGTCGGGACCGGTCGCACCCGGGTCGCCGGCGCGCTGCGGTCCGTCGGAGAAGTAGGGCAGCTCGGCGCGGGGGCTGCCTGCGGGCGGGGTGGCCGGGCCGGAGCCCGGACCGTCCGGACGGCTGCCGGGGCCACCGGCCCCGAAACCGGCACCGCCCGTACCACCGGCACCGCCCGTACCGCTGGGACCACCGGCCGGGAAGCCGGCCCCGTCCGTGCCGTCGCTCGCCGGGGCGGCGGCCGGGGACTTGCGCGGTGCGAACCAGTCGCTGCCGCTCTTCTCCCTGGCCGGCTTCTCGGCAGCGGGCTCCGCCGCCGCCGGCTCCCGGGGCTCGGGCCCCGGTGCGGCCGGAGCCGCCTGCCCGCCGTTGGACGCGGAGGCGCCCGGGCGCGGCGTGGAGCCGGTGCGCTCGCCACCGGCGCTGTCGACGTCGCTCATGGGCGTACGCATGACGACCGGAGGGATGGGGCGCGAACCCGGAATGTTGATCCGGATGCGCGTCGTCAGCGTCGTCTCGGTCCTCGGCTCGTCGGGCTGAGGCGGATCCGCGGCCTCCGGGGATTCCTCCGGGGCGTCCTGCGAAGGGTGCAGCGACGGATACTGGCGGGATCCGTACGGCGGCGTACCCGAGGGGTACGCGGCTCCCCCGCGGCCCTGGGGCCCGGAGGACGAACTGTCAGTTTCACGACTCAAAGCAGGTTCTCCCGATTGGCTCCGCCGCCCGTACTTCCCCCGTCCCGCAGGCCGGGGGACGACTAGGAGGGTGCTGAAGATCTTGGCCGGATCAGGGAGCGGCGCCTGGTGCGTGCAGCCACGAGAAGCCGGAGCGTCCTCGTGGCGAAGCTATGAGGGCGTTGGGTAACGCCGCAGATATGCGTGCCAGGCCTCGCGAGCCCGGTCAAGATCTTCAGCACCCGACTAGGCGCGCGAACCACCATACTGGCCGCGGCCGACAGACACCCCGCGACCGGGGGAAACGACTGCGCACCCCCCGGGCGGACAGGGGGCATTCCGGGATCGGAGGTGGCACATTACTTGCCAGGTCGGCCGCTGTCGGCGCCCAGTTGGGGCGGCCGCGACATGGTGGCGCAGATCACAGCGATGGCCATGCCGCCCAGCATGAAGAGAGCGAGGCCGAGTTCGTCTCCGAAGACGTAGTCCCCTTCCGGTCTGCCACCCAGCAGAACAATGACCGAAATCAGCCATCCCGCGGCGGGCGCCAGAGCCCCCGGCTGCGTGCCCATGAGGCAGCGGCCGCCGTAGAAGAGGCCTGCGGACGCGAGCAGGGCCAGCAGCAATCCGCCGGGGAACCAGGCGGATTGGACCAGGGTTCCCGCGATGCCGACGAGCGCGCCGAGAACCGCCAGGCACAGCAGGGCGGCGATCCGCCGGGGGTTGAGGGGCGCGGCCAGGCCGGTGGCCGGAATGTCCCGTGGAGGTGCGTTGGTCCGGGCGGCCCGCGAACTGCTGCTGCTCACCGGCCCGCCTCCGTCACGCCCGTGAAGAGGTCGCGTTCCCGGGTGTTCCCTCCGCCGCCCGGGGCGCCCTTCACCAACTCGTAGTACTCGTTGGTGAGGACGGGCTGGCCCAGGTTGTTCGACAGTGCGAAGAAGGGGCCGTCGAGCGCGATCTGGGTGGCGTGCGCCCGCATCGCCGCGACTTTCGCCTCACCGTGTCCGGTGCCGTCGATCTCGGTGGTGATCAGGGCGTCGTCCACCACACCCGGTACGTCGTCGATCGCGGCGACGCCCGGGAACGCGTCCGGGGCGGTGGCCCGCAGGCGAGCGAAGCCGTCCTCGGCGACCGAGCGCGGCACCCGGTTCCAGTAGGTCTTCGCGATGGCGTGCGGAGCGCCGGAGTCAGGGCGGTACGCGGGGTCGGCGGCCAGTTCGGCGGCGCGCGTCGCGACCCGGTGCGCCTGGATGTGGTCGGGGTGCCCGTAGCCCCCGTCGGGGTCGTACGTCACCAGGACCTGGGGGCGCACCTCACGGATCACCTCCACGAGGTACCCGGCGGCCTCGTCGAGGTCGGCGGACCAGAAGGCGCCGGGGCGCCTGTTCTGCTCGGTGCCCATCATTCCGGAGTCGCGGTATCGGCCCGCGCCCCCGAGGAGGCGGTGGTCGGTGACCCCCAGTTCCTTCATCGCCGCCGCGAGTTCACCCCGGCGCCAGGGGCCCAGGGAGTCGTCCCGGTCCGCGGCAAGATGCGCGAGCTCGGGCGGGATGACCTCGCCCTCCTCGCCGAGCGTGCAGGTCACCAGCGTGACCAGGGCGCCGTCGGCGGCGTACCTGGCCATGGTGGCGCCATTGTTGATCGACTCGTCGTCGGGGTGCGCGTGCACCAGGAGCAGACGCCGGGCGGGAAGATCCGTCATGGGGACCACCCTACGAGCCGGTGGCCCCCTGGGCCGACTGCGGCCGTTTTCCGGACGCCGCGGGACCACGGGCGGCTGCCGGGGTCAGAACTTCATGCCCCCGATCATGCCGGCCACGTTCGTGGTCAGCTCGGAGATGGTGGGTGCGACGGACGAGCTGGCGAGGTAGAAGCCGAGCAGCATGCAGACGACCGCGTGTCCGCCCTTCAGTCCGGATTTCCGGATCAGCAGGAAGACGACGATCGCCAGCAGCACCACCGCCGAAATCGAGAGCACCACAGCGGTTCACCTCCATCTGTACGGTCGGGACAGGCAGCACGCATGGAGCCAGCAGGTTCATACCCACCGAGCGCTACGGATCATAACTATCCGTCGCATGGCATTGATCGGGGCACAGCAGCACGAGGGGCGCACGGACGGCGGGACCGGCCGATAGGTTCGGCATATGACTTCGCCAGAGATCACCTTCCCGCTGCAGCTGGCCCGGACCATGCGTTTCACCCTCGGTGCACCGCGCGCGTTCACGGTTTCACCCGATGGTGAACGGGTGGCCTTCCTCCGCTCGGGGTCGGGAACCGACCGCTCGGGGCAGCTCTGGGTGCTGGACCTCGGCGACGGCAAGGCCCCGCGGGAGCGGGTCGTGGCCGATCCGGCGGTGCTGCTGGGCGGTTCGACGGAGCGGCTCTCGGTCCAGGAGCGGGCCAGGCGTGAGCGGAGCCGCGAGGGGTCGTCGGGGATCGTCGGCTACGCGGTCGACGCGGCGGCCGAGTTGGCGGCGTTCGCACTCTCGGGGAAGGTGTACGTCGCCGAACTGCGTGCCGGAACGACGCGTGCGCTGCCCGTGCCGGGCCCGGTGATCGACCCGCGCCCCTCCCCCGACGGACGACACATCGCATATGTGTCCAAGGGTGCGCTGCGCGTCGTGGGCGCCGGCGGCGAGGAGGACAGGGCCCTCGCCGAACCGGAGGAAGCGCAGGTCTCCTACGGCCTCGCGGAGTTCATCGCGGCCGAGGAGATGGCGCGCTCGCGCGGCTTCTGGTGGTCACCGGACTCGGACCGGCTACTGGTGGCCCGGGTCGATGACAGCCCGGTGCGACGGTGGTGGATCGCCGATCCCGCGCACCCGGACCGCAAGCCCGCCGAGGTCGCGTACCCGGCGGCCGGTACGCCCAACGCCGAGGTGCGGCTCTTCGTGGTGGGACTGGCCGGGGAGCGTACCGAAGTGGTGTGGGACCGGGCCCGGTTCCCCTATCTGGCGCGGGTGCACTGGTCGTCGGACGGGGCACCGCTGCTGCTGGTGCAGGCCCGTGACCAGCAGAGTCAGCTCTACCTCGCGGTGGACCCGGAGACCGGGGCGACCCGGACGGTGCACGCGGACGAGGACCCGGTGTGGCTGGAGCTGTTCCCCGCTGTGCCCGCGTGGGCGCCGGACGGGCGGCTGGTGCGGATCGCGGACGAGGGCGGGGCGCGGGTCCTCGCGGTGGGCGACCGGCCGCTGACCGGGGCCCAGTTGCAGATCCGGACGGTGCTCGACATCGGGGAGTCCGACATCCTCGTGACGGCGTCGGCGGGTGAGCGGGCGACCGAGGCGGAGATCGGCGAGACCCATGTGTACCGGGTCAACGAGCTGGGCGTCGAGCGGGTCTCGGAGGGCGCGGGCGTGCACGCGGCGGTCCGGTCGGGCGGGGTGACCGTCATGGTCTCCACGGCGCTGGACGTGCCCGGATCGACGGTACGGGTGTTCCGGGACGGCAAGCAGATCGCCACCGTCGCCAGTCACGCGGAGCAGCCGGTGCTGTCCGCGAGGCCGCAGCTCACCGAAGGGGGCGCACGGCGGATTCCGTGCGCCGTGATGCTCCCCACCGGCTACAAGGAATCGGACGGTCCGCTTCCAGTCCTGATGGATCCGTACGGCGGGCCGCACGGCCGCCGGGTCCTCGCCGCCCAGAATCCGCATCTCACCTCACAGTGGTTCGCGGACCAGGGCTTCGCCGTGGTCGTCGCGGACGGCCGCGGCACACCCGGCCGCTCGCCCGGCTGGGAGAAGGCCGTCAAGCACAACCTCACCCTCACCCTCGACGACCAGGTCGAGGCACTGCACGCGCTCGCGGAGCGGTTCCCCCTGGACCTGGGCCGGGTGGGCATCAGGGGCTGGTCGTACGGCGGATTCCTGGCCGGCATGGCGGTGCTGAGGCGGCCCGACGTCTTCCACGCGGCGGTCGTGGGCGCTCCGGTCACCGACCAGCGGCTGTACGACACCCACTACACGGAGCGCTACCTCGGCGATCCGGCGACCCAGCCGGAGGTGTACGCCTACAACTCGCTGCTCACCGACGAGGGGCTCTCGCACGCCGCCGACCAGGTGCGGCCGATGATGATCATCCATGGCCTGGCGGACGACAACGTGGTGGTCGCGCACACTCTGCGGCTGTCCTCGGCACTGCTCGCGGCGGGGCGCCCGCACGAGGTGCTGCCGCTGAGCGGGGTGACCCATATGACCCCGCAGGAGAAGGTGGCGGAGAATCTGCTGCTGCTCCAGGTGGACTTCCTGAAGCGGTCGTTGGGGATGTAGTCCGTCTACCAGCCCGGCGGCGGCTGCGAGGGCGGCGGGGGCGGCCCGAAACCGCCGCCGCCCTGCGGGTAGCCGTAACCCGGTGCGGGCGGCGGCTGCTGCCCCGGGTACGAGGTGGGGGCGTAGCCGGGGGGACCGAATTCCGGGGGGCCGTAGCCGGGGCCCTGCCCCGGTCCGTAGGGGCCGGGGAGGTCGGCGAAGCCCCTGGGCGCCAGCGCCAGCAGCACCACCAGCGCGGCGATCACCTCGAAGATCCAGCTCAGGAGCATCAGCTGGGTCTCCGTCGGCAGGGAACCGAAGTCGTCGAACAGGTCGTAGTGGACGGCCCGGGCCACGCCCAGTGCCCCGCCGGGCAGCAGCAGCGCGGCCGCCACCAGACCGAACGGCCGCGCGTGCACGGCGCGGAAGAGGGCGCTAGCCGCCGCGACCAGACAGAGCAGCGCCAGCGCCGCGGTGCCCCAGCCCGGCGGCGGGTCGATCACGCCGTGCGGGATGCGGTCGTCGCCCACGTACCACTCGGGATAGAGCTCGGGGTACCTCACCATCTGGCGGATCTCCCAGGCGATCAGCACCGCTCCAGCCGCGCCCAGCATCAGGAACGCGGCGACGGAGGCACCGGACCCGGGCCGGGAGGGCAGCTGCTCGTAGGAGTCGGCCGGCGGACGGCGGCCGGCTCCGGCGGTGATGAGCAGCGCGATGCCCGCGGCGAGGGCGACGAAGGCACAGATCAGCGCCCGTGAGCGCAGGTCGTCGGAGAACACCGTCTCCATCCGGCGGCTCCCGATGCCCCAGACCCCCGGCAGCCGTACGGCGAGGGTGATCACTCCGGTGGCGACGAGCACGGTGGCGGCGACCGAGGAGCGCAGCGCGGCGACGGTGGCGAAGACGTACACCACGAGGAGGGCGGCATCCAGGGGTGAGGTGGCGGGCATCGCCTTCGGGCGCGCGTCATGGAAGCCGGCCCAGTAACGCCACAGCTGCTCGGCGTCCACGGCCCTGATGTCCCGCACGAGCCAGCTCGCGACGATCAGGGCGAGCACCGCGCAGAGAGCGGCGCCGGTCACTCTTGCTCCACGAGTGAGTATCACCCCAGCGATACTCCCCCGCGCCCGGCCTCCCGACAAGAGGGCCGTCGGCACGGTCCCGACGGGCGACCGGCCGGGGAGACGTGAGTCCCTCCGGCCGGTCCACGGCACCCGCACGGCCGTACGCAGTCCATGCTGACGGGTCCGTATATCGGACGTGAGACGCCCGAGTTGCCCACGCGTTAACGGACCGGCGGGTCAGCTGACCCGGCTGCTGCCGGAGGGCGGCGGCGGGCCGTCGCCGTCGTTCCCCACGTCCGGCGGCGGCGGGCCGTCGCCCTCGTTCCGCGCCTCCGGCGGCGGCCGGTCCCCCGGCTGCGCGTCCGTCTCCGGCGGCTTCCGGGCCTCGCGGTCCACCTTCTCCACGTCGGGGCCGGCTCCCGTGTCGCCCTCGCCCACCTGCTCCAGCGTCCCCTCCGGGGGCACCACGCGCTTCTCCTCCGCGAAGTGGCAGGCCGAATCATGCTTGGCCGGGGTGTCGGTGAGCCGGAAGGCCGCCGGGACCGCCAGCAGCGGCACCTCCAGCTCGCACCGCTCCTGCGCCTTCCAGCAGCGGGTGCGGAAGCGGCAGCCGGAGGGCGGGTTGGCGGGCGAGGGCACGTCGCCGTGCAGGATGATCCGCTCGCGGTACTCGCGCGCCATCGGGTCCGGCACCGGCACGGCGGAGAGCAGCGCCTGGGTGTACGGGTGCGTGGGGTGGTCGTAGATCTCCTCGTCCGTGCCGATCTCGGCGAACCGGCCGAGATACATCACGCCGACCCGGTCGGAGATGTGACGGACGATGGAGAGGTCGTGGGCGATGAACACATAGCTGAGGTTGAACTCCGTCTGGAGCCGGTCCAGCAGGTTGACGACCTGGGCCTGGACGGAGACGTCGAGGGCCGAGACGGGTTCGTCGGCGACGATGATCTCGGGGTTGAGCGCGAGGCCGCGGGCGATGCCGATGCGCTGACGCTGGCCGCCGGAGAACTGGTGCGGATAGCGGTTGATGTACTCGGGGTTGAGGCCGACGACATCCAACAGGTCCTGCACCTTGCGCCGCCGGTCGCCCTTCGGGGCCACCTCGGGGTGGATCTCGTACGGCTCCCCGATGATGTCGCCGACCGTCATCCGCAGGTTGAGGGAGGTGTACGGGTCCTGGAACACCATCTGGATGTTGCGGCGCACGGCCTTCAGCGCGCGGCCGGACAGTTTGGTGACGTCCTCGCCCTTGTACCGGATCGCGCCGGCTGTCGGAGCTTCCAGGTGCACCAGCATCCGCGCGACGGTCGACTTGCCGCAGCCGGACTCGCCGACGATCCCGAGGGTCTCGCCGGCCGCCAGGTCGAAGGAGACCCCGTCGACCGCCTTGACGGCACCGATCTGCTTCTTGATCAGGATGCCCTGGGTCAGCGGGTAGTGCTTGACGAGGTCGCGGACCTCAAGGATCGGCTCGCCGCCCGCGTACCTGCTGCCCTCCCGCGACTTGGCCAGGAGGTCGCGTGCCACCTCGCCCTCTTCGCGCGCTCCCTTGCGCCCCGAGTGGTCAGCGTGCATCGAGCGTCTCCTTCCAGAAGTAGCAGGCGCTCTGACGGTGCTCGGCCACGTCGAACAGCGGCGGCACGTCGGTGCGGCAGATGTCCTGGGCCATCGGGCAGCGCGGGTTGAAGGCGCAGCCGGGCGGGATGTGGAGCAGGTTGGGCGGCAGGCCCTTGATCGCGTACAGCTCCTGGCCCTTCTGGTCCAGCCGCGGGATCGAGCGGAGCAGGCCCTTGGTGTACGGGTGCGCGGGCGCCTTGTAGATGTCGTGGACCGGCGAGGTCTCCACGATGCGGCCCGCGTACATCACGGCGATCTTGTCGGCGACGTCGGCGACCACGCCCAGGTCGTGGGTGATGAGGATCAGGCCCATGTTCAGCTCGCGCTGGAGCTCCGCGAGCAGGTCCATCACCTGGGCCTGGACGGTGACGTCGAGGGCGGTGGTGGGTTCGTCCGCGATGATCAGCGAGGGCTCGAGGGCCAGTGCCATCGCGATCATGATGCGCTGGCGCATCCCGCCGGAGAACTGGTGCGGGTAGTTGCCGACCCGCTCCTTCGCGGCCGGGATGCGGACCCGGTCCATCAGTTCGACGGCCTTGGCCTTCGCTTCCTTGCGGGACATTCCGCGGTGCACGACGAACATCTCCCCGAGCTGCTCCCCCACGGTGAGCACGGGGTTGAGCGAGGAGAGGGCGTCCTGGAAGATCATGGCCATCTCCTGGCCGCGGATCTTCCGGCGCTCCTCCTTCTTGAGCTTCAGCAGGTCGCGGTCCTTGAAGAGGATCTCGCCGCCGCTGATCTTGCCGGGCGGCATGTCGAGGATGCCCATGATCGCCTGTGCGGTGACCGACTTGCCGGAGCCGGACTCGCCGAGCACGGCGAGCGTCTCGCCCTCGGCCACCGAGTAGTTGACCCCGTTGACGGCCTTGGCGACCCCGTCCCGGGTGTGGAACTCCACGTGCAGATCGCGCACTTCGAGCAACATGGCAGCGGACTCCTCAGCGCAGCTTGGGGTCGAGGGCGTCGCGCACCGCGTCGCCGAGCATGATGAACGCGAGCACGGTGACCGCCAGCGCACCGGCGGGCCAGAGGAGCATGTGCGGGGCGTTGCGGATGTACTGGGACGCGGCGGAGATGTCGATGCCCCAGGAGACGGCCGGTGGCTTCAGGCCGACGCCGAGGAACGACAGGGTCGCCTCCAGGGAGATGTACGTACCCAGCGCGATGGTCGCGACGACGATCACCGGGGCGATGGCGTTGGGAGCGATGTGGCGCAGCATCATCCGCCCGTTGGAGGCGCCGAGCGCCCGGGCCGCCTGGACGTAGTCGTTGTGCTTGGCGGTGATGACGGAGCCGCGGGCGATGCGGGCGATCTGCGGCCAGCCCAGGAGCACGATGAAGCCGATCACGGGCCAGACGGTGGAGCTGGTCACCACGGAGAGGAAGACCAGGCCGCCGAGGACGACCGGGATGCCGAAGAAGACGTCGGTGAGCCGGGAGAGGATCGAGTCCCACCAGCCGCCGAAGAAACCCGCCAGGCCGCCGAGGATGCTGCCGATCAGCGAGACGCCGATGGTGGAGCAGATACCGACGGTCACGGAGTTCCGGGCGCCGTACACGACACGAGTGTAGACGTCACAGCCCTGGCCGTCGTACCCGAAGGGGTGGCCGGGCTGGGAGCCCTCCTGGGCCTTGTCGAGGTTGCAGTCGAGCGGGTCACCGGAGGCGATGAGCTGCGGCCAGATCGAGATGATCACCAGGAACAGGATGATCAGTGCGGAGATGATGAAGACGGGGTTGCGGCGCAGGTCGCGCCAGGCGTCGGACCACAGACTCTGCGGCTTGGTGCCGGGTCCCGTTCCCTCGGGACCGCCGGGCGTCTTTTCGAGGCTGTCGCCCTCGTCGAGGGCGAGGTCCATCGTTCCGCCGGCTCCGGCCGACGAGATCGCCTCGTCCGGTGTCTGCTCAGGCATAGCGGATCCTCGGGTCGAGTACGGCGTAGAGCAGGTCGACGATCAGGTTCGCCGCCAGGAAGACAAGGACCAGAACGGTGACGAAGCCGACGACGGTCTGCGAGTTCTGGCGCAGGATGCCCTGGTAGAGCTGGTAGCCGACGCCGTGGATGTTGAAGATCCGCTCCGTGACGATCGCTCCGCCCATCAGGGCGCCCACGTCAGTACCGATGAAGGTGACGACGGGGATCAGCGAGTTGCGCAGCAGGTGCCGGACGACCACGCGGCGCCTGGGGAGGCCCTTGGCGGTAGCGGTACGGACGTAGTCGGCGCGGGCGTTCTCGGCGATCGAGGTCCGGGTGAGCCGGGTGACGTAGGCCAGGGAGACCGAGGCGACCACGAGCCCGGGGATGATCAGTTCGTTGAGCGGAGCCTCGCTGGAGACGGACGGTTTGATCACGCCCCATTCCACGCCGAGCAGGAGCTGGAGCAGCAGACCGGTGACGAAGGTCGGGATGGAGATGACGACCAGGGTCAGGACCAGCACGGACGTGTCGATGGGACGGCCGCGGCGCAGACCCGTGACGACACCGAGGCTGATGCCGATGACGATCTCGAAGAAGATCGCCACGAGGGTGAGGCGGATGGTGATGGGGAAGGCCGTGGCCATCAGCTCGGTGACCTTCTGCCCGTTGAACGCGGTGCCGAAGTCGCCGGTGAAGACGTTGCCCATGTAGGTGAGGTATTGCTGCCAGACCGGCTTGTCGAGGCCGAATTCCGAACGGAGTTGGGCGGCAGTCGCCGGATCGCACTGGCGGTCGCCGCAGAGACCCGCGATGGGGTCACCCATCACGTTCACCATGAGGAAGATCAACA
Organism: Streptomyces sp. NPDC087901; assembly: GCF_044742205.1. NCBI lineage: Bacteria > Bacillati > Actinomycetota > Actinomycetes > Kitasatosporales > Streptomycetaceae > Streptomyces > Streptomyces sp. NPDC087901. The sequence goes on from NZ_JBIUUC010000003.1 coordinate 53,385, forward strand.
GCGTGGTGCCGAAGAAGACCGGGATCATCTGCAGCAGCCGCCGGATCACATAACGTCCCATGAAGGGCTCCGGGGGTCGCGGGGTCAGAGGCTCTGGGCTGAGAGTCGGGGGCCGGGGACGGGGAAGCCGGGCGACCGGTGCGGGAGCGCACCGGTCACCCGGCCTGAGCCGCCTACTTGACCTTGATCTGCTCGTACACCGGGACGCTGAACTGGTTCAGCGAGACGTTGGTGACGTTCTCCGAGTAGCCGGCGCTGCCGTTCTGGTACCAGAGCGGGATGACGGGCATCTGCTGGACCATGACCTTCTCGGCGTCCTGGAAGGTGGAGACGGCCGTGGCCTTGTCCGACTCGGCGTTCGCCTTGTTGACGAGGTCGTCGAACTGCTTGTTGTTCCACTTGCCGTCGTTGGACGAGGCGTTGGTGTAGTAGACGGGCTGCAGGAAGTTCTGGATCAGCGGGTAGTCCATCTGCCAGCCCGCGCGCCAGGCGCCGTGCAGCTTCTGCTGGGAGACCTGGCTGCGGAAGTCGGCGAAGGTGCCGACCGGGGCGCCCACGCACGCCTTGTTGTTGCCCATGACCTTGTTGATGCTGTTGCAGACGGCGTCGACCCACTCCTTGTGGGAGCCGGTGTCCGCGTTGTACGAGATCTTGAGCTGGCCGTTGGGGATCCCGCCGCCGTCCTCGATCATCTTCTTGGCGTCGGCCGCGTTGTACGTGCACTCCTTGCCGCACAGACCCTTCTTGAAGCCGCCGTCCTCGCCGAGGACCGGGGAGGTCCAGTCGGAGGCGGGGGTGCGGGTCTTCTGGAAGATCTGGTTGGTGATCTGCTCGCGGTTGATCGCCATGGAGAGGCCCTGACGGACCTTGATCGCGCCGGGAGTGTTCCACTGCTCGTCGTAGAAGGGGAACGCGAGCGTCTGGATGATGCCGGCCGGGGTGTTGATGTAGCGGTCGCCGAGGTCCGCCTTGACGTTCTTGAGCTGGGACGCGGGCACGTCGTCGACGAGGTCGAGGTTGCCGGCGGTCAGGTCGGTGTAGGCGGTGTTGTTGTCGGTGTAGACCTTGAGGTCGATCCCACCGTTCTGCGCCTTGTCGTCACCGGGGTAGTCGTCCCACTTGCGCAGGTTCATCGACGAGCCCTTGGCGTAATCGTCGATCGTGTACGGGCCGTTGCCGATCGGCTTGGACACCCAGGCCGCGTGGTCGGTGAAGAAGGCCGTGGGCAGCGGCGAGAAGGCGGGGTAGCCGAGGGTGTCGGGCCACAGGGAGAACTTCTGCGTCAGCTTGACCGTGAAGGTCATGTCGTTCACCTGCTTGAGGCCGGAGAGCGAGGTGGCGCTCGCCGTGCCGGTCTCGGGGTGGGCCTTGTCGTATCCGTCGATGTAACCGAAGAAGTAGGCGTTCTTCTGGTTGTTCTTCAACAGGGCGCCGTAGTTCCAGGCGTCCACGAACGACTTGGCGGTGATCTTCTCGCCGTTGCTGAAGGTCCAGCCGTCCTTCACCGTGATGGTGAAGTTCTGATTGTCCGTGGACTCGATCTTCTCGGCGAGCATGTTCGTCGCCTCGCCGGTCTTCGGGTCGTACTTCTTGAGCCCGCGGAAGATCATGTCGAGGACCTTGCCGCCCTGCACCTCGTTGGTGTTGGCGGGCTCCAGCGGGTTCTGCGGGTCACCCCAGGAGGAGCTCACGATCCCATCGGCGCCACCGCCACCACCGCCGCTGTCCCCTCCGCCGCAGGCCGTCGCCGCCAGGGCGACGGCCACCGCACATGCGGCCCACTTGACCTGTGTGGCTCCGCGCATGGAGTGCCTCCTCGTAGTGCTCCGTCGTACGTGAGGTCAAATATCACCTGACATAGGACCTTTCGCACATTTACTCCCGCCATCTGGGCACAGAGTGAGCATTCGGGCACATCGGACGTGACGGATTCGCGCGGCTGCCGAAAGCGGTGACGCGTCGGAGTCCGTGACGAGCGTCGGCCCCGGCCACATCGGCCGGCGACGTTAAGGTGTCAGCCCGGCAGCATTCGAACAGGGAGGGGCGGGCACCGTGGGCGCTCACGTACAGACCCGTGTTTCGGCATACGCAATCGCGGTGGAGGACGATCGGCTCCTGCTGGCCCGGCTGTCGGACACGTCCCCTGTTTTCCTGCCCGGGCTGTGGCACCTGCCGGGCGGCGGAATCGACCCGGGCGAACAGCCCGTCGAGGCCCTGGCCCGTGAGCTCCGGGAGGAGACGGGGCTCGAACTCGCCGATGCCCGGCTGGCCGATGCGCGGACCTACGCGGTCAGGCGGAACGGAGTGAGCTGGAGCCTCACGGCGTTGTTCTACGTCGTCGCGCTGAAGGGCGGGGCACCGGAAGTGGCCGAGACCGACGGTTCCACCGACGCGGTGGAGTGGGTCTCCTTTGCCGACCTGCGGGACGACACCGTCTTGTCACCGGCGGCCGCCGACGCCCTCCGCATCCTTGAGCAGGCGGCACCGGTCTCGGCAAGGTGACGCGCAGCCCTGGGTAACGCCCGGAGCCGTGGCCGTACAGCTCGGCCACGCCGCCGGAGCGGCCGCTGTCCGCTCGTGCCGTCCGCAGAGCGCCGCTACCGGGGCCTCTGTACGGAGAACTCGTTGCCGTCGGGATCGAGCATCAGCACCCGACCGCCGTCGCCCTCACCCTCGCCGGCGTCGGTGCGCGTCGCACCGAGCGAGATCAGGCGGTCGGCCTCCGCCTCCCAGTCGGCACCGGCGGGCAGCACCAGCTCGAAGTACAGCCGGTTCGTGCCCGCCTTCGGCGCCACCGGAGGGCCGCCCCACGTGATCTTCGTACCGCCGTTCGGCGACTGGATCGCGGTCTCCTGATCCTGGTCCCAGACCAGCGGCCACCGCAGCACCTCGCTCCAGAAGTAGCCGACCTCCTGCGTACCGTCGCAGGCCAGCGCCCCGATGAAGCCGGTGTCGGCGAGGAACTTGTTGCCCGCCTCGATGACGCAGAACTCGTTGCCGTCCGGATCGGCGAGCACCACATGCCCGTCTTCCGGAAGCTGGCCCACGTCGATGTGTTTCCCGCCCAGTTCCAGCGCCCTGGACACCGTCCGCTCCTGCTCCTCCGGGGAGGCGCTTGTCAGGTCGAAGTGCGCCCGGTTCTGAGCGGTCTTCGGCTCCTGACCCGGCAGGAAACGGATGCGGAACCCGGCGCCGTCAGGGGGCAGGATCGCGACGTCGCCGTCCGGACCGTCAGCCGGCTCCCAGCCCAGAACCCCGGACCAGAACCGCGCCAGGCCCGAGGGCCGAGTCGCGTTGAAGCAGATCGCGAACAGTTGACTGGTCATACCCCGTGCGTCTCCGATCCGCTGACGGGCCGTACGGCGCCTCGCCCACCCTGTTGGCGCAGCCTAGGGGTGACCGCGCGACACCCGCATCCGGGTTTCCGTCGCGAGGGAGCCCGGCCCCCACAGGTTGCCGACCGTCGCGACCGCACCTCACGCACGGTGACCCGGTCGCCGGTCCGGGTCACCGTGGCCACACCTCATGCACGGTCCCGGTCGCCGTGACCACATCTCATGCACCAACCCGATCGCACCATGGGCCGTCAGGCACCAGGGCGCCGAGCACCGTCAGCATCTGCGGCGGCTCGAACGGGTCCGGCAGAGAGCCCAGATCCGACCATCCGATCCAGGCATACGTATCCAGGGCGGCCTGCTCATCGGGGAGCAATCCGGTCCGCACCGGGGATGGCTGCTCGTCGGCAAACCGGGCGACAAAGAAGTGCTCCGTCCCGATGTACCGCTTGCCGTTCCACCGCACATCACGGTCGACGAGCACCGCCCGCTCAAGGACGCAGGCCGCGTCGAGCCCGGTCTCCTCGACCAGTTCACGTCGTGCCGCCGCCAGTGGCGTCTCGCCGGGCTCGATGCCGCCGCCGGGCGGCTCCCAGAGCATCGCCCCGTCGAACGGATCCCGCCAGCGCAGAAGAAGCAGCCGGTCGGCGGCGTCAAGGCAGATGACCCGGGCGGCGGGCCGGTGCGTCGTGTCCACCGCCCTGATGGTAGGGCCACAGGCAAGTGCGGGCCGAGCGCACGCTCACGAGACCAAATTATCAAGCGCTGTTATATTAGCGCTGTGATAAATACGGATCCCACAGCGCTGCCCGATCCCTGGCACTCCCTGCACGAGCTGCTGGCGGCCATGGACGCCGAGATCGAGCAGGTCTACGTCGAGCGTGACATCGAGGGGGTGCGGCCTCGGTTCGCCTATCCGCTGATCCGCCTCGCCCACACCGGGCCACTGACCATTCTCGAGCTGGCGAAGTCCCTGGGCCGTTCGCACTCCGCGATCAGCCAGACCGTCGCCGCCATGCTCAAGGCGGGTCTGGTCACCTCCGAGCCGGGACCCGACGCCCGCACCCGGCAGATCGGCCTGACCGGGCGAGGCCGGTCACTGGTGCCGTTCCTGGAGGCGGAGTGGCGCGCCACCCATGCGACGGTCGCCGAACTCGACAGCGAGATCCCGCACGCGATGACCGCCGTCGTCGCGGAGGTGCGGCGGGCTCTGGAACGCCGGCCGATGCGGGAGCGAATCCTCCACCACCTTGTCGAACCACCGCGGTGAAGGGGCGGTTCCGTGTCCGGTTCATCGATACCCGACCGCTGCGCGGCAGTCGGCCGTTTCGCGACCTGTGGATCGGCACCTCGATCTCTCAACTCGGCGGCCAGACAGCCAACGTGGCGGTGCTGGCCCAGGTCTGGGACCTGACCGGCAGCCCCGTGGGCACCGGCGCCATCGGGCTCGCCACCGGCCTGCCGATCGTGCTGTTCGGGCTGCTCGGCGGCACGCTGGCCGACACCGTCGACCGCCGTGCGGTGGTGCGGGCCACCACCGCGGGTCAGCTGCTGGCCGCCGCGGGGCTGTGCGCCCAGGCCCTCGCGGACAACCGGAACGTACTGCTGCTGCTCGCCCTGGTCGCCCTGGGGACGAGCTGCAGCGCTCTGGGAGCTCCCGCCCGGCGCACCTTCCCGGTCCGGCTGTTGCCGGGCGACCAGGTCGCGGCCGGTCTCGCCCTGACCAATGTCTCCTTCCAGGCGGCGATGCTGGCCGGTCCCGCGATGGCCGGCCTGATCATCGCCCGCTGGGACTTCCCGGCCGCATACGCGACCCAGGCCGCTGCCATGGCGGTCTCGATGCTCGCGGTGATCCGCCTGCCCGCCATGCCGCCCGAAGGTGGCGGCACGGCAGGCGGCAGGCGCCGGCCGGAGCGTGGCGGGTGGCGGGTCGTCCTCGGCCGCCCGACGCTGCGGGGCTCGCTGGCCACCGACCTGTCCGCAACTCTGCTCGCCATGCCCATCGCGCTCTTCCCGCTGGTCAACGAGATCCGCTTCGGGGGAAACCCACAGACCCTCGGCCTGTTCCTCTCGGCCGTCGCGGTCGGGGGGATCACGGCCGGTCTGCTCTCCGGCACCGTGACGCGCTGGCGCCGTAGCGGCCTGGTTCAGCTGTCCGCGGCCGGTATCTGGGGCCTGGCGCTGGCCTGCTTCGGTCTGGCGGGGCCCTTGTGGGCGGCGCTCGGCTGCCTGGCCGTGGCGGGCGCGGCCGACACCGTCTCCGTCGTCACCCGCAGCGCCCTGGTCCAGCTGGAGACCCCGGACGCGTACCGGGGGCGGGTCTCCTCCGTGGAACACGTCATCGGTGTCGCGGGCCCCGAACTGGGCAACTTCCGTGGCGGCCTGTTGGCGTCGGTCACCTCCGCCCCCTTCGCCCTGGTCTTCGGAGGCCTCTCCGCCGCCCTGGCGATCGCCGCAGTGGCCGCGACCAACGGGCCCCTTCGCGGCTACCGCACGCCGTCCGCTTCCGCCTCCGCGAAACCGGCCGCACCTGAAGTCACCGTGACAGCCGGATGAGCGGGTCGCCCGCCTTCCGGCCGCGAGGCCCCGGAAACGCGAACGGGTGCCGGGACGCTTCCGCGTCCCGGCACCCGAGCTCCCGGCTTCGCCGGAGCGTCCTGCTACTTCGTTTCCGCGTTCTTCTCCAGAGCGATCAGCGCGGGGTCGAGAACGACGTCCGGGCCGGTCTTCTTGGTGGTCGGCTCCTCCGGGAAGTGGCAGGCCGTCAGGTGCCCCTCACGGGCGCCCGAGAGCTGCACCAGCGGAGGCTCCTCCGTCGCGCACTTGTCCTGCGCCTTCCAGCAGCGGGTCCGGAAGCGGCAGCCGGAGGGCGGCATGATCGGCGACGGTACGTCACCGAAGAGCCGGATCCGCTCCGTCTTGTCGGCATCCAGGTCCGCGTTCGGCACCGCCGACAGCAGGGCGTGCGTGTACGGGTGGCGCGGGGCGTTGTACAGCGAGTCGCGATCGGCGACCTCCACCACCTTGCCGAGGTACATCACCGCGATGCGCTGCGAGAAGTGCCGGACGATCGCGAGGTCGTGCGCGATGAAGACGAACGCGATGTCCAGCTCTCGCTGAAGCTCCTGGAGCAGGTTGATGACCTGCGCCTGGATGGACACGTCGAGCGCGGAGACCGGCTCGTCCGCGATGATGATCTTGGGGTTGAGCGCGAGAGCGCGTGCAACTCCGATGCGCTGGCGCTGTCCGCCGGAGAACTCGTGCGGGAAGCGGTTGTAGTGCTCCGGGTTGAGCCCGACCGTCTCCAGCAGCTCCCGCACCCGAGCCTCACGGCCTCCGGGCGGGTTGATGCCGTTGACCTCCATCGGCCCGGAGATGATCGTGCCGACCGTCTGCCGCGGGTTCAGCGACGCGTACGGGTCCTGGAAGATCATCTGGATCTCGGACCGGATCGGCGCCATCTGCCTGCGGCTGGCGTGGGAGATGTCCTGGCCCTTGTAGGTGATCGTGCCTCGGGTCGGCTCCATCAGACGGGTGAGCAGCCGACCGGTGGTCGACTTGCCACAGCCCGATTCACCCACCAGGCCGAGGGCCTCACCCGGGTACACGTCCAGCGTCACGCCGTCGACGGCCTGGACCGCACCGACCTGCCGCTTGAAGGGAAATCCGCCGTAGATCGGGAAGTGCTTGGTCAGGCCCTGCACGCTCAGGAGCGGTTCCGAGACATCCGGTTCCCGCTGCGCCTGAGCCGTGTCCGGACCGGCGGTGTTGCTCTTGTTCTCGCTCATGGTCATAGCCCCAGTTGCCGGTACATCAGCCCAGCCGGGGCTGAATCGTCTCGATGAAAACCTGCTGCTTCTGCTCGCCGGTGAGGTGGCAGGCAGAGCCACGCCCTTCCGGAAGCAGGGGTCGCTCGTTCACGCAGCGGCCGCTCCCGTCGACGATGTCGACGAACGAGCACCTCGGATTGAACGCGCAGCCCGACGGCGGGTTCAGCAGGCTGGGCGGCGATCCCGGGATCGGCGTCAGCTCGGAACCAACGTCCGAGGAGAGCCGCGGCATCGAACCGAGCAGGCCCCAGGTGTACGGGTGCTGCGGGCTCTTGAGTACCTCACGCACTGTGCCGCGCTCGACGGCCCGCCCTGCGTACATCACCAGCAGGTCATCAACGGTGTTCGCGACGACGCCGAGGTCGTGGGTGATCAGGATGATCGCCGAACCGAACTCCTGCTGGAGGTCCTTGAGCAGATCGAGGATCTGCGCCTGGACGGTGACGTCCAGGGCCGTGGTCGGCTCGTCCGCGATCAGCAGTTCGGGGTTGCAGACCAGCGACATCGCGATCATCGCGCGCTGGCGCATACCGCCGGAGAACTGGTGCGGAAAGTCGTCGACCCGGTTCTTCGGGTCGGGGATACCGACCTTGCCGAGCATTTCGATCGCGCGCGCACGCGCCTCCTTCTTGGAGGCACCCGTGTGCTTCATGAACGGCTCGGCGATCTGCCGGCCCACCGTGTAGTACGGCGACAGGGCGGTCAGCGCGTCCTGGAAGATCATCGCCATCTTGTTGCCGCGGAGCGTCTGGAGCTGCTTGTCCGAGGCGCCGGTGATCTCGTGGCCGTCCAGCACGATCTCTCCCGAGACCTCGGTGCTGCGCTTGTTGTGCAGCCCCAGGATGCTCAGGTTGGTCACCGACTTGCCGGAACCCGACTCGCCGACGATACCGAGCGTCTGGCCGCGCTCCAGGTCGAACGAGAGCCCGTCCACGGCTTTGACGATGCCGTCTTCGGTGGAGAACTGGACCCGCAGGTCCCGCACCGAGAGGAAGGGGCCGGAAGAAGCCGGTGCGGGCGAGTCCTCGGTCTTGGTGAGTGTGGTCACGGTCGTACTCCTAGGACAGACGCACGCGCGGGTCGATGAACGCGTACGCGGCGTCCACGATGACGTTGAACAACAGGATGAAGGCGGCGCTGAAGATCAACACGCCCATGGTCAGCGGGAGGTCCTTGAGGACCACGGAGTCGCGGGCGAGGCGGCCGACTCCGGCCAGACCGAAGGTGAGTTCGGTGACCATGGCGCCACCGAAGAGCGCACCCATGTCCATACCGATGATGGTGACGATCGGGATGAGCGAACCGCGCCAGGCGTAGCGGAAGAAGACGAAGCGGCTCGTCATACCCTTCGCGCGGGCTGCCTTGACGTGCTCTTCCTGCAACTGCTCGATCATCGACGAGCGCGACATACGCGTGTACTGGGCCGTGAAGATGACCGACATGACGAGCCACGGGATCAGCAGACCCATGAACCAGCCACTGAAACTCTCCGTCAGCGGCACGTACTTGGGCTTGTTCAGCCATCCCGTGCTGTAGACGAAGATCCCGAGAACCACCGGGCCGAGGAAGTAGATCTGCAGGGAGCTCAGCACGAGCGAAGCCGAGCTGACCGTCTTGTCGACCTTCGTGCCCTTCTTCCAGGCAGCGAGCATACCCAGACCCAGGCCCACCACGAGGAAGACGACGAGTCCGCCGGCGGAGAGGGAGAGCGTCAGCGGGAGACGGTCGATGATGGTGTCCCACACCGGCTGCCCGCTGTCGAAGGAGATGCCGAAGCAAGGGGCCGCGCACTCACCCACGGGAAGGTCGCGACCGGCGAAGATGCCGACCATGTAGTGCCAGAACTGGACGGCCACGGGCTGGTCCAGGCCGAGGTTCTTGTGGATGACCTCCAGCGCGTCCGGGGTGCAGTTCTTTCCACATGCGAGCAGTGCCGGGTCCTGCGGAATGGCGAAGAACATGAAGTATGTGACGGCACTGATCAGGAAAAGTGTCAGGACTGCGCCGAGCGTCCGGCGAGTGAGGAATCGAAGCATGGCTGGTCGCTGCTCTCAGGACGGCGGCAATGAGGGGGACATCAGGAGAGGGCCGGAGCCCCGGGGGTGCGCGCTCCGCCGTGTGCGCACCCCCGGGACCGGCCTGTGCGGGTTACTACTTCTTCAGGTACAGACGCGTGACGTCGATGTAGCTGGCGTCACTGGAGTACCGGAGACCACCGACGTTGGAGCCGAAGATCTGGAACACCTTGGTGAAGTAGATCGGGGCCGCCGGGTTGATGCGCTCCACGATGTCGTGGTGCAGGGCGGTCCAGGCCTTCTGCGCCTCGGCCGGGTCCGTGATCTTCACGATGCGAGCGATCTCGGCGTTGACCTTGGGGTCGTTGATGTGCGAGTAGACGGAGGAACCGTCCTGCAGCTGCGTCCCGTCGTAGGACGGCGGGATGACCGTGGAGGCTGCCGGCCAGTCCTGGCCCCAACCGGTCATGTACAGGTCGAGACCGTTCTTGACCTTGCCGACCTGCTCGTACCAGGTGGCGGAGTCGATCTCCTTCTTCACGACCTCGAGACCGATCTCCTCAAGGCGCTTGGAGATCAGGACGGCCTGCTGCTGGCGGACCGGGGTGTTGCCGTAGGCGTAGATGACCTTCTTGCCCTCGGCGCCGGCTTCCTTGATCAGCTGCTTGGCCTTCGCGACGTCACCGTTCGGCTTCTTCAGCTTGCCGAAGGGGTCGTACGACTTCTCGTAGCCGGGAAGGGTCGGGGCCATCAGACCGGTCGCGGTCTCGCCGCCGTACGCGCCGCCGTCGAGCTTGTAGAGCTGGGCGTTCGGCATGGCGTAGGTGATCGCGTCACGGACCTTCTTGTCCGTCATGCGGTCCAGGTTGAAGTTGAGCTGCCACACGTAGGGCGCGTAGCCCTGGATGGTGCGCTTCATCGCGGCAGCGTCGCCGACGACCTTGCTCACCTGGTTGGTGGCGACCTGACCCGTGAACATCACGGCGTTCTTGGCGTCACCACGGTCGGCCAGGAGGGTCTTGGTCTGGTCGTCGTCGTCGTGGTTGTACTCGATGTTGAAGCCGTCGACGTACTGGTGGCGGACGGAGTCGGTCGACGCGTCCCAGTTCGTGTTCTTGACGAGCTTCATCGACTTGCCGGGCTTGAACTCGGCGATCTTGTACGGGCCGGTCGCGACCGGGTCCGTGTCGTACTTCTCCTTGGTGTCCGTCTTCTCCGGAACCACGGAGTAGCCGGGCATCGCCAGCGCCTGGGCCAGGTCGGGCTGCGCCTCCTTGAACTTGAAGACCACGGTCTTCGCGTCCGGGGTCGCCAGGACCGAGTCCGGCAGGTGCTTGCCCTTGAACGGACCGTCCGGCAGCGCCTTGCGGTACGCGGTGCCCGCACCGGACAGCCAGTTCTGGATGTAGATCGGGCCGTCGGTGATGAACGGCGCGTACAGGCGCTCGATCGTGTGACGGATGTCGCCCGAGTCGATCGGGCTGCCGTTCTCGTCCTTGAGGTTGTCCTTGAGCGTGTAAGTCCAGGTCTTACCGCCGTCGGTCACCTTGCCGGAGTCGGTGGCGAGGTCACCGACGACGGTGAGCTGGCCCTTGTCGTCCTCCTGGTACTGCGTCAGACCACGCTGGAGCAGCCGGTCCAGCTGCTTGGCGTCGCTGACGTAGCTCTGACCCGGGTCCAGGTGCGAGAAGTCCGCCTCCTGGTAGACCGTCATGGTGCCGCCGGACTTGGCGCCGGGCACCTCGGCCGCAGGACCGGTGGACGCCTTGGCGTCACCCATGACGACGGCCGACGACTGCTTGGCGGCGTCTTCCTGGGTCTTGGTCTTGCCCTTGCTGCTGTTGTCGTTGTCGCTGCCGCCGCATGCGGTCAGCACCAACGAACCGGCTGCCACCGCGATGACCGCGGCGCGCATCTGGCGCGTACCAAAGATGCTCATGACGATGAGTACCTATCTGTCAGTAGTGATCCAACTAGGCTGCCTGGCGCGTCCGGCCCTGGCCGGCGTCCGGGTGACAGCTACCCCATCCGCGGGGGGGACGGAAGTTCTAGCGTCCGGACTTGGGGTCGAACGCGTCTCGGACCGAGTCGCCGAGAAGGTTGAACGCCACGACGAAGACGACCATGGCGACACCGGGGAACAGCATGTACACCGGGTCCTGCTCATAGATGTCAGCGCCGATGGCGAACATCCGGCCCCAGTCCGGGGTGGGTTCGACGAAGCCGACACCCACGAAGGAGAGGAACGCCACGGAGAGAATCGTGGAGGGCAGCAGCAGCGTGGCCTGCACCAGGACGGGCGTGATGATGTTCGGCATCAGCTCCTTGCGGATGATCCGCGAGGGCGAGGCGCCCGAGATCCTTGCGGCCTCGATGAACTCCCGCTCGCGCAGGGTCAGCGTTTCCGCACGGATCAGACGGGAGAGGCCCATCCAGCCCAGGAACGACAGCACGAGGATGATCGCTACGGCTCGCAGAGACGTAGGGGTCTCCTCGTCGGGGCGGACGAACGCCGCGACGACCACCGGCATGGAGGCGATGAAGAACAGCTGGCTGGGGAAGCCGAGCAGGAAGTCCGTCAGGCGGCCGACCCAGTAGTCGATCTTGCCCCCGAAGTAGCCGCCCACCAGCCCGAAGAACACGCCGATCACTACCATCAGGACGGTCGCGGCAAGGGCGGTGTAGATCGAGGTGCGCATGCCGTAGACGAGCTGCATGAACACGTCGCGGCCCAGGTTGGGCTCGATGCCGAACCAGTGGTCGGCGGAGATGCCACCCGCCCCGCCCGTCGGCATGTTGAACTCGTCGAGGAGGTCGAGGTTGTCCTGCCCGTAAAGGGTGTAGGCATCCTTGCCGTAGAGCATCGAGATCACGGGCGCGAGTATCGCCACCACGAAGAAGAAGATGACGATGCACGCGGATATGACCCCGGTGCGGTCCCTCTTGAAGCGACGCCACATCAGCTGCCCGGGGGAAAGGCCTGCGGCCTTCTTGATCTCCGGCTCACCGGAGACCGACTCGCTCCCGGACGCCGGGAGGGCTGACGCCTCGGCGTCGTCGATCTGCACAGGACTTGTCACGGTCGGCCGACCCCCGTAGGGATCAACGTCGCGCACACGACCCAGTTGGTGCTTATGACACCACGCATGGGTTCCTCCTCAAGAGTCCACTTTGTTCACCGCAAGAGAGGCACCGACATCCGCAGTCATTCCTGAGATGCTTGATCGGTACACCCAGCGCGCTCGCGAGTCGGCACCCTGCCAGTGCGCGCCTCATTGACCCGAGCTCAACTGAGCCAACTATTGAGCACAACCGGGCTGTAAACCACACTTAAAGGGTCTCGGTTTGACAACATAGGAAGCCTCGGATGGCCGAAATTCGGACAAAGTGATCCTAGACAGACACACCCGAAACGGACTGTTAACACGTGCTCCGGTGAACGGCGGTCGATATCCGGACGTCTGACGAAAGAAAACAGGTTGCGCCTTGTGCCGCCTGTCCACGCGTCACGACCCGTCCGACACGTGAGACAGCGACCACCGGCGGGCACCGCCCCCCTTCCGCCACCGCCGTCCGCGAGGGCCGGAGGACTCCCCCGGGCCACCCATCGGATCCGTTCCCGACCGGGGACCCGGAGAAGACCGGTCGGCGACGGCCCGACAGAGCCGCGGCGCCCGCGGCAAGCGGCTCGCACACAGAAGTGCCCCGCCGATCCAGCCGGATCAGCGGGGCACTCCCGGTTCTGCCGCCGGGAAGCCGGGTCAGCAGTACTTCGTCTGCACCAGGTTGGCGATGCTCTTCTTGCTGACCTTCTCACCGCAGCGAGTGGCGCCTTCGACCAGCGCCCCGTACGTCTTCGCCGTACCGTGCGCCTGCTTGACCCACTTGGTGCCGCGATCGCAGCGGTAGCCCTGCCAGTACCCGGACGCCTTGAGCCGGCCCGCGTAGAACCAGTACCGGCCCTTCTTCGTCAGCTCGTCCGTGACGGTGATGCTCTTGGCCGTGGTGTGCCCCTGGAATGCGTGTAGCTGCCTTCGACGTGCGCGTCGAGGCTTGCCGGCACCGTGGCCACCGAGAAGCCCGCGGACGCGCCGCCGGTGACGGACCAGGAGGAGGTGAAGGAGGAAACACCGAGAGGCCCGGTTCACCCGCATGATCTGCGGGTGAACCGGGCCTCTCGGCAGGCGTGCTCGGGGCGGTGCCGGATCAGCGCTTGGCGCGCGACGCGGAGCGGCCGCGCTCCTTCTGGTCCAGGACGACCTTGCGGATACGCACGGTCTCCGGGGTCACCTCGATGCACTCGTCGTCGCGGCAGAACTCCAGCGACTGCTCCAGCGACAGCTTGCGGGCAGGCACCACGTTCTCCGTGGTGTCCGCGGAAGCCGCACGCATGTTGGTGAGCTTCTTCTCCTTGGTGATGTTCACATCCATGTCGTCGGCGCGCGAGTTCTCGCCGATGATCATGCCCTCGTAGACCTCGGTGGTGGCCTCCGTGAAGATGACACCCCGCTCCTGGAGGTTGACCATCGCGAACGGCGTCACGACGCCCGCGCGGTCCGCCACCAGCGAGCCGTTGTGACGGGTGCGCAGCTCGCCGAACCACGGCTCGTGGCCCTCGAACAGGGAGTGCGCGATGCCCGTGCCGCGGGTCTGGGTCAGGAACTCGGTACGGAAGCCGATGAGGCCGCGGGACGGGACGATCCACTCCATGCGGACCCAGCCCGAACCGTGGTTCGTCATGGTCTCCATGCGGCCCTTGCGGGTCGCCATGAGCTGCGTGATGGCGCCGAGGTGCTCCTCCGGCGAGTCGATCGTCATGCGCTCGATCGGCTCGTGGGTCTTGCCGTCGACCTGCTTGGTGACCACCTGCGGCTTGCCGACGGTGAGCTCGAAGCCCTCCCGGCGCATGGTCTCGATGAGGATGGCCAGGGCGAGCTCACCACGGCCCTGGACCTCCCAGGCGTCGGGGCGCTCGGTGTCCAGGACGCGGAGCGAGACGTTACCGACGAGCTCGCGGTCCAGACGGTCCTTGATCTGGCGGGCGGTGACCTTGTGGCCCTTGCCGCCCTTGCCGACCAGCGGCGAGGTGTTCGCACCGATGGTCATCGAGATGGCCGGCTCGTCGACCGTGATCAGCGGCAGCGCGATCGGGTTCTCGGTGTCGGCCAGGGTCTCGCCGATCATGATGTCCGGGATACCGGCGATCGCGCAGATGTCGCCCGGACCGGCCTTCTCGGCCGGCTTGCGGGTGAGCGCCTCGGTCATCATCAGTTCGGTGATGCGGACGTTGGACTGCGTGCCGTCACGCTTGATCCAGGTGACCGTCTGGCCCTTGCGCAGCTCGCCCTGCTCGACACGGCACAGCGCGATACGGCCGAGGAAGTTGTCGGCGTCCAGGTTGGTGACGTGCGCCTGGAGCGGGGCGTCCTCGTCGTACTCCGGGGCCGGGACCGCGGAGAGGATCGTGCTGAAGAACGGCTCCAGGCTGTCGCTGTCCGGCGGGACGGTGCCGTCCTCCGGCTTGGTCAGCGAGGCGACGCCGTCACGGGCGCACGCGTAGACGATCGGGAACTCGATCTGGTCCTCGTCGGCGTCCAGGTCCAGGAAGAGGTCGTACGTCTCGTCGATGACCTCGGCGATCCGGGAGTCCGGCCGGTCCGTCTTGTTGATGCAGAGGATGACCGGCAGCTTGGCCGTCAGCGCCTTGCGGAGCACGAAGCGGGTCTGCGGCAGCGGGCCCTCGGAGGCGTCGACCAGCAGCACGACCGCGTCCACCATCGACAGGCCTCGCTCGACCTCACCGCCGAAGTCGGCGTGGCCGGGGGTGTCGATGATGTTGATCGTGATGACGTCGCCGCCATCCTTGGGGTGGTACTTCACGGCCGTGTTCTTGGCCAGGATCGTGATGCCCTTCTCACGCTCCAGGTCGTTCGAGTCCATCATGCGTTCGTCGAGGTTCTCGGCGGCGTGCGCGGCAAAGGCGCCGGCCTGCCTGAGCATGGCGTCGACCAGCGTGGTCTTGCCGTGGTCGACGTGGGCGACGATGGCTACGTTACGGATGTCGTGGCGCGTGGGCATGGGTGGCTAGCGCTTCTCTCGGGTCGGGATCAGGCGTCTTAGTCGGTCTTGAGTCCTCGTACGCCCGCCGGGCGGACACGCCACGGCTAGTCCCATGGTACGGGGCATGCGCGCCTCCGGCTTCCCGGGCAAGTCCTACCGGCCATGGGGCGGGCTGCGGGGCAGGCCACGGGGCCCGCCCGGCGGCCGGCGGGATCCCCTGATACGCGGCGACGGCCCCTGTTCGAGCGGTGTGCGGGCCTCGGCTCGTCGCGGCGGACCGCCGGGCACGCGTCCGCTCCGTGTCTCCGCCCCCGTGGTCACTTCTTCCGGAGGAATTCACCGGTGGCCGTGAGCACGCCCCCGGGGCGGACGACACGCACGCGGGGCCGGGCAGCCTCGGAGGTGGGGCTCCGGGGCCACGGCTCCGAGGTGGGACTCGGAGCGGCGCCTGCGCGGCGGGATCTCCGGGGTTGGGGCCCCGGAGATCGGGTGGTGGAGCGGCTACCCGGGTCAGTGGGTGGACACAGCCTTGCCCGCCGGCGGTCCGGCGGGCAAGGGAATTGAGCCAGTTCTGAGCTTTCGGCCAGTCGCTGACCTGCTACTTCTTCGTGTTGGCCGGAGCACCGGCGGACTGCGGCTTCTTGAAACCGATGTCCTGGTAGTGCGGCGCCCCGAAGCCGAAGGCGCCGACGTTCAGCAGCTTCTTGTCCGTCGCGACCAGCTGCGGGCGCTGGTACAGGGGAATCGATCCTGCGGCGGCCCAGATGCGGGCGTCCGCCTGCTTCATCAGGTCGCCGGCCGCACCCTCGTCGAGTTCCGAGACCGCCTCGTCGAAGAGCTGGTCGATGTGGTCCGTACCGACGCGGGTGTAGTTCTGCTCGACGAGCAGCGAGCCGTCGGTGGCGGGCACCGGCTTGGCGAAGATCGGGCGGTCGTCCGTGGCCGGGTAGGCGGTCGCGGGCCAGGAGTACAGCGCCAGGTCGTAGTCGCCGGACGCGACGTGGTCCCGGAAGTAGCTGTCGTCGGAGACCTTGGTGATCTCGGTACGGATCCCGATCGTGTCCAGCATCGCCGCGATCCTGTCGCCGACGCTGCGCAGGGACTCGGAGCCCGGACCGGACGGCAGGACGAACCGCAGCGACAGCGGCTTGCCGTCCTTGCCGAGGGGGCCGCGCGCGGAGTCGGGGGCCTGGGCGGGGGCCGCGGTACCGGCCGGGGCGTAGGCGCCGGCCGCGCCGCCGGGCTGCCGGTCCTGGGCGGTGATCCGGACAGGGGCGTCCTCGGACGTGCCCGTCTCGCCCAGGCGTCCCGCCTGGCGCAGCAGGGCGGCGCTCTGTGCGGCGGCGGCCGGGGCGGGCGCGATGACGTGGGTGGCCGCGCCCTCGGCCTCTCCGGGCTTGTCGTCGTCGCCGACGATGTAGAGGCCATCGTCGTCGGAGGGCTCGCGCCGGGCGGCGTCGTCGGTCTTGCCGTCGCCCTTCGCGCTGTCGGCCTTCTCCCCCTTCTCCTCCTCCGCCGCCTCCTTCTCCTCCGCCGCCTCCTCGGCCTCCGCGGTTTCCTTGGCCTCGTTCTCCTCCGCGGCTTCCTTCTTCTGTGCGGCCTTCTCCTGCGTCTTACCGGCGTCCTTCTGCTTCTCGCCCTCGCTGCCGGCCTTGGTCCCGTCCGTCTTCTTCGTGGCGCCCTCGCGCGTCCAGCCCGCGTCGGCCAGCAGGGCCTGGGCCTCCTTGGTGTCCTGGCTGCCGAGCGCCTCGCTGCCGTCCTTGTACGCGGGCTGCCCGGCGAGGGCCAGGTGGCTGCCGAGCGGCTCGGCGGGCAGGCCGAGCGGCTTGAGTACGGCGTCGACGAGTTCCTGGCGGTCCAGGGCGCGGGCCACGGCCCGGCGCACCCGGTCGTCGGCGAGCGGCCCGGTCTCCCCGTTCAGCGCGAGCTGGGTGTAGGCGGGCTCCAGGGACTTGCGCACCACGTATGCGCTCAGGTCGCTCTGCTCGGCGGCGTACGCCTTCGCGGCACCGGCCTTCTCGTCCCGGGCCTCCTGCGCCTCCTCGGCCACCTCTTCGTCGGAGCCGTTCGCCAGTGCCCAGGACCGCAGCGCCTGGGCGGGGGTGATCTCGGAGCCGGGGCCGTGGGCGGGCGGCGCGCCGTTGGCGCCGGTGCCCCGGGCGGCCTGGACGATGCGGTGGGCGGACGCCGCGTCGATGTCGGCGACGTCGATCTTCCCCTCGACCAGCGCCTCGGTGCGGTCCTGCGGCTTGACGGCCTTGAAGACCAGCGAGTCGAGCTTGGCGGGGCTCCCCCACCAGCGCGGGTTGCGGGCCAGCGTGACGGATCCCGTCTCCTTGTCCACCTCGCGCAGCCGGAACGGTCCCGCGGTCGCCTTGAGCGTGGACCGCGCGCCGTCGTTGAAGGAGTCCGGGGAGCCCGTCACCTGCTTCGGGTACAGCGGGGAGAAGAGGGAGCGCCAGTCCGCGTACGGCTTGGCGAAGGTGACCTTGACCTCCAGGTCGTCCGCGCCGCGCTCGATCTTCTCGATGCGTTCGTACCCGGCGTTGCGGGCGGTCCAGAAGGCGGAGTCCTTGCCGCTCAGTGCGCGCCACTGGGCCACGAAGTCGGGTGCCCCGATCTCCCGGCCGTCGCTCCAGACCGCCTGTTGGTTCAGCCGGTAGAGCACGACCTGCCTGGGCTCGGTGTCGACCACCTTCGCGGATTCCAGGTAGTCCGGGTTCAGTTGCGGCCGGCCCTTGGCGTCGAGCGGGAAGAGGGTCGGCAGCAGGGCTCCGGTGATCCGGGTCGTGGCGCTGTCGGCGTCGGCCTGGAAGGCGTTGAGGGTGGCGGGCATAGCGTCGATCGCCCAGTTGACCGTGCCGCCCTCCGCCACCTGGGCGCGGGCGGCCGGTGCGACGTCCTGCGGGACGACGGTGGCGCTGGTGGCCTCGTCCTTGCCCGAGCTGCATCCGGCCAGTGCGGGGAGGGCGAGCACACCCGTGGTGAGAAGTGCGAGCGAGCGGCGCTTTCGGGATGTCCCGCGCGGGACGCCGACGTGGGACATGACTGATACCTCCGGGGACGGCCCGGCCCACTCTTACCCGAATAGACCGGATGTTGCGTATTTGGTGGCATTTGCAGTTGATCACACTGGTTCCGCCCGTCCACTGAAAGCGCCCACGCGCGGGAGACCGCGCAGACACGGCGCGGCAGCCCCGAACCTCACCCGTGCGGCGGAGCGCCGGCACCGGCCGGAATTCGACGCTCCCCGAGGGCCGTACCCCGCATTCGCAAGACAGGACGGCCCGCTCTCTTCCCAACGGGGATGTGACGCGCAACACTCGCATGCGCATGCGCATGGCCGCCCGCGACTGCGGAAGTGAGATCAAGTCATGTCACTGCAGGACGAATTGACGGCAGTTCAGCACTGTCTCGACGACCTGGTCCGCACCGTCGGACGACTGGAGCGGAGCCTTGCGCAACTGCGCGCGCAGGACACCGCGCCGGGCCCGCCCGGCCCGGCCGGCCACGCCGCACCTGTCGACGGCGTCATCACGATCAGCGAGGAGCCGTACGACACCACTCTGTGGACGGACTCGGACGACGAGGGTCTGGGCGTCCGCGGCAGGCACGCCCCCTAGAGGGGATGCCTGACACCTCCTAGGAGAGTTCCTTGGCCACCGGTACGGAAACAGGAACGGATTCAGGCAAGGATCCGGGCAGCGCCCCGGGCACGGAGCCCCGCCCGCCGGACGGCGCAGCCGCCCGGCCGCGGGGTGTGCACCACCCCGCACGGGCCGCCATCGCCGCCCGCCATCTGCGGACCGACCGCTGGTGGCTGGCGCCCGCCGTGACGGCGGGCGGGCTGCTGGCCTTCATCGTCTACTCGACGTGGCGGGCCTTCTCGAACGCGGACTACTACGCGGCCCCGTATGTCTCGCCGTTCTACTCACCCTGTCTGGCGGACAACTGCGCCCCCATGCGGGGCGGCCCGAACTGGGACCTCTTCGGCAGTTGGTGGGGCCTGTCCCCCGCCCTGCTGATCCTGATCTTCCCGCTCGGCTTCCGGCTGACCTGCTACTACTACCGCAAGGCCTACTACCGGGGCTTCTGGGCCTCGCCCCCGGCCTGCGCGGTCGCCGAGCCGCACGAGAAGTACAGCGGCGAGACGCGCTTCCCGCTGATCATGCAGAACATCCACCGGTACGCCTTCTACGCCGCGGTGCCGGTCGCCGGGATCCTCACGTACGACACCGTGCTCACCTTCCGCGACGAGCACTACGCCTGGGGCCACATGGGTCTCGGCTCGCTGACCTTCCTGGTCAACATCGTCCTGATCTGGGCGTACACCCTGTCCTGCCACTCCTGCCGGCACATCATCGGCGGCCGGCTGCGGCACTTTTCGAAGCATCCCGTGCGCTACCGGCTGTGGGGCTGGGTGGGGCGGCTCAACGCCCGCCACATGCTGCTGGCCTGGGCCTCGCTGATCAGCGTGGCGGCGTGCGACTTCTATGTGTATCTCGTCGCCTCCGGCGCCTTCGACGATCCGAGGTTTTTCTGAATGACTGAGCTCGAACGACAGCAGTGGGACGTCGTCGTGGTCGGTGCCGGAGGCGCCGGACTGCGCGCCGCCATCGAGGCCCGGGAGCGCGGGGCCCGTACGGCCGTCATCTGCAAATCGCTCTTCGGCAAGGCGCACACGGTCATGGCGGAAGGCGGAATCGCCGCCTCCATGGGCAATGTGAACTCCGGGGACAACTGGCAGGTGCACTTCCGCGACACCATGCGCGGCGGCAAGTTCCTCAACCAGTGGCGGATGGCGGAACTGCACGCCAAGGAGGCGCCCGACCGGGTCTGGGAGCTGGAGACCTGGGGCGCGCTCTTCGACCGCACCCCCGAGGGAAAGATCTCCCAGCGCAACTTCGGCGGCCACGAGTATCCGCGCCTGGCGCACGTCGGGGACCGTACCGGCCTCGAACTGATCCGCACCCTCCAGCAGAAGATCGTCTCGCTCCAGCAGGAGGACGAACGCGAATTCGGTGACCCCGAGGCGCGGTTGAAGGTCTTCCAGGAGTGCACGGTCACCCGCGTCCTGAAGGACGGGGAGCGTGTCTCCGGGACCTTCTGCTACGAGCGTGAGACCGGCCGCTTCTTCGTGCTGGAGGCGCCCGCGATCGTCCTCGCCACCGGCGGCATCGGCAAGTCCTTCAAGGTGACGTCGAACTCCTGGGAGTACACCGGCGACGGCCACGCGCTGGCCCTGCTCGCGGGCGCACCCCTGCTGAACATGGAGTTCGTGCAGTTCCACCCCACCGGCATGGTCTGGCCGCCCTCGGTCAAGGGCATCCTCGTCACCGAGTCGGTACGCGGCGACGGCGGGGTGCTGCGCAACTCCGAGGGCAAGCGGTTCATGTTCGACTACGTCCCCGATGTGTTCAAGGAGAAGTACGCGCAGTCGGAGGAGGAGGGCGACCGCTGGTACGAGGACCCGGACCACAACCGTCGCCCGCCCGAGCTGCTGCCGCGCGACGAGGTCGCCCGGGCCATCAACTCCGAGGTGAAGGCCGGCCGGGGGTCCCCGCACGGCGGTGTGTTCCTGGATGTGTCGACCCGGATGTCCGCGGAGCGGATCCGGCGCCGGCTGCCTTCGATGTACCACCAGTTCAAGGAGCTGGCGGACGTCGACATCACCGCCGAGGCCATGGAGGTGGGCCCGACCTGCCACTACGTGATGGGCGGCATAGCCGTCGACTCCGACACCGCGGCGGCCCTGGACGTACCCGGCCTGTTCGCGGCGGGCGAGGTGGCGGGTGGCATGCACGGCTCCAACCGGCTCGGCGGGAACTCCCTCTCCGACCTGCTGGTCTTCGGCCGGCGGGCGGGGCTGCACGCCGCCGGGTACGCCGCGGCCGCCGATGCCCCACCGGTGGTCGACGAGGCGCAGATCGACGCCGCGGCCGCGGAGGCCCTGCGTCCGTTCAGCGCGGAGGACCTCGCCGACGGTGCGCCCGCGGAGAATCCGTACACCCTGCACCAGGAACTCCAGCAGACGATGAACGACCTGGTCGGCATCATCCGGCGGGCCCCCGAGATGGAACGGGCCCTGGAGAAGCTGGCCGGGCTGCGCGAGCGGGCCCGGCGCGCCGGCGTCGAGGGGCACCGGCAGTTCAACCCCGGCTGGCACCTCTCCCTTGACCTGCGGAACATGCTGCTGGTCAGCGAGTGCATCGCGCGGGCGGCCCTGGAGCGCACCGAGAGCCGCGGCGGCCACACCCGCGAGGACTGCCCGGGGATGGAGCGCTCCTGGCGCCCGGTCAATCTGCTGTGCCGGCCGGCCGCCGATGGCTCCTCCGCACCGTTGGAGGGCCGGATCGACCTCGTACGCACGGTGACCGAACCCATCCGTCCGGATCTGCTCTCCCTCTTCGAGAAGGAGGAGCTGGTCAAGTACCTCGCCGATGAGGAGCTCAAAGAGTGAGCAGCTACGACGCACGGTTCAGGGTGTGGCGCGGGGACACCGAAGGCGGCGGTCTGGAGGACTTCGAGGTCGAGGTCAACGACGGCGAGGTCGTCCTCGACATCATCCACCGCATCCAGGCCACGCAGGCGGGCGATCTGGCCGTGCGGTGGAACTGCAAGGCGGGCAAGTGCGGTTCGTGCAGCGCGGAGATCAACGGACGGCCGCGGCTGCTGTGCATGACGCGGATGTCGGTCTTCGGCCGTGAGGAGACGATCACCGTCACACCGCTGCGGGCCTTCCCGGTGGTGCGCGACCTGGTGACGGATGTGTCCTTCAACTACACCAAGGCGCGCGAGATCCCCGCCTTCGTGCCCCCGGAGGGGGTCAAGGCGGGCGAGTACCGGATGCAGCAGATCGATGTGGACCGCTCGCAGGAGTTCCGCAAGTGCATCGAGTGCTTCCTGTGCCAGGACACCTGCCATGTGGTGCGCGACCACGAGGAGAACAAGGCTGCCTTCGCCGGGCCGCGCTTCCTGATGCGGGTCGCCGAGCTGGACATGCACCCCCTGGACGCCGCCGCCGAGGCCGGTCTCGACCGGAAGGCGACGGCCCAGGAGGAGCACGGGCTCGGCCTCTGCAACATCACGAAATGCTGTACGGAGGTGTGCCCCGAGCACATCAAGATCACCGACAACGCGCTGATCCCGTTGAAGGAACGGGCGGTCGACCGCAAGTACGACCCACTGGTGTGGCTGGGGAACAAGATCCGGCGGCGGGACGCGACATAGAACAGACGCGCAGACACGGAGACGCACAGGCGGTCGGGCGGGCGGCCAGGCGGGCGGTCAGGCCAGCAGCTTGACGATCGCGTCGGTGGTGTCCGTCTCGCCGAGGCGGGGGAAGATCCGCCCGACGCTGTTGTCGTGGGCCTCGGCGCTCATGTCGGTCACCGCGTCCGTGGCGACGGTGACGTGGTAGCCGTGCTCGTGGGCCGCGCGGGCGGTGGACTCGACGCCGATGCTGGTCGCGATCCCGGCCACCACGACCTGTGTGACACCGCGGCGGCGCAGCTGGAGGTCGAGGTCGGTGCCGTAGAAGGCGCCCCACTGCTGCTTCGTCACGACGATGTCGCTCTCCTGCGGGCCGAGCTCGGGGACGATCTCGGCCCAGTCGGCAGCCGGCTGCCCCGACCGGGCGGGGCCGTCCGTGCGGCCGGGGGCGCCGCCCGTGACGCGGACCAGGACGACCGGGAGGCCCTTGGCCCGGAAGGCGTCGGCGAGGGTCGCGGCGCGGGCGACGACCTCGGCTGCGGGGTGGGCGGTCGGCAGACCGACGATGCCCTTCTGGAGGTCGACGACGATCAGGGCGCTCTTCGGGTCGAGGGTGGTGGCGCTCATGGTGGGGCTCCTTGCCGGGTGGTACTCGGGGATTCGGATACGGGGGCGGGCGCGGGGTCCCGGGGGGCCGGTCCCCCGGGCTGTCGCCACGGGTGGCGCGTCGCGCCCGGTCATGAACCGACCAGGCGCTCGATGAGGGCGGCGGCCTCGGCGACGGTCCGCCGCTCCGCCCCGTCCAGCTCGGCGGCGACCGCCTCGGCGAGCCAGTTGCGTTTGGCGGCACGGACCTCTGCGAGAGTCCCGCGGCCGGCGTCCGTGACCGACATGACCGACTTACGGCCGTCGACCGGATCGGGCGCCCGCTCGACGAGCCCCTGCTCCTCCAGCGCACCCAGGGTCAGCCGCATGGACTGGGGGCGCACGAACTCGGAACGGGCCAGATCGGCCGTGGTGGCTGGGCCTCCGTCGTCCAGCCGGGCCAGCACCGAGCGCTGGGTCGGGGTCAGCAGACTCTCCGACGACGAGGAGCGCAGCCGCCGCAGCAGCCTGCCGACCACGGAGGCGAGGTGGTTCGCCACCTCCTCCGCGGTCGGGTCGGCGGGCGTGGTTCGGGGCGGCTGCGTCACGCCTTCACCGTAAAAGATGTACAGGCCATCTTGCAAGGTTGCCTGTTGATTCATGGACAGCCTTGCCCGCACACGGCCCGCGATCTAGGGTGAATGCGCTTTCATAACGTGTACGTCGATGGTTGTGCCGATACGCGTCGGCACGGAAGAAGAAGCGGACGGTCGGTCGAGTGAGCGCCCCAACGGTGTACGACGTAGCGGAGCGGTCGGGCGTCTCCATCGCCACGGTTTCGCGGGTCTACCGCACCCCGGAATCAGTGCGCGCCCAGACCCGCGAGCGGGTCCTCGACGCGGCCCGCGAGCTTGGTTACGTACCGAGCGGCAGCGCGCGAGGGCTGGCGAGCCGCACCACCGGAGTGCTCGGCCTGTGCTTCCCGGACTACGCGGACCCGGACGCCGAGGCCGACGCCGAGGCGGACAGCGACGCCGACGACGCGGTGATGCTCTACTCCGACCAGATCATCCGCGGCATGGAGCGTGCGGCACGGCGGCACGGGTACGCGCTGCTGATCGCGGCGTCCCTGGAGGGCGGCCCGGAGAGCCTGGTCGCGAAGGTCGCGGGGCGGGTCGACGGCTTCGCCGTCCTGGCGCAGACCGTGCCGACCGAGGACCTCGAAGTGATATCGCGCCGGCTTCCGGTGGTGATGCTCGCCGGTCCGCGCGAGATCGACCACCTCGACCACATCGTCGTCGCCAACGCCGACGGCGAACGCGAGCTGACCCGCCACCTGATCGAGGACCACGGCCTGCGCCGGCTCGCCTTCGTCGGGGGCGACACCGACTCACCGGACGCGGAGGCGCGGTTCCGCGGCTTCCAGGAGGCGTGCCGGGACGCCGGCCTGCCGGTACCGGACGAGCCTGCCCTCAGGACGACGATGATGAAGCAGGCCGAGGGCGCCCAGGCGGCGGAGACCCTGCTGGACCGGGCCGGGGAGCGGCCCGAGGCCATGCTCTTCGCCAACGACCAGATGGCGGTGGGCGCCCTGCGCGCCCTGGCGCGGCGCGGCGTGCGGGTGCCCCAGGACATGGCGGTGACCGGCTTCGACGGGATCCCGCTCGGCCGGATCGTCCAGCCGGCGCTGACGACGGTGCGCCAGCCGATCCGCCGGCTGGGCGAGCAGGCGGTCGAGCTGCTGGTCGAGCGCCTGAACAACAGTGGCCGCGAGCCGGTGTCGCTCACCCTCCCGGTCTCCGTGATCCGCCGGGCCAGCTGCGGCTGCGGCTGACCGTGCCGCGCCGGACGGGACCTCCGTCCCGCCCGGCGCGCGGCTCACCGCCCCAGCCGCTTCCCGAAGAACTCGCGCCGCGCCTCCACCAGCCCGGCCTCGTCCTGCGCCAGTCCCTCGTACTCGAAATGCCCCGCCGGCAGCACCAGCAGCTCCCGCTCCCCCGCCAGTGCGTTGTGCACGGCGAACTGGCCGGGCGGCGGCACGGACGGGTCGAACAGCGCCGCGGCCACGAGAGTCGGCTGCTCCACGAACCCCGCGGCCGTGGCGGCGTCGAAGTACCGCAGCACGTCCACGACCTCGGGGTGCTCGCGGTGGTAGCCGCGCACGGCCTCTCCGCTCCCCGTGCACGGCAGCGTGAGCCGCAGCGGGTGGTTCCCGAACGTGGGCACTGTCAGCTGCCCGGCCCCGAACCGCTCGTCCCACGGCAGGGCCAGCGCACCGAGCCCGCCGCCGAAGCTCTCCCCGAGGCAGCCCAGCCGGCCCGCCCCGGCGAGTTCCGGCACCAGTTCCACGAGCGCGGACGCCGCGCACCACAGGTCCGCCACGCAGTCGCCGATGACGTAGCTGCCGCGCGACTCGATGCCGTGCAGCACGTGCCCGGAGGAGACGTCGGGGATGCCCTCCACGAGTCCGCGCGCGCCCATCCCCCGTACGCACGGCAGGATCGCGGCCGACGACGGCAGGGGCAGCGGCACGTCAGGCCCGGGCTCCTGGCGCCCCCCGTACCCGTGCCCGATGACGAACCCGTGGCGCACCGGCTCCGCCGCCGGGCCCTCCGCCGGAAGCGCCAGCCAGCCGCCGAGGCGCACTCCGCCCACCGAGGTGTACGTCACGCCGTGGATCCGTACGCCGTCGCGCTCGTCCTCCACCGGCCCGAGCTCCGGATCCGTGACGACCTTGCGGGCCTCTTCGTACCGGGCCCGCCAGAAGTCGGCGAAGTCGTCGGGGGCGGGCGGCGCGGGCACGGCCACCAGATCTTCGAGAGTGCGGCCGTGGGCCGGATCGAAGGGGAACTCATGCACGAACGAAGTCATGATCACGACACTATCCCCCTCCCCGCACAGGCTTCCAGGGCTCCGGTCGACCCACGTGGCAACCCTGCGAAATCGGTCACATCGTCACCTTTTCCACAAACGGCGCCCTTACCGTTTCAAATTGAACATTCAGATGTCCAGCACGTTGCACGAGTGTGACCTAGCACCCTCTTGCGGATTCCCGAATCTCTGCCGCAGAGTGATGTATGCGCTTACAGGCAGCGCATACATCCGGATTGCTCAAGGAGGAGCCCTCCATGTCCCGCACCGCCAGAAACGCCTCCACCGGCATCGGAATCGCAGTCGTGCTCGCCCTCGGCCTCACCGCCTGCGGCAGCTCCGGTGGCGAGGATGTCGCCGCGGACAAGAAGCAGACGCTCACCGTCTGGGCCATGGGGGCCGAGGGCGAGAAGCTCGCGGATGTGGCCAAGGTGTACGAGAAGGCCAACCCGAACATCACCGTCAAGGTGACCCCGGTCGGCTGGGACGTCGCCCACCAGAAGCTCGTCTCCGCGGCCGCCGCCGGCACCATGCCGGACGTGGCGCAGATGGGCGGCAGCTACATGGGCGAGTTCTCCGAGCTCGGTGTGCTGGAGCCGGTCGACACCAAGACCTTCCAGGAGAAGGACTTCTTCCCGGCCGGCTGGGAGCAGGGCGAGGTGGACGGCCAGGCGTACGGCGTGCCGTGGTACGTCGACACCCGCGTCCTCTACTACCGCACCGACCTGGCCGAGAAGGCCGGCATCACCAAGGCTCCGACCAACTGGAAGGAGATGCAGGACCTCGCGACCGCCTACCAGAAGAAGGCCGGTACCAAGTGGGGCCTGTCCATCCAGCCCAGCGGCCTGGACACGGTGCAGAACTTCTACTCCTTCCTGTACTCGGCCGGCGGCGAGATCGTCAACGACAAGGGCGAGGCCGTCATCGACAGCCCCGAGGCCGTCAAGGCGCTCAAGGAGTACGGCTCGTACTTCGACAAGGGGCTCTCCAACAAGTCCGTGCAGCCCGGCTACGACGTCGTGAAGGACTTCGGCAACGGCCGCGTCCCGATGTTCTTCGGCGGCCCCTGGCACGTCACCCTGCTGAACGAGGGCCAGCCGCAGCTCAAGGGCAAGTGGGCGGTGGCCAACGTGCCCGCCGACAAGTCCTCCACCTCCATGGCCGGCGGCTCCTCCCTGGTGATATCCAAGGACAGCGGGCACAAGGCGGCGGCCACCCAGTTCATCAAGTACCTGACGGACACCAAGGGCCAGGCCGACTGGTACAAGCGCACCAAGGACCTGCCGGCGAACACCGCCGCCTGGACCTCCGGTGACCTCGCCGACGACGCCGACCTGCAGATCTTCAAGAAGCAGATGGACTCCGCCAAGTCCTCGCCGTCGCTGCCCAACTGGACCGAGGTCACCGACAAGGTCGACCAGGCCATCGCGAAGGTGACCCAGGGCAAGGCGTCCGCCGAGGACGCGCTGAAGACCGCGCAGTCCGAGATCGAAGGCCTCGTGAAGTAGGAGCCATGAGCACCACGACCGGAAAGGCCGCGCAGCCGGCCAAGGTGCAGGCCGGGCCGGGGACCACGTCCCCGGCCGCCGGGCCGAAGGGTTCGCGAAGCCGCAGGAAGCCCTCGATGGGCGTGCAGAACATGGCCGGCTGGCTGTTCTCCACCCCCTTCCTCGTGCTCTTCCTCGTCTTCATGGCCGTCCCGATCATCGCCACGCTGGTGATGAGCTTCACGGACTTCGGGCTGCGCAACGTGACGCACCCGCTGGACGCGAACTTCATCGGCTTCGAGAACTACACCAAGCTGTTCAGCGACGAGAAGTTCCTCAAGTCACTGTTCAACACGGCGTACTTCGTGGTCGTCGGGGTCCCGCTGACGATCCTCCTCGGACTGGTCGTCGCCGTACTGCTGAACAACGGCATCGACCGGGCCCGGACCTTCTTCCGCGTCGGCTTCTACGCCCCGGTCGTCACCACCATCGTCGCGGTCGCCGTCGTCTGGCGGTTCGTGCTCGACCCGAGCGACGGTCTCGTCGCGGGCCTCTTCTCCGAAGTGGGCCTCACCGCACCGGACTTCCTCGGCTCCGAGAAGCTCGCCATGCCCTCGATGATCGCGATGGCGGTCTGGCGCAACGTGGGCACGGTCATGGTGCTCTTCATCGCCGGTCTGCAGGCCATCCCCACCGAGGTGCGGGAGGCGGCGCGGCTGGACGGCGCGAACATCTGGCAGGAGTTCAAGGGCATCACCGTCCCGCTGCTGCGGCCCACGCTGCTCTACGCCACGGTGATCACCACCATCGGCTACCTCAACGTCTTCGAGGAGCCGTTCGTGATGACGCAGGGCGGGCCCTCGGACTCGACGCTCACCGTCTCGCTGAACATGTACCGCGAGGGCTTCAACTTCTTCCACATGGGCTATGCGAGCGCCATGGCGTATGTCCTCTTCGTAGTGATCATGGGCATCACGGTGCTGCAGCTCCGACTGCTGAAGGACAACACGAAATGAGCGCCACCAGTGCACCGGGCGCCGTCTCGACGGCGCCGTCGAAGAAGCCCGGGGACGACGGGCGGCCGGGCCGCGTCAAGCGGCCGCGTTCGCCGAAGCGGGTCCTCGTCTACGTCCTGCTCTCGCTCGGCCTGCTGATCATGTCGGCGCCGTTCCTGTGGATGGCCCTGTCCGCGTTCAAGACGACGAGTGAGCTGACTGCGAGCCCGCCCGTCTGGATCCCGACCGAGTGGACCCTGGACAACTTCCGGGACCTGCTCGACAAGCTGGACCTGCCGCTCTACTTCATGAACTCGGTGATCGTCGCGGTGCTGGTCACCGTCTCGAACCTGGTGTTCTGCTCGATGCTCGGGTACGCCCTGGCCAAGCTGAAGTTCGCCGGCCGCAACAAGATCTTCGGTCTGGTGCTCGGCGCCCTCATGGTGCCCGGCAACCTGATGCTCCTGCCGCTGTTCGTGCTGATGAGCAAGATGGGCCTGATCGACTCGTACGCCGGTCTGGTGCTGCCGTTCGCGGCGGGCGCCTTCGGTGTCTTCCTGATGCGCCAGTTCATGCAGTCGATCCCGGACGAGCTGCTGGAAGCGGCCCGGATGGACGGCGCCGGCGAGTGGTACATCTTCTGGCGGATCGTGATGCCGCTGGTGAAGCCCGCCCTGGCGACACTGTCGATCTTCACGTTCCTGGGGTCCTGGAACAACTTCGTCTGGCCGCTCATCGCGACCAACGACCCGGACAAGTACACGCTGCCGGTCGCCCTGGCGACGTTCGCCACCGACCCGAACAAGGCGGGCGGCTCCAACGGCATGCTGATGGCCGGGTCCTTCCTGATCGTGCTGCCGGTCCTGGTCGTGTTCATCGCGCTCCAGCGGCACTTCACCCAGGGCATCGCCACAGCGGGCATGAAGTAGCCCCGCCGCCCCCACCGATACGTACGAGGCCCGCGCACCCCACACCTTGCGCCCGGCCACACCCCTTCACGCACCAGAAAGACAGTTTGCGATGACTCACACCCAGGTCCCGTTCCCCGAAGGTTTCCTGTGGGGCGCCTCCACGGCCGCCCACCAGATCGAGGGCAACAACACCAACAGTGACTGGTGGGTCAAGGAGCACACCGCGGGCACCCACATCCAGGAGCCCAGCCTGGACGCCTGCGACAGCTACCACCGCTGGCACGAGGACATGGACGTACTGGCCGGACTGGGCTTCACCGACTACCGGTTCTCCATCGAGTGGGCCCGGATCGAGCCCGCCGAGGGCCAGTTCTCCCGGGCCGAGCTCGCCCACTACCGCCGGATGGTCGAGGGCGCCATCGAGCGCGGCCTGCGCCCCATGGTCACCCTGCACCACTTCACCGTCCCCCAGTGGTTCGAGGCCCGCGGCGGTTTCACCGCCGAGGGCGCGACCGAGCTGTTCGCCCGTTACGTCGCGGCCTGCGCACCGGTCATCGGCGAAGGCGTCAGCCACGTCTGCACCATCAACGAGCCGAACATGATCGCCGTCATGGCGGGCCAGGCCAAGCGCGGCGACATCGGCTTCCCGCCCGCCGGTCTGCCGACCCCGGACGACGAGACGACCGTGGCCGTGATCGCCGCCCACCACGCGGCCGTCAAGGAGGTCAAGGCGATCAACGCCGGCATCCAGGTCGGCTGGACCATCGCCAACCAGGTCTACCAGGCCCTCCCCGGCGCCGAGGAGATCACCGCGGCCTACCGCCACCCCCGCGAGGACGTCTTCATCGAGGCCGCCCGCGGCGACGACTGGATCGGTGTGCAGTCCTACACCCGGACCAAGATCGGCACCGACGGCCCGATCCCCACCTCGGACGACGTCGAGCGCACCCTCACGCAGTGGGAGTACTACCCCTCCGCCGTCGGTCACGCGCTGCGCCACACGGCGGACGTCGTGGGCCACGACGTGCCGCTGATCGTCACCGAGAACGGCATCGCCACCGACGTGGACAGCCGCCGGATCGACTACTACACCGGCGCGCTGAACGAGGTCGCCGCCGCCCTCGAGGACGGCCTCAACATCCAGGGCTACCTGGCCTGGAGCGCGCTCGACAACTACGAGTGGGGCTCCTACAAGCCCACCTTCGGCCTCATCGGCTGGAACCCGGAGACGTTCGAGCGGCTGCCGAAGCCGTCCGCCGTCTGGCTGGGCGAGATGGGCCGCACCCGCACGCTGCCGCGCGACGCCGGCTGACACCACCGGCCCCCCGACCGGGAGCTCCTGACGGCTCCCGCGCGTACGGGAACCGACGGAACCTGACATCCGCCGGTTCCCGTACCGCACCACCGGTTCACCGCACCACCGCAGCCCCGGCGCGGTCCGGGCCCCACAGCCCCGGCCGTGCCGGCAGCCGTACCCGAAAACGGCGGCGGAGGCGCCTCCGCCGCATCGAGCACGCCACGAACTCCCCCATTCCCTTCTGCCACCGGGAGCTGGACTTTCATGGACCGTCGCACGTTTCTCACCGCCGCCGGGACCGGGGCCGCCGCCCTGTCCCTCGGAGCCGTATCAGCGCCCTCGGCAGGCGCCGCCCCGCTCGGCCACACCCCGGACCCGCAGTTGCTGCACTGGTTCCGCGACACCTACCGCTCGATCGAGGCCATGACGACCGGTCTCGGTCTCGCCGTCGACAAGATCGACGTGAGCGGTCCTGGCGGTCCCGTCCAGTCCCGCCAGACCTCGCCGACCAACATCGGTTGCGGTCTGTGGTCCACCGTCGCCGCCGCAGGGCTCGGCGTGATCAGCGACGCCACGATGCGGCGCAGGCTCGATCTCACCGTCCGGTCCGTCGAGCGGCTGGAGCGCCACCACGGCTTCTGGCTCAACTGGTACGACGCACACGACGGTTCGGTGCTGACCGAGTGGCCCGGCACCGGCGACCCGGTCCGCCCGTTCCTGTCCTCCGTCGACAACGCCTGGCTGATCACCGGCCTGCGCATCGCCGCGGACGCGGCTCCCGCGCTGCGTCCGCGCATCGCCCGCATCCTGGCGGACGCCGACTGGTCGTACTACTACACGCCCTACGACCCTGCAGACCCGGTCGCCGGCCCCGGCCAGCTGCGCGGCGGCTTCTGGACGGACACCGAGGAGCCCACCGGTCACCACTACGGAGCCCTCAACACCGAGCCGCGCATGGCGAGTTACCTGGGCATCGCGGACGGTTCACTGCCCGCCGACCACTATTGGCACCTGCTGCGCACCATGGTTCCGGGCAACGAGCAGGAGCAGCAGCCGCAGGGCAGTTACGTGGCGATGGACGGCGTCCGCGTCTGGCAGGGCCACTACACGCACCGCGGCCGCAAGCTCGTCCCCACCTGGGGCGGGTCGATGTTCGAGGCGCTGATGGTTCCGCTGTTCGTGCCGGAGCCGGAGTGGTCGCCGCAGTCGTGGGGCCGTACCCATCAGCGCTATGTGCGCAGCCAGATCGAGCACGGTACGCAGGAGGCGGAGTACGGGTACTGGGGCTTCTCGCCCGCCAACATCCCCGAGGGCGGCTATCAGGAGTACGGCGTCGACGCGCTCGGCATGCAGGTCGACGGCTATGCCTCCAACACCGACCGTACGTACACGACGGACGGCGCTCCGCTGCCGCCCGCGTCTGCGTTCACCAACGGTGTGGTCACCCCGCACGCCTCGTTCCTCGCGCTGCCGTACGCGCCGGCCGAGGCGGTGGCGAATCTGCGGGCGCTCGACCGCGATTTCGGCGCCTATCACGAGGGTTACGGGTTCCGGGACTCCGTCAATGTCTCCACCGGCCGGGTCAGCGACTATCTGCTCGCCCTGGACCAGGGGATGATCGCCGCGGCCCTGGCCCAGGCCCTCCGCCCCGGCCTGCTGCAACAGCCGTTCCGGACCGGCGGGTTCCGTTCCCGGGTGCGGCCGCTGCTCGCCAAGGAGCGCTTCAGCATCTGAGCCGCGCCGCCGGCCACCGGCTGTCGGTTCAGTGCCAGCCCTCCCGGTACGCGGCCCAGTCGCCGTCCTGCGCGGCGAAGTCGACGTAGAGCGCGACCCCGAACCGTTCCCGGCCGCGGTCCGTGCGCCCCAGCCCCAGTCTGGTGCCGCGGACCGCGGCCGCGACCGTTTCCGCCGACGCGTGATGTCCCAGGTCGTTCTCGTGGAAGAACGGCAGTCCCATCAGCAGATCGGTGTCGCGGGGCGTCACTTCGAGCGCCAGCGAAGTCTGTTCGGCGACGTATCCGCCGTAGAGCCCTTCCAGCGGCATCCAGGTGTCGTACGACATGACGGCGATCTGGTCCACCCTGCGGGCCACCTGCCCGAAGTACTTCTGCGACCACCACTTGCCCCGGCCGGTGACCGCCCCGAGAACGGTCTGCGCGGCGGGCAGCGGGTCGATCTGGTGGGCCGCCACGGAGAGCGGCACCTCACGCGCCCGGGTGAGCGCGCGCAGGCCGTCCAGGAGCGAGAGGTAGTGCGCGTCGCCGGAGTGCAGCGGTTCCAGGTCGAAGTGCAAGCCGTCGAACCCGGCGTCCAGGATCTGCCTCGCGGAGCCCACGACGGCGGCGCGCGACGCGGCACGCTCCAGACGCAGCCCGTCGGGCCCCTCGCTCGCCAGCCTGTCCCCGAGCCAGGCCTGCACCCGGATACCGGGCATGGTGCGGTGCACGGCGTCGATCAGCCAGTGTGCCCGCGGATAGCGGGAGGCGGGGAGGGTGCCGTCGTGCTCCAGCGGCCCGGCATGGACGTACAGGTCCTTGATGCCCGTGCCTTTGATCCGGGCGGCGAACGCGGCGAGGTCCACGTCCTTCTTCCGGCCGTCGACCCAGGCGTGCCCCAGCCAGATCGCGTCGCGGCCACGGGTCCGGGTGCCGTCCCCGGGATCGCCGGTGAAGTTGAGCCGCAGTGCGACGCCCGCGGTCAGGACCGGCACCACGATCACCAGGACCAGTCCCAGCGCGAGCCGCCTCGGCCAGGTCCCGACGGACCGCGCCGCCCCTCTCCGTACCGAAGCCGCCGCCCGCCCCATTCGCCCACGCACGTGCGCGCCCCCTGCATGTCTCGGTGTACTCCGGCTGTACGAACCGCGGGCTGTGTCCCGCTGAGCGCCGTACCCGTACGAACAGCAGGACGCGCCAGGTCCGGGGACCGTTCCCGGGCCGGCCGCCCGGAGCGTCTGCCGGGTCGCGGGCCGCCGGGGGCGGACATAGCCTCGCAAACGTGATGCCGCCTGTGAGCCGAACCCGGATCCTCATACCGGGCCGGGCCCTGCTCGCCGTGCTGTTGACGGTGTGCTGGCTGGCCCTCGCCCCCACGCCGGCCGCGCGCGCCGACGGGCCGATCACGCTGTCCCGCGACGGGCAGATCACCGACAAGGTGGGCGCGCTCGGGGACCGTAGGGCCCAGGTCGTCACCGCGCTCGACCAGCTCTACGACAAACGCCGCATCCAGCTCTTCGTGGCCTACGTCCGTGACTTCTCCGGGCGCTCCGCGCAGGACTGGGCCGACGAGACGGCCGACCGCAACGGGCTCGGCCGCGACGACGCGCTGCTGGCCGTCGCCACCCACGACCGGCAGTACGCCTACTCCGTCGACCAGGACTCCCGCCTCACCGACGCACAGCTCCAGGACGTGGCGAGCACCGCCATCGAGCCGGCGCTCAAGGAGAACGACTGGGCGGGTGCCGCGATCGGGGCCGCCAACGGGTACTCCGCCGTCCTGGCCGGTTCACCCGTCCCCACCCCGACGATCACCCCTGGCGCCGACGACCCCGGCGCGGGGAGCTCCGGCGGGACAAGTACCGGGGACCTGGTGCTGCCGATCGTCCTCGTCGGCGGCGCCGGAGCGGTCGCCGCGTACGCGTTCACCCGGCGCAGGCGGCGCGCCACCACCCGTACGACACCCGGCGCGACGGGCTGGGGTCCGGCCGGAGCCGGGCAGGGCGAACCGGAGCAGCCGCCCACCCCCCTCCCCGAACTCGACGCACAGGCCAAGGAGACGCTCGTCGGCACGGACGACGCGGTCCGCACGAGCGACGAGGAACTCGGCTTCGCCACCGCCCAGTTCGGCGAGGCGGCCGCCGCGCCGTTCACCGAGGCGGTCGGCTACGCCAAGGGCGAGCTGACGGCGGCCTTCCGGCTGCGTCAGCAGCTCGACGACGCCATCCCGGAGGACGACGCCACCCGCCGCCGGATGCTGGACGAGATCATCAGCCGCTGCGCGGACGCGAACGCACGGCTGGACGCGGTCTCCGAGGACTTCGACCGGCTGCGGGAACTGGAACGCAACGCCCCACAGGCGCTGGCCGCGGCCGAGAGCGCGTTCCGTGCGCTCGCCGGCCGGGTCTCCGCCGCGGAGACCACGCTCGCCACGCTGCGCGACCGTTACGCGGAGTCCGCGTCGGCCCCCGTCGTGGCCGGTATCGAGCAGGCCAAGGACCGGCTCGTCTTCGCGACGTCGTCGCTCAACCAGGCCCGGCAGGCGGCGGACGGAGGCGACCACTCCGCGGCTGCGGTGTACGTACGGGCCACCGAGGGCGCGATCGGCCAGGCGACCACGCTCGTCGACGCCGTCGACCGGCGCGCGCAGGAACTGGACGAGGCGGCGGCCGGACTGCCTGCCGCGCTCACGGAGACGGAGACGGACCTGGCGGACGCGGGAGGGCTGCTGGAGGGCACCTCCGAAGGGGTGTCCACAGCGGACCTCCGCGGCCGGATCGCCCGCGCCCGGTCCGTGGCCAGTGATGTGCGGGAGGAGCTGACCGCGGGCGCGTACGACCCCATCGACGCGCTGCGCAGGGTGGAGGAGGCGGACGCGGCGCTGGACGAGGCGCTGGCCGGTGCGCGTGAGCAGGAGCAGGGCAACCAGAGGGCCCGCTCCCTGCTCGACCAGACGATGCTCACCGCACGGTCGGCCATCGGCGCAGCGGCCGACTACGTATCCACCAACCGGGGTGCGGTCGGCAGCCAGGCCCGGACCCGGCTGGCGGAGGCCCAGCGGCGACTGGAGCGGGCCCGCGAGCTGGCCGGGACGGACGATCCGCAGGCGGCGCTGGCCGAGGCACAGCGGGCGGACGCGCTGGCCGGAGAGGCGCGGAGCCTCGCGGAGCAGGACGTGCGCGCTTACGGGGGCCGGGGCGGCCCGGGCGGCGGGATGCCGGGAGGCGGCGCCGGCGGGGGCATGGGCGGCGCGGTCCTCGGCGGGATCATCCTCGGCGGACTCCTCGGCGGCGGCCGAGGGGGCGGCTTCGGGGGCGGGGGCGGCTTCGGAGGCGGCTTCGGCGGGGGCGGCGGACCGGGCAGCTTCGGCGGCGGGGGCACCCGCGGCCGGCGGGGCGGCGGCGGCCGCTTCTGAACGAGGGCCACAGCCATACCCGCGGGCGAGCGTACAGCCGTACAGGCGGGCAAGGCCCCAAGGCCGTACACGCGGGCGGGCGTACAGCCGTACACGTACACGTACACGTCACGTTGCACAGCAGGACCGGACACACAGGAGAGTGCCATGACCAAGCAGACCATTCTCGGACGCGTCACCCAGCTGGCGAAGGCCAACATCAACGCCCTGCTCGACCAGGCCGAGGACCCGCAGAAGATGCTGGACCAGCTGATCCGCGACTACACGTCCAACATCTCGGAGGCCGAACAGGCCGTGGCCGCCACCATCGGCAATCTGCGCCTGATGGAGCAGGACCACCGTGAGGACGTCGCGGCGGCCAGGGAATGGGGTGAGAAGGCGCTCGCCGCCAGCCGCAAGGCCGACGAGCTGCGCGCGGGCGGATCGGGCCCCGACGCCGACAAGTTCGACAACCTGGCCAAGGTCGCGCTCGGCCGCCAGCTCCAGTCGGAGAAGGAGGCGAAGACCGCGGAGCCCACCATCGCCGCGCAGACCGAGGTGGTGGACAAGCTGAAGTCCGGCCTGGACCAGATGAAGACGAAGCTGACGGAGCTGAAGGCCAAGCGTGACGAGCTGGTCGCCCGCGCCAAGTCCGCCCAGGCGCAGAACCAGATGATGGACTCCGTGAAGAACATCAACGTCCTCGACCCGACCAGCGAGATCAGCCGCTTCGAGGACAAGGTGCGGCGCGAGGAGGCGAAGGCACTGGGCAAGCAGGAGCTCGCCGCGTCGTCGCTGGACGCCCAGTTCGAGCAGCTGGACACGCTGGGCGACAGCGCCGAGGTGGAGGCCCGCCTCGCCGCGCTGAAGACGGCCTGACCTCTTCGGTGCCGTCCTCAGAACATGCTGAGCAGTTCCTCCACCGTGCGCTCGACGGCCGGTCCGCCGGTGGGCAGCGGGAGTTCGAACCAGACGGTCTTGCCGCGCGGTGTCCGCCGCGACCCCCAGGCCGCGCTCAGCAGCCCGACCAGCTGGAGTCCGCGGCCGCCCTCGTCCGTGTCGCGTGCGCGCCGGCGCCGCGGCTGGACGAGGCCTGCGTCCCACACCTCGCACACGAGGGTGCGGTCGCGCAGCAGTCTGAGCCGGATCTCACCCTCGCCGTACCGCAGGGCGTTGGTGACGAGTTCGCTGACCAGCAGTTCGGTGGTGTCCACCAGGTCGTCGAGGTTCCAGGCGAGCAGCTGTCCGCGGGCCAGCTCGCGGGCGCGGCCGACCGAGCGCGGCTCGCGGGGCAGCCGCCAGTCGCCGACGGCGTCGGCCGGCAGTCCCTGGATGCGGGCCATCAGCAGGGCGATGTCGTCCTCACCGTGCCGGGTGTCGAGCGAGCTCAGTACGTGGTCGCAGACGTCCTCGAGTGGCCGGGCCGGTTCGGCGAGGGCTTCGCGCAGCGCTTCGAGCCCCTCGTCCAGCGGGTGGTCGCGGGACTCGACGAGACCGTCGGTGTAGAGGGCGAGGAGGGCACCCTCCTTGAGCTCCACCTCGACCTCCTCGAAGGGTTCGCCGCCGACACCGAGCGGCATGCCGGGCGGGACGTCCAGGAGCAGCGCCGCCTCGCCCGGCTCGACGACGACGGGAGGCAGGTGGCCCGCGTTGGCGAAGGTGCAGCGGCGGGTGACCGGGTCGTAGACGGCGTAGACGCAGGTCGCCAGATAGACCTCGGAGAGGTCCGCCTCGCGCGACTTGTGGGCGGCCCGCGATGGCCACTGGGCGCCGCCGCCCGCATCGGACGCGGTGCTGCCGCCGGGGGTGCCGAGGCCCCGGGCGACCTCGTCGAGTGCGGAGAGCACCTCGGCGGGTTCCAGGTCGAGGAGTGCCAGGGTCCTTACGGCGGTGCGCAGTTCGCCCATGGCCACGGCGGCGCGCAGCCCGCGGCCCATCACGTCGCCTACGACGAGGGCGGTGCGGTGGCCGGGGAGTTCGATCACGTCGAACCAGTCGCCGCCGACCTCGGTCGCCGTGTTGCCGGGCAGGTACCGGCAGGCGATGTCGAGGCCCGCGGCCTCGGGGTCGCCGGGGGGCAGGAGGCTGCGCTGGAGGATCAGCGCACGTTCGTGCTCGCGGCGGTAGAGGCGGGCGTTGTCGATACAGACGGCGGCGCGTGCGGCGAGTTCGGTGGCCAGGGCGCGGTCCCGCTCGCCGAAGGGTTCGCTGCCCTTCGTACGGGAGAACTGCACGAGGCCGACCACGGTGTCGTGGGCGACCATCGGCACGGCGAGCGTGGACTGGACGAAGCCGCGGTCGTCGCCCGGCACGTCCTCCACATGGCCGGTGCGCAGGGCGATGGCGCAGGGTGATCCGAAGGGGTAGTGGTGCACGGCGCCGAGTGCGGGCGGACCGGTGCCCGGCCGGGATTCGGCGGCGCCGGGCACGGTGCCGTCGGGGACGGTGTCGGGCAGGGCGTCCGACACGGCGCTGGCGAAGGCGACCCGGCGCAGTTCGGCGGAGCCGCCGACAGCTTCCCGGCGCAAGGAACCCCCGCTGCCCGGCGGCGTCTCCTCGCCGGTGAGCAGGGCCTGGTAGAGGTCGACGGCGGCGAGGTCGCAGAAGCCGGGTACGGCCACGTCGAGGAGTTCGCGGGCGGTCGTCTCCAGGTCGAGGGAGTTGCCGATGCGGGCGCTCGCCTCGTTGAGCAGGGCGAGGTTGCGCCGGGCGCTGGCCGCCTCACGGGCCGCGATGTGGCGCCTGGTCACATCGGTGGCCAGTCCGGCGATGCCGACGGGGCGGCCCGAGCCGCTGTGCACCCGGTAGAGGTTCATCGACCAGTGGCGGCGCTCGGTGTCGCCGGGGGCGGTGCCGACGAGCTGGAGGTCGGTGACGGAGTCGCCGGTGGCCAGGACGTGTTCGAGCGTGGCCGTCAGCCGGTCCGCCTCCAGGCCTGTGAGGTAGTCGCCGACCGTGCGGCCCTGGTGGTCGTCCGCCCGGCCGCCGAAGACGGTGGCGAACCGCTGATTGGCCCGCACCACGGTGAGATCGGTGCCGAACAGTACGAAACCGAACGGGGATTGACCGAAAATCGCCTGCGAGGCCGCGAGGTCCGTCTCGATGAGGCGCAGTGCGCGGACGTCCACGACGATGCAGACCGCGGCCCGTTCACCCGACGCCGTCTCGCTCGGCATCACATAGATCTCGGCGAGCCCGTGCACGGCGTCCTCGCCCGGCATCCGGAAGGGGACGAGGCCCGTCCACTCCTTGCCGTCGAGCACCTCGCCGATCCGGCGGCGGCCGTCCCGCCGCAGTTCGGCGGGCATGAAGGCCTCGACCGGATCCCTGCCCACGGCCTCGTGAGCGGCAACGCCGAAGAGACCGGCGGCCCGGCGGCTCCACTGCTCGATCAGGCCATCGGGGCCGATCGAGAAGGAGGCGACCCTGATGAAGTCGTAGATCGAGCCAGGCGGACTGCTCTGCCACACGACATCGCCCGCTGTCCCAGGTATTTCGCTCACGCGACCGTCCCCTCCAGCTCACACACCGGACCGGTCCTGCCCGCAGTATTCAGCACTACGGCCCCGACCGACACGGCGTTCACGATCACAGCACGGTCTCAGTCCGTTTCGGCCAGATTCTGACCGGTCCTCCGTGATCGCCGTTCATCCCACCTCACTCCTAACCAGGCAGGGCCAGCTCGAACCACACCGTCTTGCCGCTCTTTCCGCGCCGGGTCCCCCAACGACGGGCCGAACAGGCCACGAGCTGCAGTCCCCTGCCGCCCTCGTCGTCGGGTCCAGCCGTACGTTCGGTGGGCGGATCCGGAAGCGGATCGGAGACTTCCACGAGCAGGCCGGGGCGCGCCGCGATGCTTTCGCCATCGGGATGGGGGCGCACCAGCCGCACCCCGATGGGACCTGCCGTGTACCGCATCGAGTTGGTCACCAGCTCGCTGACCAGCAGAACAGCCACATCACCGACGGCCGTGTCGAGCTCCCAGCAGCGCAGCGCCTCGTGGACGGCGTGCCGTGCCGTGCGCACGGCGCCGGGAACAGCGGGGAAGCTCCACTCGGCACTGTCGCCTTCGGTATCGATCACGCCGATCACTTCCCAAGACCAGCAACGGGAATGCCTTGTTTACGGGGACTAAACACCACATACCCGTAATTCAGGACGAAATACCGCCGGTGTCGACACGTGGGGCGTACGGGCGCAGAGGCGCGCACACGAACGGCTGTACGCGGAGCGAAGGGGCGCGCAGGCCAGGGCCGGGCGCTCTGCTCAGCGGTGTGCGCCGCCCGGCTGCCGGCGTACGGCTTCGGCCACTGCGGGCAGATCCTGTTCCAGCCAGTCCACCGTGCCGCTCTCACCCGGTCCGAGCCAGCGCAGCTCGTCGTGGTCCTGGAGCGGCGCGGGCACACCGGAGACCAGCCGGGCCGTCCACACGTGGAGCACGTAGCCGGGCTTGAGCGGCCACTCACCGGGGATACGCTCCAGCGGCTCCGTCTCGATACCCAGCTCCTCCCGGAGCTCACGGACGAGCGCCTGCTCGCCGCTCTCCCCCGGCTCCACCTTGCCGCCGGGCAATTCCCATCGCCCGGCCAGCTCCGGCGGGGCGCTGCGGCGCGCGGCCAGCAGCCGCCCCCGGTCGTAGACGGCTCCGGCCACCACCACGCGATCAGTCATGATGCGGAGCGTAATGCCCCGTCATGACCACGCCGGGCGGTACCGCCCGGCGTGTGCGACGCACCGGAGACCCGGCACGGCGCACTACGGGCGCGCGACCGCAGGCAGCCCTTACGGGCGAGCGGTCTGCCCTGCGCGCTCCACCCAGTAGAGCTGCTTGTGGCCGCCGGTCTGGAGCTTGTCGGCGGTCCGCTGCGCCTCGTCCTGCGTGGCATACCTGCCCACGCGGTAGCGGTTGCCGTTGTCGTCCTGCCGTATCACCAGCCAAGGGAGCACGGCACCGCTGTCGCTCATCGCATCCCTCCCGAGCATTGCGCCCCTCCCCTGAACGGCGTGCACGTCTCTAAGGATCCCCAGGAAACCGCAGTACGCATATGCCCGAGCCTACGCCTGACCTTTACTCAACGCATGCGTAATTGCACAAAGAGATACTGATCCGGCCAGGAGTGGACCAACGCCCTGGGGGCG
The DNA here is from genome assembly GCF_044742205.1 of Streptomyces sp. NPDC087901. NCBI lineage: Bacteria > Bacillati > Actinomycetota > Actinomycetes > Kitasatosporales > Streptomycetaceae > Streptomyces > Streptomyces sp. NPDC087901. The sequence goes on from NZ_JBIUUC010000003.1 coordinate 94,231, forward strand.
CATCCAACTGGATGCGCCCCCAGGGCGGTTCACGGCATTCCGGTCCGGCCTACGCCCTGCCCGCGCCCTCGCGCAGCTCCGGCATCGGCATGAGGACCGGGCCACCGGCGGGGTCCTTGCGGCAGACGTCGCCGCAGTCGGCGTCGAGTGAGCAGCAGAGCGAGCAGATCGGCCCGGACTGCACGGGGCAGTCGGCGATGTCGGGGAGTTCGTAGGCCGTGGCGCAGACCGCGCAGGTGTGGGTGGCGGTGATGTCCGCGACCTCGACTCCGGGCCCGTTCACGGGATTGGGCCGGGCCAGGTAGTACTTCCCCTTCGTGGCCCAGGCGATGAGCGGACACAGCGTCAGCGAGAGACCGGCCGCGATGAAGGTCGAGAAGGCCTCCGCGTACGCGCCGAACAGACCGAAGAAGGCGAGGATCGAGACGGTGGACGCGATCACCATCGCCCCGAATCCAGCCGGGTTCACCGCGTACAGATAGGCCCGTTTGAACTCGATGTACGGCGGGCTCAGGCCGATCCGCTTGTTGATGACGAGGTCGGCGGCGACCGCGGCGATCCAGGCGATGCCCACGTTCGAGTAGAAGCCCAGCAGCTTGTTGAGGGCCGCGAACATGTTCATCTCCATCAGCGTCAGCGCGATGACGAGATTGAGGAAGATGTACCAGACCCGGCCGGGATGACGGTGAGTGATCCGGGAGAAGAAGTTCGACCACGACAGCGAGCCGCTGTAGGCGTTGGTCACATTGATCTTGATCTGCGACACGATCACGAAGAGTGCGGCAGCGGGCAGCGCGAACGAGCCGAGCCAGGGCTTCAGCGCCTCGATCTGCGGGGCGATCGGCTCCAGCGCGTGCGTCTTGCCGACGGCCTCCAGGGCGACGAAGGCGAGCAGCGCGCCGCCGAGTTGCTTGGCCGCGCCGATGATGACCCAGCCGGGCCCGGCGGCGAGGACGGCGAGGTTCCAGCGCCGCTTGTTGGCCTCCGTCTTCGCCGGCATGAAACGCAGATAGTCCGCCTGCTCACCGATCTGGGCGATGAGGGAGAGGGCGACGCCGGTGCCGAGTCCGAAGCCGGTCCAGGAGAAGCCGGATCCCGCTCCTTCCGTACCGCCGAAGGAGCCGAACGCACCCCAGGCGTCCGGCGCCTCGAAGGCGAGGACGACGAAGGGCAGCACCATGCCGACGATCCAGACGGGCTGGGTCCAGGCCTGCACCTTGGCGAGGGCGCCCATGCCCCGGAAGACGATCGGGATGACGATCAGGGTCGTCACCAGATAGCCCGCCTCGACCGGCAGACCGATGGCCTGGTGCATGGCCTGCGCCATGATCGAGCCTTCGAGGGCGAAGAAGATGAAGGTGAACGACGCGTAGATCAGCGAGGTCAGCGTCGAGCCGAAGTAGCCGAAGCCGGCGCCCCGGGTGACCAGGTCCATGTCGAGGCCGTACTTCGCGCAGGCCCGGGCGATGGGGATGCCGGTGAGGAAGATGATCGTGGCGGCCGCCAGGATCGAGGCGAATCCGCTGGTGAAGCCGTAGGTGAACACGATCGAGGCGCCGATCGCGAAGTCGGCGAGGTAGGCGATCCCGCCGAGCGCGGTGCCCGCGACCGTGCCGGGCGACCAGCGCCGGAAGGAGTGCGGCGCGTAGCGGAGCGAGTAGTCCTCGCGGCTCTCGTCGGCGGCGAGCCTGGCGTAACTGCGCCCGGGCGGCGGGGCGGCGGGCCCGCCCGCGAGGTCTCCCCCGGAGGCGGGCTCCGTCTTCGGTACGGCTGTGTCCGTCATCGGTGACTTCCCGTTCGTCAGTCCGGTGTGCGGGTCCGAACGGGAAGTTAGGAGCAGGACATGACAAGCCGTCACGGTCGGCGATTGCCCGGCTGTTACGGGACAGGGGCTGCCGTTAACTTGTCGTCACACGCCGCGGACGTGCGCGTCCGGGTATCGGTCACCCGACAGGAACCGTCTCGCCCGGCCCCTGTCGCCCGACAGGAACCAGCCCGCCCGGCCGCCGCCACCGGGCCGAAACCGCTCCGCCCGGTCACCGGACCGGGAGGTGGTACGCGACCCGGTACCGGTCGGCCGGCACCACGACGTCGGCGGTCTCGACCGGGCGGCCCGACGCGTAGTACGTCCGCTCGATCACCATCACCACATGGCCCGGCACCCCGCCGAGCGCCAGGAGCTCCTCCGCCAGCCCCGGGCGCGCGCCGACCTGCTCGGCCACGTTGTCCACGACGACATCGATCGCGGCCATCCGCTCGACCACCCCGCAACCGCCCAACGGGCCCTCTTCCGGCAGCATCACCGGCGTGCGCCCCGTGACCGCGAGGGTCTCCCAGGAGGTGGAGAGCATCATCGGCTCCCCGCCGTCCCGGAACACGTAACGCGTACGCATCACGCGGTCGCCCGGCTCGATGCCGAGCCGTTCGGCGATCTCCGGGCTCGCCCCCTCCTGTTCGCTCCGGGACTCCCAGGTCCCCCGCGCACCCTCCGCCGTCTGCTCCTGCCGGAACGGACTGGCCCCGGTCTCCGACCGGAAGCCGGAACGGGCGATCCGGCGCGGCACCGGGCGCTCACGCACATACGTGCCGGAGCCGGAGCGGCCCTCGACCAGCCCCTCGGCCATCAGCACCTTGCGCGCCTCCAGCGCGACGGTGTCCGAGACTCCGTACTCCTCGCGGATACGCGCCTGCGAGGGCAGGCGCGTATGCGGCGGCAGCGAACCGTTGGCGATCTTCTCTCTCAGATCGCTCGCAACGCGCAGATAGGCGGGCTGCTCACCGAAAGTCACAGGCCACTCCCCAAGAGGTTGACAGACTGCAACAGCGTCGCAACCGTCGGTTCCAGACCGCAAGCACAGGCCAGAGTTTCACTCGAAGTGATGATTCGCGGCGGGTGAGCGCATAGCCCACCGCCGGCCGCCACGGCATCTCGCCCTTTCCGGTTCCCCCCACCCCTTGACCTCATTTGGTCCAGACCAATACCTTCCTCTCCACACGGCACGGTCACGCGTCTCTCAGCACTTGTCTCTCAGTACGTGCCTCCGCACACGCACAGGAACGGGCCTCATGCGTCGAAGAACCCTGTCCGGACTGGCCATTGCCGCCTGCGCCTTCTCGCTGGCGGCCACCCTCGCCCCCGCCGCCAACGCCACCGCGGGCCACGGCGAAAAGCCCGGCGCGGACCGCGGAGAAGGCAGCCACAGCTCGGCACCCGCCTACAAGCGCGTCGGCTACTTCACCCAATGGGGCGTCTACGGGCGCGACTTCCAGGTCAAGGACCTGGAGACCAGCGGCACGGCGGCCAAGCTCACCCACATCAACTACTCGTTCGGCAACGTCAGCGCCGACGGCAAGTGCTTCACCGGCAACGTGCCCGGCGAGGCCGACGCCTGGGCCGACTACGTCCGCCCGCTGGACGCCGCCGGCTCGGTGGACGGCGTCGCCGACACCGACGACCAGGCCCTCGCGGGCAACTTCAACCAGCTGCGCGAGCTCAAGGCCGAGCACCCCGGCCTCAAGGTGATGATCTCGCTCGGCGGCTGGAGCTGGTCCACCCACTTCTCGGACGCGGCCCGCACCGCCGCCTCCCGCAAGGCCTTCGTCTCCTCCTGCATCGACCTGTACATCAAGGGCAATCTGCCGGTGGACGGGACGCGCGGCGGCGAGGGCGCGGCGGCTGGCCTCTTCGACGGGGTGGACATCGACTGGGAATGGCCGGGATCCGCCGGTGACTCCGACACGGTGTACCGCCCCGAGGACAAGCGGAACTTCACGGCGCTGGTCCACGAGTTCCGCACCCAGCTCGACGCGTACGCGAAGAGCAGCGCCGCGTCGCGCAAGGGCGGCCACCACGGATCGAAGCCCAAGCACTACGACCTCTCCGCGTTCGTGCCCACGTCTCCCGAGAAGATCGACGCCGGCTTCGACGTCCCGCGCATCATGCGGGACTTCGACTTCGTCAACCTCCAGGGCTACGACTTCCACGTCTCGGGCGAGAAGACCACAGCGCAGCAGTCCGCGCTGTACGCGAAGGGCGACTTCAGCGTCGACCAGACCGTGCGCGACTGGCTGAAGCGCGGTGCCCCTGCCCGCAAGCTGGTGATGGGGATGCCGTTCTACGGTCAGGGCTGGACCGGCGTGACCGGCGGCGGCAACGGCCTCGGCCAACCCGCCACGGCCCCCGCGCCCGCCACCTGGGCGGCCGGCTACGAGGACTACAAGGCCCTCAAGAAGCTGGCCGACTCCGGTACGTACAAGGTCCACCGCAACGTCCGTGACGGCAGCGCCTGGCTGTTCGACGGCACCACGCTGTGGACGTACGACGACCCGCAGGTGCTGCGCACCAAGACCGCGTACATCCGCGACCACCGGCTCGGCGGGGCGATGTTCTGGTCACTGGACGGGGACACGGAGGACGGCGAGCTGATGACCGCCGTCGACCGCGGACTCTCCCGACGTTAGGTACCCCCTGTCCGGGGTGGCTGCGACAGCGCGGCCGCCCCGGACTCCGTTCCGCCGCCGCGGCTGGCATGCTGGCCGCCATGGCCACCACGTACCTCTGCCCGCAGGACGGCACCCGTGCCGATGTCACCTCGCTCACCTGGTGCTGCCCGGTCTGCCGCGGCCCGTGGGACCTCGACTTCGAGAGCGCGGGCCCTCTGCGTCCCGGCGATCTGCCCGGCCGGGTCAACTCCCTGTGGCGCTACGAGGAGGTCCTGCCCCTCTCCTCCCCCGAGACCACCCTCGGCGAGGGCCGCACCCCGCTCGTCCCGCTCACCGGCACGGTCTCGGCCAAACTCGACTTCCTGATGCCCACACTCTCGTTCAAGGACCGCGGCGCGGTGATGCTCGCCGAACTGGCCCGCCGCCTCTCCCCCGAGCGCGTCGTCGCGGACAGCAGCGGCAACGCGGGCACGGCCGTCGCCGCGTACTGCGCCCGCGCCGCGCTGCCCTGCACGGTGTACGTCCCCGAGGGCACATCCGCGAAGAAGACCGAGCAGATCCGGGCCCACGGCGCCCGGCTGGAGATCGTCCCCGGGGACCGCGAGGCGACCGCGCGGGCGGCCCGCACCGCTGCCGACGCGCCCGGCACCTTCTACGCATCGCATGTCTTCAACCCGTACTTCCTGCACGGCACGAAGACGTACGTGTACGAACTCTGGGAGGACCTCGGCGGCCGGCTCCCCGACGCCATCGCCGTACCCGTCGGCAACGGCACGCTGCTGCTCGGCGCGGCCCTGGCCACCGCGGAACTCCTCGCCCAGGGCCTGATCGACACCCGCCCCGCGCTGATCGCCGTCCAGGCCGAGGCCGTGTCGCCGCTGGCCGCGGCCTTCCACGCGGGGGCGGACGACCTCCTCGACGCCCCGGCCGGTACCACCGCCTCCCCCACGCTCGCCGAGGGCATCGCCATTCCGCGCCCGCCGCGTGCCCGGGCGATCCTGGCCGCGGTACGGGAGTCGGGCGGCACCTTCCTGACGGTGACCGAGGATCGGATCCGCACCGCGCAGCGGGATCTGGCCGCCCGCGGCTTCTACGTGGAGACGACGGGCGTGGCCTGCTGGGCGGCGGTGGGCGGCTGGACGGACCGCAGCGTCGTCGTGCCGCTGTGCGGCGCGGGCCTCAAGACGGGGCTCGCCGCCTGAAGCGTCCGCGCGCGGGCCCGCGCGCACGCCCCGCGTCAGCCGTTCACCCCGCGCGCCGCGCACCACCGCACCACGCCCCCTTGCCTACGTTCGTACCGTGAGCCTCTCGCGTACCTCTCTTCTCACGTCCCTCGTCGCGTGCGCCCTGATCGCACCGTCGCCCCTGTCGCCCGTCGCGTACGCCGCTGATCAGCGACCGCCCGCCCCGGCAGCCGTGGCCTGCGGCCGGGACACGGACCCCGCCTGGGCCCCGACGTCCACCACGTTCGGGGAGGCCGCGGGCTACGACCCCTACGTCGGCAACGGCTACCTGGGACACCGCGTACCGGCGGCCGGTGCCGGATACGCCGAACGGGACGAGAAGACCGGCTGGCCGCTGTTCACGCCGCGCTACGACGGGGCGTTCGTCTCCGGGCTCTTCGGCCGCGAGGAGGACCTGGCGGCCGGCCGCGAGGTGGCCGCCGCGCTGCCGAGCTGGACGAACCTCGATGTGCGCGTGGGCGAGGAGACGTACGGCTCGGCCACACCTGCCGGCCGGATCTCCCGGTACCGCCAGACGGTGTTCCTGCGCTGCGGGTTGGTGGTGACGTCGTTGCGCTGGACCACGGCCGACGGCCGCGCGACCGACCTGACGTACGAGGTGCTGGCCGACCGGTCCGAGGTGCACACCGGTGCCGTACGGCTGCGGATGACCCCGCGCTGGACCGGCACCGCGACAGTGACCGGCCGCCTCGACCCGCGCGGCGCACGCCGGATCGCGCTGGAGGACGACGGGACGTTCCGCACCCGGGGCACGGGGACGGCGGGCGCGATCGTCCAGACCATGCGCCCGGCGGGCGTGAACGGACACACGGCCCGGGTGAGCGCCGGGCGCACGTACACGTTCGAGAAGTACGTCGGGGTGGACACCGCACTCACCTCACGCGCCCCGCGCACCACCGCCCGCGAGGCGTCCCGGGGCGCTGCACGGCGCGGCTGGTCCGCCGTCCTCGCCGAGAACGCCGCCGTCTGGCGCCGCGACTGGTCCGCCGACGTGTCCGTGCCGGGCAGCCCCGAACTGCAGAAGTGGCTGCGCTCCGCCCAGTACGGGCTCCTCGCCTCCACCCGCGCCGGCTCCCGCGACAGCATCGCCCCGGCCGGGCTGACCAGCGATAACTACGCGGGCATGGTCTTCTGGGACGCGGAGACCTGGATGTACCCGGGGCTGCTCGCCACCCGGCCCGAACTGGCCCGTTCGGTGGTCGAGTACCGCTACCGGACACGCGACGAGGCCCGTACGAATGCCGAGAAGCTCGGGTTCAAGGGGCTGTTCTACCCGTGGACGAGCGCGAGCAGGGGCAATCTCTGGTCCGAGTGCCAGAGCTGGAACCCGCCGCACTGTGTGACCCAGAACCACCTCCAGGGCGATGTCTCGCTGGCTGTCTGGCAGTACTACCTGGCCACCGGCGACCGCGACTGGCTGGCCGGCCACGGCTGGCAGATGCTCCAGGGCATCGCCGACTTCTGGGCCTCGCGCGCCACCGCGAACGACGACGGCAGCTACTCGGTGAAGGAGGTGGCGGGCCCGGACGAGTACAGCAACGGGGTCACGGACGGGGTGTTCACGAACGCCGTCGCGGCCACCGCCCTGCGCAACGCCACCCGCGCGGCGCGGCTCCTCGGGCACCCCGCTCCTGCCGAGTGGACGAAGGTCGCGGACGGTCTGCGCATCCCGTACGACCCGGACCGCAAGCTCTTCCTCCAGTACGCGGGCTACGACGGCTCGACGATCAAACAGGCCGACACCGTGCTGCTGATCTATCCCCTGGAGTGGCCGATGGAGGCGGGCGCGGCGGCCGCCACACTCGACTACTACGCGGCGCACACCGATCCGGACGGCCCGGCGATGACGGACTCGGTCCACGCGATCGACGCGGCCGCGATCGGGGAGCCGGGCTGTGCGACGTACACGTATCTCCAGCGTGCCGTGCGCCCCTTCATGCGGGGCCCGTACGCCCTCTTCAGTGAGGCGCGCGGCGCGAAGGCGGGCGCGCAGGATCCGCTGTCCGGATTCCCGGCCGAGGACTTCCTCACCGGCAAGGGCGGTTTCCTCCAGGTGTTCACGCACGGGCTGACGGGCCTGCGCCTGAGGGAGGACGGGGTGCGCCTGGACCCGCTGCTGCCGCCACAGCTGAGCGACGGCGTGAAGCTGACGGGGCTGCGCTACCAGGGGCGTACGTACGACGTGTCGATCGGCCCCCGCACGACGGAGGTCCGCCTCACCTCGGGCGCCCCCTTCACCCTCCACACCCCGTCGGGTCCGCGCTCCCTGTCCACCACCCTCACTCTCCCCACCCGCCGCCCGGACCTGACCCCGACCACCGACGCGGCCCGCTGCCGCCCGGCGACGGCCACGTCCGAGACCCCCGGCCTGTACGCGGCCGCGGCGGTCGACGGCAGTACGGCGACCGCCTGGTCCCCGGACGGGGAGACGGGCTCACTGACGGTGGACCTGGGTCGGGCGGCCCCGGTGACGTCGATCGAGCCCGCGTGGACGGACGTGACCCCCGAGTCGCACCTCCTGGAGACCTCGGCCGACGGCAGGACCTGGCAGCCCTACCGGGCGGGCGCGGTGGCCCGCGAGGTGCGGGTGACGGTCCGTTCGGCGGATGCGGCCGAGCCGACGGGCGTACGGGAACTGCAGGTCACGCAGCCTTAGGGCGCGTGTGGCAGACCTCGGCCGGCCGTCGGCGCGCCACCGGCCGGCCGAGCAGAATCCCGCCCAGCACGAGGACGAGCCCGCAGATCTGCCGGAGAGTGAGCGACTCCCCGGCGACCACGGTGCCGAGGAGTACTCCGGTCACCGGGTTGAGCAGCCCGACCAGGCCGACGGTCGCGGCCGGCAGATGGCGCAGGCCCGCGAACCAGGCGGCGAAGGCGAGAGCGGTCGCCACCACGGTGACGTATCCGAAACCGAGGACGGCCGCTCCGTCGAGTGCGGGCGGCGCGCCTTCCACGGCTGCGGCGAGGGGCAGCAGCAGAAGGCCACCGGCGATCAGCTGCCAGGAGGTCGAGGCCAGGACATCGGTCCCGGCGCCCCAGCGCTTGGTGAGGACGTAGCCGAGGGACGACATCAGCAGGGCTGCGACCGAGGCCAGTACCCCTCGGATGTCGGCCGAGACGGTTCCGGTCAGGAGCATGAGGCATACCCCGCCGATGCCGGCGGCGGCCCCCAGCAGGGGCAGCAGCCCCGGCCGCTCGGCGACGAGCGCCCAGGCGATCAGCATCATGGTCACCGGCGAGGCGGCCATGATCGTCGAGGCGGTGCTGGTCGGGAGCAGTTGCGCGGCGACGTACACGAGGGCGAAGAAGCCGCCCATGTTCAGGACGCCGAGGATCACGGCCTTCCACCACCAGGAGCCGCGGGGCCGTTCGCGACGGACGGCCAGCAGGAGCAGCCCGGCGGGCAGGGCCCTGATGGCGGCGCCGTACAGCGGGGTCTCGGCGGGCAGGTAGGCGTGGGTGACGTAGTAGTTCGTGCCCCAGGCCACCGGGGCGATCGCCGTGATCAGCACCCATCGCAAAGTAGCTTCCATGGAAGTTAATATACCCGGAGATACCTTCCTCGGAAGCTACAATGAGGAAATGAGCGAAGCGCCGAACGAAGCCGTGCCGGGTTCCGCCGCCCCACAGCCCCTGGACCACGTGGCCCGCATCCAGGCCGAGTGGGCCCGCGAGCGCCCGGATCTCGATGTGCGCCCCCAGGGCGTGATCGGCCGCCTGCACCGGCTGGCCGGGCTGCTCACGGAGGAGCTCTGCGTGGTGTACCGCCGATTCGGTCTGAGCGAGGGCGAGTTCGACGTCCTGGCCGCGCTGCGCCGGGCCGGGGAGCCGTTCGAACGGGCCCCGGGCGAACTGGCCACGCACACCATGGTCACCACCGGCGCGATGACGAAGCGCATCGACCGCCTGGAACGCTCCGGCCTGGTCACCCGCCGCCGGGCAGCAGGCGACGGCCGCGCCCGCGTGGTCGCCCTCACCCCCGCCGGCCTCGATCTGATCGACCGGGCCTTCACCGAGCACATGCGCAACGAACGCCGCCTGCTCGACACCCTGACCGGCGACGAGGCGGCGGCACTGGAACCACTGCTGACAGCGTGGCTGGAGCGGGTGGAGCCGCCGCGGGGCGGCTGAGCGCCGGCCGGCCGGCGTCAGCCCGGAGCCGGACCGGCCTGCGGACTCCGCCCGAAGCGGGCCTGCAGAGCGGTGTCCACCTCGTCGAATTCACGGTCCCGGGTCTCCGGCACATAGCGGCCGACGAACCACAGGGTGAACGCGACGACCGCGGCGAAGATCCAGAACGTCTCGCCCTGGCCGATCACATCGGCGAGCGGCAGGAACGCGAGGCTGACCACGAAGTTCGACGCCCAGTTCACCGCCGTGGAGGCGGCCGAACCGGCAGCGCGGGCCGAGGGCTGGAAGAGTTCACCGATGAGCACCCAGAACACCGGGCCGAGGCCCACCGCGAAGGAGGCGATATAGATCACCATGAACAGCAGCGACAGCACGGAGCCCAGGTCCACCACGTACGAGAATCCCAGCAGAACGAGCATGGCCAGCATCCCCGTCAGGGAAATGAGCAGCAGGGGGCGGCGGCCCATTCGGTCGACCAGCCTGATGGCCACCACCGTCATGATCAGGTTGATGGCCCCGATCGCCACCGAATAGAAGATTGAATTCGATGCCGAAAGGCCGGTCTTCTGAATGAGCGTCGGCGCGTAGTAGATGATCGTGTTGATTCCGCCGAACTGCTGCGCGGCCGCCAGGGTGAGGCCCACGATCAGCGCCGGCCGCACTCGGGGCGCCAGCAGGACCCGCCAGTTCTCCTTCTGCCCGGCACCCCGCTTCTCGTCCTCGCGCCGCCGCACGGCCTGCTCGACGACGCGCGTCGCCCGTGCTTCGCCGCTGACCGACTCGACGACCGCGCGGGCCTTGTCCACCTGGCCCTTGAGGACCAGCCACTGCGGCGATTCGGGCAGCAGCCACACCGTTCCCGCGACCATCAGCAGAGCCGGGACCGCACCCACGGCGAACATCGCTCGCCACTGACCGCCGTCGGAGAAGGCGAGGTTGACGAGGTACGCGATCAGGATGCCGGTCGTGATCATGAGCTGGTTGAGTGTGAGGAACCGCCCGCGCAACTCCGTCGGGGACACCTCCGAGAGATAGACCGGTACGGTCGCCGAGGCCGCGCCGACCGCCACACCGAGGACGACACGGCCGATCAGGAGCGCACCGTAGCCGGGGGCGAACACCAGAATCGCCGTCCCGCCGATGAAGACCAGCCCCTCGGCCGCCAGCGTCTTCCTGCGGCCCAGCCGGTCCGCCATCCGCCCGGCGCTCACGGCCCCGATCATGGCGCCGATGAGCAACACGCTGACGACACTGCTCTGTTCGAAGGAACTGAGATCGAAGTCGCTCTTGATGTAGAGCAGCGCCCCGGATACGACACCGGTGTCGTATCCGAAAAGGAACCCGCCGAGCGCGATGCAGAACGCCCACAGGCGAATCTTCCGTACGCCCTCCGGGCGAATGTCCGACAGTGGCCCGCCTGTCCCCGGTTCCCTGGAATACGCCTGAACCATTTCGCATCCCTGTCATGTGTCGGCGTCCGGACCTGCGAGCCATTCCTCGTCGAAGAGAATCACAGCCCGGGCGCACCGCCCGACTGGCGATCCGATCGGACCGGGGCCGTTCCTCCCCGGGCGACGGGGCTCTCCCTCGCGTCACGCGGGAGTGGACCGCCCGCGCCGCACCGGGCCGGCAGCCCCCTCCGCGGGGTCGGCGCCACACCCCTCCCGGCGGTCATTCCAATGGGCTACCCCATGCGGCTGCCCCTGTCCGGCCGCTGAACACTCAACACTCACAGGACGCTGCGAGCGCCAGGAGGGCGTGGACATGAAGTCCATCACCGTCGTACCCGGCAGGCCCGGCCAGGTGGAGGTCCTCGATGTCCCCGAACCCGGCCCGGAGCAGGGTTTGTTGCTCGTCGAAGGGCTGCTCCTCGGCATCTGCGGCACCGACATCGACATCGTCGACACAGGGTTACGGTGCGGCCCCGCCCGGCCAGGAACGTCTCGGTGACCGGGGCGTCCTGCTCGAACCCGTCTCCGTGGTCGCCAAGGCATGGGAGCAGACCGAACGCACCCTGGCCCGTTCCTCCTGGAAGCCGAAGGTCGCGCTCGTCACCGGCGCCGGGCCGATCGGCCTGTTCGCCGCCGTGCTGGGCGTCCAACGCGGCCTGAAGGTCCGCGTACCCGACCTGAACGACAGCGGACCCAAGCCGGAGCTCGTCGCCGGCCTCGGTGGAACATTCCACACCGGCCACGTCCGGGACATCGGCCTGGAACCCGACATCGTCATCGAATGCACCGGTGCCGGCTCGCTGGTCCACGGGCTGACGGAGGTCGTCGGCGCCGGCGCCGTCATCTGCCTGACCGGTATCTCATCCGGCAGCCGGAAGGTCACGGTGGACCTGGACGCGACCGCCCGGGACATGGTGCTGGAGAACACCGTCGTCTTCGGATCGGTCAACGCCGGCCGCCGCCACTACGAACAGGCCGCCGCCGCCCTCGCCGCGGCCGACCCGGGCCGGCTGGACCGCCTCATCACCCGCCGGGTGCCGGTGAGCGGCTTCGCCGACGCCCGGCACAAGCGCAGCGACGATGTGAAGGCCGTCGTCGACCTGCAAGCCCGATACCGACGGCCCTGGCCCCGGCCCCCGAGAGGCATCCCCCACGGCCGACGGTATTTGACTAGATATGCCCTGAAGTACGCAAAATGTAAACCGCTCGGCACAGAAGCTCGCGATCCGACAGATGCTGTCACGACCGATGTCGCGGCCGCGTTTGGTCCGATCACGCCAGGATTCAGTAACAGGGTCATCTGATAACTTAACCCGAGATCCCAAGCCGGAATGGAGGTACGAGGGGCAGGTCCGACCCTGAACCGGTCGAGGGCATCCCTCAGATCACAATGCTGCAAGTGCGCAAACTCGAGCGTTACAAGGACGATCAGGGAAACGAGATCGTCTATGACGGAGAGATCCGTGCAGAGAAGATCGATATCCGATTCAAGGGGTCGAACAACAAACTCGTCATCAGCCCCAAAGCGGATATCCAGGACCTACTCGTCACCTTCTCGGGAGACAACGGTCAGATAGACATCGAGCAGACCACGAAGAAGCGCGCAGGTCTCCGCTTCGAACTGCGCTGCGGGCACGAGTCCCGGATCCGGATCGGCGAGAACGTGGGCTGCGCGGGCCGCACCTTCATCTCCGCCGTCGAAGGTGTGTCGGTGTCGATCGGCGCCGACGTGATGTTCGCCAAGAACATCGAGGTGCGCGGCGACGACACCCACCCGATCTTCGACGTGCGTACCGAGAAGCGCGTGAACCCGTCCCAGTCGATCGTCGTGGGCGAGCACGTCTGGATCGCGAAGCATGCGGTCGTGATGGGCGGCGTCACCATCGGCAACGGCTCGGTGATCGGCTTCCGCAGCGTCGTCACGAAGTCCATTCCCAACAACTGCACCGCGGTGGGATCACCGGCGCGAGTGGTGCGGCGGAACATCGCCTGGGAGCGTCCCGAGGTCGTTCCTCGCCGCCCGAACGAGCTGTATCCGCGCAAGGGCGAGAAGTCCACGCAGTACTGGAACCTCACCGACGACGACAGTGTCTCGGAGAAAATGGTGGTACGGCCGCTGCCCAAGGCGAAGCAGCGTCGGCTGACCCGTTTCCTTCCGGCTCCGTTGCGGCGACTGGCCAGGAAAATTCGATCTTCCTGAAGTGCCCGCTTTCGGCAGTTCAGTGACATTGCGCCACAATGCCTCGGGCCCGGACTTCCGTCCGGGCCCGAGGCATTTTGTGTCCTGGCGCTTTCCGCCGATCCGTGTCGGTGGCGTACCGACGCGGGATTTACTGGAGGCCCGGGGCGCTCGACTCCAGATGAGTCACCATGCGGTTCAGCCCGGTCGGCAGATCAACCACCGGGTTCCAGCCGAGTGCTGAGAGCCGCGTGCTGTCCAGGCCCTGCTTCTTGGTCAGGCTGTACGAGCGCGCGTCGGACTCGTTGGTGAACCGGAGCTGCTGTCCACGCTCCGGGCGCACCTCGGTGAAGAGCTCCGCCAGCCGCCGGATCGAGACCAGACCGGCCGGGTCCGCGACGTTGTAGGCCACCTGGTCACCGCGGAGCAGCGTGTAGAAGAGCCCCGCGATGGCGTCGGCCACATAGGTGTAGGTCCGCACGCCGGAACCGTCGCTGTTGAGCACGATGTCCTTGCCGGCCACCACGTTCGCCGCGAAGTCGGCCTGCACGCGCCCGTCGTCGAGCGCCATGCCGGGCCCGTAGACGTGACCGAACCTGACGACGTGGCTGTCGATGCCGTACTGCGCCTGGTAGGTCGCGCAGATCGTCTCCGCCGCGCGCTTCCCCTCGGCGTAGCAGGCCCGCGGGTTGAGGATGTCGAACCCGCCGTAGCTCTGCTCGTCGATGAGCTCGGTCTCCGGGGCCTGGGCACCGTAGACCTCCGCCGACGACATCAGCAGGAATCCGCGGCTGGCCTTCTCCACACAGAGGTCGAGCAGGTTGAACGTGCCCAGCAGGTTCGCCTTGATCGTCATGACCGGCTGGCTGCCGTGCAGGGCGGGCCGCGCGGCACTCGCCCCGTGGATCACGTAGTCGACGGGACCGGGCAGCTCCAGCGGAGCCGACACGTCCTGGACCACGAGGTGGAAGTCCGGGCGGTCGAGCACGTCCGCGAGCAGCCGCCTGGCCTTCTCCTCGTTCCGCACCAGGCCGTGCACGGTGATGCCCGCGCCGTGCCGGTCGTTCAGTGCGAGGAGGGTGTAGACGACGTACGACGGCAGCATGCCGCTCGCGCCGGTGACCAGCACGGTGCGGCCGGAAAGCTCGCTCCACGGCAGGTCGCGGTCAAGGATCTCGTCGAGGTCGTGCGCCACGACCGGGCTGGAGACGGTGGCCAATGGAATCACGTACCTACGATCTGCTGGTTCTCAAGGATCTCGAAGAACGTCCGGCAGAGGTAGAAGTCCTCGGCCGTCGTGATCTTGATGTTCGAGCGGGGGCCGACCACGCGGTAGATCTTGCGACCGTACTTGTGCATGAGGGAGCACGAGTCGATGGTGTCGTGCTCGTCCTCCGCGACCGCCTGGTCGTACAGCGAGAGGATCTCGCCGAGCCGGAAGCTCTGCGGGGCCTGCGCGGCGTAGATGTGGTCGCGCGGGATCACGTCGTCGATGTGCTCGTGCTCACTCGACACCACGGTCTCGTTGAACTTGGTGCAGGTGATGGCCGAGCCGTGCTCCCGGACCGTCTCGATGTTGGCGCTGATCAGCTTCGCGTCGATCAGCGGCCGCACGCCGTCGTGGATCAGCACGACGGTGTCGTCGGGGCACTCCGCGGCGACCGTCGAGAGAGCCTTGTGCCGCGACTCCTGACCGGTCGCACCGCCGTCGATGATCCACTTGACCTTCTGGATCTCGTACCGCTTCAGCAGCTTCTCCATGTACTCGCGGTACTCGGCGAGTATCGCGATGGCGATGCTGTCTATCTCGGGGTGCGACTCGAAGTGCTCGAGGGTGTGGATGATGATCGGCTTGCCGTTGACCTCCAGAAACTGCTTCGGGAGGGCACGGGAGTTCATCCTCGAACCGATACCGCCGGCAAAAAGCAAAGCAACGTTCATTGTGTCTATTCCTCCGACTGGTCGCTGAGCGGCTGGTCAGCCACCGTCGTGTCGTCCGGTACGGGGTCGAGCCAGCGGTGCTGGCCGCCCGTCTCCCTGCCACCGTGATCTCCGACAACCAGCCAGTCGATCACGCGGTCCGCCGAGTTGGTGTCGACGTAGTCGAAGTTCTCCCGCCGGAACTCCTCGACCTTCGAAAGGTCGAAGTCCTCGTCCTGCAGGGCCTTGAGCAAATCGTCGAACGTCACGCAGATCGTGCCGGGGGCGACGGAGTCGTAGTCCCGGTGGAATCCGCGGATCACCGAATACGTGTCCTTGTCGTACGCGAAGAACAGGATCGGCTTGTCGAGCAGCGTGTACTCGTAGATGACCGACGAGTAGTCCGTGACGAGCACGTCGGTCACGTGCAGCAGGTCGTTGGTGTCGGGGAACGACGCGAAGTTCACCAGCCGGTCCGTGTACTCGTCGGGGATCGGCGGGGCCTCCGTGATGAAGTGGTGCATCCGGAAGAGCACGACGTACTTGTCGCCGCAGACCTCGTAGAGCTTCTCCCAGTCGATGCGGTCGTAGTCGTAGTGCGCGTCCCCGATGCTCTTCCCGCGGAAGGTCGGCGCGAACAGCACGATCTTCTTGCCCCGGAGCTGCGGGTACGAGGCGAAGAAGTCGTCCTTGACCTTCTGGGAGTGCTCCTCGTTGAGGAACGTGTCGATGCGCGGCAGGCCGGTCGGCACGACCGCCGACTCCTCGATGCCGAACGCCTCGGCGTACACCGGCACCAGGTGCTTGGACCCGGTGATGACGTAGGTGTACTTGCGGTGGGCGTTGGAGAGCTTCGGCGAGCCGTACTTGCCGAACCGGCTGTAGCCGACGGCCTTGAAGCCACTTCCCGCGTGCCAGAGCTGGATGATCTTCGTATCCGGCGAAATGCTCAGATTTCCGAGAAGACCGAAGTAGTCATCCATCAGCACGGTGTCCGACGTCGCCAGGCGATAGATGAGGCGGAGCGTGCTCCACTTGTTCGCCGTCGCCGGTATTCGGAACGAGTGGCTGAACTCATACTTCTTGTCGAGGTCCCGCTCGATCATCCGGTCGTGGACGCGAGCCAGGTTGCCGCCGAGGCCGGTGCGCATTTCGGAGGCGAACAGGATCCGGTTGCCACGCGGCGGATTCAGGCGGCGCGCGGTCCAGTAGAAGCGCTGAGCGATCTTGCGACGCCGGGCCCGCGGAAATACCTTCAGCCCTATTCGCTTACCGAGCGGCTTCTTCTTCGCCGGCTTCTTGCCCGGCCCCGCGCTGCGGAACAACTGGTACGTACGCATAAGGAAGTCGGGACTGTCCAAGTCATCCGAAATCCCGAACGCGATGACGTACACGGAGCGGTTGCGGTCGTAGAGGAAGGTACGGGAGCAGACGTCGAGCTCGTCCGTGGCCGTGAGGTCGAAGCCAGCGGCAGGCAGACGCTCATCACCGATCACCGGGACGATCCGCCATGTGCCGTTGGGCACCTGACGTCGGTTCTCGAAGTTGGTGACGTTGATCTCCAGGCGGTGCTGTTCGGCGTCGATCTGCCGAGCGTTCACCGGGAATTCGCGCTCGTTGTCAACAATCAGGAACCGGAGAGCACTAGGATCTCCAGTGAAGTCCGAGACCGTCACATCGAGCGTGAGGTGCACACGCTCCCAGGAAATCGCCGCTATTGAGCAACGCGCCATCGTCATCCTTCCGTTCGTGAACCGTCGTGCCTTCTGCGAGGCATGCGCGACGGCTACGGAGCCTGCCGGCGTCAGATGAGACGGTTATCGGAGCATAGCGTACCGACGTACGCCAGCCCGAAGGCAAGACGGGCGGCCACCGCCCCGGAACCACGGCCGAGCGCGCCCATCCGGGCCTTCCGACAGGGCCTTCTCATCTCCGCTGCCATCTTCGTCACACGAGGGGCCGGACTCCGCATGACAACACCAACTGGTTGCATCGACAGCTTGCCTGCGGCTATATACCTGGATAAACCCCCTTTACCGTACTGCGGACAACAGTTGCTCCCATCCGGAGACCGCATCGGCGATTTCGCACCGTAGCGAACCGAATACTCTTCGCAGTGCTTATTCCTCCCGCGCCCGGCTATGAAGACAGCCCGAAGGCGGGCCGGCCGAGGCGGCATTCGACAGAGCCGAGGAAGTACGCACACTCGGCGACCGGCTCCCGGCCGACGCCGATCAGGCCTGCCTCGCGCCCCTTCGGCAAGCCACGACGCACCAGCTCAAAGGCGCTACGCGCGCCACTCGCCCCGCTCCCCGAGACGGAAGCCACCGAGGCCCGGCACCACGCCTCGAGTGACGGCACGGCCCTCCTGCTCGCACAACCGCCATCAAGAGCGGCGCACTTGGCCGAAGTGAACTCCGCCACATCCGCCGAAGTGGCGGAGTTCACACGTCCCGGCGGACCGTCCGAGCCGCCGCGACCGGTAGAGCCGGCCGCGTCGCGGATCGCGGCTTCCGGGCGTCCGGCGCCGCCACCCCCACCCTCAGAGAGAGCCGGCTACGGCAATCAGCGCATGGCCCCGCCTACCGCCACCGGCCCTGGGCGGGGCCGCGGCGGTGACCGGGTTTCCCGGAGCGCGCGGCGCGTCCGGCCATCCGATCGGACCGGAACTGTTCATCAGCGGCCACGAGGGACTCGGCCGCATGGCACCCCACGCCCGGCCCGCCCCACGACACCGCTCCGGCGCCACGTGTCGGTGAGCCCTCCGACGTGGCCGCCTTGGAAGAGTTCAAGGATGATCCACGCCGTGCTGCACGCACTGTCGGTCGCCGGTTCCATGGCCTGGGAAATGGCCTGGGCCCTGATCCTGGGCTTCGCCCTGTCCGCCGTCGTCCAGGCCGTCGTCCGCAGATCCACGGTCGTCTCCCTGCTCGGCGACGACCGTCCCGCACCCTCGCCATCGCCGCGGGTCTCGGCGCGGCCTCCTCCTCCTGCTCGTACGCCGCGGTCGCACTGGCCCGCTCCCTGTTCCGTAGGGGCGCGAACTTCACCGCGGCGATGGCCTCGAGCTGGCCTCCACCAACCTGGTCATCGAACTGGGCGTCATCCTCGCCCTGTTGATGGGCTGGCAGTTCACCGTGGCGGAGTTCGTCGGCGACCCTCTCATGATCGTCTTCGTGGCCGTGCTGTTCCGGCTGTTCCTGCGCGACGGACTCCTGCGCCAGGCACGCGAGCAGGCCGACCGAGGACTCGCCGGTTCGATGGAGGGCCACGCCGCGATGGACATGTCCGCCCAGCGCAAGGGGTCCTTCTCACAACGGTTGCTGTCCCGCGAGGGCTTCACGTCCACCAGCAACGTCTTCGTCATGGAATGGGCGGCGATCCTGCGCGACCTGGTGACCAGCCTGCTCATCGCCGGCGCCGTAGCCGCCTGGGTTCCCGACTCGTTCTGGCGCGCCTTCTTCTTCGAAGATCACCCGCTGGCCTCGAAACTGTGGGGCCCGCTCATCGGCCCGCTGGTCGCGAGCGTCTCGTCCGTCTGCTCCGTCGGCAACGTGCCGCTCGCCCTGGTGCTGTGGAAGAGCGGGATCAGCTTCGGAGGCGTCATCGCGTTCATCTTCGGCGACCTGCTGATCCTGCCGATCCTCAACATCTATCGGAAGTACTACGGGGCGAGGACGGCCCTGTACCTCTTCGGCACCTTCTACCTCGCCATGGTGATCGCCGGATACGTCGTCGAATTCGCCTTCGGCGGCCTCGGCCTCGTACCCGACCGGGCCGACGCCGAGATCCCGGGCGAGGAGGAAGGGATCACCTGGAACTACACGACCTACTTGAACATCGTCTTCCTGGCCCTGGCCGCCGCACTCCTGATCCGGTTCGTCCGCACCGGCGGTACCGGCATGCTCCGCATGATGGGCGGCGCGCCCGGCACGGACGACGCAGTACATGCGCAGCACAGCTGCGGGATGAGCGGCCGCGAGGACTGACCACCACGGGGCGGGCATCCTCCGGACTCCACCGGACGAACCTTCACGAGGACGGGACGCCCTTCCCGCCCGACCTGCGCGCTTGACGCATTGCCTCACGCACGGCACGTGCACGGCTACACGTTGAAGCGGAATGCCTGGCGCCCGAGCCCGACCTGCGGCGGAGCCTCCCAGATGACCCTGACCCTCGCCCGGCTCTCCTCTCCCGATGCTCTCGGACGAGGCGAGTCCCTGATGGGCGTGCAGCGCAGGCGCGGGCAGACGGCCCGGGTGTGGGTGACGACGACGGTTCGCGGTTCGGCCGTCGTCGACCTCGTGGCCCGGATCTGGCTGAGTCGCTACGGTTGAGCCATGACCGCACTGCCCGACTGGATGCGCCCGCCCCGCGCGGAAGGCTGGTTCGCGGAGGACCTGGACCGTCTCCCGGAAGCACCGCGCCACACCGAGCTGATCGACGGAGCCCTCGTTTTCATGGTGTCCCCGCAACGGTGGTGGCACGGCCATCTCGTCACGATGCTCACCGTGGCTCTCATGGAGCAGGCGCCGGCCGACGTAAGGGTCGGACGGGAGATGACCATCAAACTCGATCAACGCAATCGGCCCGAGCCGGATCTGCTGGTGACGACGGCCGACTTCGACGGTGACCGCACCTGGTTCGCACCGGATGAAGTACGACTCGCCGTCGAGGTGGTCTCCCCCGAGTCCGCTCACCGGGACCGCACGGTAAAGCTTCACAAATACGCAGAGGCCGGCATCCCGCACTACTGGCGCATCGAGGACGAGGACGGAGCACCCGTCGTCCACGTCTACGAACTTGACGAGCCAACCGCCACCTATGTGCCCGTTGGCATCTTCAGGGGCTCGCTCAACCGTCCGGTGCCCTTCGAGATCAACCTCGACCTGGAGAAACTCGCTCCACCCCGCCGCGGCTGAGTCAGCACCAAGTGAGTACGGAAATGCGGCAGGGGCCGGACTCACCCAAGTCCGACCCCTCTGACCAGCATCCTGGCGAAATAGCCAGCTCGCAGTAGCCAATCCGCTACACGTTGAAGCGGAACTCCACCACGTCCCCGTCCTGCATGACGTAGTCCTTGCCCTCCATGCGCGCCTTGCCCTTGGCGCGGGCCTCGGCGACCGAGCCCGTCTCGACCAGGTCGTCGAAGGAGATGATCTCCGCCTTGATGAAGCCCTTCTGGAAGTCGGTGTGGATCACACCGGCCGCCTCGGGGGCCGTGGCGCCCTTCTTGATCGTCCAGGCGCGGGTTTCCTTCGGGCCTGCCGTGAGGTAGGTCTGCAGGCCGAGGGTGTCGAAGCCTACGCGGCCGAGGGTGGCGAGGCCGGGCTCCTCCTGGCCCATCGACTGGAGGAGTTCCAGGGCCTCGTCGTCGTCGAGCTCGATCAGCTCGGACTCGATCTTGGCGTTCAGGAAGATGGCCTCGGCCGGGGCGACCAGGGCGCGCTGCTCGTTCTTGAAGTCCTCGTCGACCAGCTCGTCCTCGTCGACGTTGAAGACGTAGAGGAAGGGCTTGGTGGTCAGCAGGTGCAGCTCGTGGAGCAGGCGGCCCTTCTCGGTGCCGGCGGTGATGCCCGCGTGGAAGAGGGTGTCGCCCGCTTCCAGGATCTTCTGGGCCTCCTCGACCGCGGCCAGGACCGCCACCTTCTCCTTCTGGAGGCGGGCCTCCTTGGTGAGGCGGGGGACGGCCTTCTCGACGGACTGGAGGTCGGCGAGGATCAGCTCGGTGTTGATCGTCTCGATGTCGTCCTTGGGCGAGACCTTGCCGTCGACGTGGACGACGTTCTCGTCCTTGAAGGCGCGGATGACCTGGCAGATCGCGTCCGACTCACGGATGTTCGCGAGGAACTTGTTGCCCAGACCCTCGCCCTCGCTCGCGCCGCGCACGATGCCCGCGATGTCGACGAAGTCGACCGTCGCCGGGAGCAGCTTCTGGGAGCCGAAGATCTTCGCGAGCGTGTTCAGCCGCGGGTCGGGAACCCCGACGACGCCCACGTTCGGCTCGATCGTGGCGAACGGGTAGTTGGCCGCCAGCACGTCGTTCTTGGTCAGGGCGTTGAAAAGGGTCGACTTGCCGACATTCGGCAGACCGACGATTCCGATCGTGAGCGACACGGTGGCGACTTCCCTAGGGGGTGGACGGGCTCGAATGGACGTCGGGCCCGGGTGGGCCGATTCTCCAGTTTACGGGCGAGGGCGGGCGGCCGGTCACGGGTCGGGGCGGGGACGGATTCGGTGCCGGTCCCGGAGGTGATCCAGGTGAGGGGCGGGGGCGGAAATCGGGGCGGAATCGGTTCCCGTTGGGCCGTGTGGCATCGAACTCGTCGCCAAGGTCGACCAAAGCGCGTGTCCCGCACCCGTTTCCGCCCGTCCGGCGACCTACGTTGTCCCGGTGGAGCAGCACAGGACACGTCCCCCGCAGCGCAGGCAGACCCGGCCCGCCCCGCTGTCCCCTCTCGGGACCAAGGAAGCCGGGGGATCCGAGGGATCCGTCGCCGAAGACGCGGCCGTCTATCGCGTGATGAGCACGCCGGCAGGCCGGGCCCGCCCGGTGGCGCCTGCCGTGCTCGCCTTGCGGCGGCTGCCCAATCCCCGGCTGACCGGTATCGGCGCCGGGCTCTTCGCGGCCGCCGTCATGTTCGTGATCGGCTGTGCGGACTGGCTGCTGTTCGACGGCTCGTCCGCCGTGTTCGGCGTGCTGTTCCTGCCGGTCAGCGCGCTGACCGCGCTCTGGGTGCGGCCCGCCGACCTGGTGACCGCGCCGATCAGCGTGCCGATCGCGTTCGCCGTCGGCATCATCCCGATCTCCGGCGGCACGGGCGGCTTCGGCGGACAGACCATGGCCGTCGTCACCGCCCTCGCCGTCCACGCCGGCTGGCTGTACGGCGGCACGCTCGTCGCCGGGCTCATCGCGACCGTACGGAAGGTCCGCCTGATGCGGGCCCGGCAGCGGCGGATGCTGCTGGCCGCGCAGACCGCGCGGCCGGCCGGGCAGCCGTCACCGTCTCCGCGGCCCGCCGGACGCACCCCGCGGCGCCCGTCCCGGCGCTGAGGGCTGTCCCGGAGGCGCCTTCAGCGGCCCGCCGCCGCCATCGCCGCGCCCACGATGCCCGCGTTGTTCTGCAGCTCCGCGGGCACCATCTCGGCCCGCACGTGCTCGATGAGCGGCAGGAACTTCTCGGCCTTGCGGCTGACTCCGCCGCCGATGATGAACAGCTCGGGCGAGAACAGCATCTCCACGTGGGCCAGGTACTTCTGCACCCGGTGCGCCCAGTGGTGCCAGCTCAGGTCCTCGTCCTCCTTGGCCTTGGTGGAGGCGTGCTTCTCCGCGTCGTGGCCGTGCAGCTCCAGATGGCCGAGCTCGGTGTTGGGCACCAGCCGGCCGCCGATGAAGAGGGCGCTGCCGATCCCCGTACCGAGCGTCAGCACGATGACCGTGCCCTTGCGGCCCCGGCCCGCGCCGAAGGTCATCTCGGCGATACCGGCCGCGTCCGCGTCGTTCAGAATGGTGACCGGGAGGCCGAGCTTGTCGCCGAGCAGGGTGCGGGCGTCCAGGTCGACCCACCCCTTGTCGACGTTGGCCGCGGTGCGGGTCAGCCCGTCGGTGACGACACCCGGGAAGGTGATGCCCACCGGCCCCTTCCAGTCGAAGTGGCCGACCACCTCGGCCACGCTCGCTGCCACGTCCTCGGGGGTGGCAGGGTGCGGGGTGAGCACTTTGTGGCGTTCCTGCGCCAGGTCTCCGCGGTCCAGGTCCACGGGAGCACCCTTGATCCCGGATCCGCCGATATCCACGCCGAAGATCTCCATGTGATCCACGGTACGGGCACCGGGCGCCGCTCACTTCCTGGAACGGAAAACCGGACGGACGGGTGCTCCTCCTCCAGGCGCTCCCCCAGGCCCTATTCCGCGGACAGTGCCGCCGCCTCCGCGCGCAGGTCGCGGCGGAGCTCCTTGGGCAGTGAGAACACGATGGACTCCTCGGCCGCCTTCACGATCTCCACGTCCTCGAAGCCCCGCTCGGACAGCCAGGCCAGGACGCCGTCGACCAGCACCTCGGGAACGGAAGCGCCGGAGGTGACCCCGACCGTGGAGACGCCCTCCAGCCAGGCCTCGTCGATCTCGTCGGCGGAGTCGACGAGATGGGAGTCGCCCGCACCCGCGCCGAGGGCGACCTCGACCAGGCGGACCGAGTTCGAGGAGTTCTTCGAGCCGACGACGATCACCAGGTCGGCGTCCGCGCCCATCTGCTTCACCGCGATCTGGCGGTTCTGCGTGGCGTAGCAGATGTCGTCGCTGGGCGGCGAGATCAGGAGCGGGAACTTCTCCTTGAGCGCGCCGACGGTCTCCATCGTCTCGTCGACCGAAAGCGTGGTCTGGGAGAGCCAGACGACCCGGGAGGGGTCGCGCACCTCGACGTTCGCGACGTCCTCGGGGCCGTCGACCAGGGTGATGTGGTCGGGGGCCTCGCCGGAGGTGCCGATGACCTCCTCGTGGCCCTCGTGGCCGATCAGGAGGATGTCGAAGTCGTCCTGCGCGAAGCGGACGGCCTCCTTGTGGACCTTGGTGACGAGGGGGCAGGTCGCGTCGATCGTGGCGAGCTTCCGCTCGGCCGCCTCCTCGTGCACGGTCGGCGCGACGCCGTGCGCGGAGAACATGACGATCGAGCCCTCGGGGACCTCCGCCGTCTCCTCGACGAAGATCGCGCCCTTCTTCTCCAGGGTCTGTACGACGTACTTGTTGTGGACGATCTCGTGGCGTACGTAGACCGGGGAGCCGTACTGCTCCAGGGCCTTCTCCACGGCGATCACGGCACGGTCCACGCCCGCGCAGTAGCCACGGGGTGCGGCGAGCAGGACGCGGCGAGGTGTCGTAGCAGTCATGCGTCCCATCGTAAGGCCGTACCGAACAGGCGCGGGGACGACGGGGTCGGGAGACTGATCTTCACGCGACCAACGGAGGGCTCATGGCCGGCAGCGGTACGGATTCCGGCAGCGGCGACGGCGGCAGCACCACGGACCGGGCTGGGCTGCGGCGGACCCTGGGATTCCGCGACCTGGTGGTCTACGGGCTCCTCTTCATCGCCCCGATGGCCCCCGTCGGCGTCTTCGGCACCCTCGACGCGAAGTCCGACGGTGCTGTGGCGCTGGTGTACATCGCGGCGACCGTCGTCATGGCCTTCACCGCCTTCAGTTACGCCCAGATGGTGCGGGTCGCCCCCCTGGCGGGTTCCGTCTTCGCTTACGCACGCAAGGGGCTCGGCGAGGGGCCGGGTTTCATCGCCGGGTGGATGGCGATGCTCGACTACCTGCTGATCCCCGCGGTCGCCTATCTCTTCTCCGGGATCGCGATGAATTCGCTGGTGCCGGAGGTGTCGCGGTGGGTGTGGACCGCGCTGGCGGTGGTCCTCACCACACTGCTCAACCTCTGGGGCGTACGGGCGGCGGCCCGGGTCGGCTTCGCGGTGCTCGCGATGGAGATCGTGGTGCTGCTGGTGTTCATGGTGTCCGCGGTGGTGGTGCTCGTACAGGACGGGGCGCAGCGGGGCTGGCTGACGCCGCTCACCGGGGATTCCGGGTTCTCCGCGTCGGCGGTGCTGGGCGCGGTCTCCGTGGCGGTGCTCTCGTATCTGGGTTTCGATGCCATCGCCTCGTTCGCGGAGGAGGTGACGGGCGGTTCGGCGAAGGTGGCGCGGGCGGTGCTGTTCTGTCTGGTGCTCGCGGGGGTGCTGTTCGTGGCGCAGGCGTATCTGGCCGCGCTCCTCGAGCCGATGACGTCGGCGGAGCTGGCCGCCGATCCGGCCGCGCAGGGCTCGGCTTTCTACGACACGGTGGATTCCGCGGTGGGCTCCTGGCTGCACGATCTGGTGGCCGTCAGCAAGGCGATCGGGGCGGCGTTCGCGGCGCTGGCGGGGCAGGCGGCCGCGGGGCGGCTGCTGTTCGCGATGGCCCGCGAGCGCCGGCTGCCCACGCTGCTGTCCAAGGTCGATCCGAGCTCGGGGGTACCGCGGATCGCGATCCTGATCGCTGCGGTCGTGACGATGGTCGCGGCGGTGTGGGCGGCCCGGCGGGACGACGGTCTGGATCATCTGGTGTCGGTGGTGGACGTCGGGGCGCTGACCGCGTTCATCCTGCTCCACGCGTCGGTGGTCGGCTGGTTCGCGGTGCGTCGGATGGAGGGGCCGCCGAGCTGGAGGCGGCACGTCCTGATCCCGGTGGTGGGTGCCGGGGTACTGGTCGCGGTGATCGTGGAGGCGACGACGAGCGCGCAGGTGGTGGGCGCGTGCTGGCTGGCGGTGGGGGTGGTGGTGCTGGTGTTGCAACGGGGGCGCCGGGTGGTGACGTGAGGGGCGAGGGGCGGCTCCGACCCGCCCCCGCCGCGCGGTGGTGCGGGGCACCGGGCGTGCTCCTCGCCGCGCGGCCGTGCGGGGCACCGGGCCGGTCCTCGCCGCGCGGCCGCCCTGTTGTCGGTGCCGGCGGATACGCTCGCTCGCATGGCCCTCCAAACTTCCCCGGAAGCTCCGCTGCCCGTCGGTGACGTGTCACGGCTGATCGGTGGCTGGATCGACCGGCTCGGCGCGGTCTGGGTCGAGGGGCAGATCACCCAGCTGTCGCGGCGGCCGGGTGCCGGAGTGGTGTTCCTGACACTGCGCGACCCGTCGCACGACATCTCGGTGAGCGTGACGTGCTTCCGGCAGGCCTTCGACCGGATCGCGGACGTGGTGACGGAGGGGGCGCGGGTCGTCGTCCTCGCGAAGCCCGAGTGGTACGCGCCCCGCGGCCAGCTCTCGCTGCGGGCCACGGAGATCCGGCCGGTCGGCATCGGCGAGCTGCTGGTCCGGCTGGAGCAGCTCAAGAAGTCCCTGGCCTCGGAGGGCCTGTTCGCGCTCGACCGCAAGAAGCCGCTGCCCTTCCTGCCCCAGCTGATCGGCCTCGTCTGCGGACGTGCGTCGGCGGCCGAGCGCGATGTGCTGGAGAACGCGCGCCGCCGGTGGCCCGCCGTCCGCTTCGAGGTGCGCAACACCGCGGTGCAGGGGGTGCACGCGGTGAACCAGGTGGTCCACGCGGTCAAGGAGCTCGACGCCCTCGACGAGGTGGACGTGATCGTCGTGGCGCGCGGCGGCGGCAGCGTGGAGGACCTGCTGCCGTTCTCGGACGAGGAGCTGATCCGCACGGTCGCCGCCTGCCGCACCCCGGTCGTCTCGGCGATCGGGCACGAGCCGGACTCCCCCCTGCTCGACCTGGTCGCCGACGTGCGGGCCTCCACCCCCACGGACGCGGCGAAGAGGATCGTGCCCGATGTGGGCGAGGAGCTGGACCGGGTGCAGCAGCTGCGGGACCGGGCGCTGCGGACGGTATGGGGGCTGCTCGACCGGGAGGAGCGGGGCCTGGCCCACGCGCTGGGGCGGCCATCCATGGAACACCCGCAGCGGATGGTGGACGAGCGTGCCTCGGAGGTCGACGCACTGATCGGGCGCGGCCGGCGGGTGCTGGGCCACCTGCTGGACCGCGCGGACTCGGAGCTCGCCCACACCCGCGCCCGGGTGGTCGCGCTGTCGCCCGCGGCGACGCTGGAGCGCGGGTACGCGGTGCTCCAGCGGGCGGACGGGCACGTGGTCCGGGACCCGGCCGATGCGGGCGCCGCCGGGGACGCGCTGCGGGCCCGGGTGTCTGGCGGCGAGTTCGTGGTGCGGGTCGCCGAGTGAGCAAGACCTTCCGGGGCGCGTGCACGGGCCCCCGAAGGCCGGCCGGGGCCGGAAGTGACGGACATGCCGACGCATAAGGTGGATCACATGACGGACGATGGGACGACGGCTGCGGCCACGGGCACGCTCGGGTACGAGCAGGCGCGCGACGAGCTGATCGAGGTGGTGCGCCGGCTGGAGGCGGGCGGGACCTCGCTGGAGGACTCCCTCGCGCTGTGGGAGCGCGGCGAGGAGCTGGCGAAGGTGTGCCGGCACTGGCTGGAGGGCGCACGCGCCCGTCTCGACGCGGCACTGGCAGGACCTGCCGACCCTGCGGGAGACTCCGGGGACACTGCGGACGACGCGGGCTGACGTACGCGCGGGAGCCCGCCCCGAGGTGCGGGGCCGGAGGTACGGGGCCCGAGGTACGGCCTGAGAGGGACGGGGCCGGAGGTACGGGGCCTGAGCCCAGGCCCAAGGGCGTACGGCCGAGTCGCCGGCACAGACGGGGCGGAACGGCGCAAGACGCCCGCACTGTGGAGTGAGTCACTCCCGTCCCGTTTTAGTTGAAAGTTAACCTACCTCTCCCGTACCGTGATCGGTGTTGCTTGATCCCCCGTGTACGTCCGGAAGGTAATACGCAAGATGTCCCTCGTTCTTGACCCCGCCGCCCAGGACCTCCTCTTCCGTGAGGCCCGCACCGCCAACACCTTCACCGACGAGCCGGTGACCGATGAGCAGGTCCAGGCGATCTACGACCTGGTCAAGTACGGCCCGACCGCGTTCAACCAGTCGCCGCTGCGCGTCGTCCTCGTCCGTTCGGACGAGGCCCGCGCCCGTCTGGTCCCGCACATGGCCGAGGGCAACCAGCCCAAGACCTCGACCGCTCCGCTGGTCGCGATCCTGGCCGCGGACAACGAGTTCCACGAGGAGCTCCCGGCCCTGCTGCCGCACTTCCCGCAGGCCAAGGACATGTTCTTCTCCGAGCGCCCGGTCCGTGAGTCGGCCGCCACGCTGAACGCCGCCCTGCAGGCCGCCTACTTCATCATCGGCGTCCGCGCCGCCGGCCTGGCCGCAGGCCCGATGACCGGCTACGACGCCGCGGGCATCGAGAAGGAGTTCCTCGACGGCGACCACAACGTGCTGATGGTCGTCAACATCGGCAAGCCGGGCGAGGACGCCTGGTTCCCCCGCTCGCCGCGTCTCGCGTTCGACGACGTCGTCAAGACCGTCTGAGCCCCGCCGCCCCTAGGGGCACGCGCGGCACAGGAGGAAGGCCCTGGAGCACACGCTCCAGGGCCTTCCTCATGCCTACCCGCCGCAGTGCGGCCGTCAGGACGTCTTGAGCGACGCCGCCATCTCCGCCAGTCGCTCCGTCGAGGCGGACCCGGTCACGACCGTGGTCGCACCCTTGTCCTGGCGCACGAGGGCGTCGTACTTCGGGCCCTCCCAGTGCTGCCAGGTCTCCCCCGCCACCTGCTGCGTGCGGCCGGTGTCCTTCGCCTTCTGACTGACCTCGGCGACGTACGTCTTCGCCGGGGACGTGGACTGCTCCACCGCGACGTACTTGCCGTCCGGGTCGAGGAAGCCCAGGTGCCAGCTGTCGCCCGCCGCACGGTCGTAACCGACCGAGGTGGGCTTCCAGTCCTGCGCCAGACCGCTCGGAGCGGCCACCGGGTACGGGGCCGCGCGCCGCGCGGTCAGGAGCTCGACGCGGTAGTCGACGGCCTTGACCGGATCGGCCTTGTCGTCGTGCGGAACGAAGATGTAGACGACCCCCGCCACGGCGGCGATCACCGCCAACGACAGGAACATGTCCCGCACTGTCTGCTTGCCTCGCTTGCTTGCCACGCGTCCATCGTCGCATCAGCCCCTGCGGGACCGAATCGCGGGACCGGTCGGGGGACCGGATCGCAGGGCCGGATCGTGGGACCGGAGCGAGCGCGGCCGCTCATTCGTGACCCGGTCTGCTCATTTTATCGACCTGACGATAGAGTCACATCACCCTCATCCGGTCGTCGTCGTACAGAAAGGTGCGCTCCGATGTCCGAGCATCATCTGCCGTCCCAGCTCGAAGTCTCCCCGGAGGCCCCCGACCGCAACCTCGCCCTGGAGCTCGTCCGGGTCACCGAGGCGGCCGCCATGGCCGCCGGGCGCTGGGTCGGCCGCGGGGACAAGATCGGCGCCGACGGCGCCGCCGTGAAGGCCATGCGAACCCTCGTCTCCACCGTGTCGATGAACGGCATCGTCGTCATCGGCGAGGGCGAGAAGGACGAAGCCCCCATGCTGTTCAACGGCGAGCGCGTCGGCGACGGCACCGGCCCCGAGGTCGACATCGCCGTCGACCCGATCGACGGCACGACCCTGAACGCCAAGGGCATGCCGAACGCGATCGCCGTGCTGGCCGCGGCCGACCGGGGCGCGATGTTCGACCCGTCCGCCGTCTTCTACATGGACAAGCTGGTCACCGGCCCCGAGGCCGCCGACTTCGTCGACATCAACGCCCCCGTCTCGGTGAACATCCGCCGGGTCGCCAAGGCGAAGAACTCCATGCCCGAGGACGTCACCGTCGTCATCCTGGACCGCCCCCGCCACGAGGGCATCGTCAAGGAGATCCGGGAGACCGGCGCCCGGATCAAGTTCATCTCCGACGGCGACGTCGCGGGCTCGATCATGGCCGCCCGCGAGGGCACCGGCGTCGACCTGCTCATGGGGATCGGCGGCACACCCGAAGGCATCATCTCGGCCTGCGCCATAAAGTGCCTGGGCGGTGTCATCCAGGGCAAGCTCTGGCCGAAGGACGCGGCAGAGCGGCAGCGCGCCCTGGACGCCGGACACGACCTGGACCGGGTGCTGTCCACGGACGACCTGGTCAGCGGCGACAACGTGTTCTTCGTGGCGACCGGCATCACGGACGGCGAACTGATGCGTGGCGTGCGCTACCGCGCGGAGACGGCGACCACCGAGTCGATCGTCATGCGGTCCAAGTCGGGCACCATCCGGAAGATCGACTCCACCCACCGGCTGTCGAAGCTGCGCGCCTACAGCGCGATCGACTTCGACCGCGCGAAGTAGCGCCGCTTCCGGGGCCCGTCCGCCCCCACCCGGGCCCGGGTGCGCACCGCGCCCGTCCGCCTGCCCCGGCCCGTCCGCTCGAAGAGGCGCCCCCCATGTGCGGTGGGGGCGCCTCTTCGAGCAGGCGGGTCCGGCCGGGTGGACGACGACGGAGACGGGCGGAAGGCGAGTGACCGGCCGGCCCCGTCAGCCGGCCGCGGCGATACGACCGGTGGCGCCGGATGCCTTGAGCTCGGCCTCGCGCCGCCTGCGGCGGGCGAGCGCCACCCGGCGTTCGGCGGCCGTGAGGCCGCCCCACACCCCGTAGGGCTCCGGTTGCACCAGGGCATGTTCCCGGCATTCGATCATCACGGGGCAGCGCGCGCAGACCCGCTTCGCGGACTCCTCGCGCGACAGTCGGGCAGCAGTCGGCTCCTTCGACGGGGCGAAGAACAGCCCGGCTTCATCCCGGCGGCACACCGCCTCCGAGTGCCAGGGGCCGGCCTGGTCCTCCCGAGCGGGGATCCGCTGGGGAGGGATGGCGGCGACCTGCAGGGGCTGATGCGGCAGTTGCAGCACGGTCCACTCCTGACGACGGCTTCGCGAGCGAGAGACGATGCAGCACTCCCTACCCGCTGTACGCACGCCTATGCACTGAGTGGCACTCAGTTCCGGACCACGGAATTGCGGTCGAGCATATTTCCGTCCGAATCCGCGCCCCCCGGCACCGCCGCGCGCCGTCGCACTCCGACCTCAGTGGCCGAGATGTTTGCGCAGCCGGTCCTGCAGATCGGCAAGGAACTTGCCGCGCTTGGGTTTCGCCTCGACGCTGCCGAACACCGAATATCCGTTGACGGCCACCACAGGGGCCTCCGGGTCCACCGATTCCAGTGTGACGACTTCGAAATTGCCGAAAATTCCCGACCCGTTGCCACGCAGCGAGATGTTCTCGGGAACCCTGATCTCCACACTCCCGAAGATGGAGGTCGCGTTGATCACGGTGAGCCGCTGGCCGAAAAGAGCCTCGGTCAGATCGATTTCCACGCTGCCGAACAGCGAGAACGCGTTCATGCGCCCACTGACCCGCCAGCGCCCCTTGCGGCTGGCGCTGCTGAAGATCGCCACCAGGTTGTCGACGGGACCCGTCGGCGCCTCAGGGGTGCGGTCGTACGTGGCGCCGACGGCCCTGGGGGTGCCACCCGGCGCCGGCAGGTCCCGTACCAGCGGTTCGAGTTCCCCGACAGTCTTGGCGCGGTAGACGGAATCGACCCGCTCGGCATGCTCGTCGGCGGTCAGCCGGCCCTCGGCCATCGCCTCACGCAGGATGTCCGCGATCCGGTCGCGGTCCGCGTCGGAGGCGCGGATGACGTCGGATTCCGCCCGCGCGGTGGGCTGTTGGGGGTGCTTTTCGAGGTCCACCGGCCCAGCGTACCCAAACGCGATAGATCGCGACCAGTGGGCGGTCGGGCGCGGCGCGCACGTGTATCGCGATCCGCTCGCCGGGCGCACGTCCGGATCCGGTGAGCCCTACCTCACAGACTCGCCGCCCCCGCGGGGTCCTACCCTGGTGGGTGCGCTGCCCAAGGGAGGTCAGCCGCTGTCTGCCGAGTGAGGAATGGCCGTAATGCCAGAGTTTGCGTACTCCGATCTGCTCCCCCTGGGAGAGGACACCACGCCGTACCGCCTGGTCACCGCTGAGGGTGTGTCCACCTTCGAGGCCGACGGACGGACGTTCCTCAAGGTCGAGCCGGAGGCGCTGCGCACCCTGGCCGCCGAGGCGATGCACGACATCTCGCACTATCTGCGGCCGGCGCACCTGGCGCAGCTGCGGCGGATCGTGGACGACCCCGAGGCGTCGTCCAACGACAAGTTCGTCGCGCTCGACCTGCTGAAGAACGCGAACATCGCCGCAGCGGGTGTGCTGCCGATGTGCCAGGACACCGGCACCGCGATCGTCATGGGCAAGCGCGGACAGAATGTGCTGACGGCGGGCGGTGACGAGGAGGCCCTGTCGCACGGCATCTTCGACGCGTACACCAAGCTCAACCTGCGCTACTCGCAGATGGCACCGCTGAACATGTGGGACGAGAAGAACACCGGCTCGAACCTCCCGGCGCAGATCGAGCTGTACGCGACCGACGGCGGCGCGTACAAGTTCCTCTTCATGGCCAAGGGCGGCGGCTCGGCCAACAAGTCGTTCCTCTTCCAGGAGACCAAGGCGGTCCTCAACGAGGCCTCCATGATGAAGTTCCTGGAGCAGAAGATCCGCTCCCTGGGCACGGCCGCCTGCCCGCCGTACCACCTGGCCATCGTCGTCGGCGGTACGTCGGCCGAGTTCGCGCTGAAGACCGCGAAGTACGCCTCCGCGCACTACCTGGACGAGCTGCCCGCCGAGGGCTCCCCCACCGGTCACGGTTTCCGGGACAAGGAGCTGGAGGAGAAGGTCTTCGAGCTGACGCAGAAGATCGGCATCGGGGCGCAGTTCGGCGGCAAGTACTTCTGCCACGATGTGCGCGTGGTCCGCCTCCCCCGGCACGGCGCCTCGCTGCCCGTCGCCATCGCCGTGTCCTGCTCGGCCGACCGCCAGGCCACCGCGAAGATCACCGCCGAGGGCGTCTTCCTGGAGCAGTTGGAGAAGGACCCGGCCCGTTTCCTCCCCGACACCACCGACGAGCACCTCGACGAGGCGGGGGACGTCGTGAAGATCGACCTCAACCGGCCGATGGACGACATCCTCGCCGAGCTGACCAAGTACCCGGTCAAGACCCGGCTCTCGCTGACCGGTCCGCTGGTCGTGGCGCGCGACATCGCGCACGCCAAGATCAAGGAGCGGCTGGACGCGGGCGAGGACATGCCGCAGTACCTGAAGGACCACCCCGTGTACTACGCGGGACCGGCGAAGACGCCCGAGGGTTACGCCTCCGGTTCCTTCGGTCCGACGACGGCCGGCCGGATGGACAGCTACGTCGCCCAGTTCCAGGCGGCGGGCGGCTCCAAGGTGATGCTCGCGAAGGGCAACCGGTCCCAGCAGGTCACCGACGCGTGCGACGCGCACGGCGGCTTCTACCTCGGCTCGATCGGCGGTCCGGCGGCCCGCCTCGCGCAGGACTGCATCAAGAAGGTCGAGGTCGTCGAGTACGAGGAGCTCGGCATGGAGGCGGTCTGGAGGATCGAGGTCGAGGACTTCCCGGCGTTCGTCGTCGTCGACGACAAGGGCAACGACTTCTTCACGGAACCGGCCCCCGCCCCGACGTTCACCAGCATTCCGGTGCGCGGCCCCGGCCTCGGCTGACGGTCGGACAGGTCCTGAGGGGCGTCCCGGCTTCGGCCGGGGCGCCCCTCAGCCGTCCGGCAGCCCCGAGGCCGGGACGAGACGGCCAGGCAGGGCGCGGCCGGTGCTGCCCAGTTGCCCGGAGACCTCCGCATGCGTCCCGAGGACGGAGAGCGTGGTGGCGGTTGCACGCAGCGTGCGGCGCCGTTCGGGGGCGGGCCCGCGAGCCGTCCGCCGACGACGCCGGCGATTCGCGGCAATCACATGCCGGCGGGCGGGAACGGCCGTCCTTCAGCGGTATGCAGATTACCTTTGCGCATACGGGACTACGGCGGAGAGCAGCACCATCCCGACACCCGTGGAGAGGTGACATCCGGCATCGGTCGCTCCCTCGACCGGCCCGCCATCGAATCATTCAACTCCCTGCGCGGGAAGCGGCGTTATCGATTCATGGCGACCGGCTACGCCATCTCTCCGTACGGCGTGTTCCTGAATACGGTGACGGCCGGCCTGTCCGCTCTGCCTGTTTGTCCACGCGACGACGGGCCGAGCCCTCGCCATGGACTTGCTCCACGGCGGTCCGGCCGGGATCCGGATTCGCCGCGGGACTGGCCGCGGGTGATCCGCTAACCCGGCCCACCGAGAAAAGCGTCATGCCCTGGACAAATATCGCGCGACCCTCCCGCCGGTCGCCACGGCCGTGACGGCTCTGGTCACCCGGGCCGCCGACGGGCTCATGGAGGTCTCGTACACCTCGCGTCCGCAGCCGCTGCCGGCTGCCGACCACGGGCCGCACCGTGGGTCCGCGTACGGCTAAATTCGGCCAATCTCGCGGAACGCCGTCCGATGGCTCCCACACCACCTGCGCGGCCGGATCACGCCTCGGACGCGGGGGCAGCACCCGAGGCCGCTCCCCCGGACGTGCGGTCTGGACCGCGCACCGCCTCTCCGGACGGTTCCGCACCACCCACCGGGGCGGTGGCCGCACCGCCGCTTTCGCGCAGGTGGACGTCAGCGCGGCTTGCGGGACACCAGGCCGATGCGGTGAGTTGTCCGGAATCCCCGGCGACTTGCGCCCCCGCCCCCGCACCCCGGCACACCCCACCTCCCAGCCCGGACGCCGGGACCACGACACCCCGTCCTCCGAACCCCTCACGCCCGAACCACCCTCACCGTCCCACTCCGGAAAGGCGGACACCGCATGACGCCGGTCCCTCACCGCAGCCACAACGACGACCTGCTCTCCTTCATCAGGGCCAGCCCCTCCCCGTACCACGCGGTGGCGAGCGCCGCCCAGCGCCTGGAGAAGGCCGGCTTCCGTGAGCTGCGCGGCACCGACGACTGGACGGGCACCACGGGCGGCAGTTTCGTCGTCCGCGGCGGCGCCCTGATCGCCTGGTACGCCCCCGAGGGCACGCCCTCCCACGCCCCGTTCCGGATCATCGGCACCCACACCGACTCGCCGAACCTGCGGATCAAGCCCACCCCCGACACGAGCTCCGCCGGCTGGCGACAGGTCGCGGTGGAGATCTACGGCGGGGTCCCGCTCAACACCTGGCTCGACCGCGATCTGGGCATCTCCGGCCGGCTGGCCCTGCGCGGACCCGGCGGCCGGACCGACTCCCGGCTCATCCAGATCGACGAACCGCTGCTGCGCGTGCCCCAGCTGGCGATCCACCTGGACCGTTCCGTCAACGAGGGCCTCGCACTGGACCGGCAGCGCCACATCGCCCCGGTCTGGTCGCTCGGCGCCGCCGAGAAGGGGGCGCTGCTGCGCCGGGTCGCGGCGGCGGCGAAGGCCGAGCCGGACGAGGTGCTCGGTTGGGACCTGATGCTCCACGACATCCAGCCCCCCGGATACCTGGGCGCGGAGCGGGAGTTCCTGGTGTCCGCGCGGCTGGACAACCTGGTGTCGGTGCACGCGGGTGTCACGGCGCTGGTGGCCGCGGCGGCCTCGGCCGATGAGCCCGCGTACATCCCGGTCCTGGCGGCCTTCGATCACGAGGAGGTCGGCAGCGGCTCCGACACGGGTGCGCAGAGTCCCCTGCTGGAGAACGTCCTCAGCCGTTCCGTGACGGCCCGGGGCGGCAGTCCCGAGGACTGGTCGCGGGCGCTGGCGGGCGCCTTCTGCGTCTCTGCCGACATGGCGCACGCGGTCCACCCCAACTACGCGGAGCGCCACGACCCGGACCATCACCCGCTGCCCAACGGTGGCCCCACGGTCAAGGTCAACGTCAATCAGCGTTACGCCACCGACTCGACCGGGATCGCGGTGTTCGCGTCGGCCTGCGAGCGGGCGGGCGCGCCGTGGCAGCCGTTCGTCTCCAACAACGCCATGCCGTGCGGTACGTCGATCGGTCCGCTCACTGCGGCCCGGCTGGGTGTGCAGACCGTCGACGTGGGGGTGCCGGGCCTGTCGATGCACTCGGCGCGCGAGATGTGCGGGGCGGACGACCCGGGGCACCTGGCGGCGATCCTGGGCGCGTTCGTGACCGCGGGCTGACCCCGGATACGGGCACGGAGGTACGGGGAGGAGCCGGCTGCGGCTCCTCCCCGTACTCATGGGGCCGGGTCCTACGCGAAGCGCTGGTTCGCGCTCCCGTCGCAGGCCTGCAGCCTCAGCGGGTCATGGGCCCCCGCCAGGGTCGCGCACAGTCCGGTGGAGGCGGCCGGGCGCAGGGTGCCCGACTGCCGGACGAACTGCTGGTTGGCCGCGCCCGAGCAGTTGTAGAGGATGAGGGCGGCGCCCGCCTTGTAGTTCGCGCCCGGTACGTCCAGGCAGCGGTCGTGGCTCAGCTCCGTACGCAGGTTCTTCGTGGCGGAGTCGTACCACCAGCCCTGGTTGCGCCCGCCGTGGCACTCCCAGCCGGTGACGCCCGTGTTGTTGCGGGTGACCGATGCGGGGACGTCCAGGCAGCTGCCCGTCGCCTCGCCGCGCAGGGGCTTGAAGGCGTCGTCCCAGGCGGCTGCCTGGAGCACGGGTTTCCCGGTGCTCGCCGGGTCGGCGCAGCTCGCCTCGCGCAGGCCCGAGCCGTAGATCTGGGTCAGGCAGGAGGCGAAGGCGCCGTGGCCGGCGGCGTTCGGGTGGAAGGACTGCCGGAGAGAGTTGGAGTCCGGCGGGAAGTGCGAGAGGTCGATGAACAGGCCGCGGGCCCAGGTGGACTCGCTGCACACCTCGTGGCCGTGGAAGAGCCGGGAGTTGTCCAGGTAGACCGCTCCGGTGTCGGCGGCCACCTTGCGCATGCCGCGCTCGAAGGCGGGAACGGCCACGTTGCGGCCCCAGGCGGCGTCGGAGTCGTATCCGGCGCAGCCGCCGGGAAGCTTGCCGGGGAAGTTCGGGTTGTCGTAGAAGTCCGGGCCGATGGGGCTCGGATAGCCCATGACGACGAGCTTGTAGTCGCCGTCGGCGTAACCGGCGCCGGTCATCACCGTCCGCAGGTCGCGCACGGTCTTCTCGACCTTGGGGACGAGCCCGTCGACGCGGGCCTGCCAGCCGCCGTCGTACTTCGGCTCACAGGTTCCCTGGATGAGGACCCAGCGGGTGACGCAGTCCGTCATGACCGGACCGAACTGGAGGTCGTCGTTGGCACCCGCCACCAGCACGATCATCTTGATGCGGGTGTTGCGCGCCTTGATGGCGAGGCTGTCGCTCTGCACGAGCTCGTCGGCGTACTGCTTCGAGCCGCCGATGACGATGTTCCCGGTGTACGCGCCGGAGCAGGAGACGTTGTACGTGACGTCGGCCGGGATCCCGGTGCGGTGGATGGCGGAGTCGGGTGAGCGGTGGCACCAGTTGTCGGGGCCGTTGGTGCCCGCCTCGTACGTGCCGACGCCCTCGCCCGAGATCTCGCTGTCGCCGAGCGAGATGAGTCCGGTCTTGCGGTCGGCGAGCGGGCGCTCGGCCGGGTCGCCGTACATCTTGGTGGCCTCGGCGGCGCGGATGGCCTCCAGGCCGGGCGGCAGTGCGGTCGACGCGGTACTGGTGGTACCGGGCTGGACGGCCCCTGCCGGCCCGGCGGCGACCGTCATGCCGCCCAACGCCGCCGCCATGGCCGCGACGGCCGCGACCGTACATCGGAGTCGGTATCCGGTGCGTCTCATTGCGCCTCCCGAGGTTGTGGTTACCCCCGGTATTTACTGGTCGGTAGACAACTTGGGAATACATAGAACAAGACAAGTGCTCATCTTTTTCAGGAGGTTGAACGATGACGGACGAGGGAAAGACCGCAGCGGCCGGTGACGGCTACCGCATCGAGCACGACTCGATGGGCGAGGTGAAGGTCCCCGCGGACGCCAAGTGGCGGGCCCAGACCCAGCGGGCCGTGGAGAACTTCCCGATCTCCGGACAGCGCCTGGAGCGGGCCCACATCGAGGCCCTGGCCCGCGTGAAGGCGGCCGCGGCCAAGGTGAACGCCGAGCTGAAGGTGCTCGACCCGGAGATCGCCGGGGCCATTCAGGAGGCCGCGGCGGAGGTCGCCGAGGGGCGCTGGGACGCCCACTTCCCGATCGACGTCTTCCAGACCGGCTCCGGCACCTCGTCGAACATGAACACCAACGAGGTCCTGGCCACGCTCGCCACCGAGCGCCTCGGCCGCGAGGTCCACCCCAACGACCACGTCAACGCCTCGCAGTCCTCCAACGACGTCTTCCCCTCCTCCATCCACATCGCCGCGACCGGTGCGGTGACGGGGGAGCTGATCCCGGCCCTGGACCATCTGGCGGCGGCTCTGGAGCGCAAGTCCGCCGAGTTCGCGGAGGTGGTGAAGTCGGGGCGTACGCATCTGATGGACGCCACCCCCGTCACCCTGGGCCAGGAGTTCGGCGGCTACGCCGCCCAGATCCGCTACGGCATCGAGCGGCTGCGCGCCTCGCTCCCCCGCCTCGCCGAGCTGCCGCTGGGCGGCACGGCCGTCGGCACCGGCATCAACACCCCGCCCGGCTTCTCCGCCGCCGTCATCGCCGAGGTCGCCCGCGCCACCGGACTGCCGCTCACCGAGGCCCGGGACCACTTCGAGGCGCAGGGCGCGCGGGACGGGCTCGTCGAGACCTCCGGCCAGCTCCGCACGATCGCGGTCTCCCTCACCAAGATCTCCAACGATCTGCGCTGGATGGCATCGGGTCCGCGCACCGGACTCGCCGAGATCAGCCTCCCCGACCTCCAGCCGGGGTCCTCGATCATGCCGGGCAAGGTGAATCCGGTCATTCCCGAGGCCGTGCTGATGGTCGCCGCCCAGGTGACGGGTAACGACACGACGGTTGCCGTCGCCGGAGCGGCGGGCAACTTCGAGCTGAACGTCATGCTCCCGGTCATCGCGAAGAACCTGCTGGAGTCCGTCCGGCTGCTGGCCAACGTCTCCCGGCTGCTCGCGGACCGTACCGTCGACGGGATCA
Source organism: Streptomyces sp. NPDC087901 (assembly GCF_044742205.1). NCBI lineage: Bacteria > Bacillati > Actinomycetota > Actinomycetes > Kitasatosporales > Streptomycetaceae > Streptomyces > Streptomyces sp. NPDC087901. The sequence goes on from NZ_JBIUUC010000003.1 coordinate 133,001, forward strand.
CGGCGAACGTGGAGCGGGCCAGGGAGTACGCGGAGTCCTCACCGTCCGTCGTCACCCCGCTGAACAAGTACATCGGTTACGAGGAGGCCGCGAAGGTCGCCAAGAAGTCCCTGGCCGAGCGCCGGACCATCCGCGAGGTGGTGCTGGCCTCGGGCTATGTCGAGCGCGGCGACCTCACCGTGGAACAGCTCGACGAGGCGCTGGACGTGTTGCGTATGACTCGTCCGTGACGTGCATCGCTGCGGGAGAGGGGTGCGATCTCTAAGATCTCTCCATGACAGGTACCGGAGAGACCGAGCGCTGGGCGCCGGGTGATCAGATCCTGTGGCGCTACCGCGGCAACGGACCGCTGCGGCACGGCCCCGGGCCCGGCCGGACCCCGAACCCCGTACACATCTGCCGCCCCGTCACCGTCGTCCAGGACACCGACGAGCTGCTCGCCGTCTGGGTCGCCCCCGGCACCGAGTGCGTGAAGCCGGTGCTGGCGGACGGCACCGAGGTGCACGCCGAGCCGCTCGCCACCCGGTACACGGCCCCGCGCACCACCGCCCGCTCGCCCTGGCTGGGCAACGGGGTGCTGAAGCTGGCCCGGCCCGGCGAACCGTGGTCCGTCTGGCTGTTCTGGGAACGGGGCTGGGAGTTCCGCAGCTGGTACGTGAACCTGGAGGAACCGCGGACCCGCTGGGCCGGCGGCATCGACTCCGAGGACCACTTCCTCGACATCTCGGTCTACCCGGACCACAGCTGGCTCTGGCGCGACGAGGACGAGTTCGCCCAGGCCCAGCAGGTCGGCCTGATGACCCCGGCCGCCGCCCGGCAGGTCCGTGCGGCGGGGCGGGCGGCGGTCGGGGTGATCCGCGACTGGGGGGCGCCGTTCCGGGACGGCTGGGAGGACTGGCGGCCCGATCCGCACTGGCGGGTGCCCGCGCTGCCCGCCGACTGGGACCGGCCGCCGGATGACCGGTACCGCACCCCCTCCCCCATGCCGTCGTGAGACCCTTGATGCACCCCAGTGGGGCAAACGTAGGATCGTCCCCAGAAGATCAGCGCCGCCCCAACCGACGGGCGCGGCACACGACCTGACCACCAATCACCGAGCCATCGCACACGTTGCACGCTTCATGAATCGCATCAGTCGTACGAGTCGCACGAGTTGCCTGAATCGCATGAGTCACGACGAGGGGGTGGAGACGTGCTCGATGGCCGCCGACCGGACGCCGGAAACGTTGTCAACGACGCCCCGTGCGGACATCCGGTTTCGGCCCCGCGTCCCGGGGCACGAGAGGTCATCCGTTGTGATTGCCGCTCATGCCGGGGCACAGTAGCGCTCCACGAGGTGATTGCCTCATACAACCGGCCCGGACGGACGGAACCCCACGCGTGACGGAGCACCCCACCTCCCACGAAGGCCGGCAGCCTCTCGCCGCCCGGCCGCAGGAACGCACCCGGCCGCGGCAGCGCGACGCCGCCGCGGCGGCCGCACCTGCCACCGCGGCGATCCCGGCCCCGGCCAAGAGCCCCGGCCCGGCCGCGGCCGGCACGGGCCCCGCGGCCGGCCCCGACCCGCAGGCCGCGGCCCGTCGCGAGGGCGACCGGCTGCGCTTCGTGGGGGCCGCGACCAGGCGGATCGCCCGCGGGATAGACCTGGACGAGATCGTTCTGGGGCTGTGCCGGGCCAGTGTGCCGACGTTCTCCGACGCCATACTCGTCTACCTCCGCGACCCCCTGCCGGTCGGCGACGAGCGGCCCGTCAACCCGTTCGTGCTGCGGCTGCGCCGCTCCGACCGGCTGCGGCTGAGCGACGAGGACACCGAGCACCTGTCGGAGACCGAGCGGCTGCGGCTGCCCACCGTCGACCCACAGGCCGACCTGACGCCCGCGTCCGAACTGTGCGAGGTCCTGGCCGGCGGCGCGCTGGCCGAGGTGCTGCGCGGGGTGCGGCCGGTCTTCGGCGACTCCGCCGCGGCCCGGGTCGCGCTGCCTGAGCTGCTCGGCGCGGACCGTACCGTGCCGTCCGGCCACCGGGCGATCCTCGCCCCGCTGCGCGGCCGGCGCCGGGTGATCGGCGCCGCGGTCTTCCTGCGCGGCACCGAGCGACCGCCCTTCGAGGCCAACGACCTGCTGGTCGCGGCCCAGCTGGCGACGCACACCGCGCTCGGCATCGACAAGGCCGTGCTGTACGGCCGCGAGGCGTACATCGCCGACGAGCTCCAGCGCACCATGCTGCCCGACTCGCTCCCGCAGCCCACCGGCGTCCGGCTGGCCTCCCGCTACCTCCCCGCCGCCGAGACCGCCCGGGTCGGCGGCGACTGGTACGACGCCATCCCGCTGCCCGGCAGCCGGGTCGCCCTCGTCGTCGGCGACGTCATGGGCCACTCCATGACCTCCGCCGCGATCATGGGCCAGCTGCGCACCACCGCCCAGACCCTGGCCGGGCTCGACCTCCCGCCGCAGGAGGTCCTGCACCACCTCGACGAGCAGGCCCAGCGGCTCGGCAGCGACCGCATGGCGACCTGCCTGTACGCGGTGTACGACCCGGTCGCGCACCGCATCACCATCGCCAACGCCGGCCACCCGCCGCCCGTCCTGCTCCACCTCGGCGGTCGCGCCGAGGTGCTGAAGGTGCCGCCGGGCGCCCCGATCGGCGTCGGCGGAGTGGACTTCGAGGCCGTCGAGCTGGACGCGCCCGCGGGCGCCACCCTGCTCCTCTACACCGACGGTCTGGTGGAATCGCGACTGCGGGACGTGTGGACGGGTATCGAGCAGCTGCGCGAGCGGCTCGCCGCCACGGCCCGGCTGACCGGCCCCGACCACTCGCCGCCGCTGGAGGCCCTCTGCGACGACGTGCTGGACATGCTCGGCCCTGGCGACCGGGACGACGACATCGCGCTGCTCGCCGCCCGCTTCGACGGGATCGCGCCGAGCGACGTGGCGTACTGGTTCCTGGAACCGGAGGACTCCGCCCCGGGCCGGGCCCGCAGGCTGGCCCGCCGGGCGCTCAGCCGGTGGGGGCTCGACGATCTCTCGGACTCGGTGGAGCTCCTGGTCAGCGAGGTGGTGACCAACGCCGTGCGGTATGCGGAACGGCCGGTGACCCTGCGGCTGCTGCGGACCGACATCCTGCGCTGCGAGGTCGGCGACGACTCCCCGCAGCTGCCCCGGCAGCGCCGGGCGCGGGACATGGACGAGGGCGGCCGCGGTCTGTTCCTGGTGAACCGGCTGGCCCGGCGGTGGGGCGCGACGCGTCTGTCGACCGGCAAGGTGGTCTGGTTCGAGATGCCCACCCGGGGGCAGTGACCGGAGTCCCCGTCACCCCGCGTTCCGTGCCCTCGGAACCCGGACCCGGGGCGGCCTGAAGCCGACGGCTGTCGGCTGTCGGCTGTCGGCTGTCGGCTGTCGGCCGATCCACAGGTGCCGGGAGTCCCACTGTGCGTCCGGAACGCGGAAAACGGGCGGTGTACGAGGACTTCTCCTCGTACACCGCCCGTTTCGGCGACTCGACCGGTCGTGTCAGACGGTCAACGTGTCACGGCGTTGTCGCTGTCCGGCCGGTTGTTGTCCCCCGGGTCCAGCGGGAGTTCGGGGGTGGTGGACGGCCCCGGCTCGGTCGACGGGCCGGTGGGCGGCTCGGTCGTCGGCTCCCCGGTGGGGGTGGCGGGCGGCGTGGTCACCGGCGACTCGGACTCCGCGGGCGGCTCGGTCGTGGGGCCCTCGGTGGTCGGCTCGTCGGAGGGGGTGGTCTCTTCGGAGGGCGACGTGGTCGCGCTCGGCGAACTGGTGTCCGGCGGCGGGGTGACCGCGGCGCCCATGTCGGTGTCGAGCACGAACTTGCTCGGCTCGCCCATGGCCTTCGCGGTGAAGTCCGCCCAGATCTGGGCCGGGAAGCCACCACCGTTGACGCGGCCGCCGCCGCCGGCGCCCTTCAGGGTCACCTGGTCGTTCTTGTGGATCTTCTTGCCGTCGTCGCCGGTACGGGCGAAGGCCGCTTCGCCGAACAGACCGACCGAAGTGACGAGATCGGGCGTGTATCCGGTGAACCAGGCCGACTTGTTGTCGTCCGACGTACCGGTCTTGCCCGCGATCTGCTGGTCGGCGAGTCCCTCGGCGTTGCGCACCGCCGCGTGGGCCGTACCGTCGTCGACCACACCGGTCAGCACGGAGGTCACGGAGTCCGCGGCCTGGCGGCTGATCACCTGGTCGCCGATGGCGTCGGGCATCTGCACCGGGTCCTCGCCCTGGTGCACGGCCGACTTCACGATCTGCGGGGTGACCTTCTTGCCGTGGTTGTCGAGCGTCGCGTAGATGCCGGCCATCTCCATCGGGCTCGCGCCCATGGAGCCGAGCGTCTGCGCGGGCACGGCCGCAAGGCCCTTCACGCCCATGCCCAGCTCGCCCGCGGTCTGCAGCACCTTGTCCATGCCGACGTCCACGCCCATCTGCGCAAAGACGGAGTTGATGGACTTGTTCATCGCCGTCTGGACGGTGACCGAGCCGTAGTTCTGGTCGTCCTCGTTCTCCGGCGCGAAGGCGACGTCGCTGCCCACGACAGGGCGCTCGCTGGTGCCGTCGTAACGCGTGTTGGCGGTGATCTCCTGATCGTCCTGCGTCAACGACTCCTGGTCGAGGGCGGCCGCGAGGATGACCGGCTTGAAGGTGGAGGCGGGCTGGAAGTCGGTACGGGCCGCGTTCGACGTCCAGTGTTCGTTCTGGCCTCGCCCGCCGTACAGGGCGATCACCGCACCGGTCTTCGGATCCACCGAGACGGCACCGGCCTGGACGTCCTGGTCGAGCTTGCGCTTCTTCGTGTCCAGGTTGTCGATCAGCTTCGTCTCGACCGACTTCTCCAGCTGCTGCTGCTTCTTCTTGTCGATGTTGACGGTGATCGTCCAGCCGCCGAGGTCGAACTGCTCACTGCTGAGGCCCGTCTCCTCCAGCACCGCCTTGCGGGCCGCGTCGACGATGTACCCCTTCTGTCCCGCGACCCCGTTCAGCGGCTTGGGGTCCTGCGGAACCGGGAACTTCAGGCCCTGGCGCTTGCCGGCGTCCAGCCACTTCTCCTCGACCATGTTGTCCAGGACGTAGTTCCAGCGCTCCTTGACGAGCGCCTTCCCCTTCGGGCCGGCGACCGCCCAGTCGTACTGGCTGGGCGCCTGGAGCAGGGCGGCGAGGTAGGCGCCCTGGGCGACGTCCAGTTCCTTGGCGTCCTTGCCGTAGTACGCCTGCGCCGCGGCCTGGATGCCGTAGGCCTGCCGGCCGTAGAAGCTGGTGTTGATGTACCCGGCGAGGATCTCCGACTTGCTCCGCTTCTGGTCGACCTTCAGCGAGATGACCAGCTCTTTGAGCTTGCGGGTGACCGTCTGGTCCTGGTCGAGGTAGTAGTTCTTGACGTACTGCTGGGTGATGGTCGAGCCACCCTGCTTGCCCTTGCCGGAAACGGTGTTCAGCAGGCCGCGCGCGGTGCCCTTGAAGTCGACGCCCTGGTCGTCGTAGAAGGACTTGTTCTCGGCGGCGACGAAGGTCATCTGGACCTCCTTGGGCACCTGCGCGAGGTCCACGATCTCCCGGTTGACCTCACCCGTCCTGGCCAGCAGAGTCCCGTCGGAGTACTTGTAGATGTTGCTCTGCAGCTTGGCCTGGGCGTTGCCCTCGGGGACGTCCACGAGCATGTAGAGCACGGCGAAGCCACCCATGCCCAGCAGGCAGACGGTGAAGGTGGCGCCCAGTAGTTTCCGCCAGGTGAAGAGCCTGCGTATGCCGCCGCCGCTCTTCCCGGCCCGTCGCGACCCGCGCCCCTGGGCTCGTCGCGCATCCGCTCGACCCATTGCTGTATTGCTCCCGTTTCTCTGCTCGACCGGATCAGCTCGGACATGCCAGCTAACACCGTTGGCAAGGACAAAAAGCGAGCGATCCCGCATTTTCCGGACGTGACAATCAGCACCCGTTCCCATGGGAACCGACTCACGAGAGGTGCGCAGGGTTGCGAAAACCGTTAATGTGTAATCACATTGCTAGCGAACAGCTAGCCACGCGAAACGGGGGATTCCATGACTGAACCGCTCAACCCGCACACGCCTGCCGGGCCGCAGGCCGACCTCACGCCCGACGCGCCCCAGATGCCGGAACCGCAGGTCCGCGAGACGACGGCGCACAGCATCGCCGGCGGCCTCGGACTCCTGCTGACCGTGATCGGAGTGATCGTCGGCGTCGGTCTCGCCATCCTCGGCGGCGTCATCGGGTCGAACGGGAACAACGGCGTGGGCATCCCGGTGTGCATCCTGGGCGTGCTGCTCGTCATCGCGTCGTTCTTCTGCATGGGCGGTGTGAAGATGGTCGCACCGGGCGAGGCGCGGGTGATCCAGCTCTTCGGCCGGTACGTGGGAACGATCCGCACCGACGGCCTGCGCTGGATCAACCCGCTGACCTCCAGCCGCAAGATCTCCACCCGGGTCCGCAACCACGAGACCGCGGTCCTCAAGGTCAACGACGCCTACGGCAACCCGATCGAGCTCGCCGCGATCGTCGTCTGGAAGGTCGAGGACACCGCGCAGGCCCTCTTCGAGGTCGACGACTTCCTGGAGTTCGTCGCCACCCAGACCGAGGCGGCGGTCCGGCACATCGCGATCGAGTACCCGTACGACGCCCACGAGGAGGGCGGCCTCTCGCTCCGGGGCAACGCCGAGGAGATCACCGAGAAGCTGGCCGTGGAGCTCACGGCGCGGGTTCAGGCGGCAGGCGTACGGATCATCGAGTCCCGCTTCAGCCATCTCGCGTACGCCCCCGAGATCGCCTCCGCGATGCTGCAGCGCCAGCAGGCGGGAGCGGTGGTCGCGGCCCGGCAGCTGATCGTGGAGGGGGCGGTCGGCATGGTCGAAATGGCCCTGACCCGGATCGCCGAGCAGGACATCGTCGAGCTCGACCCCGAGCGGAAGGCAGCCATGGTCAGCAATCTGATGGTGGTGCTGTGCGGCGACCGCGCGGTGCAGCCGGTCCTCAACACGGGCACGCTCTACCAGTGACCGATCAGACCCCGCGGCGCCGTGCGCCGCAGTCCGGGCCGCAGCAGCGCAAGCAGATGCTGCTGCGGCTGGACCCCGCCGTGCACGACGCGCTGGCGCGCTGGGCCTCGGACGAGCTGCGCAGCGCGAACGCGCAGATCGAGTTCCTGCTGCGGCGGGCACTCGCGGAGGCGGGACGCCTGCCCGGCGGCGCGGCCCCGATCCCCCGCCGGGGACGACCGCCGAAGGCGCCGGACCCGGAGTGACCACCGGGGCGCCGCCCCGGCCACCGGTCACCGACCACTGGCCACCGGTCCCTGGTCCCTGATCCCTGGTCACTCAAAGGGATGACCCGCACCAGGCCGGTATACACACCAGGTATACACACCGTGTACAGTCCTCGGTATGTCTATCGGCCACACCCTGCTCGGGCTCCTGGAGTCCGGCCCCCGCCACGGCTACGACCTCAAGCGGACCTTCGACGAGAAGTTCGGGCACGACCGTCCCCTGCACTACGGACAGGTCTACTCGACGATGTCCCGGCTCCTCAAGAACGGCCTCGTCGAGGTCGACGGCGTGGAGACCGACGGTGGTCCTGAGCGCAAGCGTTACGCCATCACCGACGCCGGAATCACCGATGTCGCCACCTGGCTCGCGCAGCCCGAGAAGCCGGAGCCGTACCTCCAGTCGACCCTGTACACCAAGGTCGTCCTGGCCATGCTCACCGGCCGCAGCGCCGCCGACGTGCTGGACACCCAGCGCTCCGAGCACCTGCGCATGATGCGCATCCTCACCGACCGCAAGCGTCAGGGCGACCTCGCCGACCAGCTGATCTGCGACCACGCACTGTTCCATCTCGAAGCCGATCTGCGCTGGCTGGAGCTCACCGCCGCGCGACTCGGCCAGCTCGCGAAGGTGGTGGCCCCGTGATTCCCGCCGGCTCCCTGCTCGCCGCCCATGATCTGCACAAGGCCTACGGGCCGACCCCCGCCCTCGACGGCGCCTCGTTCTCCGTCCACCCCGGCGAGGTCGTCGCCGTGATGGGACCCTCCGGCTCCGGCAAGTCCACCCTGCTGCACTGCCTGGCCGGCATCATCACCCCGGACTCCGGCACCATCACCTACGCCGGACGCGAGCTGTCCACGATGTCCGACGCCGAGCGCAGCGCCCTGCGCCGCAGCGAGTTCGGCTTCGTGTTCCAGTTCGGCCAGCTCGTCCCGGAGCTGACCTGCGTGGAGAACGTCGCCCTGCCGATGCGGCTGAACGGCACCCGCCGCAAGGCCGCCGAACGCACCGCCCTGGAGTGGATGGAGCGCCTGGAGGTCGACGACATCGGCGCCAAGCGTCCCGGCGAGGTGTCCGGAGGCCAGGGCCAGCGCGTCGCCGTGGCCCGCGCCCTCGCCGCTTCCCCGAAGGTGATCTTCGCCGACGAGCCGACGGGCGCCCTGGACTCACTCAACGGCGAGCGCGTCATGCAGCTGCTCACCGACGCGGCCCGCTCCTCCAACGTCGCCGTTGTGCTCGTGACCCACGAAGCCCGCGTCGCCGCCTACTCCGACCGCGACATCACCGTCCGCGACGGCCGGGCCCGCGATCTGGAGCACGCCGTATGACGCTGCTCGACGAGAAGAGGACCCCGGCCGGCCCGGTGCTCCCTCCCGAAGCCCCCTCCCGCACCGCCCCCTGGCTGCGCGATCTCGCACTCGGCATCCGGTTCGCCGCCGGCGGCGGCCGCGAGGGCTGGATCCGCACCCTGCTCACCGCCGTAGGCGTGGGTCTCGGTGTGGCGCTGTTGCTCACCGCTTCCTCCGTGCCCCACATGCTCGACGAGCGGTCGGCCCGGGACCAGGCCCGCTCCGAGACCAGGGTCTCGGACTCCCCCGACGCCTCGGCGGAGAAGTCGGACAGCACGGTCCTGCGGATAGAGGCGAGCACCGAGTACCACGACCGCTCCATCACGGGCTTCCTGATGCGTGCGGACGGCGACCACCCGGTCGTCCCCCCGGGGATCGGCGAACTCCCCGCCCCCGGCGAGATGGTGGTCTCCCCCGCGCTGGAAAAGCTCCTCGCCTCCCCGGCGAACGCACTGCTCAAGGAGCGGCTGCCCTACGAGGTGACCGGCACGATCGCGGACGAAGGGCTGCGCTCACCCGGCGAGCTGTGGTTCTACGCCGGCAGCGACACCCTGACCAGCGCGACGGGCGGCCACCGGATCGCCGGATACGGCAACCCCGGACCGTCCGATCCGCTGCCGCCGATGCTCATCGTGCTGACCATCATGGTCTGTGTGGTGCTGCTGGCCCCCGTGGCCATCTTCATCGCCACCGCCGTACGCTTCGGCGGCGACCGCCGCGACCGCCGGCTCGCCGCCCTGCGCCTGGTCGGTACGGACATCCGGATGACCCGCCGGATCGCGGCCGGTGAGGCACTCTTCGGCTCGGTGCTCGGCCTTCTCATCGGGCTGGCCCTGTTCCTGACGGGGCGGCAGTTCATCGGATACGTCGAGGTCTGGGACTCCAGCGCCTTCCCCTCCGACCTGGCCCCCGACGCCCGGCTGTGCGTCCTGATCGCCCTCGCCGTTCCGCTCACCGCGGTGCTCGTGACCCTGGCGGCGATGCGGTCCGTGGCCATCGAGCCGCTCGGCGTCGTACGCAACGGCCGCAACCGGGGGCGCCGCCTCTGGTGGCGCCTGCTGCTCCCGGTCGCCGGGCTCGCGGTCTTCGGACTCGGCGGCAAGATCGACGAGTACAGCGTTGTCAACCCGTACCCGGTCGCCGGGGGCGCGGTGCTCGTCCTCGTCGGGCTGGCCCTGCTCCTGCCCTGGCTGGTCGAGGCCTGCGTCGGGCGGCTGCGCGGCGGCCCGGTCCCCTGGCAGCTGGCCACCCGCCGGCTCCAGCTGAGCAGCGGGGCCGCCTCCCGCGCGGTCAGCGGCGTCACTGTCGCCGTGGCCGGTGCGGTAGCCCTGCAGATGCTGTTCGCCGCGATGAACGACGACTTCAACAGGATCACCGGCCAGGACACCTCACGCGCCCAGTTCTACGCCCACTCGGAAATCGTCAGGGGCGACGCCGCCGTCCAGACGATCAAGGAGTTCCGGGCCACCAAGGGCGTCACCCAGGTCATCGGCACGGTCGAGGCCTACGCGACCAAGCCGGGAAAGTACACGGACGACGAGATCCAGCCCACCACCTCGTTCACCGTCGGCGACTGCCCGACCCTGCGCGAACTCGCACGGATCACGTCCTGCCGGGACGGCGACACCTTCGTCGTCCACCCCAAGGACAAGGGACAGGCCGGCTGGGTCGACGAGACCGCCCGCAAGGGCAAGGTCCTTGAGTTCGACTCCTACGGCCGGGGCAAGCCGCTGCACTGGACCCTGCCGGCCGATGCCCGGACCGTCGGGAGCCGGACCGATCCGAGCGGCGAGGACCACTGGGGGATCATGGTCACCCCCGGAGCGATCGACGCACGGACCCTGCCCGGAGCCGAGACCGTCTCGCAGATCCGCATCGACGAGAGCGTTCCGGACGCCGCCGAGTACGTACGCAACACGGCGGCCCGGATCGACCCCGGGATGCGCCTGGTCACCATGAACTCGGTCGAGCGCGACCGGCAGTACGCGAGCATCCAGACCGGTCTCCAGGTCGGCGCGACCGCCATCCTGCTGCTGATCGCCGCGTCCATGCTGGTCTCCCAGCTGGAGCAGTTGCGTGAGCGCAGGCGACTGCTGTCGGTCCTGGTCGCCTTCGGCACACGCCGGGTCACGCTCGGCTGGTCGGTGCTGTGGCAGACCGCGATCCCGGTGGTCATCGGGCTCGCGGTGGCGGTGGCCGGCGGCCTCGCCCTCGGCGCCACCCTGTGCTGGATGGTCGGCAAGCAGGTGACCGGCTGGTGGCTGTTCCTGCCGCTGGCGGGCGCGGGCGCCTCGCTCATCCTGCTGGTCACCCTGCTCTCGCTGCCCACGCTGTGGCGCCTGATGCGCCCCGACGGGCTGCGCACCGAGTAGCGCCGCGGCCGGCCGGACCTGTGCTCAGGTCCGGCCGGCCGTCGCCACGCGTACCGGCAGGGCCTCCATCGCCCCGCGCAGCGCCGCCGCGAACTCCTCGAACTCCTCGTGCCGGGCCGCCCCGGTCCGCATCCCCAGCGCCACCCGCCGCGCGGGGGCCGGGTCCGCGAAGTACCCCGTGGTCAACGCGTCGTTGCGGGCGGTCTCGACCGTCACCGCAGTTCGCGGAAGCAGCGTCACCCCGAGCCCTCCGGCCACCAGCTGCGCCAGCGTGGAGAGCCCGGCCGCGGTCGTGGTGACCGGCGCGCCCTCCGTACGCCCCGCCTCACGGCAGATGTCGAGCGCCTGGTCGCGCAGGCAGTGCCCCTCGTCGAGCAGCAGCAACGGCAGCTCCCGCAGCGCCTCGCGCGGGATGTCCTGACGTCCGCCGAGCCAGTGGTCGCGCTCCATGACCAGGACGAAGTCCTCGTCGAAGAGCGGGAGTTCCGTCACACCCGGCACCCCGAGCGGCACCGCGAGCAGCAGCAGGTCGAGCCGTCCCGCGGCCAGCCCCTCCAGCAGCGAGGAGGTCTGCTCCTCGTGCACCTGGAGATCGAGGTCCGGGTAGCGCTCGTGGACCAGCCGCAGCACGGCCGGCAGCAGATACGGGGCGACGGTCGGGATCACACCGAGCCGCAGCACTCCGGTGAACGGCGCCCGGACCGCCTCGGCCTCCTCCATCAGCTCGCCGACGGCGTGCAGGACGGCCCGCGCCCGCACGGCGAGCCGTTCACCGGCGGGCGAGAGCAGCACCTTGCGCGTCGTACGCTCGATGAGCTGGACACCCAGTGCCTCCTCCAGCGCGGACACGGCCCCGGAGAGGGCGGGCTGACTCATCCCGATTGCGGCCGCGGCATCCCGGAAGTGCAGATACTCCGCCACGGCGGCGAAGGCTCGCAGCTGCGAGAGGCTGGGCTGTTTGGGCCGGATGCCCTGATTACTCTGGGCCACTGATAGGCACCTCCGATCATCACGACCGAGTGTAGCTATTTCCGCGATCAATGCACTCTGTGCCAAGGTGGAGACCGTCCAACCCTCAGGAACTCCCCCAAAAAGGGAATTCCTACGCTGCAAGGAGAGCGCGTGCTCACTGTCGGTGACAAGTTCCCCGAGTTCGACCTGACCGCTTGTGTTTCGCTGGAGAGCGGCAAGGAGTTCGAGCAGATCAACCACAAGACCTACGAGGGTCAGTGGAAGATCGTCTTCGCGTGGCCGAAGGACTTCACCTTCGTGTGCCCCACCGAGATCGCCGCGTTCGGCAAGCTGAACGAGGAGTTCGCCGACCGTGACGCGCAGATCCTCGGCTTCTCCGGTGACTCCGAGTTCGTGCACCACGCCTGGCGCAAGGACCACCCGGACCTGACCGACCTGCCCTTCCCGATGCTGGCCGACTCGAAGCACGAGCTCATGCGTGACCTCGGCATCGAGGGCGAGGACGGCTTCGCGCAGCGCGCCGTCTTCATCGTCGACCAGAACAACGAGATCCAGTTCACGATGGTGACCGCCGGTTCCGTGGGCCGTAACCCCAAGGAGGTCCTGCGGGTCCTCGACGCCCTGCAGACCGACGAGCTGTGCCCGTGCAACTGGACCAAGGGCGAGACCACCCTGGACCCGGTCGCGCTCCTCTCGGGCGAGTGAGCTGACACCGACATGGCACTCGACGAACTGAAGGCCGCCGTTCCGGACTTCGCCAAGGACCTGAAGCTGAACCTCGGCTCGGTCATCGGCAACAGCGAGCTCCCGCAGCAGCAGCTGTGGGGCACCGTCCTCGCCTGCGCGATCGCCTCGCGCTCGCCGAAGGTGCTGCGCGAGCTGGAGCCGGAGGCGAAGGCCAACCTCTCCGCGGAGGCGTACACCGCCGCGAAGTCGGCCGCCGCCATCATGGCGATGAACAACGTGTTCTACCGGACCCGGCACCTGCTGTCGGACCCCGAGTACGGCAACCTCCGGGCCGGCCTGCGGATGAACGTGATCGGCAAGCCGGGCGTGGATAAGGTCGACTTCGAGCTGTGGTCGCTCGCCGTCTCCGCGATCAACGGCTGCGGCCAGTGCCTGGACTCCCACGAGCAGGTGCTGCGCAAGGCCGGCGTGGACCGTGAGACCATTCAGGAAGCCGTCAAGATTGCCTCGGTGATCCAGGCGGTCGGTGTGACCCTCGAGGCCGAGGCCGTCCTCGCCGAGTAGCACCCGCAGTACCCCTGATACGAGAAGGGCCCCGAGGACGACCGACCGTCCGAGGGGCCCTTCTTCTGTGTCCGGACCTTCGAGAGGCCCTTCCTTGTGTCCGGGCCTTCCACGGGCCCTGCCTCCGAGTCCGGGCCCTCCCCGGGCCCGTCCGCCGAGTCCGCCCCTATGTCTCCGAGCGGAGCGCCTTCGGTGCGTCCGCCGCCGGCTCCTCGTCGCTGCCGTCGTCGAACTCCTCCGGAGGCGAGCCGGGAGCGGGCTTCGGTGCCGCGTCCAGTGAGGTCGAGCCGTGCGGCGGTGGCGAGTGGCGGCGGGACTCCTCCTGCCCGTACGTCCGCAGATAGCCGACCACCGTATTGGTCACCGCCACGAGCGGCACCGCGACGACGGCGCCCCCGATGCCGGCGATCATGCCGCCCGCGGCGACCGAGAGGACCACGGCCAGCGGATGCACGCGCACCGCGCGGCCCAGGATGAACGGCTGCAGGATGTGGCCCTCGATCTGCTGCACCGCGAGCACCACGGCCAGCACCATCAGCGCCGTGAACACACCCTGGGTGACGAGGGCGACGACCACCGCCAGTGCCCCGGAGACGACCGCCCCGACGAGCGGGATGAAGGCGAACAGGAAGATGAAGACGGCCAGCGGCACCGCCATCGGCACGTCGAGGAAGAAGATTCCGAGGCCGATGAAGATGGCGTCGATCAGGGCGACTATCACCGTGCCCCGCACATAGGCGGTCAGCGTCCGCCAGGCGCGCGGGCCGGCACCGGCGACACCCGGCCGGGCCTGGGCGGGCACGAGCCTGAGCACCCAGTGCCAGATGCGCTTTCCGTCGTACAGCAGGAAGAGCGTGGAGAACATCGCCAGCAGCATCCCGGTGAGGAGCTCCACCATCACGGTGACGCCCTGCAGTCCGGCGGAGGTGATCGCCTCCGTGTTGGTGCCGACGGTGTCGCTGAGGTTCTTCGCTATGTCGTTGATCTGTTTGTCTGTCACATGGAACGGGCTGTCCAGCAGCCAGTTCTTCAGGTCGTCGATTCCCGTCCGCACCTTGTCGGAGAGGGTGTCGATGTTGTCCATGACCTGCCAGACCACGAACCAGCCGACCAGACCCATGATGACGAAGCCCAGGATCGCCGTGACCGCGGTGGCCAGTCCGCGTGGCAGCCCGTACCGCTTCAGCCGGGCGACGGTCGGCTGGAGCATCGCGGTGACGAGCAGCGCGGCGACGAACGCCAGCACCACCAGCTGGACAGCGCTGATGACCCGCATGAGCACCCAGAGGGTGCCGGCGAGCACCAGCAGGCGCCAGCCCGCCTCGGCCGCGACCCGCATCCCCCAGGGGATGGCCGCGACCGGATCGGGACGTGCGGAGACGGAGGGGGCGTACGCGGGCGGCGGCGGCACATGGTCGGCCGCGGCCGCGGTCTTGGCGCTCCCGGCCTCCGGCGCGCGCCCGGCGGCCGTTGTCACCGGCGCCCCCTCGTGCGCGACGTCGTCGTCCTCGGCCGCCGCTTCGGCCCGCCGTTCGTCCAGGCGCTCTCCCAGCCTGGTCAGTTCAGCACCCAGTTGTCCGAGCCACCCCGGCAGTTTCGACATAACGGTTCCTCTACCCCCGTCCGCTCTCCCCACCGCTCCCCCCGGGAACGGCTCCGCCCGACCGTACACGCGCGAAGCCCCTCACCGTATGACGGTGAGGGGCTTCGTGAGGTTGAGACCTGAACCTCGGAAGGTTCTAGTACCAGTGGTTGGCCTGCCAGAAGGACCAGGCGGCGCACGGGCTGCCGTAGCGGCCGCTGTTCATGTAGTTGAGGCCCCACTTGATCTGCGTGGCCGGGTTGGTCATCCAGTCGGCTCCGGCCGAGGACATCTTCGAGCCGGGGAGCGCCTGGACGAGACCGTAGGCGCCGGAGGACGGGTTGCTCGCCCGGTAGTTCCAGCTCGACTCGACGTTCACAATGTTGCTGAAGCACTGGAACTGGTCGGCGGGCACCATCTGCCGTGCGATCGCCTGGACCTCGGCAACGCTGTACGAGCCCTGGGTGGCGAACGCGGAGGCGCTGCGCACCTCGGAGCGGCTGGCACGCTCGGCAGCGTCCTTCTTCTCCTGACGCTCCTTCTCCAGCCTGTCCTCGGCCGCCGCCTTCTTGGACTTGGCGTCCTTGGCGGCCTGCACACGGGCTGATTCCTCGGCGGACTTCTTCGCCGACGCGTCGGCCGCGGACGCCTGGGCGTCGGCCTGCTGCGTCAGCGATACGGTCTGCACCTGGGCCTGCTGGCCCGCGGGGATGTCTGCGAGCAGCGTGGTGTCGGCTGCGGTCGCCTCGAAGTTGTTGTCATCAGCAGCGGGAGTGCTGCCTGCTGCAACGCCTACGACGGCGCCAACGGTGGTTACCGCTGTGGCAGATGCCACGGCGAACCCCCGGACCGAGATCCGGCTCACACGGTGTCCTTCCAGCATCGCCCGCTTAGGTGACCTCGCGGGCGCAATCGTGCCCCTGACACTGGCCTCCCTACTGCTTGGGTCACGGGAGGCACGGGCCCGGTGGGCGACTCCCGAGGGAGTGCCGCGTGGTGCTCGCGGGCGGCATACGGACGGCGGCTGTTGAGTTGTGTGGTGCGTGGCACCTCTGGAGGTGCCGGTGTGCCGTATGCGGGGCCTGACGGAAGCAAGACTCTGCCGGAACGGGACACCGGGAAGCAATTCTCTGTTGCGTGGGAAAGCTCACACCTCGTTTGGAGCAAGTGAATTACGGAAATGGCGCCGCAACACGATGCCGCCCGGCTAAGCTCCTTGGCTCGCCGGGCGGCATCAACTGCCCCAATCCGTATTAGATCTGGCCTTCCTCCAGCATTTCGGTCACCAGTGCGGCGATGCGGGAGCGCTCCGAACGCGTGAGCGTCACATGCGCGAAGAGCGGGTGTCCCTTCAGCTTCTCGACCACGGCGACCACTCCGTCGTACCGGCCGACCCGGAGGTTGTCCCGCTGGGCCACGTCATGTGTGAGCACCACGCGGGAATTCGACCCGATCCGGGACAACACGGTCAGCAGGACGTTCCGTTCGAGCGACTGGGCCTCGTCGACGATCACGAAGGCGTCATGGAGGGACCGGCCCCTGATGTGGGTGAGCGGCAGGATCTCCAGCATGCCGCGCCCCAGCACCTCCTCGATCACCTCGCGGCCGGAGACCGCCGAGAGGGTGTCGAAGACGGCCTGGGCCCAGGGGCTCATCTTCTCGGCCTCGCTGCCGGGGAGATAGCCGAGCTCCTGCCCGCCCACCGCGTACAGCGGACGGAAGACCATCACCTTCTTGTGCTGCCCGCGCTCCAGCACCGCTTCGAGACCCGCGCAGAGCGCCAGCGCCGACTTGCCGGTGCCGGCCCGGCCGCCGAGCGACACGATGCCGACGTCCTGGTCCAGGAGCAGGTCCAGGGCGATGCGCTGCTCGGCGCTGCGCCCGTGGATACCGAAGGCCTCCCGTTCGCCACGGACGAGCCGGACACTGCCCTCGGGTGTCACCCGGCCGAGCGCCTTGCCCCGTTCGGACTGGAGGACCAGGCCGGTGTGCACGGGCAGCTCGGCGGCCTCGGGGACGTACAGCGTCTCCTCGGTGAAGAGCAGGTCCACCTGTTCGGCGGATAGGGATAGTTCGGACATCCCGGTCCAGCCGGAGTCGGTGATGGCGAGTTCCGCCCGGTACTCCTCGGCGAGGAGGCCGACCGATGACGCCTTGATGCGCAGCGGCAGGTCCTTGGAGACGACCGTGACGTCGTACCCCTCGGCCTGGAGATTGCGTGCGACCGCGAGAATCCGTGAGTCGTTGTCCCCCAACCGGTAGCCGGCGGGAAGGACGCCGGGATCGGAGTGGTTGAGTTCGACACGGAGCGTCCCGCCCAGATCCCCGAGGGGGATCGGGGCATCCAGCCGGCCGTACCGGACCCGGAAGTCGTCCAGCAGGCGCAGGGCCTGCCGGGCGAAGTACCCGAGCTCGGGATGGTGCCGTTTGGCCTCCAGTTCCGTGACCACGACGATCGGGAGCACGACTTCGTGCTCGTCGAACCGGGCCATGGCGTTCGGATCGGCCAGCAGGACGCTGGTGTCGAGAACATAGGTGCGCCTGTCGGGCATGCGGCGCTTTGTGCTGGTCACCACGGAAGGACGTACCCCCTCGGACGAGGTTGGGGTGCGACGGCGTCGCGGAGCATCCCAATGGGAGAGGACGGGCCGGGCTCCGGCCACCTTGCGCGGGCCGAGCGCCGGCCCTCCGCGTCGGCCGCACTGTATGTACGGTCCTTCGTGTGCAAAGGGCCTCCCGGGCGAGCGGACTCCATGCCGCTCACTTGGACACGACGTCCGCCTGGTTGGTGACCGGACGTCGACCTGTCAGGGGTATGCCCTCGAACACGCCAAGCCATGCCGACCTGGCCGGTTCCGGTCGAAGCCGTCGGCCGGGTGGCCTCCCGGCGTGAGGCCACGAGCCCTGCCTGATCCGAACGAAAGGCCCTGAGGGATCAGGGGACAGCCCTCAGCCGCCGTAGCGGCGATGGCGGGCCGCGTAGTCGCGCAGGGCCCGCAGGAAGTCGACGCGGCGGAACGCCGGCCAGAAGACCTCGCAGAAGTAGTACTCGGAGTGCGCGCTCTGCCAGAGCATGAAGCCCGACAGCCGCTGCTCGCCGCTGGTACGGATCACGAGGTCGGGGTCCGGCTGCCCCCGGGTGTAGAGGTGCTCGGAGATCAGGTCGGTGGAGACGATCTCCGCCAGGTCCTCGAAGGAGGTGCCCTTCTCGGAGTGGTCCAGCAGCAGGGAGCGCACCGCGTCCGCGATCTCCTGGCGCCCGCCGTAGCCGACGGCGACGTTCACCAGTATTCCGTCGACCCCGACCGTGGCCTGTTCGGCCTCCTTGAGGACCGTCTGGGTGTGCGCGGGCAGCAGGTCGAGCGTGCCGACGTGGTGGACGCGCCAGCGCCCGTCCTCCACCAGGTCGCGCACGGTGTTCTCGATGATGCCGAGGAGCGGGATGAGCTCGGACTCGGGCCGGTCGAAGTTGTCCGTGGAGAGCATCCAGAGCGTGACGACCTCGACATCGGTCTCACTGCACCAGCCGAGCAGCTCCTTGATCTTGTCCGCACCGGCCTGGTGCCCCTGCGCGGCGGTGCCGCCGGACGCCTTCGCCCAGCGCCGGTTTCCGTCGAGGATGACGCCGATGTGCTTGGGCACCTGGGCGTGATCGAGGCGGGCCTCCACCCGGCGTGCGTAGAGCCCGTACACCAGGTCGCGCAAGTTCACTGAGTCCACCTCTCGGTTCCGTGCGGGCACGCCCGCCCCTTTGCCCGGGGTCCGGGATCGTCCACCTGGGGATCGCCGCACCGGAAGGGGGCGATCGCCCCGCCGTGCCGTGCAGTCCCGAAGCCGCCACATTACTGCGCAGGCGGCGCACCGGCCCAACCCGGCCTGTCACAAGTCCGTGATAAGGAGGGAAACGTGACTGATTCCTCTTCCTCCTACCGGGCCGCCGCCTCGCGCTACGACTCCATGGAGTACCGCCGCACCGGCCGCAGCGGCCTCAAGCTCCCGGCCGTCTCGCTCGGCCTCTGGCACAACTTCGGCGACGACCGCACACTCGACTCGCAGCGCGCCATCCTGCGCCGCGCCTTCGACCTCGGCGTGACCCATTTCGACCTGGCCAACAACTACGGCCCGCCCCCCGGCTCCGCCGAGCTCAACTTCGGGAAGATCTTCGGACAGGACTTCACCCCCTACCGCGACGAGCTGATCATCTCCACCAAGGCGGGGTACGACATGCACCCCGGCCCGTACGGCGAGTGGGGCTCGCGCAAGTACCTGCTGTCGTCGCTCGACGCCTCGCTGAAGCGGATGGGGCTCGACTACGTCGACATCTTCTACTCGCACCGCTTCGACCCGGACACTCCGCTGGAGGAGACGATGGGGGCGCTGGCCTCCGCCGTCCGGCAGGGCAAGGCGCTGTACGTGGGGGTGTCCTCGTACAACTCCGCGCAGACCGCCGAGGCGGCCCGGCTGCTGAAGGAGATGGGCGTGCCGGCTCTGATCCACCAGCCGTCCTACTCGATGATCAACCGCTGGACCGAGGACGACGGGCTGCTGGACACCCTGGAGACGGCCGGCATGGGCTGCATCTCCTTCGTGCCGCTCGCCCAGGGGCTGCTGACCGGCAAGTACCTGAAGGGCATCCCCGAGGGTTCGCGTGCCACGCAGGGCAAGTCCCTCAACCCGGACCTGCTCTCCGACGAGGTGGTCCGCCGGCTGAACGGGCTGAACGACATCGCGCGCCGCCGCGGCCAGTCGCTCGCCCAGCTGGCCATCGCCTGGGTGCTGCGCGACAGCCGTATGACGTCGGCTCTGATCGGCGCGTCGAGCGTGGGGCAGCTGGAGGAGAACGTCGCGGCACTGGCCGGACCGACGCTGTCGGCCGAAGAGCTGAAGGAGATCGACACCTTCGCCGTGGACACCGCGGGCACCAATATCTGGGCCGGACGGGCCTGAACGGACTGCCGGGCTCACGACCGCGCCTGCGGTACGGACCCGGTGGTACGGGCCCTGCGGTACCGGGGCACAAAAAAACGGGCCGGTCCGTGGGGGGGGGTTACGGACCGGCCCGAGGGGGGGTTTCCACCATAACCCTTCGTAAGTGCTGCTGCGTGCCACGCCACCAAATAATTACTCTCCGAGAGTGACGGACTCCGCTACGGGCACGGAATCCGGTGCTCCACAGGCCCCGGAGCTGCACGAACGTCCGGCGGCACCGCCTTGACGCCGAATGCGCCCGCAGGACGTGCACAGGATGTGCACATTCCGGTCGCGGGTGGCGGCGCCCCGCGGCCCCGAGTCCTCGGTCGAGGGCCTCCGGCTGCACGCGGAGGCCGCGTGCGGGGCCGGCCATGAGGACAGGATCTGACCTGATGGGCCGGTAGCTTTCGATACATGACGACGCGAAGCGCGACCGCGACCTGGGCCGGAGCGAACACCCGCCGGATGGAGCGCCAGGGCCTGACGGACCCGCTTGCCGCCGCCCCGGCAACGGTGGTCGAGTCGATGCCCGCCGCGCACGCGCAGGTCCTGTCCGCCGCCGAGCTCTCCGTGGGGCTGCGGAGCCGGGACCTGACCCGTGCCGATGTACGCAAGGCCCTGTGGTCGGACCGGGCCCTGATCAAGACGTTCGGGCCGCGCGGCACGGTCCACCTGGTGTCCGCGGCCGAACTGCCGCTGTGGACCGGAGCGTTGTCCGCACTGCCGGTGGGCCGCAACACCCAGCCGGAAGGGGTGCGGATGACCCCGGAGCAGACCGAGCAGGTGCTCGCCGCGATCGCCGACGCCCTGACCGGCGCGGAGCTGACCGTCGACGAGCTCACGGAGGCGGTCATCGCCCGCGCCGGGGCCTGGGCCGGCGAGCCGGTGGTGCCCGCCTTCCAGACCCTGTGGCCGCGCTGGCGGCAGGTGACACACCTGGCGTCCCACCGCGGACTCCTCTGCTTCGGCCAGGACCGCGGCCGCAAGGTCACGTACACCCGCCCGGACGTCACCCCGCTCGACGGACCGAAGGCGCTCGCCGCACTCGTCGGCCGCTATCTGTACGCGTACGGCCCCGCAACCCCGCAGGACTTCGCCAAATGGCTGGCCTCCCCCGCACGTTGGGCAGCCGACCTGTTCGCGGGGCTGGCGGCTGACGGGGAGATCGAAGAGGTGGTGCACGAGGACGGCAGCCCGGCCTGGGTGGCGGCCGGCGACACCGCCTTCCCCTCGCAGCCGGTGCGCGGGGTGCGGCTGCTCCCCTACTTCGACGCGTTCGTCATCGCGTCCCAGCCCCGCGAGAAGCTCTTCCCGGGCGCGGCCTCCACCCGGGCGCTGGCGGGCGGTCAGGCGGGGAACTTCCCGGTGCTGCTGGTCGACGGCACCGTGGCGGGGGTGTGGCACCAGCGCCGCTCGGGCCGGCGGATCGCGGTGACGGTGGAGCCGCTGTCCCCGCTGACTGCCGGACAGCTCCGGGAGCTGGAGCAGCAGGTGGAGCGGGTGGGTGAGGTGATGGAGGGAAAGCCGGAGCTGACCGTGGGAAAGGTGACGGTCGGCGGGCACGCGTAGGGTGCGGCGGCATGCTGCCGGACCGGGCCGCGGCGCGCGCCGTCAGGTCACGGCGGCCGCGCCCCGGTGGCCCCGGGTGAAGCGGATGCCCACGGTGTCGCCGCCGGTCACCACGAAGCGGCCGCCCTCGCAGCGGATGACGGCCTCGTTCACCTCGCCCCGCTCGTCCCTGCGCTCCTCGGTACTCAGCACCGTCCAGCCGCCGTCGGGCGGCTGCGGCAGCCGCGCCATCTCGGCGAACTCCCACTGGGCGGCGGGTACGCACCAGTCGGGAAGGTGCGGCCAGGTACCGGCGCCGACGTGCAGGCTGCCGTCGGACGTGCAGGTCAGGAGCACGGACTGGCCGTCGGCCAGCAGAAAGGCGACGGCTTCCGGCTCGCCCATGCGCCCCTCGGGCCGGTAGAAGATGCCGAGGACGCCGACGATCCGGGCGCCTCTGAGCCATTCGGCGTTCCCCTGCCGCGGGCCGCGCGCCGCTTCCTCGTCGTTGCCGACCCTCATGGCCTGCTCCTTCCCCGTGCGCTCAGCCCCCAGGGTGCCACCCTTCGGGCGTGGGAGGGGTGTTCGGGCTCACCCGGGTTTGCGGGCCTCGATCAGAAAGCGGGTGGTGTGGGCGACGAACGGCCCCTCGGTCTCCATCCGGTGGTGCAGCGCGGCCAGTTGGGTCCGGTACGCGCCGACGGTGAAGCCGGGCACCATCCAGATCACCTTGCGCAGGAAGTAGACGACGGCGCCGATGTCGAGGAACTCGGTGCGCAGCCGCTCCATCCGCAGGTCGACGACGTCGAGACCGGCCGCCTCGGCCGCCGCACGCGCCTGCTCCGGATCGCGGCCGCCCCGTACCTCCGGCGGCTGCGGGCCGAGGAAGTACTCGACGAGCTCGAAGACACTGGCCGGACCGACCTGCTGCGAGAAGTACGTGCCGCCGGGGGCCAGGACCCGGGCGATCTCCTCCCACCACGTGGTGACCGGATGGCGGCTGACCACCAGATCGAAAGCCGCGTCTCCGAACGGCAGCGGCGGCTTGTCCTCGTCCGCGACCACCACCGCTCCCAGCGGATGCAGAAGCGCGGTGGCGCAGGCGATGTTCGGCGGCCAGCCCTCGGTGGCCACGGTCAGCGGCGGCAACTTCGGTGCGGAAGCGAGCACTTCGCCACCCCCGGTCTGGATGTCGAGCGCCGCCCTCGCCCTGCCGAGGCGCTCCCCCATGGCGCGGGCGTACCCCCAGGAGGGGCGCTCCTCGGTGGCCCGGCCGTCGAGCCAGGAGAAGTCCCAGCCGGCCACGGAGACGGCATCGGCCTCGGCGACCAGGGCCTCGAACCGGGCCCGTTCCGAGGCTGCGGCGGCTTCTGCTGCCGCCGTCGCTTCTGCCGCTTCTGCTGCTGCTTGCGCGTCATCGGGGGTTGCCGTCATACGGGGATGGTGGCAGCCGGGCGCCACCGACCGCGACCGCATTTACGGCGCGCCGGAGGGGCGGAGGCCGTCCGGGGACGCCTCAGGCGGCCAGTCCGCCGAACAGGATCCCCAGCAGCGCACCCGCGATCATGAACGGGCCGAACGGGATGCCCGTCTTCCGCCCGGCACGCCGCATGACCACCAGCACGAGCCCGTACACCGCACCGAAAAGGAACCCCGCGAACCCTCCGGCGAACACGACGGCCCAGCCGTACCAGCCGAGGGCCACGCCCAGGGAGAGGGCGAGCTTGACGTCGCCGAAGCCCATCCCGTTCGGGTTGATGAGGAAGAGCAGAAAGTAGAACGCACCGAGGGTGGCACCGCCGAGCAGGGCGGACAGCCAGGCGCCACCGTGCTCCGGCAGCAGGGCCGCGAGGCCGAGAAGCACGGCGGCCACGGCCGCGGCCGGCAGGGTCAGCTGGTCCGGCAGCCGGTGGACACGGCGGTCGATGGTCGCGAGGAGTACGCCGACGGGGGTGAGCAGCAGCCAGACGGCCAGCTCGGGGCGCGCCCCGGTGGTCGCGGCGAGGGCGGCGCAGCCCAGGGCGGTGACGACGGGGGCCAGGATGTGCGGGGCGTAGCGCGCGCCGTTCCTGCGCGGTGCGGTGGGTGCGGTGGGTGCGGTGCCGGGGCCGTCGGCCTCACCGGTTCCGTCGCCCGCATCGCCGACCGGGTCCGGCCCGGCGTCGCCCAGCGGATCGGGTCCGGCGTGCCCCGGCCCGGCTGCCGCGCGCACGGCGGCGGCCGCGCCCGTCTCGGCGCAGGTCGTGCAGCGTGTGGAACCGAGCCAGCCGCGGCCGGGCCCGGTGAGGGTGTGGCCGGCAGGGCAGGCATCCCGCCACGCGTCGTCCGGTTCGACGGAGAACCGGTAGGCGGCGCGCGGTACCAGCAGTCCGGTCGCGGCCCCCCAAAGGGCGGCGACCCCTATCAGCATGGCGTACACGGCATAAACCCTAGACGGCCCCGCAGGCACCGGCCATGGGCCCTGGGGCCCACTCCACGCCGATACGGACCCAGACGCCGTCACGTGGCGCTACGGTCGTGGCCATGGCTCGATGGCGCAATGGAACAGGAACGCTGACCATCACGGACCGGGGCGGGGACGTGGACGGGGAACGGGAGACCGTGGTGCCGCTGCGGATCGCGGCCTCGTACCGTCACCGGACCCGCGGGCTGCTCGGCCAGGACGGGGTCGACGGCGCGCTGATGATCACGCCTTGCGGGAGTGTGCACTCCTTCCGTATGCGGTTCACGATCGATGTGGCCTACCTGGACCGGAAGTTCAACGTCGTGGCGGTGCACACGATGAAGCCGGGGCGGCTGGGTCTGCCCCGGCTGCGGGCCCGGCACGTGATCGAGTCGGAGGCCGGCGCGATGGCGAAGTGGGGGCTGCGGCCCGGTACTCAGGTACGGATCGCGCAGACCGGCTGAACCGGCCTCCGGGCGCGGTGCGCCCGGTCCGGGGCGCGGGGTTCCGTCCTCAATCGCCGGACGGGCTTGATTGGGTGCGGGTGCTCCGCGTGGGACGGGGTGCGCCTTGTCCGGTGGGTGGGGGTGTGGCCCCTCCGGGGCGTCTCCTCAGAAATGGCGTGTGCACCCGGTGACGTGATGAACCCGGGTCGTACGCCATTTCCTGCGGGGACCCCCCTGCACGGCCCCACCCGACCGCCCTGCGTGTGCAGATCAGTCCGATGACTGTCGCAGACGCAAGACGGCCGGGTCCGGGGCCGTGCAGGGGAGTCCCCGCAGGACGACGAACAGATACCCGACCCGCCATGCGTACCCGCCGAACGTTCGTCGTCCGAGGAGACACCCCGGAGGGGCCCCGGACCCCCACCCACCGGCACACCGCGCACCCCACGGGGACACCCGCACCCAAGCCCGTCCGGCGCTTGAGGACGGAACCCCGCACCAAGGACCGGGACAGCCCCGCCCACGGCCGCGGTGCGGGCCGGCAGAGATAATCGGCGGTATGCCCGCCGCGCCTTCCTCCCAGGTCACCCCCGCCCAGCCGCACCCGGAGCACCACCCGATCCGCGGACGGGCCGCCGCCGCCCTCGCCGTCGCCGCACCGGCGCTCGGCGCGTACGCCGCGGTGCGGATCGTCGGGCTCCTCGTCTTCTGGGCCGCCGCGTCGGCCGCCGGGAAGGACGCGCTGCATCTGCTCGGTGAGCGCTGGGACTCCGTCTGGTACCAGCGGGTCGCCGAGAACGGTTACGGGTACACGGTCACGCTCCCGGACGTGGGCGTCCACTCCGACCTGGCCTTCTTCCCGCTGCTGCCCGCGCTGGAACGCGGCATCGCGGAGGTGACCCCGCTCGGCCTCGCAGGCGCCGGGCTGCTGGTGGCCTGGGCTGCCGGGCTCCTCGCCGCCTGGGGGATCTTCGCCGTCGGGGCGCGGCTGTACGGGCGCCGGGCCGGGGTGGTGCTGGCCGCGCTGTGGGGGGTGTACCCGACGGCGTTCGTGCAGTCGATGGCGTACACCGAAACCCTGTTCACCGCGCTCGCCGCCTGGTCGCTGTACGCCGTGCTGACCCGGCGGTGGATCGTGGCGGGTGCCCTGTGCGTGCTCGCCGGGCTGACCCGCCCCTCCGCCGCCGCGCTGATCGCCGCCCTCGCGGTCACGGCCGCCGTCACCCTCGTACGGGAGTACCGGGCCGGCGCCACGGACGGCATCGTCCGCCGCAACGGCCGGATGCTGCTGGGGGTGGTCATCGCGCCGCTGGGCTGGCTCGCGTACGTGGTGTTCGTCGCGGTGCGCGAGGGCAGTGCGTTCGCCTACTTCGATGTCCAGGCGCAGTGGGGCAACAGCATCGACGGCGGAGCGGCCCTCGCCTCCTTCATCCTCGGCCTGCCGCTGCCCGGCATGCTCGGGCTGTGCGCGGCGCTGGCCGCCCTCGGCTGGCTGGTGTCGTTGTGCGTGCGGCAGCGTCAGCCGCTGCCCGTACTCGTCTACGGCATCGCCGTCGTCGTCATCTCGCTGATCGGTTCCGGGTACTTCGGCTCCCGGCCCAGGCTGATGATGCCCGCCTTCCCGCTCCTGCTGCCGCCCGCCGTCGCGCTGGCCCGGGTGCGCTCCACGGCCCGTACGGTGACCGTCGTCGCGGTGCTCGCCGTGGCGTCGGCGGCGTACGGGGCGTGGACGCTGCTCGGCTCCGGACCGCCGTGACCTGGGCCGACCGGCGACGGGGCAGCGGCGCTGGACAGTCACCCACCCCCAATTGCCGGTCGGTGTTGGGCCCGTGGGCCCACGCATCCGGTGCGCTCCGGTTGTTACCGTGCCAAGTCCGTGCGGGAACAGCGTCGGCAGCAGCGGTTCGCCGGTCAGGAGCAGGTCAGTGACGAAGGCACGTACGGCGGCCATCGCGGCCACCACAGCAGTGCTCTGCCTGGCGGCCGTCGCCTGCGGGCCGGACGGCGGGTCGTCCGAGCAGGACGGTGGAAAGACCGCGGGCACGACCGCGAAACCGAGCGGGAAGCCGGGCGGACAGCCGAGCGGGACACCCGCCTCGGACCCTGCCGCCGACGAACCCGCCCCGTCCCCCACGTCGACCCCCACCAGCACCGGCGAGGTCCTCGACAAGGCCGGGCTGGCCGGGATCGCGCTGACCACCGGCGAGGTGGCGGGCTACGAGGTCGCGCCCCTGCAGGGCAGCGAGGAGACCGGCACGGAGCACTCCGAGAACAAGGACTGCCAACCGCTCGCGGCCGTGATCAACGGCGCCCCCGGGCCCGCCCCGGCCGCCACTGTCTTCCGTACCGTCATGGCCACGTCGGAGGAGGGCGAGGACGACCGGACCGTCGTCACCGAGATCCTCACTTCGCACCCCGGGGACGCCGCGCCGCAGCTCATGCGCGGTGTCCGGGACGCGGTCCGGGCCTGCGCGGGCGGCTTCCGTACGTCGGGCGAGGACGGCCCCTCCACGTACAGCGAGGTCAAGCAGCTCCCGCTGCCTCCGGCGGGCCAGGAGAGCATCGCCTATCAGGTGACCGGGAGCATCGAGGGCGACAAGGTGCCGCTGGTCTTCCAGCTGGTGCGGACCGGGTCGACCGTCGTCACGTTCTACGTGGCCGACTTCCTCACGGCGAAGACCCCGCAGCTCCCGGCCGAACTCGTCGCCGCCCAGGCCGCCAAGCTTCCCTGATCTCCCCGCTGCCGCCGGAGCCGGACCACCGCACGCCGACCGCGGCGGGCGTGAGGGCACCGCCTTCTCGGGCCTTGTCAGGCCTTTTCGGGCAGGGCCACCTCGGCGACGAGCGCGGCTCCCCCGGCGCCGTACAGCGTCAGCCACCGCTGCTCGTCCGACGCGTTGCCGATCCTGATGCCGAAGGTCCAGGTCGGGTCGAGGAACAGGGTGTGCCCGCCCTCGAAGTCGAGGGCCAGGCAGGTGCATGCGGTGTCGTCGGCGCCGGGCACGCGGTAGACGCGCAGGCGGCTGCAGCGCAGTGCATCGCGTCCGTCGCCGAAGAGCTGCTCACCGTACGAGGCGACGATCACCTCGTCCTCGGCATCGGCGAGCAGGTCGATACCGTCCCACTCGATGCCGGTCACCGATGCGGTGTCCAGCCGGTCGTACTGGCCGACGGACTCGAACCGCAGCAGCCCTTCGTCCAGCCGGAGCCAGACGGCGAGGGGCTGCGGACGGAACTCGGGAAACTCCCCGTCCCGGTCCAGCAGTCCGGGGACGAGGACGTCGCGGACGGAGTGGTCGCGCAGTGCCGTCTCGGCCGTCGTCCAACCACTCATGTCCGCTCCCCGCTCCCGCCCGGCCACCGGCCGGGTGCCTGCCGTGCCGGCTACTTCACCGGCACCTTCTTGGTGATCTCGATGGCGGTGTCCATGCCCTCGCCGCTCTTGAGCGCGGTCCAGAAGTCGCCGTTCTCCTTGAGGACGATCGTCACGCCGTTGCCACGATAGATCAGCCCCTCGGGCTCGCCCTTCTTCAACGTGCCCTTGCCGACCAGCTTGAACGTGCCGTCCTTGACGGCCTTCGCGATGTCCTCCCGGAACCGCGGACCGTCCTCCTTGAGCTTCTTGTACTTGGTGCCCAGCGCGTCCTCGACGACCTTCTTGTGACGCAGGAAGTGGTCCTTGAACTTCTTGGGGTCCCCTTCGCCCACGCCGGGGTTACGCGCCGCGTCGACCTCTTCCGGCGCCATGTCGCAGTCGTTGTTGTGGACGAGCACGTTCGCGGTGCCGATGCCGACGTAGTAGGTGTGGACGCCCTCGACCGTCAGGTCGTACGTCGTCTGCCGCCGGGTGAACCGCGTGACTCCGGTGACGGTCAGCGTGGAGCCGGTCTCGGTACGCAGCGCGTCGCCGCGGCCGATGTCGCCCGCCTCCGTCCAGCGCCGTTCGCCGGTCACCCAGAACGGGTGGGTGTCGGTGGCGGTGAGCCGGCCCGGTGCCCCGCCGGTCCGGACGGTCAGCCGGGTGAAGTGCTTGTCGTCGTAGGTGGTGATGGTCCGCTCGACCCGGCGGACTCCGGTCCCGCCCGTCACCGGATCGGTGGCCGTCACCAGGTCACCGGGGCGGACCGCCTCGATGGACAGGGTGCGGCCGTCGGCGAGGAGCACCGGGGTTCCGGCCAGGAAGCTGTGCTTCGCGGGGCAGGTGGTCGGCTTCTTCTCGTCGGGTTTGTCGTCCTTCTTGGGTTTCTTGGTGCCGTCGAGCTTCTTTCCCGCGTCCTCCAACGCCTTTTCGGCGTCCTTGACCTTCTTCCGGCTCTTGATGAGCCCCTTGAGGCCGTCGTAGAGGTCGCCGCCGTGCTTCTTGAGGGCCTGGATGAGCTTGTAGGCCTTCTTCCACTTCCAGGGCGCCCCGTACTTCGCGGCGAGTTTCCCGACCGCGCCGCCGATGAGGCTGAGGAGGACGTTGATGAGGGTTTCGGTGCAGGCACCCATGTCGCCCTTGGTGATGCAGTCCAGGGCGTCGGTGATGCCGAGCTCGTCGGCGAGGATCTTCGCGAGTTCCTTCGCGGCCTCGATCGCCTTGTCGCTGTTGGACTTCTCGTCCTTCTGCGCGTCCTGGAGGTCCTTCAGGGCCTGGTCGTACGCGGTCTGCTCGGGTGACTTCGGCGACCCGTCCTGGTCCTCGTCAGATGCCGGGTCCCCGTCACCCGGACGGTTCGCACCGTCCTGCGCCTCCCCGCCGTCGTCACCGCCGCAGTTCCCGCCGCCGGTGACCTTGCAGACCTCCACGCCCATCTTCTGCGCGAGATCCGCCCCGACCCCCGTGGCGATCAGGGCGCCGACGATCGCCACGACCACCAGGGTCAGCCCCACGTACTCCAGCGCGCCCTGCCCCCGGTCACGCCGCCCACGGGCACCTGGCAACCGCACACCGGTGCGCGGCAGGGCACGCCGCACCCCGCGCCGCACCCCGCGAAACCGTCGACGCAAATCCCCCATGGATGGCATAGGGCGACCGTAACGACCCTTTCTGCCAGGCGTCTTGGGCCCGCGGGCCCAAATACCGCCCGCCTGCGCGCGCACGACCCCGGCGGACAGCCCTTAGGCCCGGCGTTGGGGCTGCGGGCCCGGGTCAGGCGTCTTTTCCAGCCGTACGCTCACGCCACAGCCGGATTCGGCAGTGCGGGCACAGACAGCGGGACGAGCGTCGGAGAGGGAGAGAACCGTGAACGGTGGAAACGGGCGGGGAACCGGAAGCGGGGGGCTCCGCCCCCCGGAACGCGGTCGGAGCCGGACGGGAAGCGGGACGGAGAGCCGGACGGAAGGCGGGACGGAAGGCCGGGCGGGAAGCGGACGCGGTTTCGGCGGGGGCGGGGGCGTGCTGTTCGCACTGGCCCGGTGCTGGGTCGCTGGCGCCATCGTCCATGTCGTCTCCGGATACGTGATCTCCCGCGGGCTCGTCGACCTGCTGGCCACCGACGAGCGGCTGGACGTCTTCGCCTGGCGGCTGGGGCTGCAGCATGTACCCGCGGTCCTCACCACCGTGCTGACCGTGCTGGCCGCCGCCCGCACCCTCCCCGAGGAGCGGCGCAATTCCCGGCCCCTGTACCTGTCGGCCGCCCTGGCCGTCCCGTTGGCCGCCCTCGGCTACGGCTACGGGTACGGGCACAGCTACGCGGTGGAGTGGCAGGTCGCCGGCATCGAGGGGTTCCTGATGCCCGTGGTCATCCTGGCGACCGGAGCAGCGGTGGGCCTGTCCGTGGACCGCCTGGTGGACGACACCGACGCGGAGTCCGCGCAGGCCACCCCGCACTACTGGCGGGACAGCGGGGCCACCGCCACGGACTATGTCGGGGGGATCCTCGTGGCCACCGGAATGGTCGCGGCGCTCGCCGCCACGGGGGTCGCGGGCTGAGGCCGGGACCGGCCGGGCAGCCGGCCCTCCGCCTTCGCCGGCCCCACCCCTACCGGTTGGGCACGTCACTTCCGTACACGACCCAGGGCGACTGCTCGAACGAGTTCACCCCGGACAACTGCGGTTGCACCGCGGCCACTTCCGGCCGCACCGCGAGCGTGTCCGGCCAGTGGTCGAAGTACACCGT
Source organism: Streptomyces sp. NPDC087901 (assembly GCF_044742205.1). NCBI lineage: Bacteria > Bacillati > Actinomycetota > Actinomycetes > Kitasatosporales > Streptomycetaceae > Streptomyces > Streptomyces sp. NPDC087901. Next base: position 163,316 of record NZ_JBIUUC010000003.1, read on the forward strand.
CCCCTTGTCGATGAACCCCCGCCAGTCGGTGGCGGCCGAGGCGCCGTCCCGGTCGACCACGAAGCCGACACAGAGCACCGACGCCCTCCCGATCGCCTCCCGCACCGCGCGGACGACCATCTCCCGCTCGTCCCCGCTCAGGCCTCCGAGCGCGAACTGCACTTCCACCGTGCCGTCGTCCGTCCGCCGGACCCGGGCCGGGATCTCGGCGCCGGTGGGCAGCCAGAGCAGGAAGTCGACCTGGTCCAGCCGCTGCAGGCCGGTCAGGAGCACGAGTTGGTCCCTGGTCACCCAGGACTGGGTGCAGGTCTGCTGGGGCCCTGATCCGATCAGCGTGATGCGCCGGGTGGCCGGATGATCGGGCCGCACGCCCGCCGCCTCCAGGTCGCCGAGCAGCGACTCGGCGTCGGGGCGGCTCCAGCCCAGGTGGTACGAGTAGAAGAATCCGTCACTCATCGACACGTCACCTCATGAAGAAAGTCTGGGCACGCCGATCCGCCCGGGCACACGCCGGATGAGAGGTGGCCGCCCTGCTGGTCAGGTAGAGCGTGGAGATCCCTGCGCACGCGAGCGCACCCGTCCGGCCGCCGATCGGGCGCCGTTGCTGAGGGGCTCACGGTTGGTCACCACGAGCGTAATGAGCACCGCGGGCCGGTGCGTGGGCCCACGGACCCACCGGCGGACCCCATTGGGCCGCGGGGTGCCATGACAGGAGGCCCCGGCCATTCGCCCCTGCCGGCGACCGCGCGGCTGCGGCACGACTGCGGCGCGGCTGCGGCTGCGACGCGGCTGTTAAGTGATGGACAGCCTCACGTCCGACCGGCGATCGTGTACGCGATGACACGCACCGATTCGCCTCCCGCATGGGACGAGCGCACCCAGCTGACCACCTTCCTCGACTACACCCGCGCCACCGCCGTGGCCAAGTGCGAAGGCCTCTCGCAGGAGGACGCGGTCAAGGCCCCGCTCCCGGGTTCTCCCCTGATGACCCTCGCGGGTCTCGTCAACCATCTCCGCTGGGTCGAGTACTTCTGGTTCGAGGTCGCGTTCCTCGGCGGGGAGGACAAGGGCCCGTGGACGGACGAGGATCCCGACCGCGAGATGCGCATCGCCGTCGACATGCCGCTCGCCGACGTGCTGGCGGAGTACGAGGAGCAGTGCGCCCGTTACCGCGAGCTCGTCGCGGCGCACGACCTGGACACCCCGGCCAAGCAGCCGCGCAGGGACGGACGGCACCCCGATCTGCGCTGGGTCCTGCTGCACCTCGTCGAGGAGACCGCCCGGCACAACGGCCACATCGACATCATCCGGGAGATCGTCGACGGCACCACGGGCGACTGAGCACTACGGAGCGCTGCGCCGCGCCCGGTCCAGCTCGACGTTGAACTGGGCGCCGGTCAGCAGCGCCAGGTTGGTGAACCACACCCAGATCAGGAACACCACCAGCCCGGCAAGTGACCCGTACAGCCTGCTGTAGGACCCGATGTACGTCGCGTACACCGCGAATCCCGCCGAGGCCACCAGCCACAGCAGAGCCGCCAGCACCCCGCCCGGCAGCCCCTGCCGCATACCGCGCGCGGATGCCGGGCCGGTCCGGAAGAGGACCATGATCAGGCAGGCGACCAGGCAGAGCAGCACCGGCCACTTCAGCACCGCCCACACCGCGTCCTCCAGATGCGCGAGCCCCATCCGGTGCCCGAGCCAGCGGGCCAGCGGCCCGGAGAGCACCAGGGCGAACGCGCTGGTCATCAGGAGCAGCAGCAGCCCGACGGCCGAGACGACGATGATGTGGGCCTTGCGCAGGGCGGGCCGGGTGTCCGGCACGCCGTGCATCGCGTGCAGCGCCCGCCGGAACACGGCCAGATAGCTGGACGCGGACCAGACCGCGCTGACGGTCCCGGTCGCGACCAGCAGCCACACCGCGGTGCGCTCCTGGGTGGCGGCCTCCAGCGGCTGACGCAGTGCGGCACCGGACTCCGCCGGGGCGAAGGCCGTGATGTCGGCGATCAGCGCGTGCGTGGCATGGGGGTTGGCCAGGCCGATGACGGAGACCGTCACCAGGAGTGCGGGGAGCAGCGCGAGGATGGCGTAGTACGTGAGGGCCGCCGCCCAGTCCGAGAGGTCGTCGTTCCACAGGGACACGGGCGTCCGGCGCAGCGCGACGGGCCAGCTTCGTGGCGTCCCGGGGCGGCCGGGCCCGGAGCGCCCGGCTTCCGGACGGCTCGTCTCGGGGCAGCCGTCCGTGCGGGGCGGTGCCCCGGCGGCGGTAGCGCTGGTCTTGCTGAACACGGATGAGGCTCCGGGGATGTAGGAGGTTCGGCACGGTCGGGTACCTCGCGCGCAAAGGCCGTGGGGACGCCTTGTACTGCCCATCCTCTTCTGCTCCCGTTCCCGCCCGGTACACCCGGTTCCTCCGGATGGCGGGCGCGGGTGGTGCCCGTATGGCGGGTCGGCCGCATCTCGCGTCACCGGTTGTCTCTCGCGTCACCCGAAGTCTCTCGCGCCGCTGGATGGCTCTCGCGCCGCCGGCCGCCTTTCGGGTCACCCGCCCCCTGTCACATCGCCGTCTCCCCTTCCCTACGCCACCGGCAGACTCTCCCGTGCCCAGGCCGCCAGCAGCCGCAGAGCGGTCTCGGAGGCGGAACCCTCCTCCACCGTGTACGCGATCAGTGCCTGGTCCGGATCGTCGGGCAGCCGCAACGTCTCGAATCCGAGATCGAGACGGCCCACGACGGGGTGGAGGTACACATACCTCCCGTGGGTCTTGTCCTTGAGCCGGTGTTCGGCCCAGACCTCACGGAACTCCGCGCTGCTGGTGCCGAGTTCGTCGATCAACTCCGCCGTCGCGGGGTCGCCGGGGTGGCGGGCGGCGTCGAGGCGGAGGTACGCGACGACGTCGGCCGCCTTGCCCCGCCAGTCCGCGTACAGGCTGCGCATCCCCTCGTCCTGGAACACCAGCCGGGCCTTGTTCCGCTGCCGCGGCGGGAGCGCGCCGAAGTCGGTGATCAGGGCCGCGGCGAGCCCGTTCCAGGCCAGCACGTCGGTGTTCCTGCCGACGATGTACGCCGGCACGTCACCGGCGGAGTCCAGGAGCCGGCGCAGCCCCGGCCGTACCTGCTGAGGCACGGGCGTCGGCGCGGTCTGCCCGGGGCCCGGCCAGGGGCGGGCCAGCCGGTGCAGATGGTCCCGCTCCACGGCGTCCAGCCGCAGAGCACGCGCGACGGCGTCCAGCACCGCCTCGGAGAAGTGGAGCGTACGTCCCTGCTCCAGCCGGACGTAGTGGTCCACGCTCACGCCTGCCAGGCGGGCCAGCTCCTCCCTGCGCAGCCCCGGTACCCGTCGGCGGGCCCGGGCGCACGGAACCGGGGTCATCGTCTACTCGCCGCTCCAGTCCGGCCTGCTGACCGGCACCTTCTCCGCGGAGCGCGTGGCGGGTCTGCCCCCGGGCGACTGGCGCGCCGCCCACCACGACTTCACGACGGGCCTGCCGGCCAACCTCCGGCTCGCCGAGGGCCTCCGTCCCGTCGCGGACCGGCACGGCGCCACGGTCGCGGAGACCGCTCTCGCCTGGGCGCTCGCCTGGCCCGGCATCACGGGCGCGATCGTCGGCGCCCGCAAGCCCGCCCAGGTCGACGGCTGGGCCGGTGCGGGTTCCGTCGAGCTGACCCCGTCCGACCTGGAGGAGATCAGCTCCGCCATCACCGCATCGGGCGCGGGCTCCGGCCCCGTCCGTCCGTGAATTCCCCCCAGCCACCCGAGGAGTCCGTCAGCATGTCACTCGTCGTCATCGCCGAATGCCTGGCAGCGCCCGGCCGGGAGGACCGGCTGCGCACCGCCCTGGAAGCCATGATCGAACCGTCCATGGAGGAGCCGGGCTGTCTCGCGTACCGCCCCTATGCCGATCCCAACCGTCCCGCCCGCATGGTGATCGTGGAGGAGTGGACGGATGCCGCGGCACTGGCCGAGCACTTCACGACCGCGCACTTCGGCCATGTGAGGCAGGTCCTGGACCTCGTCCTCGCCGAACCGATGACCATCCGGTGGCTGACCGAGGCCGGGGACGACACGAGGTGACCGAGGCCTCGGACGTCATGAGCTGACCGGGTCGCAGGCGTCACGAGCCCGTCGGCGAGGCCGCTGGCCGCCCGGCCGGCGGCCCGGTCGTGTCCGGTCGTGTCCGGTCGTGTCTGGCGAGGGGTCCTGAGGCCGTCCCGGCGGATACTGGCCGCGATGGCTTCCGACCGCGCGACGCGCCTTCACCGACTCGCCCGTTCGCTCGCCGAAGGCGCCGGCGGAACTCGTCACGGCCGCCCTCGCCCTTCTGCCCGGCCTGCCCGCCGAGTTCGCCGGTCCGGGGAGGAACTCCGGGCCCGCCTCCGGCGCACCGCGCCTCCGGCGTAGTCCACGGCGGTCGTCCCGGTCTCCGGCGGCCGTCCCGGTGCCCGGACGCCGCTGTCACACCCTCGCCGTACGCTCGCGTCATGAGCGTCTCCCTCTACTACAACGCGCACCGCGCGACCCCGCTGACCGAGGCCGAGTCCGCCTCCGTGGAGCGCGTCGTCGCCGCACACATGGCGTCGTTCCCGTACGCCGACGAGGAAAGCCTGTACGTGTACGACCCGCGTTCCTCCGAGCCGCAGGAGATCGTCGCCGGGTCCACCAAGATGCCGTTCGATCCCGGTCGTCTGATGCCCGTGATCGCCCATGTGCTGGATTCCGTGACGGAGTTGCGCCGGGCCCTGCCCGATGCGCAGTGGCGCGTGCACATGGACGATCTCGACGTCCCGTGGGACGAGGCCGAGGGATACGCCCTGCCCGGGATGCGCGACGCGGACCTGATCGCGGAGCTCGCGGCGGCCTCCGGCGAGGACGGGGTGGCGGGATGAACGACGCGAACCCGGGGACGGCTGCGGACGCCCCGCAGCCCACGCCCGAGCAGCAGCGGCTCATCGAGTTCGGCGAGTCGCTGTACCGCCGCATCTCACCCGACGCCGATCTCGGCCATGTGCTGCTGCCCGAGGACGACGCGGTGGCCGTCGTCCACCGGGTGCGGGGCGGCGGGACCATCCTGGTGGCGGCCGACCGGTCGGTGCTCTTCTCCGTATCGGCGCGCGACCTCAGTGCGGCTCTGACCGAGTTCCGGGCGGGCGGGCGCACACCCGTGGAGCGGTTCGGTTAGCGTCGGCCACCCGGCGCTCAGTGCTCCCGGTAGTGGCCGGCGACGGCGGCGAACGCGGCCTTGGGTTCCCAGGGCAGGCCGGGGTACGTGGTTCCGCTCCGGTCCTCGAAGACCTTGACGATGCCGTAGCTCGCCAGATCCAGGTCGTCGCGGGGGTCACCGCCGGGGCGGTGCACATGGTCGTACAGGGCGAAGGTGAAGACGAAGGCGCTGTCGACGCCCCCGGTCTCGAAGGCATCGAGCAGCTCGCGCAGATACGCGGCCTGGCCTGCCTCGTCGCGCGCGTACACACCGTCCAGCCGGGCCGGACCGCCTTCCTTGTCGTATTCGACGATCTCCAGACCGCGCGCGCCCCGGTCGCCCGCACCGAGGTAGCCGGCGGCGCCGAACTCGGTGACGGCCACCGGCTTGCCCTGCGCGACGAGGGCGTGCACGCCCTCGGCGAACCCGGCGGCGACCTCGGCCGACCGGTAGAGGTCGAGGGACACGATGTCGAAGGGCGTCCAGTCGACGCGTTCCAGCGGTACGGCGGCGTAGGTCACCCGGCCGCCGAAGCGCTCACGCACGAGCGCCGCGGCCCGGCCGAGGAACTCGTTGACGCGTGGCCCGACCTCACCGATGATCTCGCGCACCCGGTCCGGACTGCTCAGCAGCGCGACCCGCTCGTCCGTGCTGTCGCCGGGCAGGAAGCCCTTGTTCATCAGGCTCAGTTCGGCACCGGTGACGAACACGACCTCGGCGCCCCGCAGCCTGAGCCGCTCCGCGCGCTCGGCGCAGTCGGAGAACAGATCCAGCATCTCGTCCATGGTCAGTTCAAGGGGGTAGGGCGAGAACCACACCTCAAGGCCGAGGTCGGCGGCGCAGGTGGCCGCGAACTCCACCCGGTCCGGGTCGCCGCCCATCACACGGACCGCGTTGCAGTGCAGGTCGTCCCGGATGACGCGCAGCTCCCGCCGCACCGTCTCGGGGTCGAAGTGCTTGCGGGATGTCGCCCCGTCCCTGACCCAGCCGGTGTCGTAACTGATGCCTTTGGCGCGCATGCGTCGCCTCCACTCCTGACGGAACACTTACGGTACGGACCGTACCTTAATTTCCGCCCGCCGGAGCCTGTCAGGAAAATGAGAAGGTACGAGCAGTACCGATCACGGAAGGGCGCCGACATGACGGGTGACGCGAGGGAGCGACCGGGCTCCGGGCAGACGCGGCGACGCGGAGCCGTCCTCGAGGAGGCGATCCTGCGCGCGGCGGCGGACGAGCTCACCGCATCGGGATACGCCGGGCTGACCATGGACAAGGTCGCCGCCCGCGCCGGCACCAACAAGAACGCCCTCTACCGGCGTTGGCCCAACCGCCTCGCGCTCGGCATCGCCGCGTACCGGCAGCTGGCCACGACCGTCCAGCCGCCCGACACCGGCACGCTGCGCGGCGACGCCCTGGAGCTGCTGCGCCGGGCGAACCGCAACTGGAGCTCCCCCTTCGGCGCGATCCTGCGCGAACTGCTCTCCGCCGCCGGTGGCGCGACGGAGCTCCTGGCCCAGCTCCAGGACCAGTCGGGCGACGCCGCGGCCGCACCCTGGCTGACGGTCCTCGGCCGCGCGGCCGCACGCGGCGAGGCACTCCCCGAGGCGCTCCACCCCAGGGTCGCCACCGTGGCGATGGTCCTGCTGCGCAACGAGTTCGTCGTACGCGGAGTCCCCACCGCACCCGACGACGTCCTCGTGGAGATCGTCGACGAGGTGTATCTGCCTCTGGTCCGGCGCCGCGGCCCGGCGCCGGACCGAGCACCGGAACCGGCACCCTGCCGCCCGACGCCGCCGGCTCACCGGGCCCCTGACGAGCCGGAGGCCCAGCCCGGGAACAACGGCTCGGACCGGGCCGCGGGGCCGCACTAGGGTAGGGCGGCAGGCAACGGTCGGGGGGCGTGTGGAACAGCGGGTACGCATACACAAGGTGCGGCTGGGCAGCAACGAGATCCGAGTGATCCGGCCCGCCCCGCCCCCGGCCCGGCTGGCACTGCGCGACGAGGGCCATTGGCTGTCGATGCACGCCGACCGCAAGGGCTCCGAACAACTCGTCGCCCTGTGGTCCCTGGCCGCCCGGTCCGCCAGGTCACTGGTTCACCTGCCGATCCGGGCCAACACGGCCCCGGACGGAGTCACGAGCGCCGGCGTCCCGGCCCCGCTGGACATGGTCCTGCTCCATCACAGCCTCCAGTTCCCGACGGGTTCATGGAAGGAGATACGGGCACGGCTCGGCACCGGCACACCACAGGTCGCGGAGACCCCGGACGACGACTTCCCCGACGAGAGCGCCATCGACCATCAGCGGCGTCTCTACCCCGCACACCGGGACCACCTCCGTTTCGACATCGCCGCGCGCACCCTTTTCGTCGTGGGCAGTTCCACCGCGTTCCGCGAGCACGGCACGGCTCTGCGTGGTCTCCTCGAGGAGGCGCCTTCGCACCAGCACCGCCGCCGGAAGGCCGGTCACTGCTGCGCCGAGCTCCGCGCCGGTCCGTGGTCGCAACCGCGCCCGCGCCGGAACGTGCCGGACCTCCTGCACGTCCAGTACTGCGCCGACTGGCGCGTGTGACGACGGAAAGCCCCGAGAGCGGGGAACTCAGGCCGACGGGTTCACCCGCGCCTGGGCCGTACACAACCTCGAGCAGAACCTCGAGCCCGCACCTCGTGTGAGCCACCGCGCCGCAGCGGGCGCCCTGCACCGCGTCGAACTCCTTCACGGCCCGGCCGAAAGGGCCGACCCGAGGCCGAGTTCACCGACCCGCGCCCCGGCACGTACCGCGGCCGCCAGGGTACGTACCGCGGCCGCGACGGCCGGTCAGGCCCACGGCATGAGCACCGGCGCCTGGGACCCCATCACCGCGAACGCGCGTCGAGGATCCACATTCATCGCCCCGACCCACCCGTTGTAGAAGGCAGTCCCCGCTTCCGCACTTCTGCCCGAGCGGACCTCGTACGAGGCAATCGCCCAGTCGCTGGAGCAGACGAGAACGAACTCCTGGACGGTGGCGCCCCGAATCACGGCGGCTGCCGCGGTGGACCAGTGCCGGTGGCTGTCACCGAGATTCTCTCGGACGAAGGCTTCCATGTCCCGGTGCGACGTACGGCACCTCTTGAAGACCCGGTCGGTGAACTGACCCCGCACGTACTGCGAGTTGAAGGGGGTCGACACCCACATCCAGCTCCACCCCGGGCCGGAATCCCCGCACTCCGACTCGGGATAGTCGTGATCGGAGATCGCCCGTACCTCGAAACCACGCCTCGGCGCATCCAGCTTGAGCAAGACTCCCCCTCGGTTTCAGCATGCACAGAACCTCGGCCGAATCAGCCTACGAGCGTCCTGGAAACCGGACAAGCACGGAATCCAGCCCACGGCGAAGGGGTCGCATCGCCGGAGTGGGGACGGGGACGGAAGGTGCCGCACGGTCGCACGCCCGCTCAACGGGGCAGCAGCACCCAGGACTTCGTGCCGCGCTGCGGCAGCGGCGCCTCGCACATGCCCCACTCGCCACCCCAGTCGTCCGCGACCGCCGCGAGCAGCCAGAGCGCGCGTCGGCGGCGCGCCTCACAGAGGGTGGTGAGGTCGGGTTCGGTGTGGTGCGGGTGCTGGTCCCAGACGAGGAGGCGGACCGCGTCGTCGCGGTGGCGCAGGGAGACATAGAGCTCCCGGCCGGGGCTCATCCGCGCGGTGACCGAGACGAGTTCGGTGACCGCGTACGTCACCGGCCAGACGTACGGGGCGAGCCCGTGCGCCTCCAGGGCGGCGGCGGTCGCCGCACGGGCGATGCGGGCGCTGCGGATATCACCGGGGAGCGTGAAACTCAGGGCGAGCCCGGGGGCGGAGCGCCCGGAACCCCCCTTCGGGCGGAGGTAGGGCTGCGGTGGGCGGGACTGGGCGGAGTGCGTGTACGCATCCGGGAACGGCATCCGCGTCTCGGCGACGGCCGGGCAGAGTGCGGCGAGTGGAGATGAGTGCATGGCTGACTCCCCGATACGGGTGGCGAGTTGGCGGTGTCTCTCTTCCTCGTGGGCGCGCACGGATGGCTCTCGCGTTTCGGACGACGAACAGTGGCCTGTCTCCCTGACACGGACCCGCCCCTCCCAGGGAAGGAGGCTGCGGGCAGGGCCGTGCGATGCACTTCTTGCTCGGCGTTGCGTGAGCGGTGCGTTACTGAACGTAGCCTAATGACGGCACTTGTGTCACAGCGTTCGAGGCAATTGCCTCTCCCTCTCCTGGACTGGCCCCCCTCACAGGGTCAGACTGTGTCTAACCGTCGGCGGAAGAAGGACCCCATGCCGAGCAGTTCCACTCCGACAGAACGCCAGAAGCGACTAGGCGCCGAACTACGGAAGATGCGCGTTGCCGCGGAAGCGACCACCGCATACGCGGCGGGCCTGCTGGGCGTGGACCGAACGAAGATCTCCAACATGGAGGTTGGGGTCCGCCCCATCGCTCCGGATCGCGTGCGCACCCTCGCATGCAACTACGCGTGCGCCGACGCCAAGTACACCGAGGCGCTGGTGGAGATGGCGGAACAGCGCGAGCGCGGGTGGTGGGAGCAGTACCGGGGAACGCTGCCTCCGGGCCTGCTGGACATCGCCGAACTGGAGTGGCATGCAACGCGCCTCCGCACAGCCCAGACCGTGCACCTGCCGGGCCTCCTGCACACGGACGGATACGCCCGCGCAGTATTCGGTGCCGTACTGCCCGCCCTGTCTCGCCTGGAGGTCGAGTTGCGGGTGGCCCACCGGATGGAGCGGCAGCAGGTGCTCGACCGTGAAGACCCCACCCCCTACGTGGGATACGTCCACGAGGCGGCCTTGCGCATGCAGTTCGGAGGCCGGCAGGTCACCCAGGCACAGCTGCGCCACCTCTGCATGATGTCCGAGCGGGAGCACATCGATATCCGCGTCATCCCGGTCAGCCGAGGCGTATTCCCTGGGGCCGGACATGCCCTTCTGTACGCGCACGGCGTGGTCCCTCAGCTGGACACCGCCCAGCTCGACTCTGCTCATGGTCCTGAATTCATGCACGCTGAGGCTCAGTTGACCAAGTACCGTGCTCAACTGGACTGGCTGGAGCACGCATCGCTCGACCTCCCTGAATCAAGAGACTTCGTCCACGCCATCTCATGCCAAATGTAAGGACGTTCGAGATGTCAGAGATCAACTGGGAAGAGGCCTACTGCGGCGAGGGAAACAATTGCTTCAGGCTGGGTACGGACGCCGAGGGCAACGGCTACATAGCCGTCCTGGGCGAGGAGGGCCACTACCTCACCGACAGCCGTGAGTCGCTCCAGCAGATGATCCGCGACATCAAGGCCGGCAAGGCGGACCACCTGCTGTAACGGCGGGGCGCCCCGGCACCGCACGAGCCCGGGTCCCGGTGCCGGGCGCATGGTGTCGGATCAGAAGCCCTTCACGACCAAGTGGTTCGGCACGGAGGCGCTGACCGTCGAGTGCCACGGCCCCGTGGTGTCGCCGCCGAGCACGTGAGCAGGATTCGCAAACGTGGCCGTCGGTCTTGCCGTCACCGCGTCGCGTCCCGCTGCCTGGACGGCGGCGTTCTCGTCACGGGCCGGCACGTCCGCCGTGCTCCTGCCGTCGAGCACGGCTCGGTGAGCCGACGGTCGCGCCGAACACAACCGGCCCTCCGGAGTCAGCAGTTCAACTCGTCGAACGGTTCGTCGTGCCAGCGCCAGCCGGCGGTACCGTCGTCGTGGATGTGCAGGATGAACTCGGCAACCGGGCTGCCGTCGGGGAACGTCATGGTGAGCGCGCTGCGGATCTCCTCGTAGCAGCCGTCGAGGCGCTCCCAGTCCTCCTCGTCGGCAGCTCGCTCCTGCTCACTGAAGATCGGGCGGAACGCTTCGAAGCCCGGAAGGGCCTCGACGTCGGCGTGCGTCCAGGGCATGTCTGCGCCGGTCACGGTCAGCCGGGCAATCTCCTGGTCACCGTGGTGGAGCCGCCAGACAACGTCGGTGTTCATGTTCGAGTTGGCCATGGCGCCATGATGGCGATCACCACTGACAGGCGAAGCAAACGTCGCTTGACGCTCGACTGCCCCATGCCGTATCCGGCCCTGCGCGCAGGCTCCGGCGCAGTGCCCCGCGCCCACCGCAAAGCCTCGCGGCCGATGCCGTATGCGAGGTGCATACGGCATCGGCCGCGAGGTCACGACTTGAAGCGGAAGCGCTTGTCAGCTCTGTCAGCCTCCCGCACGCGCGAAGGAGACCTCCACGCGGCGGTTCTTCTTGCGGCCGTCTTCCGTTCCGTTGTCGGCGATCGGGTACTGCTCGCCGTAGCCACGGATCTCGTACGAGATACCGGTGCCGGTCAAGGCCTTGTCCAGGACGTTGTGCACCGCCTCCGCACGCTCCTTGGAGAGCACGTCGCCGTGGGCGGAGGAACCCAGGTTGTCGGTGAAGCCGAACACCCGGACCTTCTTCGCGTCCTGCTTCTTGATCTCAGCGGCAATGGCGTTGATACGGCCGTTGGCCGCGGAGCTCAGCTTCGCGCTGTCCTTGCCGAAGAGAACCTCGGCCTGGAGCGCGAACTTGATGTCGGAGTTGGTGTCCTCGCGGCGCTCCTCGCCGCCCATGTCCTCGATAACCGACTTGATGTCGAGGATCTTGGCCGGCGCAAGGGTGGCCCCGTCCGGGAGCTTCAGATCCGAATCGTTCGCATCGATCTTGACGGACGGTTCCGCAGACGCCGAGGGATACGGGCTGTCGTCCGCGACCGCCTGCGATACGCCCACGGCGCCGAACGCGAGCACACCGACAAGAACCGTGCTCGCCATCCGCCCGGACACCCGGCGGGTGGTGGTGAGGGTGCCGCTCATCAGGAGATCTCAATCGGCGCCGGGGCGAACCCGTGGAACAGGAGGCTGACCCTGCTGGTGGTGTCCGGAGGGGACGGGAACTGTGCAAAGAACGTGATGGTCTTCCCCGCGTCGAGGAACGCGTTGAAGCCAGTGGTCGTCAGTGGACGGTTGTCCGTGTCCCTCAGGACGTAGTAGCGCTTCTTCCCCACCGAGTCGACAAGGGTCATGTCCGCCAAGGAGCGGTCCTTGAGTGCGACGGCTACCTCTTTGCCGTTCCAGCCGATGGGGATGGTGTAGCTCTTGCCCGAATTGTTCTTGAGCTGTCCGGTGACCGTGAGGAACCCACCGCTGTCACGCTTGGCCGAGTTGATGGCCATCTCGATGCCGTCATCGTTCTTGGATGTCACCAGAACGGTGCTCGTGTCCGGGACGGTCTCCCCGCCACCGTTGCCCTTGTCGGACTGGGACGGCGAGGTAGAGGCCTGGGACGCGGCGTCCTTCGGCTTGTTCCCGTCGTCACTGCCACAGGCGGTCATCGAGAGCGCCAGGGCGGCTGCCAGTACAGCAACTCCCCCGGCACGGCGCGTGGTCCTCACGTGCGGATAGCTCATCGGTCCAGTTCCTTTGCGTTTGATCGAGGTCAGTCTTCGGCCAGGCGAACGTCGAAAAGCAGAGTCATATCGGGCATGACGGCCAAACTCTGTGGGCTGACCACCCACACCAGCCCGCTGAGACAGCCGACCGTGCCGATGGACGGCGACGTGGGGATCGGGTTCGGGACGAACGTGCATCCCCGATTGTCAAGGACGGCGACAGCCTCAGCCTCCGCCCGCCTTCCCTCAGTACCCGGAACGAGGTTCGCGCTCATTTTCTTTCTCGACTTCAGCTCGACCTCGTAGCCCCAGCGCATGCCGCTAACAGGCCGGCAATCGACCTCGGTGGCGCCGTTCCTCGCCCCGAACGAGCTGGCCATGGCGCAACCGTCCATCCCGACGTAGGGGGCATTGAACACCTCGGTGTAGAAGCCCCTGTCCATGACGTGGGCCATCAGGTCCAACTTGAGAAGCTTCCGGGAGTCCTTGGCCGCCGCCAAAGCCGTGGCATCCGCCGCAGTCTGTGCCCCGTTGCGCTTGACATCGGCTTCACCGAACGCAAAGAAGACCAACGCAAGGAAGAGCAGGCCGGTCACCGCTGTGATGTACAGCGGTGCGGCCTGCCCTTCCTCGGACTTCATTCGACGGATCACCCGTTGAGAACCGAGTTGATCTTCTCGGTGAACTTCGCACCGATGGTCGAACCGAGGTTCGTCTGCAGCAGCGCCACGACGATCGCGACCACGAGGATCGTGATGCCGACGTACTCGATCGCGCCCTGTCCCTTGTCGCTGCGACGCTTGATCGCGTCCACGGCGGTGTTCTTCCAGCCGTTGACGTACGTCTGCGTGGCGGTGGCGGCCTTCAGGGTGATGTTCGACATGGTGTTCCCCTCCGAGTTCGGCCGACCGGGAATCGGCCGACACTGCTACGTAAGTCTTCGTGTCGTTCGCGCTTCCGGCTTCCTCCCGGCCGGTCTCGCTTTCGACATGAGAAACGTACGTCGGGGCAACACCCATCCGCATGGGCCTGCGGGCCCAACTCCGGGCCCACTTCCCCAGTTGGGTCTTCGGGGTCATCGAGTGCTCAGCCATGCCTCGTCGACCCCCCGGACGACATGCGGTGCCAGACGGCGATGGCCTCGCCCCGGCTGCCGGCATTCAACTTCGCGAAGATGCGGTTGATGTGGTTCTTGACGGTCTTCTGGCTGATGAAACAGGTGGCCGCGATTTGCTGATTGGTCATGCCCGACGCGATCAGGTCCATCACTTCCACCTCCCGTTCACTCAGCTCGGCCCGTACTCCTTGGGGTGCCGCGACAGGCATCCCCGAGGAAGAATGTCCCACAGATGATTGCGGAAGCGAAGCCTTTTGCGAGAATCTGTGCTCGTTCAACTCCTGACTCACACCCCCGACCTGGTGATTCATCCCTCCGCCCGGTCCCCATTGCCCGTGTGTGTCGTGTGCGGGTGCAGATACTTGCCCCGGTGGGGCAATGGGTCGGTAGCCCGGTCCGGTGAAGGCCGTGCCCAGGCCCTCAGGCAAGGGCGGGCCGTCCCCGCCCAGGCCGCCCCCGCCACCTCGCACCGACTCCAGCAGCGCGCTGCTGGCCGAGTACGTGAAGTGGGCCCGGCCCTCCTTGGTGTCGCGGACGGCAGCCACCAGCTGGTCCGCCGTGAACTCACCGTGCACCAGATAGCCCCCGGCCCCCAGGCGCAGGGCCTCGAAAACGATCTCGCTCTCCCGGCTGTACGTCATCATCAGCACCGGGGCCAGCCGCACCAGGTGGGGCAGGGCCGAGATGCCGTCGACGCCGGGCATGCGTACGTCCAGCAGCACGACGTCCGGGCGGTGCTGCACCGCCATCTCGTACGCCTGACGGCCGTCACCCGCCTCCGCGACCACGTCGATGTCGTCGCGTCCGTGCAGGAGAACGGTCAGACCGGCCCGTACGACCGGATTGTCATCGGCGACGACCACTCTGAGCGGCCGTGCAGCGGGCAACGCTTCGGGGCTGGGGAAGGCCGGGAATCCACCGGGAGAATCAGGTACGGGGACACCGCCTGTAGGCGGCGAACTGAGCGGGCTCGGATGCGGGGACGTGTGCTGCGAGACATGCGGTTGCTGCGTCCACTGCTCTCCGGAGCTGCGGGAGATCTCGTCCGACATGGTGCGGGCCTCCTCTCTCAAGGATGGGGGACTGTGGGGGGTACTCAGTAGCGGTGGTGCGGATTCAGTTGTTGGGTCGGGCGGGCTGGCCGGGTACCTGCGTGAGCAACGGTGGGTACCCGGGAGCTGTGGGAGACGCGGGTGGCGCCAGGTTCATCGCGGCGAGCGACAGGTCGAGACGGACCTCGGTACCCCGTTCCGCCTGGCCCCTGCCGATCCGGATGCGTGCGCCGATGGAGGCGGCGCGCTCGACCATCCCGACGAGGCCGAAGTGCCCGGCCTTGCGCAGATCTGCCAGCGAAGTACCCCGGGGCAGGCCCTCGCCGTCGTCGTACACGCTGATGCGCACCACGTCACGGACCAGCCCGGCGGAGACCTCCACATAGTTGGGACGGGCATGGCGCTGGGCGTTCTCCATGGCCTCGGTCGCGATGGTCAGGGCCTGGCGGGCCACG
Source organism: Streptomyces sp. NPDC087901 (assembly GCF_044742205.1). Lineage (NCBI taxonomy): Bacteria > Bacillati > Actinomycetota > Actinomycetes > Kitasatosporales > Streptomycetaceae > Streptomyces > Streptomyces sp. NPDC087901. The sequence continues at coordinate 178,558 of NZ_JBIUUC010000003.1, forward strand.
GCGTGCGGAATGGGCGGGACGGGGCTCTCGCCGAGTCGGCGGAAGACCGCCTTGATGCTGTGGCGGCGATCGAAGTCCGCGGTGCGCGCTGCCAGCTCGCCCAACACGTCCACACCGCCGTCGAGGCCCGACTCCCTGCGCAGGTCTGAGAGGAGTTCGCGGGACTCCGCTGCGGCCCGGCGTGCCGCGCGTGCGACGAGCTCCGCCTGGTGCTTGACGGTCAGCGGGTCCATCCGGTCGGCGGTGCTGGCCAGGCCGTCGGCCGCCATGGCCAGACCGTGCAGCGTCTTGGCCACGGAGTCGTGCATCTCCCGGGCGAGGCGGGCGCGCTCCTCCTCGACCGCACCGTTGACCGCGAGGCGGGCCCGGGTCTCCGTCAGAGCCTGTGAGGCGGCGCCGAACCCGAGAAGCAAGCTCCGCAACGTGCTGCCGACCGCCCCGGCCATGATGCAGAGCCCCACCACAAGAAGCGCCGAGGCATCCGCCTCGGCCTCCCGGCTGACCCCGTAGGCTCCGGCAAGCAGCAGCGCCTGAAGAGCGGCGAAGATCGCACCGCCCCGCCAGCTGTAGACCAGGCCGGCGAGAAGCGGGGTGCAGACCGTGACGTACGAGAGTGTCGAACCAGGGCTGGCAGCGAACAGCAGCAGCGCGCCGAAGAGCATGTCCGCGGCGAGCAGGAGCGGATGACGCAGGAGGACCGGCCCGAAACGCTCCCAGTCGCGCATCAGTACGTACGAGACCATGACGGTGACGAGGACCGCCGCTCCCACCAGCCAGCTACCCACCTCGTCGTGCACGCCGTCGAGAGCGAAGGGAGTGGCCAGCAAGGTCATCGCAAGCCGGAATCCGAAGAGTTGACGGCAAAGGGCCTGCAGGGCGTTCAGCTGGATGGGCAGTGAGGGAACATGCCCGGCCGCGCTCTCCGGCGTCTGCGCGTCGGGGCCGCCTGTCAGGGCGGGACCGGTCGGTCGTGGGGCCATCTGGTCCTCTCACCTCCTCGTCGGTGCGGATCGCTTCCTCGAGCCTGAGCGCATCAGCCGCCGAATACATCCCCGATGTTGACTTGAGACGCGTAGTAGAAGCCGACGACGATCAGGATCATCGTCCCGGGCAGCATGAAGCTGGTGACGATCAGCGTGGCCTTGGGGACGGCCTTCGCTGCCTTGCGCCGCGCGTTCTGGGAGTCGGTCCGACGCATGTCGTTGGCGATCTGGATCAGGGTGTCCACGATCGGGGCACCCAGTTCCTCGCCCTGCTGCAGGGCCGAGACGAACATCGACACCTGCTCGGACTCGTTCCGCTTGCGGAGCTGGTCGAAGGCCTCGCGTCGGCTGACACCCATGTCCATCTGCCGCAGCGTGATGCGGAGTTCGTCAGCCCACGGCCCCTGGTACTTCTCCGCGACCCGTTCCAGTGCCTGCCGGAACCCGAGTCCGGCCGAGACGACAACCGCGAGGACGTCGAGGAAGTCCGGGAGCGTCCGGTCGATGTCGTCCTTGCGACGCGAGATGGCGGACCTGATGATCACGTCCGTCCAGAAGAGGCCGTAGACGAACAGGAGAATGGCCAGGATGAGTTGGCCATTCATGAGCATGGCCAGGGCCGCGAGCGTCCCGAGTCCGCCGTAGAAGGCCCGCCGCGCCGCGTAACGGTCGACCGTCATGCCCCCGGGGTTTCCGGCCATGTCCAGCTTGCGCCGCACCTTGTCGACGCGCTTGGGACCCATCATCGACAGAACTCGGGGTGCGTAGCGCATGCCCATGCGGTCAGCCAGGCCACCGGCGGCCGTGGTGCGGCTGGCACCGATCTCCAGCGCGAGCTCCATGTCACCGGGGAGCTTGGCTTCGGCGCGATACATGCGGATGCCGTGGAAGGCTCCATACACGCCGAGTCCGAAGACGGCCGCGATCAGAAGATCCATGATGTCCTCTCCTTGTTGGTTCCGGCCGTCATATACGGACGCGAGTGAGTCGGCTGATGAGGAAGAAACCGAGGGCGTAGAGTCCTGCGGCGACAAGGACGGCGATCCGGCCGGGAGTGGCGGCGGTCATGTCGTCCAGCGCGCCCGCCCGCATGCTGTTGATGATGAGCAGGAAGCCCATTCCGAGGATCGGGACGGCGACCGCGGTCACCTTGACCTGGGACAGGAGGGTGGTGACTTCTCGCCGGGTCTCCTTGCGCTCCTCCAGCGTCCCCGTGAGGTTGCGCAGCGAGGAGACGATCGTGCCGCCCGCCCGGTTGGAAAGGATGAGCGTCGAGACCAGCACGGTCAGTTCGCGCGACGGCAGCCGCTCGACGAGCTCGTTCATCGCGTCGTCGAGTGAGTGGCCCACGGCCAGCCGGTCGGCCACTCGGCGCAGTTCTTCGTGCGCCGGCTCGTCGAGTTCGTCCACCGCCATGCTGATGGCTGTCCGGAGCGCGAGGCCGGCCTGGGTGGCATTGGCGAGGACGCGGGTCAGCTCGGGGAGCTGGTTGATGAACGCCTCGGTGCGCTTGGCTCGCTGGTAGTTGAGGAAGGCGTTCCCTCCCCACAGTCCGATGAGCGCGGCGATGAGTCCGAAGAACGGCGCGAAGATCGAACCGACCACGAAGTAGAGGCCGAGCAGCGCTGCCACGACGTAGACGAAGTACTCACCGGGCGTGAGGTCCAGGCCCGTTGCCGCGATCTTCCGCTCGATCCGCGTACCCAGATTCGTCTTGCGCAGGCGCCGGTCGATGCCACGGAAGCGACGGTTGCGGCCGCCGATCGTGAGTTGGCCCGTCTGGGACATCCGGTCGGCCAGAATCTGCTGCTGAGCTCTGTCCGAGGTGAAGATGTGCACGCCTATGACGGCGAACAGACCGGCGAGGAGTGTCACGCCGATCGTCAGGAGCGGAAGATTATCCATTTCGGACGAGGCCTTCTGGGTGAGCGGCGGGCTGGGGACGTAGCGGGGTGCCAGAGCGGAATCAGGCTGCTGATTTGCGCATGCGCAGCTCTTCCTCCGTCTCGGCGACACCGAAGGCCGCCGGGGCCGCCTCACTCGACATGTAGAGGCGATCGGCCACCCGGCGTGGCAGCGGGTAGTACTCGAACTTCCCGTAGATGCGGCCGTCCGCGGCCATCGGCTGGGCATGGAAACGGCAGACCGAGACGATGCGGTAGTCCTCGCGTCCGTGCGAGTCCACGATCGCGATCTCGGTGATCCGGCGGGAACCGTCGGCGTGACGGGTCAGCTGCACGATCACGTCGACGGCGCTGTTGATCTGGTCATGGATCGCCACGAACGGGATCTCGACCTCGGACATGGAGCTCAGCGTCTGCAGACGCATCAGCGCGTCCTCGGCGTTGTTGGCGTGGACGGTGGCGAGCGAACCGTCGTGACCGGTGGACATCGCCTGGAGCATGTCGAGCGTCTCGCCGCCACGGACCTCACCGACGATGATGCGGTCGGGGCGCATACGCAGGGAGTTGCGGACCAGGTCGCGAATGGTGATTTGGCCCTTGCCCTCCACGTTGGAGGGGCGGCTCTCCAACGTGATCACGTGGGACTGCTGGAGCTGGAGCTCTGCGGAGTCCTCGATCGTGACGATGCGCTCGCCGTTCGGGATCAGCCCGGACAGCGCGTTGAGCAGAGTCGTCTTGCCGGTACCGGTGGCTCCGGAGACGATCACGTTGAACTTGGCGCGGACCAGTCCGGCGAGCAGCATCAGCATGTGTTCGTCGAGCGAACCGAGCCCGATCATCTCCTGGAGCGTGAACGCCTTGGGGAACCGTCGGATGGTGAGGATCGGGCCCCTGAGGGAGAGCGGCGGGATGATCACGTTGACACGCTCACCCGAGGGAAGTCGCGCGTCGACCATCGGATTCGCCTCGTCGACACGGCGGTTGACCGTGGACACGATGCGTTCGATGGTCTGCATCAGTTGTTCGTTGGACGAGAAGCGCATCGGGAGCAGCTCCAGGCGCCCGCGCCGCTCCACGTACACCTGATCATGTCCGTTCACCATGATCTCGCTGATGGAGGCGTCTTCGAGCAGCGGCTCCAGGATGCCGAGCCCGAGGGACTCGTCGACGACCCGGCGGATGAGCTGCGAGCGCTCCATGGAGGAGAGGACTGGGCCCTCTCGGCTGATGATGTGGCCCAGGACGCGTTCGAGCCGCGCCCTGCGCTCGGCCGCCGCGAGGGCGGACATCTCGGCGAGGTCGATCTCCTCCAGGAGCTTGGCGCGGTAGACCTGGACCAGCCGACTCTCTTCGCTCAGCCCGTTCGTCGGCTCGGGACTGGTAATGCGCGCCCGCAGGCTCATGCCCTCAACTCCCTGGTGTGGTGCAGCGGTACTGGATCAGTCGCGCGGCATGGTGGCTTTCTTCGTGACCTTTCCGAACTTGAACATCGGCAGGAGAGAGGGGATCTCGATATCCACTCTCACGGTCACGCTGTTCACACCTGGGGTCGGAACAATCGTGGCGTCGTCGACCAGCCAGTCGCTCAGGGAATCCCGCGCGACCGAACCTGCGCGCCCGAACTGGTACTTGTCCGAGCCCACTCGCGCCCCCGCCCGCGCGGCCGTGCCGGCCTGCTGGGTCGCGTATATGGCGATGCCGAGCTGAACCACGGCCAGCGATATGACGAGCAGGAGGGTGAGCACACCCACGTACTCGATGGCGGCCTGGCCCCGCCGGCTGTCCGCGCGGGATGCGGTTGTGCGTCCGGTGTCGGGCCGCCGCGCCCATGTGCGCCTCACCATCCCCACCCGCCCTTCTCCCTCTTGGCCTTGGCGTCGCCCGTCGCGTGCCAAGGCACGTTGAACACCCCCGGGAAGATGAGGGGCACCTTGACCTGCACCTTCGCGGTGACCAGGTCACCGATGCCGCCGCCGCAGCGCAGGACGGTGGTGTCCCAGGCGTCGGGCACGTCCTCGCGTACGGCCTGTCGGCAGGCACGTTCCGGGCTGCTCTCCGCGACCGCGGCCGCCCTGACGCCCTTGTCCGCCGCGTTGCCCGCGAGCACCCACGTGTAACAGACCAGTCCGGCCTGCCACATCACCGCCAGCGTCACCAGGATCAACGGCAGCGTGCCGACGAACTCGATCGCCGTCTGCCCCCGGTCGCTGCGCCTGCGGCGGCGCTCACCGGAGCTGGATGTCCCAGCCCTCGCGCTACCCGGCTCCGCCGGCGGCCGGCCCGTTCGTAGAAGTTTCATGATTCAACGGTCCCCCTCGGTCTCATCGCGTCACTAATCGCTTCGCTGAACACTTCGTCGTTCGCTGCACAGATCACCTCACCGACGTACCCGGCCGACGGAACCGTCCCGCCGCCGCTCACTTCGTACGTCCCCGCCGGCCGCCCAGCGAACCGCGGTCGCCCTTGAACTTGCCCTGCTTCTCGGCGCTTTCCGAGTTCTTCACCAGCCCGAGATCTCCCGCCAGCCCCCACAGCGCCTGCTTGACCGTGGATTTGGCCTCCAGGTCCTGCAAGCGGCCGGCGTCGATCACCGCCTGGAGTTCCTTGAAGTTCGCGGGGACCGCGATCCGCGCCACCTTCGTGGCCGTGATCTTCTCGATCAGTGGTGGCTGGATCTCCGTGTTACGCGTGTAGCGGTTGACGACTGTGATCGTCTCCTCGGCCTTGCGGACCTGGAGGCGGTCCCAGAGCCGGACCATGCGCTTGGCCGCGCGGACGGTGATGACGTCCGGCGTGGTGACCAGCAGGGTCCGGTCCGCCATCTCGATGGCTGCGGCGTTGGCCGAGTTCATGTGCGTGCCGCAGTCGATGATGACGACCTCGAAGCGGTGCCGCAGGGCGCTGACGGTCTGGCGTACGACCCGGTCGCTGACCTCTTCGCCCCGCTCGCCCTCGCTCGGTGCCAGCATCAGGGCCAGCCCGCTGTCGTGGCTGTACAGGGCGTCCTGGAGGACGCGTGGCGAGATGTCCTGGATGGTGGAGAGGTCGACGATCGACCGGCGGAACTGCACGTCCAGATAGGACGCCACGTCCCCGGACTGGAGGTCCAGGTCGGCGAGGGCGACCGTGTGGCCCGACGCCGCAGAGGCGAGGGCCAGTTGTACGGCCACGACCGTCGCGCCCACGCCGCCCTTCGCGCCGCTGACGGTGACGACCGTGCCGCCGGGGCCGGTGAACATCTCGGCGCCCGCGCCGAGGTGGCGGCGGACTCCGACGGACCAGCCGGCGGCGGCCTGGACGCGCTGGGCCAGCTCCTCGTACGAGAGGGGCAGGCCGACCAGGCCGCGGGCGCCGGAGTCCATGGCTGCCGAGTAGAGCCCGGGGCTCATGTCGGCGGTGACGAGCACGACCCCGACCGCCGGAAAGCGCAGGGCCACCTCCCGGATCAGCTCAAGGGCCGGAACCGGACCGATCCGCTCGTGCACCAGCACGACCTCGGGCAGCTCGTCCAGTGACTCGGCGGCGAGCCGGGCCAGTGTGTCGAGCAGCGTGGTCGAGTCACCCAGCGGTGCGGCCGGCTCCGCATCGGGGAGCTGGCTGAGCAGCGTGGTGATGGATCGGGCAGCGTCGGCATCGCCGACAGCCGGGAGGATTCGAGTGCTCATCCGGTCCTCACTTGTTCTTGTCTTCGTCGAGGTTGTAACTGCCCTCGCCGGGACGGAGCGTGGTCGGGCTGTCGTCGGGCAACAGGGCCAGCCGTACGTGCTCCGCGAAGGACTCGGCGTAGGCGACGCGCTGCGCGTCGGTGGTGTCCAGGGCGAAGGTGATCGGCACGGCCTCGGTGGGGCCGCCTCGGTCGTCACCCTTGGGTTCGAGCGAGGTCAGCTGTCCGACGTCGATCACCTTGGCGTTGGGGACGATCACGCGTGAGGTGGGCTTGTCCTTGTCGGTCTGGCCCGCGAAGGTCGCGTAGATGTTGACGAGGTTGCCCGGCCGGATCTTGCCGGCGACGCCGGTCGCGGCGTCGATCATGATGGCTATCTCCTGCTGACCGTTCTCCAGCTTGGGGCGCTTGACGAGCATGTCGTCCTGGAGCAGGGAGCCCTTGCGGAGGTTGGTGACGGCGATCTTCCCGCTCAGTACCGAGAGGTCGGTGACCGCGTTCTTCGACAGCCAGCGCTTCGGCATCGAGACCTTTTCGAACTGCCCGGGTTCCAGGGGCCGGTAGGGGGCTATGTCCGACTTCACCTGGTAGGCAGTCACCTCCGGACCGACCTTCGAGTTCACATCACTGATCACCGAGAGCACACCGGCGAACGCACCGAAGGCGCAGAGGACCGAGAGGAGAAGAAGGATGACGCCGCGGCGTTGCCGTGAGTTCATGAGCGGAGCAACCTCGTTGGGAGACGTGGGCCGATGAGCGGACAGGGGAGCGGAGCGGGGTCGAGCCGTCGCGGGTCTCTCTGTGGCGTTGCCCATGGGGACGGGCGGGCGCCGTGCGCTGTTCTCCGGGCTGTGGGTGCAGCAGGGGAGCACCGCCGTCGCGGTGGCTCACGACCCTTGGTGCATCGGTGTTCCTTGGCTCAGGACACCGGAACCCCGCGTTTGGTTCTCCGGTGGTTTCAGTGGGGCCGAGCACAGACCGCAGCGGTCGCCGATGAGTTCATTTCCGCACCAGGTACAGACCTCCCTGCGGACCGAGGAAACGAGCTGATAGATCAGAGAGATATCGGGCAGATAGGCGGCGAATTCGACCATCTTCGAAGTGCCCCACCAGGAAGGCGAATCCGAGGGCAGCGGGGCTTCGTGCACCTCCTGCACCTGCCAGGCCGGGGCGATGGTGGTCGTCACCCAGTCGGATTGCAACTGCCCCTTGGCGACCAGCAGATGTGTGGCGAATTCGGGTCCGGCGAGGTCCCCCGAGCCGATCTTGATCAGCTGAGGGGTCGGGTTGGCCAGCACGCCGAACTGCGAGCCCGGAACCCAGGACTTGGCATGGGTCTTCAGGCTGACCGGCACCCGGTCGAGCTTGGTGACCGAGTTCAGGAGCGCACCGGAGTGGATGTAGTGGGAGAGCAGCCTCGCCGCGGAGGCGACCACCCCGGCGCTGAAGTCACAGATGGACAACTGCCGCAACTGGCGCACCAGTACGGCGATCCCCAGGGGGGGCAGATCCACCTTGATCAGCGCAATACGGTCACTTTCCATCACCGCGCGAATCGCGTGCAGCCGCCGCTCATGGGTGGGCTTGATGCTGGTGGGATAGACCGCGATGACGTAGCCGTGCTGCTCCAGCAGGACGTGCATGTCACTCACCGCCTGCTCGAGCGACTGGTCCTCGGGTGCGCGCAGAACCACCGCCGTGGGCGTCTGCTGATCGGCCGGGGACAGCACCAGATCAGCGCTTGTCACTGCTATTGCTGTCGGCACGCTGTTCCCCGTTCGGCTCCGGCCGCCGCGTACCGCCGGCCGCAATCGCTCACGTCAGGTTGCTCCTCACTCAGGCGCTCCCGCATCAGCACTTTATCCACGTAATGCGAGGTAGAGAACACCTTCCAGGACCCAGTACGGACGGGCCCACGGACCCCCACGGGGCGTTCGCGTGACAAATCAGCCCAAGTGACTAGTTGTTAAAGTCCGTACCATTTAATCGAATACCCATTCCCCGCCCGTGTTATTCATGATCCTCACCAGTCTTTATGCACGTCAGAGGCGTGGGAGCGCATTCATGCGGCAGCCCCCTGTGTTCCTGGTGGGCCCAATGTGAACTCTGGGCCCGGATTGGGGCCCCCGGGCCCAGCGCGATCGGCGCGATTGACGCGATCGGCGGGGCCGGCGGCGTCGCCATCCGGGCCCCCCGAGGGCGCGTCCCCAACTCCCCCTCAGGAGCTAACGAACCGGGGCCGCCACCCCGCCCGCCACCCCTCCGGTGAGGGCGCATTGCGACGGTTCGCTGCCAGAGGTCTTGACAACTTGATTGGTCTGGACCAGTTTTATCGCCCAGCGGTGGCCACCGTTCCTCGATTCCACACCCCGGCACCCCCGTGTCCGGCCCCCGGCATCCCCGTGCCGTTCCCCGCCATCCCCGACTCCCCCACGGAGGCAGCAAGTGGAACGTTCCCCCGCAACCAGCCACAGACGACGGCACAACCGCCCGCTCCTCGGTTCCGCCATGGCCGTTCTCGCAGCGGGCGCGCTGACCCTCACCGGTCTCGTCAGCAGCGCAGAAGCCGCCGATGTCAACGTCGCCAAGAACGCAGGATTCGAGTCCGGCCTCGCCAACTGGACCTGTTCCGGCGGCAGCGGCGCCACCGTCTCCTCCCCCGTGCACGGCGGCACCTCGGCGCTCAAGGCCACCCCGGCCGGCCAGGACAACGCCAAGTGCACCCAGACCGTGGCCGTGAAGCCCAACTCGACCTACGCGCTCAGCTCATGGGTCCAGGGCGGCTACGCCTACCTGGGCGCCAGCGGCACCGGGACCACCGACGTGTCGACCTGGACCCCCGGCTCCAGCAGCTGGACCCAGCTCTCGACGAGCTTCACGACCGGGCCCAGCACCACGTCCGTCACCGTCTACACGCACGGCTGGTACGGGCAGGCCGCCTACCTCGTCGACGACGTCTCGGTCAGCGGCCCCGACGGCGGCGGTGGCACCGACCCCGCCCCGACGATCCCCGCGGCCCCCGCCGGTCTCGCGGTCGGCACGGCCACGTCCTCCTCCCTCGCCCTGTCCTGGAACTCGGTGTCCGGCGCGACCGGTTACACCGTCTACAAGGACGGCGCGAAGACCACCACCTCCACCGGAACCTCGGCGACGATCACGGGACTGGCCGCCGACACGGCTTACCAGTTCGCGGTGACCGCCACCAACGCGGCCGGTGAGTCGGTCAAGTCCGCCACCGTCAGCGGCCGGACGGCCACCTCCGGCACCGGCAACCCGAACCCGGGCACGTCCGTGCCCAAGCACGCGGTCACCGGCTACTGGCAGAACTTCAACAACGGTGCGACCGTGCAGAAGCTCAGCGACGTGCCCGCGAACTACGACATCATCGCGGTCTCCTTCGCCGACGCCACGACCACGCCCGGTGCCGTGACCTTCAACCTGGACTCGGCGGGCCTGAACGGCTACACCGTCGACCAGTTCAAGGCCGACATCAAGGCGAAGCAGGCGGCCGGCAAGAACGTCATCATCTCGGTCGGCGGTGAGAAGGGCTCCGTCTCGGTCAACAGCGACGCCTCCGCAACCAACTTCGCCAACTCGCTCTACTCGCTCATCCAGGAGTACGGCTTCAACGGCGTCGACATCGACCTGGAGAACGGCCTCAACTCCACGTACATGACGAAGGCGCTGCGCTCCCTGTCGCAGAAGGCGGGTTCCGGCCTCGTCATCACGATGGCTCCGCAGACCATCGACATGCAGTCCACATCGGGTGAGTACTTCAAGACGGCGCTCGGCATCAAGGACATCCTGACCGTCGTCAACATGCAGTACTACAACAGCGGTTCGATGCTCGGCTGTGACGGCAAGGTCTACTCGCAGGGCTCGGTGGACTTCCTCACCGCGCTGGCGTGCATCCAGCTGGAGGGTGGCCTCGATCCGTCGCAGGTCGGTCTCGGTGTCCCCGCCTCCACCAGTGGCGCGGGCAGCGGCTACGTCGCTCCCTCGGTCGTGAACGCGGCCCTGGACTGCCTCGCCAAGGGCACCGGCTGCGGCACCTTCAAGCCGTCGAAGACCTACCCGGGTCTGCGCGGCGCGATGACCTGGTCGACCAACTGGGACGCCAAGTCGGGCAACGCCTGGTCGAACGCGGTCGGCCCGCACGTCCACGCCCTCCCGTAACACCGCCCGGCCCGGGTTGTATCGAGCCCGGCCGGCATCACTGACCAGCAGCGCCGCCGCTCCCCCGGTGGCGCTGCTGCATGTTCGGGGTCCGACGGGCGTACCCGGCCTGTACCGGACCCGCAACAGAGTGCCCGGGAGTTGCCGCGCCCCATGGCTGTTCGGGCAGCCTCGTGGCACCGTTGCCAGGAGGGTGCGACAGGGGGAGTGACATGGCCGGGGCGCGGGTTCAGCCGCTGGGTGGGGACGATCCGGCGACGCTCGGACCGTACCGGCTGATCGGACGCCTCGCGTCCGGGGGCATGGGGCGGATCTACCTGGCCCGCAGCGGCGAGCGAGGCGGGCGGGCCCTGGTCGCCGTGAAGACGCTGCTGGCCGAGGGGGCCGTCAGCGACATCGACCGTCGGCGCTTCGCGCGCGAGGTGTCGGTCGCGCAGCGGGTCGCCAGCGCGTACACGGCGCGCGTCCGGGACGCCGACCCCGACGCGGAGCGGCCGTGGATGGCCATCGACTACATCGCCGCTCCGCCGCTCTCCGAACTCGTCCGCAACTGCGGGGTGCTGCCGGCTTCGGCCGTACGGTGGATCGCCGCCGGGACCGCGGAGGCCCTGGTCACCCTGCACGGGGTGGGCATCGTCCACCGCGACGTGAAGCCGCAGAACGTGCTGCTGCCGCTGGACGGCCCCCGGGTCATCGACTTCGGCATCTCGCACGCCAGTGACCTCACGCTGACGGGGCTCACCCTCGGCACGATCGCCTTCACCTCGCCCGAACAGGCGCGCGGCGAGGAGTCGACCGCCGCGTCCGACGTCTACTCCCTGGGCGCGACGCTCTTCCTGCTCGCCACCGGACGGCCGCCCTACCGCGCGGACGGGGACACCCTTCGGCTGCTGGCCCGCGTCCAGCGCGGCGAACTCGACCTCGGCGGACTGCCGAAGGAGCTCGTGGCGACGATCCGGCCGTGCCTGTCCGTCGACCCGGACCGGCGTCCCGAACCGGCGGAGCTGCTGGCCCGCTTCCGCGAGGCCCAGGCCGGTCTGCCGGAGTCCCACAGCGGCACCCGGTGGCTGCCGCCGCGGTGGACGGCGCTGATCGGCGCGTACGCGACCCAGGGCCTGGAACTCGCGAACGACCGCCGCACGAGCCGGCAGAGCCGGTCGAGGGAGGCGAGCCCGGCGGCCCCGACCGTCGTCCAGCGCACTCGCGTGGTGCCGCCCCCGCCCCCCCCGACGCTCGTGTACCCGCCGGAGCGGGAGGCCCGCGCGGCCCGCGACCGTGCCCGCCGCGAACGGGCGCGGCCGGACCTGGCGGCCCTCTCGGAACTGGCGGAGCGGCAGCGGGCGGAACAGGCCGAGCAGGAACGCGCCGACCGGGAGCGCGTCGAGGCCGCCCGCATGGAGGCCGAGCGACTGGCCGCCCAGCGCCTGGAGGCCGAACGCGCCCGGCGCGAACGGGAGCGCGCGGCGCAGGAACAGCAACGCGCAGAGCGGGAGCGGGCGCAGAGGCGGGCGGAGCGGGAGCGCGCGGCAAGGGAGGCGGCCGAGCGTGCGTCGCGGGAACAGGCCGAGCGGGAGGCCCTGCGGCGGGCCGAGCGCGAGGCGTCCCGTCGGGCTGCCCGGGCACGGACGTCCTCCCCCGGCACAGCCCCGCCCGCCCCGGGCACCACGCGCCCGACGCCCCCGCGCACCGGTTCCTCGGGCAACTCCTCGGGCCTGGGCTGGCTGATCGCCGTGGCCGCCGTGGTCGCCCTGCTGGTCTGGCAGCCCTGGGAGACGACGGGTAACGAAGGGGGCGGTGGCGGCAGTTCGTCCGCCGGCAGCAGTTCCGGCGCCGTGTCGTCCGGCAGCGACCTCGGCACACATACGGACGACTCCGGCACGGACACGGACACCGACACCGACAGCAGCACCGACGGCTCCAACGGCTCCGGCAGCGACACCGTGAACGACCCGACACCCACACCCACACCCACGCCGACCCCGGATGCCACCGACCGGGCGTTCGCCGCGGTGCGGGCCGGTGACTGTCTCAACGTGTACAACGACGGGCACGACGACATGAGCGCCGACCGCCCGATCCGGGTGAGCTGCGGCGCTTCGAACGCGTACATGCACGTCAACCGCGTCAGTACCCTTTCCGGCGGCTCCGGTTCCTGCGATACCGGGGCGGGCTTCACCTGGTGGAGCAAATCCGGTGACGACGGGGTCGACAGGACGCTCTGCCTCGACCGGGTGTACCAGGTGGGCCAGTGTTTCCCCGCGGACGTCACAGGGGCCACCAGTGCTGATCTGACGGTGGTCTGGGGCTGCAACGCGTCGACCGTCCCCCGGGCGGGCCAGTCCATCCTGCGGATCACCGGGTTCTACCGGGCTCCGAAGGGGGGCCAGAACTGGACGTGCCCGTCCGGGGGCGGCGAGCGGTTCTGGTACTGGCCGGTGAACCGGGGCCGCAGCATCATCTGCGCGTCGGCGGCCTGAGACGGGCCGGGCCGCACCGTCCGGCCCGGCCCTCGGGCCCGCCCTAGATCACCAGGCTGAGCAGCGCCGCCACCACGAACCCCGCGACCGACAGGACCGTCTCCAGGACCGTCCAGGACTTCAGGGTGTCGCGCTCGGAGATGCCGAAGTACTTCGACACCATCCAGAATCCACCGTCGTTGACGTGCGAGGCGATGATCGAGCCGGCCGAGATCGCCATGATGATCAGCGCCAGGTGCGGCTGCGAGAAGTCCTGGTCCTCGACGAGCGGGACCACGATGCCGGCGGTGGTGACGATGGCGACCGTCGCCGAACCCTGGGCGATGCGCAGCACCGCCGAGATGAGCCAGGCGAGCAGGATGACGGGCAGACCGACGTCGTTGAACGTGTCGGCGAGCGCGTCCGCGATGCCGCTGCTCTTGAGGACGGCGCCGAAGATGCCGCCCGCGCCGACGACGAGCAGGATGTTGCCGACCGGCTTGAGGGACGAGGTCGACACCGATTCGAGGGACTTGCGGGACCAGCCGCGACGGATGCCGAGCAGGTAGTAGGCGAGCAGCAGCGCGATCGTCAGGGCGACGAACGGGTTGCCGAAGAACTCGATGACGGAGCGGAGCGTCGAGGGGTCGAGCGCGATGGAGGAGAACGTCGCGGCGAGGATCAGCACCAGCGGCGTGCCGATGATCGCGAGTACGGTGCCGAGTGCGACGGGTGCCTCGTGCGGGGTGACCCCGGCGGCCCGCTGCTCGGCTACGACCGCGGCCTTCGCCTCCTCGGCGGCCTCGACCATGTCCTGCGGGACCTCGACGAAGATGCGCTTGCCGATCCAGGCGGCGTAGCCCCAGGCGGCCAGGACGGAAGGGATGCCGACGACGGCGCCCATCAGGATGACCCAGCCGAGCGAGACGTGGAAGAGGCCCGCGGCGGCGACCGGGCCGGGGTGCGGCGGCAGGAACGCGTGCGTCATGGACAGGCCCGCGAGGAGCGGCATCGCATAGAGCAGGATCGACTTGCCGGAGCGCTTGGCTGCCGCGTACACGATCGGCGCGAGGACGAAGATGCCGACGTCGAAGAAGACCGGGATACCGAAGATCAGACCGGTCAGCCCCATGGCGAGCGGGGCGCGCTTCTCACCGAAGAGGTTCAGCAGCCGGGTGCTCAACACCTCGGCGCCGCCGGAGACTTCGAGGATCGCACCGAGCATCGTACCGAGGCCGATGATGATCGCGACATGGCCGAGGATGCCGCCCATGCCGGACTCGATCACGGAGACGGCGGCGGACTTCTGCACCGTACCGAAGAGCTCGGTGACGGAGAGGCCCGCGCCCAGGCCGACGGCTATGGAGACGGCGAGCAGCGCGACGAACGGCTGGAGCCTGACCTTGATGATCAGGAAGAGAAGGAGCGCGATCCCGAGGACGGCGACGGTCAGCAGACCGGCCGTCCCGTCTATGAGGAGGAGGAGTCCACCGGTGTGGGGTGGCGTCTCGACCGGTGGGGGGCCGGCGGCGAGCAGCATGGGTAACTCCGTTGTCGTACATGGGGCTTGGGCAGGGGGGAGCGCGGCACGGCGCCCCGGTGGGGCGGGGCGCCGTGCCGTGGAGCGCGGTGGTGCGGTGGAGCGGGTGCGGCAAGGGGATCAGGCTCAGCCGAGGACCGCGAGGGCGTCGATCTCGATGAGAAGGCCCTTGGGCAGGCCGACGTAGACCGTCGTGCGGGCGGAGGGAGCCTCCTTGAGGTTCTGCTCGCCGAAGTACGTGTTGTAGATCTCGTTCATCTCGGCGAAGTGGTCCACGTCCGTGAGGTAGACGCGCATCATCATCACGTCGTCCCAGCTCGCGCCGCCCTCCTCCAGGATCGCCTTGACGTTGGCGAAGGTCTGGAGGGTCTGCTCGCGGAGGGTCGGACCGGCCGGGGTCGGGGCCTGGCCGTCGACGGCGGGCAGGAAGCCGACCTGGCCGGCGACCTGAAGGATGTTCCCCTTCCGCACCCCGTGCGAGAACTTCGCGGGCGGGGTGGTGTGGGTGCTCGGGGTGAGGGCGGTCTTCTCGGTCTTGTCGGTCATCGCTGATCAGGCTTTCTTGGGTCGGTTGGTGCCGGAGTACTCCCGGCTGATGGTGTCGGCGGTGCGACGGACCAGGGGGAGCAGGGTGAGGAGTTCCTCGGCCGTGACGACCACGTTCGGTGCGGAGACCGACATCGCGGCGACGACGCGCCCGTCGGTGCCGCGAATGGGGGCGCCGACGCAGTTGATGGACTCCTCGTGGCCGCCGAGGTCGGTGGCCCATCCCTGTTCGCGCACGGTGGCGAGCTCCTTGAGGAAGGCGCCGGGGCCGGGGGTCGAACGGGACGTGTACATGGGGTAGTCGAGCTTCTCCGCGATGGCGCGCCGCTCGGCTTCGGAGAGGTCGGCGAGCAGCAGTTTGGCCACGGCGGCGACGGTGATCGCGACGGGTTTGCCGATGCGGGAGTACATCCGGACCGGGTAACGGCTCTCGACCTTGTCGATGTAGAGGACCTCGTTCTCCTCGTACACCGCGAGGTGAACGGTGTGTCCGCAGTTCGCGTTGAGCTCGACGAGGTGCGCGTGGGCGATCTCCCGCACGTCGAGGTTCTCGACGGCCTCCTGCGCGAGGGCGAAGAGCCGCGCGCCGAGGCGGTAGCGCTGGTCCTGCTGGCGGTAGACGAGCCCGTGCTCGTGGAGCGTACGGAGCAGGCGCAGGGCCGTGGACTTGTGGACGCCGAGCCGCTCGGCGACCTGTCCGAGGTCGGCGGGTCCCTGTGCGAGCAACGGCAGGATGCTCAGTGCCCGGTCGACGGTCTGACTCATTGCGTACGTACCTCCGTGTCGTCCCCCGTCCACCCGGGGCCGAGACGCAGTCTCCCCCAGGCGGCGTCGTCGAGGGCCGCGAGGCGGTCGGCGCGGTCGCGGGCGGGCGGGTCGGTGAGGTCGCCGGGGACGGTGAGGACGGCGGCGGCCATCAGGTGCCCGTGCCGGGCCCGGTCGCGGACGGGCAGTCCGCGCAGGGTGGCGGAGAGGAATCCGGCGGCGAAGGCGTCGCCCGCGCCCACAGGGGCGACGACGTCGACGCGGAGGGCGGGGACGTCGGTGACGGTGTCGACACGGAGGGCGGGGACGTCGGTGACGGTGTCGGTCGGGTCCGGCCCTCCGGAGAACACCGTTGCCCCGTCCGCGCCCCGCTTCACCACCAGCACCGCCGGTTCCGGCAGCGCCTCGCGGATCGCGTCGGCACCCTTCACCCCCCACGCCTCCTCCGCCTCGTCCTCGCCGACGAAGACGAGGTCAGCGCGGCGGGCCAGGTCCAGCAGGACGCCGGGGGACGCGTCGGCGCCGCGCCACAGCCCGGGCCGGTGGTTGACGTCGAACGAGATGAGCGGGCGCCCGGGGCGCGGGGCTGTCAGCTCGTGCAGCAGCTCCAGGCAGTCGGCGGAGAGCGCCGCGGTGATGCCGGACAGATGCAGGACCCGGCCGGCGAACAGTGCCTCGTACGGAACGTTCGAGGGCGACATCGCGGACGCGGCGGACCCGGCCCGGTAGTACGCCACCTCGTGGACATCGGTGCCGCGGTCCGTCGCCGTACGGAAGTAGATGCCCGTGGGCCTGGCCGGATCGCGCCGTACGGCGGAGGTGTCGACGCCGTACGCGGCGATCGCGTCGACGAGGTGGTCGCCGAAGCCGTCCGCCCCGACCCGGCTCACCCAGGCCGCGCGGTGCCCGGCCGCGGCGAGGGCGCAGGCCACGTTGGACTCGGCGCCGCCGATGCCGCGGCCGAAGGACGGTACGTCGGCAAGGCGCCCGGGCTGCGAGGGCAGGAACGTCACCATGGACTCACCGAGGCACACGACATCGGTGGTCGCGTCGGCGTCGGTCCTGGCCGGGGTTCCGGACACTCGGGCTCCTCGGGATCGGGCGGGCGGGCGGGCGGCACCGGGTCTCACCATTGACCGGGCGTCGGCTCGGATGTTAGACAGCCCTGAGCGATATACGCAATGGGTGTTGCGTATGTTGCAACGACGACACGGTCACCTACCGCATGACTTCGATCGAGGAGGCACCCCCATGGCCGACGAACGCCCTGTCGCCGGACCTGCCGGCCTGGCCGGATTGGCCGAGGAGCGGGTCGACCACCGGTTCAAGGCCCTCCCGCCCGACGCGGCCGGCCTGACCGTCGGCGACCTGGCCGCCGAGCGGCGCAACCTCTTCACCGGCGGGTTCACCACCCCGGTGCTCGCCCTGTCCGCCGAGTCCGTCGAGCACAACCTCGCCCTGCTGGAGACGTACGCACAGCGCCACGGTCTCGCCTTCGCACCGCACGGCAAGACGTCGATGTCCCCGCAGCTGTTCGCCCGCCAGCTGGAGCACGGCGCATGGGGAATCACCGCGGCGGTGCCGCACCAGGCGCGGGTCTACCGGGCGTTCGGGATCCAGCGGATCTTCCTCGCCAACGAACTCGTCGACGCCGTGGCGCTGACCTGGCTCGCGGGCGAGCTGGCCGCCGACCCGGACTTCCGCTTCATCTGTTACGTCGACTCGGTACGCGGCGTCGAGCTGATGGACGAGGCCCTGAGCGCGGCTGGCGCCTCCCGCCCGGTGGATGTCGTCGTGGAGCTCGGCGCGGGCGAGGGCGCCCGCACGGGTGCCCGCACCGAGGCCGACTGCGCCGCGGTCGCCGACGCGGTGGCCGCCGCCGGGACGCTGCGCCTGGCGGGCGTGGCCGGTTACGAGGGCGAGGTGCCGGACGCGACGGGCGAGCGGGTACGGGACTGGCTGCGCCGGCTCGTCGCACTGGCCGCGGACTTCGACGCGGCGGGGCGGTTCGCCGCGTCGGCCACCGGTGAGCCGATCGTGATCAGTGCGGGCGGCAGCGCATGGTTCGACGCGGTCGCGGACGTGTTCGCGGAGATCCCCGAACTCTCCTCCCCCGTGCTCAAGTTGCTCCGCTCGGGGGCGTACGTCTCGCACGACGACGGGCACTACCGCCACCTCACCCCCTTCAACCGGGTCCCCGAAGAGGGTGCGCTGCAGCCCGCCTTCCGGCTCTGGGCGCAGGTCGTGTCGCGTCCCTCGGCCGAGCAGGCGTTCCTGAACGCGGGCAAGCGGGACGCCGCCTACGACCTCGACCTGCCTCAGGCGCAGGTCGTGCGGTCCGGGCGCGACGGTTCGGTGCGGGCGGCGACGGGGATCGAGATCACCGGCCTGTCGGACCAGCACGCGTGGGTGCGGACGGCCGACGGGGCCGGGCTCGAGGTCGGGGACTGGGTGGGGATGGGCCTGTCGCACCCCTGCACGAGCTTCGACAAGTGGCAGCTGATCCCGCTGGTCGAGGCGGACGGCACGGTCACGGACTACATCCGCACGTTCTTCTGATCCAGGCCGATGAGACGGGGCCGGGGCCCGGTCCCCGGCCCTCCCGAACCCGGCTGATGTGACGGGAGCCGTGGCCCGATCCCCCGCCCTGCCGAACGCGGCCGATGTGACGGGGGCCGGGCCCGATCCCCGGCCCCTGCCCTCCGAAAGGCCCCCCATGGACCTGGTCATCCGCGACGCCCGCGTCATCGACGGCACCGCCACCCCTTCCTACCGCGCCGACGTGGCCCTCTCCGGCGGCCGCATCGCGGAGATCCACCGCGAGGACTCCCCCGGCCCCCGCCCCAGCGGCGCCCGGACCCTGGACGCCGACGGCCTCGCGCTCTCCCCCGGCTTCGTCGACATGCACGCCCACAGCGACCTCGCCCTGCTGCGCGACCCCGACCACAGCGCGAAGGCGGCGCAGGGCGTCACCCTCGAAGTGCTGGGCCAGGACGGGCTGTCGTACGCCCCCGTCGACGATCGCACGCTCGCCGAGGTCCGCCGCTCCATCACCGGGTGGAACGGCGACGGGAGCGACATCGACTTCGACTGGCGCACCGTCGGTGAGTACCTCGACCGGCTCGACCGCAACTTCGGCGGCCAGGGCATCGCGGTGAACGCCGCCTACCTGATCCCGCAGGGCACCGTCCGGATGTACGCGGTCGGCTGGGACGACCGGCCGGCCACCGATGCCGAACTGACCCGGATGAGGCAACTCGTCGCGCAGTCCATGACCGAGGGCGCCGTCGGCATGTCCTCCGGACTCACCTACACCCCGGGCATGTACGCGGACGACGCCGAACTCACCGCCCTGTGCCGGGTGGTGGCCGAGCACAGCGGCTACTACTGCCCGCACCACCGCTCGTACGGCGCCGGTGCGCTGGAGGCGTACGAGGAGATGGTGCGGCTCACCCGCACCGCGGGCTGCGCCCTCCATCTCGCCCACGCCACCATGAACTTCGGCGTGAACGAGGGCCGCGCCCCGGAACTGCTCGGCCTCCTGGACCGTGCGCTCGACACGGGCGCCGACATCTCCCTCGACACTTACCCGTACACCCCGGGCTGCACCACGCTGGTCGCCATGCTGCCCAGCTGGGCCGGCGAGGGCGGCCCCGAGTCGGTTCTGACGCGCCTGGCCGACGAGGCGTCGGCGGCGAGGATCCGCCACGACCTGGAGGTCGTCGGATCGGACGGCTGCCACGGTGTGCCGATCGAGTGGGACACCATCGAGATCTCGGGCGTCGGCGCGCCGGCCCTCGCCTCGTATGTCGGCCGTACGGTCGCGGAGTCGGCGCACCTGCGCGGCGAGGAGCCCTGGGTGACCGCCCGGCGGCTGCTGCTGGAGGACCGGCTCGGGACGACGATCCTCCAGCACGTGGGCCACGAGGAGAACGTCCGGCAGATCATGCGCCACCGCGTCCACACCGGCGGCAGCGACGGAATCCTCCAGGGCGACAAGCCGCACCCCCGGGCGTACGGCACGTTCCCGCACTATCTCGGCCGGTACGCACGGGAGTTGGGCATCCTCTCCCTGGAGGAGTGCGTCGCCCACCTCACCTCCCGGCCCGCGGCCCGCCTGCGGCTGCCCGACCGCGGATACGTGCGCGAGGGCTACCGTGCCGACCTGGTGCTCTTCGATCCGTCGACGGTGGCCGCGGGCTCGACGTTCGCCGAGCCCCGCACCCTGCCGGCCGGCATCCCGCACGTGCTGATCGACGGCCGGTTCGTCATCGAGGACGGCAGGCGGACGCAGGTCCTGGCGGGCCGGTCGGTGCGGTCCGCCGGGGCGGCTGCCGCCGGGGCACGGTAGTTTCCCGCCGCCCGGCCGGGGCAACCGGCTGGACATGAATATCTCTGCGACAGCCCGGAGAAGTCACGGAAAGGCGAGACGGGCGGGCAACAGTTCAGCCGTCGAGGCGGGCGGCCGGGCGGGGTTCGTGGCCCGCGGAGCGATCTATGTCCTGGTCGGCGTACTCGCGCTGCGCATCGCGTTCGGCAGCGGTGGAGGAAACGGCGGAGGCGGGGGCGGAAAGCAGGCGGACCGGGGTGGGGCGCTCGCGGAGATCGCGCAGAAGCCCTTCGGTTCCGTCCTGCTGTGGGTCCTGGGGGTCGCTCTGGTGGGCATGACCCTGTGGCGGCTGTCCGAGGCGGCGTTCGGGGCTGCCGGCCCGGACGGGCGCAAGGCGACCAAGCGCCTGGCATCGGCCGGGCGTGCGGTCTTCTACGCCTTCGTCTCGTACTCGGTCCTGATGTTCGCCGCGGGCGACCGCGGCAGCGGCAGCGGCTCCGGCGACGCGCAGTCGAAGGACGTCACGGCGCAGGTGCTCGGCATGCCGGGCGGGCGATGGTTGGTGGGGGCGGCCGGCGCGGTCATCGCCGGCGCGGGCCTGTGGATCGCGGGCCGTGCCGCGCTGCGGAAGTTCCACAAGCATCTCCGCCTCGGCGAGATGTCGCCCGCCGTGCGACGCGCGGTGGACGTCACCGGAGTCCTCGGCGGCATCTCGCGCGGACTCGTCTTCGCGGTGGCGGGCGGATTCGCCGTCGCCGCCGCGGTGAAGGCCCGCTCGGGCGAGGCCAAGGGGATGGACGACACCCTGCGGTCGTTCAGCACCACACCGGCCGGTCCGTGGCTGCTGGCGCTGATCGCCATCGGACTGGCGGCCTTCGGCCTCTTCTCCTGCGCCAACGCCCGGTGGCGCAGGATCTGACCGGGCGCCGGCCGGGAGCGGGGCGGGACCGCTCATGTGCGGTCCCGCCCCGCTCCGCCCGTCACGGCTTGGGCAGTGCGCAGCCCTCACGGTCGAGGTCGAAGACGTTGCCGGTTCCGATGCACGGCACGATGCCGTAGGTCTCCTGGGCGTAGTTGATGCCCTCGCGGACCGTCACCTGCCCGTTCTCGTCGACCTCGCACGGGTTGTTGTCCGTGCACTCCTGCCCGTCCTCGTTGCCGGTGTTGTTGACGGCGACGACCTTGCCGGTGGCGTTGTCGATCACCGGCGAGCCGGACGTACCGCCGATGGTCTGGCAGGCGGAGGTGTAGCGGACCGAGTCCTTCCAGGTCCACTCCCCCTCCTTGAGGCGGTAGACGAACCCGTCGACGTTGCAGCTGTACGTGCGCTTCCAGTAGCCGGACACGACGGTGATCGCGGTGCCCTGCACCGGGTGCGCGGTGTTGAGCTCCAGCGCCTTGATGCCGTAGGTGCTTTCGATCTGGGCGTACGTGGAGGTGAGTTGGTACACCGATATGTCGGTGTCCGTCATCGTCCCGTACGCGATCTTGCTGGCCCGGACGGTGCCGACACCGCTGCCCGAGGCGTTCAGCAGCGTGAAGCTGCGGGTGGACGGCTGGTTGAACACGACCTCGCCCGGGCCGGGGAATCCGGACTCCATGCAGTGCCCGTTGGAGAGCACGAGCGCGGGGTCGCCAGGCTGGGAGCCGGGCGCACGGACGACCGAGCCCGAACAGTTGCTGAGCGCCACGGTCCCGGCGAAGCCGATGGCCTTGGGCCTGACCTTCGCCTGAACGGCCGCGTGGCCGGATGACGCCGCGTCGGCCGCGGCGCGGCCCGCCGATACTGCCGCCTTGACCGTGCTGGGTGCTGCCGCGTCATGGCTTGTGGCCGCTGCCGCGGGCACGGTGCCGGCTCCGAGGAGCAGCACCGCGAAGAGCGCACCGACGAGAGGCTTTTTCATGTGGGGGTCCCCTCAAGTGACCTGCGCAGAGCGTGGGAAGCCTCTGCGACCGAAGTTCTTCCGGTTTTGACATGCGCATGGTGGCGCATTGGAGGGAGCCCCACAAGGGGCGAATTCAGGTCACCAGGCCCTGCCGGTAGGCGTAGACGACTGCCTGGACGCGGTCACGGAGTCCGAGTTTGGCGAGGATGCGTGACACGAAGGTCTTGACGGTCTCCTGGCTGATCAGGAGGGTGACGGCGATCTCGCTGTTGGAGAAGCCGTCCGCGATGAGTCGCAGGACCTCCAGTTCACGCGGGGTCAGCGGGATGTCCTGCGGGGTGTCGCCGGTCGGCCTGATCCGGGCGGCGTACCGGCCCACGAGGCGGCGTGTCACCTCCGGGTCCAGCAGGGCGGCGCCCGTCTGCACGGTCCGGATTCCGTGCAGCAGGTGGGCCGGCGGTGCGTCCTTGAGCAGAAAGCCGCTCGCCCCGGCGCGCAGCGCCTCGTAGACGTACTCGTCCAGGTTGAACGTGGTCACCACGAGTACCTTGGCGGGATGCGGCACCCCGGCACCGGCCAGCAGCCGGGTGGCCTCGATGCCGTCGAGCACCGGCATCCGGATGTCCATCACCACGACGTCCGGGCACAGCCGGCCCGCCATTTCGACCGCGGTCCGCCCGTCCCCGCACTCGCCCGCCACCTCGAGGTCGGGCTGGGCGTCGATGATCGTGGCCAGCCCGGTGCGGACCAGAATCTGGTCGTCACAGACCAGGACCCGGATCGGCGCGCTCATGAGGGGCTCCCCGCGGGTATGCGGGCCCGTACGACGAAGCCGCCGCCCTTCCGGGGGCCGGCGCTGAACTCGCCGCCCAGGAGGTCGACCCGCTCGCGCAGACCGGCCAGGCCTCGTCCACTGCCGCCCGGGACCCTGGCCCGCGAGCCTGAACCGTCGGTGCCGACCTCCACGGAGATCTCCCTTTCGCTGTGCCGGACCTGGACCGAAGTACGGCTTCCCTGGGCGTGTTTGAGGGCGTTCGTCAGCGCTTCCTGCACGACCCGGTAGGCGACGAGGTCGGCGCTGCCGGTCGACTCCGCCGGGGTGCCCTCCTCGGTGAACTCCACGGCCTGCCCGGCTCTGCGGGTCTGCTCCACCAGGCTGAGAAGCCGTCCGACGGTCGGCTTTCTGGCCTCGGCGCCGTGATCGGGGTTGAGGAGGTCGAGCAGATGCCGCAGGTCGGTGATGGCCCGCCGCCCGGTGTCGGTGACGGTGGTCAGGGTCTGGTCGAGGCGTTCGGGCGCGGCGGTCAGATATCGTGCCGCCTCGGCCTGCACCACCATCGCCGTGACGTGGTGGGTCACGACATCGTGCAACTCCCGGGCGATGCGGGTGCGTTCGGCGGCCCGGGTGTCCTCGGCGACGCGGCTGCGGCGTTCGGCCTCCGCCACCCGGGTGGAGCGCAGCCAGGCCCCGGCGCCCCAGGCGAAGGCCAGCATCAGGTAGAACGTCACGAACTCGATGGGCGGTTCGCCGGTCCCGAACCTGAGGAGCACGAGCGTCAGTGGCACGTACGCCGCGGAGAGCGCGAGCACGACGGCCCGCCGGTGCCGTTCCAGATGGGATCCCGCGCTCAGCAGCGCGATGAGCAGCGCGGCGCCGGCGACCAGGTGGTATCCGCGAAGTTGGTCCAGGACGAAGCCGAGCGACACCAGGGCGACACAGACGACCGGCCACCGCCGGCGCACGGTGAGCGGGAGGCATTCGAGGGCGACGACCACGACGGCCGGCGCGTCGAAGGAGTGGGCGGGCATCCCGCCGAGCTGCGTCCCGCGACTGTGGAGCACCGGCACGAGCGACGCCGCGAGGAGAAACAGCCCGAGCGGAAGATCGCGCAGGGCGACGTCGAGCCGGCGCCATCGCTCGGGAAAGCTCGCAGGAGTGGTCACCGGGGAACTGTAGTGGTGGCCTCGACGCGGGCGGCACGCCTGCGGCGGGGAACCACATGGCCGCGCCGGTGGGCCAGCCACATGAACACGGCGGTCAGCACCACGCCGAACGCCACCGAGTAGACACTGCCTTCGGGGCCGAACACGCCGCCGGTGATCAGCTGCGGGCCCGAGGTCGCGGCGTCCAGTATTCCCTGCTGGGTGTCGTTGCCCGAGACCTCGGTGCTGAAGATGCCGGACGCGGCGAAGTTCCACCCGAAGTGCACACCGATGGGCAGCCACAGTTTGCGGGTGGCCGCGTACGCGGCGGCGAGCATGCCACCGGCCTCGATCGCGATGGCGATGGCACCCCACAGGTCGGCGTCCGGGTTGAGCAGGTGCACCAGACCGAACAGCACGCCCGTCACCGTCAGCGCGATCCAGGTGCCGGCACGCTCCTCGATGAGCCGGAACAGCACACCACGGAACAGCAGTTCCTCCGTCACGGCGGCGGCTGCCATGAAGCCGAGCAGCCCCACCGCACCAGAGACCGATCCCAGCCCGTCGACCTCGTAGTCACCGAGGAAGGCGATGTTCGCGATGACGGCCCCGAAAAGCGCGACGCCGATCAGCACTCCACGGCCGAGACCCGCCCCGGCACCCTCCCGGGAGAGCTCGGTGACCGGTCGGTGCTCGGTCCGTCCCACCACCCACCGGTAGACCGGCACGGCGAGCACGGCCGTCAGAAGACCGAGAATCAGCGTGAGCCACGGATTGCCCTCCACCGCGGCAACGCACTGACCACCGATTATCGCTACCGCGGCGACGGCGGCAATCTGCCAGACCACTCTCATGGGAACTCCTCAGCGTGACCCGCGGACGGTCGCCGCGGCTTCGCTTCGACGCTACGGATCCGGCGGACAGGAGTCGTCACCGCACGGTGGACACCTGCGTGTAGCTCGCACGGGGGACGACCCGCGGTCCGAGGCGCGTGCAACGCTGCCCGAACCGCGGGCCGTTCGACCGAGACGCGTGCAACGCGCCTGGAACCGAGCGCCGTTGGCCTGCGGCTGCCGGCACCGGACCCCTCAGGCCGCCGCGACCCGCTCCACCGGGATCCACAGTTCCGCGTCGGCCTGCGTCCCGTCGGGCGAGAGGCGGGTGCGCAGGATCTCCGGTCCCGGCCGGCTCCGGTACGGATTGGACGGGAACCACTCGGTGAACACGTCCCGCCACAGGTACTGGAGTGCCTGCGGGAAGGCGCCCGAGCCGTCGAAGACGGCCCAGGTGCCCGCCGCCACGGGGAGCGCGTCCATGTCCTCGGGGACGGTCGCCGAGCTCACCACCCCGTGGTAGTAGTCCAGTTCGGTGCCCTCGGCCCGGCTGTCGGCGAGGTCGTCGCTCACCTGGACGATCCCCTCCGGCTCCTGGTCGGACAGGCTGTTGATGCGCTCCACGGTCTCCTTGCCGATGCTCCGGATGAACGTGGCGATGGCGGGGTTCGCCCCCTCGTGTACCAGCGGAACGCGTGCCTTCCTGCCCACCACACGGAACTCTTCCTTCTCCACGATTCGGTATCGCATGCTGCTGGTCCCTTCCACGACGAGGCGGAAGGACATCCGGGGCTGGGACCGCAGAGCGGCCCCCGTGCGTCTGGCCTCGCCAGGACCGACGCCGTGCATGGCCCGGAACGCGCGGGCGAACGCCTCACCCGAGGCGTAGCCGTACCGCACCGCGACATCCAGCAGCGTCCGCTCACCGGCCAGCACCTCGGCACCCGCGACCGTGAGCCGCCTGCGCCGGATGTACTCCGACAGCGGGATCCCGGCGAGTGCGGAGAACATCCGCCGCAGGTGGTACTCCGAGGTCAACGCGATCCTGGCCAGCTCGGCGACCTCGATGCGGTCGTCGAGACGGAGCTCGATGTGGTCCATGGCCTCGTTCAGCCGCTCCAGCACCCGGGCCTCCTTCCCTTTCGTCCACCACGCTAGGAAAGGACCACCCTGCCCCACCCGACATCCTGTGCCCGGCCCGGTCGGGTACGTCAGGTACGTCGGGTACGTCAGCGGGGCGGGACCGCTGGGGCGCCGAAGCGTGCCAGGCAGTGCCAGACCCTCTTCAGGGACTGGAGGTCGTGGCGGCCGGTGCGGGCGGCGTCACCGATGATCTGCGGGTCGAGGACGCCGTCCTCGGCGATCTGCGCGCCGAGGACGACGAACTCCTCGCCCCGGTAGTCGCCGTGCCGCCGGAGCTCCTCGACGGTCAGCCGGAATCCGTGGTGCCATTCGGTACGGAACGGCAGGGCGCGGGCCGCCGCTTCCACCGGGGTGCCGCGGTAGCACGGGTCGAGAACGAGGGCCTCGATGTGCCGGTCAAGCAGTACCGGGCCGTGGATCTGGGCTTCGATGTAGTCGTCCAGCGCGTCCCGGTCGTCGGACTCGGCCAGCTCGATCAGGTGCATCCCGGCCGCGACGCCGAAGTCGGCGGGCTCGGCGGCGCTGTCCGAATAGCAGAAGGTCGCGCGAGGCAGCGCCCCGGCGGTGAGCCTGAGGTGCGCCGATCCGAATCTGGGCGCCGCCCCGACGGCGGAGCGGCGGAAGTTCAACGCCCCGTACACCGGGCGCTGTTCGCCCGGCTCCCCGTCGTAGGCACCGCCGAAGATCCGGCTCTCCCAGCGCCACCGGTCCCCGCCCGGATGGGCCGTGAGGCCGCCGTTGCTGGTGCCCGTCACGAACTGCGAGCGGTAGACGCCGTCCCGTGCCAGCGCGTCCAGCGCGGGCCGGCCCGCGCTCTCGCGGTCGGGGTGGAAGTTCAGCGTCAGCCGCAGCGAGGCGTCGAGCGGCCGCCCCGAGGACAGGGCGGCGGCATGGCTCAGCGCCCGCCTCCGGGGAGAGGGAGTCAGACCCGCCTGCGTCATCACGCCCCCGCCTCCCGGCTGTCCGCCCCCGACCTTGCCGCCTTGAGTACGTCGTAGCCGACGAAGTCGAACATGCGCTGCCCAGAGGTCAGTTCACCCGGCTCGCCCGTGAAACGGTGGGCGCCTACACCGAAGCCCGCGTCCGGATCGGACAGCCACAGCCGCTCGAAGCCTCGCTCCTCGAACCAGTCGCAGACCAGCGGCACCCGGTCGGGAACGTGGCGATTGCGCGTCCAGACGACCGTGCCGCCCGTCCGGCACAACCGGGTGCAGGTGTCGACGGTGCGCTCGATGTCGGCGTCGACGATATTGCCGAACACGCCGCAGACCAGGACGAGATCGGCCGGCGCCAGGTCGAGGTAGTGGTCGGTGAGCGAGGCGTCGTCCGTCACCACATCCACCTGCGACAGGCCCGCCCGGTGGGCCGACTCCCGCGCGTATGCCGTGTTTCCGGCGTCCAGTTCGACCAGCCGGGCCCGGACGTCGTCGCGCCGGGGATGGTCCGCCAGCACCTCGACGAGGTCGCGGCCCTGGCCCGCGCACACACTGACCACCCGCAGCGGGCCGGGCGGCGCAGTGTCCAGGGCGTTTTGGATCCGGTCCTGGACGGCGCGCAGCCGCCGTGTCAGCCATGAATCGGGGGAATCGTATGCGTCGTGCCATGCCTGCCAGTCCATGGCCGGACCCTACGACGGGGACTGCCGGCTGGTCAGACGAGTTACAGGGGGCGGTTGTCACACCTGGCTGCCAGACTTTCGTCATGAGCGATGCAGTGAAGGGCCCCGCGAGTTACTTCCCGTCGATCGAGCAGAAGTACGGCCGTCCGGTCGCGGAGTGGAAGGAGCTCATCCGCGCCTCGCCGCTGACGAAGCACATGGAGATCGTGGGCTGGCTCAAGTCCGAGCACGCGATGGGGCACGGTCACGCCAACGCCCTGGTCGCCCACACCCTCGCCGGGGACAAGACCGAGTAGCGGGCCGTACGGGAGCCGGGCCGGCGACTCCGCGAGGCAGCCCGGCACCCGTAGCGCTAGCCGGCACCCGTAGCGCTAGCCGGCGTCCGCCGCCGTGCCGGCCGCCGCCGTGCCGGCCGCCGCCGCGTCCCGCGACAACTGCACTGCCTGTAGCAGACTCAGCCCCGGCTCGGCGGTGCGCAGCGCCTTGACCGCTGTCACGGAGTCGAGCGGGCCGTCGTGCCCGGCCGCCCTGATCCGGCGCCCCGCCCAGCGGCCGCGCAGCTCCGCGTCCGGTACACCGGCCTCGGCGAGGGCCAGTGCGAGGGCGCGCTCCAGACCGGGGCGCTCCTCGTCGCTCGCGTGCTCCAGCGCCTGCCGCAGCACGGCGGTGATGCTCTCCGCGTCGCGGATCACGATCACGGCCATGTCCTTCTTCCCGTTTCCGATCATGCAGGCAGCGTCCCCCGCCGTACCCCGGTCCTCACCCGGATTGAGGTACTTCAGAGGTTCACACTCTCTCGCGCCCTCTGCGGCGCCCGCCGGTCGGCCGTGATGACGACGTGGTGCGCGCCAGGGAGTGGATCTGCGAGCGGCGTCATGCGGCTTCGGATCCGAGGCGGAGATGGGAAGCGACGCGAAGCGTCGTTGACCGACGACAACGCCGGAGGCGGAGTCGCAGGGCGTCGGGAGCCCGCTCGCCATCGCGCACCGGGTCGTTACTGTCGGGTCATGACTCGCGAAGCCGCTCACGCCCTCGACCTCGATGCCTATCTCGCCCGCATCGGCTGGAGCGGGGAGCGCCGGCCCACCGTGGCCGTGCTGCGTTCCGTGCACCGTGCGCATGCGCTGGGCATCCCGTTCGAGAACCTGGACCCCGTCCTCGGCACCGTGCCCTCGCTCGCCCTCGCCGATCTGGAGGCGAAGCTCGTACGGAGTGAGCGGGGCGGCTACTGCTACGAGCACAACACGCTCCTGGCCGCCGCACTGCGGGCGCTGGGGTTCGAGGTCACGCTGCTGTGCGCCCGGGTCGTGCTGGGTGCCGGCTCCGGGGACGTCCGGCCGCGGACGCACATGCTGATGCGCGTCAGGGTGCCTGGCGATCCGACGCCGTATCTCGCCGACGTCGGCTTCGGCGCCGCGGGCTCGCTGCTGGAGCCGATCCCGCTGGTCGCGGGCGCCGAGCTGTACGACACCCCGCGCCGCCACCGGCTCGTCCACACGCCGCACGACGGGCCGCTGGAGTTGTGGGAGCTCCAGGCCCGGGCGGGCGACGAGGCGTGGCAGGGTCAGTACGCGTTCACGGTGGAGCCGTTCGAGGCACCCGACTTCGAGGTCATCAACTGGCACATCGCGACCAATCCGCGTTCACCGTTCGAGCATCTGCTGTACGTGCAGCGCACCACCCCTGACGCCCATCTGTCGCTCGCCGGGCGCACCCTCGTGGTGACGGCCCACGACGGCAAGCGGGAGGAGCGTGAGCTGTCGGACGCCGCGGAGACGGTCCGCGTCCTCGCGGACACCTTCGCGATCCGCCTGCCGGAGGGGGCCCGGCTGCCCGAGTGACCGGGGCGGAGCGGGGCGGGCCGCGCCACGCCGTGGCGCATCTCACCCGCCCCGGTCCGTCACGCCCCCGTTCCACCCCATTCCAAGCCCCGGCCCGGCCCGCGCCCCGGGTTCCCACGGTTCGGGAGCACGGGCACATGGCGATGGAAGCCGGGTCGGCGGGCGGACGGACCCGGGTGGGCGAATGGGCGGGGAAAGGCCGGGCAGGCCGCGAAACACAGTCGTAAGCTCGCAGACATGCAGGTCATCCAGTCCACGAAGCTCGCCAACGTCTGTTACGAAATCCGGGGCCCCGTGCTCGAGGAAGCGATGCGGCTGGAAGCAGCAGGTCACCGCATCCTCAAGCTGAACACCGGCAACCCTGCCGCGTTCGGTTTCGAGTGCCCGCCCGAGATCCTCGAAGACATCCTGCGCAACCTCTCCGGGGCGCACGGTTACGGCGACGCGAAGGGGCTGCTGTCCGCGCGGCGGGCGGTGATGCAGCACTACCAGACCAAGGGGATCGACCTCGACGTCGAGGACATCTACCTGGGCAACGGCGTCTCCGAGCTGATCCAGATGTCCATGCAGGCGCTGCTCGACGACGGCGACGAGGTGCTCGTACCGGCTCCGGACTATCCGCTGTGGACGGCGTCGGTCTCACTCGCCGGCGGGACGGCCGTGCACTACCGGTGCGACGAGCAGTCGGACTGGATGCCGGACCTGGCCGACATCGAGCGGAAGATCACCGACCGCACGAAGGCCCTCGTCATCATCAACCCGAACAATCCGACGGGTGCGGTGTACGACGACGAGATGCTGCGCGGGCTGACGGAGATCGCCCGCCGTCACAACCTGGTGGTCTGCTCCGACGAGATCTACGACCGGATCCTGTACGACGGAGCCACCCACACCCCGACCGCCACCATCGCCCCCGACCTGATGGTGCTCACCTTCAACGGGCTGTCGAAGAACTACCGGGTGGCCGGCTACCGCTCGGGCTGGATGGCGGTCTGCGGACCGAAGGCACACGCCTCCTCGTACATCGAGGGCCTGACGATCCTGGCCAACATGCGGCTGTGCGCCAACATGCCCTCGCAGCACGCCGTGGCCACGGCGCTCGGCGGGCGGCAGTCGATCAACGACCTGGTGCTGCCGGGCGGCCGGATCCTGGAGCAGCGGGACGTGGCGTACGACCTGCTGACGCAGATTCCGGGCGTGACCTGCGTGAAGCCGAAGGGGGCGCTGTATCTCTTCCCCCGGCTCGACCCGAAGGTCTACAAGATCAAGGACGACCGGCAGATGGTCCTCGACCTGCTGCGGGCCGAAAAGATCATGGTCGTGCACGGGACGGGGTTCAACTGGCCGGAGCCCGATCACTTCCGGGTCGTGACCCTGCCCTCGACCGAGGACCTGACGGACGCGATCGGCCGGATCGCCCGCTTCCTGGACGGATACGGGCAGGTCTGACCCGCAAACAGTCTCTCGAACATGGACAACTTTAGACTGAATCCAAGCTAGGATGGTTCCCACAGCACCACCAGGAGGCCATCCATGTACGAACCGATCCGCACCAAATCGGTCCACACACCGGCCGACCATGCCGACGACTTCCCGCATCGCACCCGCGAGGAGGAGCTGGACATCCAGCTCGCCGGACACCTGGCCGCCCTGCTCGCGGTCACCGACGAGCTGGGGCTGGGCGAGGCGGGCGACCGCATCGCCGAGCAGGTCGCCCGGTTGCGCGGCGCACCACCCGCCCGGCACGCCGGCCTGAGCGACGCGCCCGCGACCACCCTCCACCGCCGCGCCCACGCCCTCGCGGGCCGGGCCCTGGTGGTGGCGGCGTCCCGCGCCGACACCGTGGTCGCGATCCTCTCGGCCGAGCGTATGGACGCCCACACCGCAGCGGTCCAGGCCGCTGCCCCCGCCGAATCCCCCGCCGCCCCGCCGCGGCTGGTCGGCGCCCTCTGACGGCCCCGGTCCACGGCCGTCGAGGCGCGTGGACCGGGTGCCACCTCTTCATGGCATGGCCGACTTCGATGCCTCGGCCAGTTCGGTCGACAGGAACGTCGCGTCGGCGACCACACACTGCGGCCGGCCCCGCACCGGGACCGGCCCGGCGATCTCCCTGGTGACGGTCGCGCCCACCGCCAGGTCTTTGAGGACCACGGTGCGCCTGCCCGCCGAGTCGCCCCCGTCCTCGCCCCGCAGGTCCCGGAACGCGAGGGACACGGTGTAGCTCCCGGGCCGCTTCGCCTGGCTCGTCACCCGCACCTCGGCCACGGGGCCACCGGTGACCGCGTCCTTCCGGCAGGAGGAGATGCTCACGTCCTGGGACGGGAAGCGCAGGTCCCCGTGGTTCTTCCCCGAAACGTAGAAGAACGCCACCACGAGCGCGACCGGCGACAGGACCAGCAGCGAGGCCATCACCGCGATCAGGATCACCACCCAGCGGGGCGTGCGGGTGCGCCGGCGCCGCATGCCGGTGCGCTGGTCCGGATACGGCGGCAAGCCGGAGTACGTCATGGCCCCCCACAACCTCCGCGCCCCCTGGCACGGCCCGGTCAAACGTAAACCGGGGCGCACCCCTCCGACAGCTCGGGCCGGTCACAACCCGACTACGAACAGTGCCGGTTGGGGCCGGGGCCGCCACCCGGAAACGGGAGGTGCCCCCGGAACCCATCAGGTTCCGGGGGCCTCTCCAGGGGCGTGTTCGTGCACGTCCCTACCGCGGCAGGCCTTTGACCCCACAGGTCAGGGCGGATGTCGGGAGCCCGGCCGCGGAGATGGAAGGGGCGGTCAGCCCAGGCGCTGGACCAGGGCCCGGTACTCGTCCCACAGTTCCTTCGGCGTGTGGTCACCGAAGGTGTTGAGGTGCTCGGGGACCAGCGCCGCCTCCTCGCGCCAGACCTCCTTGTCGACCTTGAGCAGGAAGTCCAGGTCGGACTCGGAGAGGTCCAGGCCCTCGGTGTCGATGGAGCCCTTGGCCGGCAGGATGCCGATCGGGGTCTCGACGCCCTCGGCCTTGCCCTCCAGGCGCTCGACGATCCACTTCAGGACGCGGCTGTTCTCGCCGAAGCCGGGCCAGACGAACTTGCCCGCCTCGTTCTTGCGGAACCAGTTCACGTAGTAGATCTTCGGGAGCTTCGACTGGTCCGGCTTGTCCGCGCCGACCTTGAGCCAGTGGTTCATGTAGTCGCCCATGTTGTAGCCGCAGAACGGCAGCATGGCGAACGGGTCGCGACGCAGCTCGCCGACCTTGCCCTCGGCGGCTGCCGTCTTCTCGGAGGCCACGTTGGCTCCGAGGAAGACGCCGTGCTGCCAGTTGAAGGACTCGGTGACCAGCGGGACGGCCGAGGCGCGGCGGCCGCCGAAGAGGATGGCCGAGATCGGCACGCCCTTCGGGTCCTCCCACTCGGGGGCGATGATCGGGCACTGGCCGGCCGGGACGGTGAAGCGGGCGTTGGGGTGGGCGGCGGGCGTGCCGGACTCGGGGGTCCAGTCGTTGCCCTTCCAGTCCGTGAGGTGCTTGGGAAGCTCCTCGGTCATGCCCTCCCACCAGACGTCGCCGTCGT
This sequence comes from Streptomyces sp. NPDC087901, assembly GCF_044742205.1. Classification (NCBI taxonomy): domain Bacteria; kingdom Bacillati; phylum Actinomycetota; class Actinomycetes; order Kitasatosporales; family Streptomycetaceae; genus Streptomyces; species Streptomyces sp. NPDC087901. The sequence goes on from NZ_JBIUUC010000003.1 coordinate 211,723, forward strand.
CGGTGAGCGCGACGTTGGTGAAGACGGAGTTGCCCCACATGGTCTTCATCGCGTTGGCGTTGGTGTGCTCGCCGGTGCCGGGCGCGACACCGAAGAAGCCCGCCTCGGGGTTGATCGCGTAGAGGCGGCCGTCCTCACCGAACCGCATCCAGGCGATGTCGTCGCCGATGGTCTCGACGGTCCAGCCGGAGATCGTGGGCTCCAGCATGGCGAGGTTGGTCTTGCCGCAGGCGCTCGGGAACGCGGCGGCGACGTACTTCGACTCACCGCGCGGCGGCGTGAGCTTCAGGATCAGCATGTGCTCGGCGAGCCAGCCCTCGTCGCGCGCCATGACGGAGGCGATGCGCAGCGCGTAGCACTTCTTGCCGAGCAGGGCGTTGCCGCCGTAGCCGGAGCCGTACGACCAGATCTCGCGGTCCTCGGGGAAGTGCGAGATGTACTTGGTGGAGTTGCAGGGCCACGGAACGTCCTCCTGGCCCTCCTCCAGGGGTGCGCCGAGCGTGTGGACGGCCTTGACGAAGAAGCCGTCGGTGCCGAGCTCGTCGAGGACGGCCTGGCCCATGCGCGTCATGGTGCGCATCGAGACGGCGACGTACGCGGAGTCGGTGATCTCGACGCCGATCGCGGAGAGCGGCGAGCCGACGGGGCCCATGCAGAAGGGCACGACGTACATGGTGCGGCCGCGCATCGAGCCGCGGAAGACGCCCTTCTCCCCCACGAAGATCTCCCGCATCTCGGCGGGGTCCTTCCAGTGGTTCGTCGGACCGGCGTCCTCCTCCTTCGCGGAGCAGATGAACGTCCGGGTCTCGACGCGTGCGACATCGCTCGGGTCTGAGGCCGCGTAGTACGAGTTCGGGCGCTTGATCTCGTCGAGTTTGGTGAACGTGCCCTTGGCGACGAGCTCCCCGCACAGGCGCTCGTACTCGGCCTCGGAGCCGTCGCACCAGACCACTCGGTCCGGTTCGGTGAGGGCTGCGATCTCGTCGACCCAGGAGACGAGCTCCTGGTGATTGGTGGGAACAGTGAGGGGAGCCGCGATGTCGCGCGCCACGATCGCTCCTTGATGAGGGTGTCTGTTTGGTAGGCCCCGTGGGGGCTGCGACCCGGATGCTTCTACCCCTTCGAATTCCCTGGCGCTCATCCGGTGCCGACCGCACTCATTTGATCATCCGACCGATCCGCCCATATGTCCAGGGGGCCGCCCACGTGAGCATCGCCACTCGTATCCGGTACCTACGGTGGCGTAGGTACGATGCGGGAATGACTGCTGACGCCGCCGCGCCCGAACCCGCCGGGCTGGAACCAGCCGGAACCGACGTCGCCGAGCTGAAGCCACGCATGCGCGGCTGGCTGCACGCCGGGATGTTCCCCGCCGTCGTGATCGCGGGCATCGTGCTCATCGCACTCACGGACAGCACCCGTGGCCGGATCGCCTGCGGGATCTACATCCTGACGGCATGCCTGCTGTTCGGCGTGAGCGCGGTCTACCACCGCGGTACGTGGGGGCCGCGCGGCGAGGCCGTACTGCGCCGGCTCGACCACGCGAACATCTTCCTGATCATCGCGGGCACCTACACCCCGCTGACCCTGCTCCTGCTGCCCGAGTCCACCGGGACCCCGCTCCTGTGGGCGGTCTGGGCGGCGGCAGTCACGGGCATCGCCTTCCGGGTCTTCTGGGTCGGCGCCCCGCGCTGGCTCTACACCCCCTGCTACATCGCGATGGGCTGGGCGGCGGTCTTCTTCCTGCCGGACTTCATGCGGACCGGCGGGATCGCGGTGCTGGTGCTCATCGTCGTCGGCGGGCTGCTCTACAGCGCCGGCGGCGTCATCTACGGCATCAAGCGGCCGAACCCGTCACCGCACTTCTTCGGCTTCCACGAGGTCTTCCACTCGCTGACCCTGGCGGCGTTCATCGTTCACTACGTCGGCATCTCGCTGGTGGCCTACAACCACAACTGAGCACCCCCCTTCCCCTCGATCAGGGCCGCGGCTTCCGAGCCGCGGCCCTTCTTCATACCCGGGCACAGGGGGCGCACCCCGTTAGATTGACACTCACCATCTTTTGAGAGTTACTGTCACTTGACTGCAACTCTCAAAGGAGTAGGCCATGAACCGACGCTGGTGGGCCCTGGGCGCGCTGGTGGCGAGCATGCTCGTCCTCGGCTTCGACATGACGATCCTCAATGTGGCGCTGCCGACCATGGCGGGAGATCTCGGCGCCACCACCGGTGAACAGCAGTGGATGGCGGACGCCTACGTCGTCGTGTTCGCCGCCCTGATGCTTCCGGCGGGCCTGCTCGGCGACCGGTTCGGCCGCCGCCGGATGCTCATCACCGGCCTCGGCATCTTCCTCGTCGGCTCGATCGCCGGAACGCTTGCCGATGACGTCTCCACCGTCGTGGCCGCCCGCTGCGTCATGGGCGTCGGCGGCGCGCTGGTGATGCCGCTCGCCATGGCCGTCCTGCCCTCGCTCTTCGGCGAGCCGAAGGACCGGATCAAGGCCATCGGCATCGTCTCGGCAGCCTCCGCGCTCGGCATGCCGCTCGGCCCGATCCTCGGCGGCTGGCTCCTCGACCACTTCTGGTGGGGCTCGATCTTCCTGGTCAACGTCCCCATGGTCGGCATCGGCATCACCGCCTGCGTGTTCCTGCTCCCCGAGACCCGGGACCCCGCGTCGCCCAAGGTCGACATCGTCTCCACCGTCCTGACCGCGACCGGCCTCGGCGCCCTGATCTACGCGATCATCGAGGCACCGGGCCGCGGCTGGGGCGACCCGCTGGTCCTTGCCGTACTGGCCGCCGGTGCGGCGCTGCTCGCCGCGCTCGTCGTACGGGAACGCAAGGCCGTCCGCCCGATGCTCGACATGTCCCTGCTGCGGCAGCGGCCGTTCCTGCTCAGCGCGCTCGCCGCCACGCTCGTGATGTTCGTGATGGCGGGGCTGATGTTCATCCTGCCCGGCTACCTCCAGGCCGTCCTGGGCCACGACGCCTTCGGTACGGGGCTGCGGATGCTGCCCATGATGGGCGGGCTGATCGTCGCCGCGAAGGCCGGCGGCCCGGTCACCGCACGGTTCGGGGCCCGCGCCACGATGTCGGCCGGACTCGTCGTGCTCGCCTTCGCCGCGCTGCTCGGCAGCCGCACGACGATCGACAGCGGCTACGGCTTCACCGCGCTGTGGCTCTCCGTCGCCGGGCTCGGTTTCGGCTTCGCCGTCGTCCCCGCCATGGACGCGGCCCTCGGCGCCCTGCCCGCGGACCGGGCGGGCAGCGGATCGGGGCTGCTGATGACCGTGCGGCAGACGGGCAGCGCTCTCGGGATCGCACTGCTGGGCAGCCTGCTCGCCGGTGCCTACAGCGGCCGGCTCGACACCACGGGCGTACCGGCGGCCGCCGCGGACACGGCCGGGGACTCCGTCGTCGCCGCCCACGCCGTCGCCGCACGGCTCGGCGCCCAGCGGCTCGCGGACTCCGCCGACGCGGCGTATGTGCACGGGATGAGCCTGGTCCTGCTCGTCATCGGTGCGACGGCGCTGGTGAGCGCCCTGCTGGTCGCGGCCTTCCTGACCACTCCGGCCCGGCGGCCGGCGGAGTCCGCGGACGTGGCCGCCGCCCCCGTCGATGCGTGACAATGGCGACCATGGCCGCCACCCCCCGTACCCCCTCCTTCACCGCACCCGGCGCGCAGCCCCCGATGGGGCTGCGCGAGCGCAAGAAGCTCAAGACACGGGTCGCGATCCGGCAGGCGACGTACCGCCTCATCCAGGAGCAGGGCTACGAGGCGACGACCATCGAGCAGATCGCGGAGGCGGCCGAGGTGTCGCCGAGCACGGTGTTCCGGTACTTCGCGACCAAGGAGGACATCGTCCTCACCGACGAGTACGACCCGATCATGGAAGCCGTGCTCCGGAGCCGCCCGGCGGACGAACTTCCGCTGGAGTCCCTGCGGTTGATGATGCACGAGGCGCTGACCGCGTTCGTCACCGCGGAGGACGAGGAACTGCGCCAGCGCACCCGGCTGATGGTGGAGGTCCCCGCCATCCGGGCCCGGATGACGGAGACCATGTCGGACACGGCCAAGGTGCTCACCCAGGTGCTCGCCGACCGCACCGGCCGCAGCCCGGACGACCTGCAGATCCGGGTCTTCATCGCTGCGGTGCTCGGTGCGCTGCGCGAGGTCACGCTGTACTGGGGCGAGCACGGCCAGAAGGGCGACCTCGTGGCGATGATCGACGAGGCGCTCGACACGCTGGGGAGCGGCCTGCGGCTGTGACGCGCCTCAGGCGCCGCTGCCCCTGAGCGCGTCCGCCAGCACCTCCGGGTCCGTGGTCGGTGCGTCGCACACGAAGTGCCGGCACACATACGCCGTCGGCGCACCGTCCACCATCGGACGGTCCGCCAGCAGCGGGAACTCCGTACCCGCCGTCTCCCCCGCCGCGACCACCGCACCGGGCGCCCGCCCCAGCAGGGCCGTACGGTGCAGCACGCCGCCGACGGGCCCGGCGACCGCCACCTCGCGCGGCCCGTCGAGCAGCGCCTCGGCCACCGCGAGCCCCCAGCCGGTGAACCGCGGCGCCCGCGGACCCAGCGCCTTCACCACACCCAACGCCCCCTCCGCAGCCGTGCGGTGGGGTTCCGATCCGGTGTACGCGGCGTACGAGAGCAGTGCACCGGCCGCCGCGGTCCAGCCGGCCGGGGTCGCACTGTCGGTGGGGTCCTGCGGCCGGCGGATCAGCTGCTCGGCATCGTCCGCCGTGTCGTACAACTGCCCGCCGTCGCCGGTGAAGTGCTGGAGCACGATGTCCGTCAGGAAGCCCGCGAACTCCAGCCATGCCCCCTCGCCGGTGACGGCGGCCAGGGCCAGGAAGCCCTCCGCGACATCGCCGTAGTCCTCCAGCACCCCGGCGTGCTCGCCGGCGCGGCCGTCCTTCGACGTGCGGACCAGCCGGGCGACGGGGCCCATGTGGAGCCGCACCAGCAGGTCCGCCGCCTCGGTGGCGCGCTCGATCAGGTCGGGGCGGTCGAAGTACGCCCCCGTCTCGGCGAGTGCGGCGATCGCCAGCCCGTTCCACGCCGCGACCACCTTGTCGTCCCGCCCCGGCCGCGCGCGCAGCTCACGGGCGGCGAGCAGCCGGGCCCGCACATCGGCGGCGCGGGCCTCGTCCGTGGCGTCCGCCGACGGGAGCCGGAGCACCGAGGAACCCTCCTCGAAGGTGCCCTCGTCGGTCACCCCGAAGAGCTCCGCGGCGAACACGGCGTCCTCCTCGCCCAGCACCTCGCGCAGCTGCGCGGGAGTCCAGACGTAGTACGCGCCCTCGACGTGCTTCCCGTTCGCGTCCTCGCTGTCGGCGTCCAGCGCGGAGGCGAAGCCGCCCTCGGCCGTGCGGAGCTCGCGGACCATGAAGTCGGCTGTCTCCAGCGCCACTCGGCGGGCGAGCTCGGAGCCGGTGGAGCGCCACAGGTGGGCGTAGACGCGGCAGAGCAGCGCGTTGTCGTAGAGCATCTTCTCGAAGTGGGGGACGACCCACTCGCGGTCCACCGCGTAGCGGGCGAAGCCTCCGCCCAGCTGATCGTAGATCCCGCCCCTGGCCATCGCCTCGCAGGTGTCGGCCGCCATCTGGAGTGCACCGTCGGCCCCGGTGCGGGCGTGGTGGCGCAGCAGGAACTCGATCGTCATCGACGGCGGGAACTTGGGCGCGCCGCCGAAGCCGCCGTGCTTCTCGTCGTACTCGCGGGTCAGTCCGAGGAGCGCCTGGGCGAGCTCCGACTCGCCGGGCAGGCCCTCGCCGCCCTGGGTGAGGGTGCGCTCGGACAGGTCGTGGACGATGCGCGACGCGACCTCGGCGACCTCCTCACGGCGGTCGGTCCAGGCCGCCGCCACACCTTCGAGCACCTGCCGGAAGGACGGCAGGCCCTGCCGGGACTCGGGCGGGAAGTACGTACCGAAGTAGAAGGGCTCCGCGTCCGCGGTGAGGAAGACGGTCATCGGCCAGCCGCCCTGGCCGGTCGCGGCCTGCACGGCCTCCATGTAGACGGCGTCGACGTCGGGGCGTTCCTCGCGGTCGACCTTGACGTTCACGAAGTGCTCGTTCATGTACGCGGCGGTGGCATCGTCCTCGAACGATTCGTGCGCCATGACATGACACCAGTGGCACGCGCTGTATCCCACGCTCAGCAGGACGGGCACGTCGCGCCGCCGGGCCTCCTCGAAGGCCGCGGGCTCCCACGGCCACCAGTCGACCGGGTTGTCCGCGTGCTGGAGGAGGTACGGGGACGTGGCGTGCGCGAGTCGGTTGGGCATGCCTCCATCCTTGCGCACGCCCGCGCGTGCCACCTAAGCGCCACGGGCGGGCACTGTTGGTGCTGGATACGCGACTCCGGTGGATCGACGGAGATCTAGTCGTGTCCGTTTCCGGGGATGCGATCCGAATGCGTTCGCCACTCCCGTACAACCCCCCGGCGGTGCCGGACGTCTCCTGAGCGAACAAACGTTCTTGCGTTGTTCCGATGCCCGTATCAACCACGCCACTTCATACAGAGGTTTCCATGGCCCATGCTTCTCCCCGCCGCCGCCGCGCTCTGCGCCGGACCGCAGGCGCCGTCGGCGCCGTAGCCCTGATGGTGCTGGGTGCCGCGCCCGCAGACGCCGCAGACCCGGACACCGGCCTCGTGATGAGCAAGATCGGCCCGATCGATGGGGTGAAGCCGGGCAGCGAGCTCGACCTGCCGGGTTCCTTCACCAACGCGGGAACCGGAGCGCTCGACAAGGTCTGGATGATCTGGTCCGCGACCATCGGCCTCAGCTATTCCTACCCGACGCCCTCCAACTGCTCGACCGACAACTACGGTGGCGCCGACGAGGCGCCTCAGTCCTACCTCCTGATCTGCGAGTTCGACCAGACGGTGAGCCCCGGTGTCGTCTACGCGCCCGAGGGGCTGAAGCTGAGGATCCACGACAGCGCCCTGAACGACGAACTGTCCGCGAGAGTCAGTAAGAGCCCTATCCAGATCCCGGAGGGCTGGCCGACTCAAGGCACCGGGCCCGCGATAAAGCTGGTGGAACGACCCGACGAGACCCCGGCCGCCCCGGGCTCCACCGAGCCCGCCTCGACCAGGACGAAGGTGACCGCCAAGAGCACGGCCGACTTCCAGGTGACGGGCGCCCACCTGAAGGGCAAGGTCGGCGACACGGTTCCGCTGACGGTGAAGTTCACCAATGCAGGACCCGGCTGGGTGGCAGGTGAGCCCTACGAATCCGTGACCAACGTCCATATCAAGATGCCTGCCGGCACGACGGTCACCGGGACCCAGCCCTGCCGGGACGAGGGGCAGGGGGCGTACGTCTGCGGCACCAGCAGCTCGTTCATCAACCCGAACAGCGAGAACACCTACAAATTCAAGCTGAAGATCAACAAGGCGGTGCCCGGGGCCAAGGGCTCGGTGACGCTCGAGAAGAAGTCCCGGCCCTTCGACCCCATCAAGTCGAACGACTCGGCGGACATCCTGCTCGACGTCGAGGGCGCCGGCACCACGGGCGGCAGCGGCTCCACGTCCGGCTCCGGCGGCTCGGGGACGTCCGGCTCCGGCAGCTCCGGCTCGACGTCCGGCTCCGGCGGCTCCGGGACTGCCGCCGCCGGCGGTTCCGGCTCCGGCACTTCCGGTTCGGCGTCCGGCTCCGGGACCGCCGCCACGGGCGGCAGCTCCGCCTCGGGCACCTCGGGCTCGTCCTCCACGGGCGGTGACCTGGCGGAGACCGGCTCCGGTTCCACCCTGCCCCTCGCGGCCGCGGCTGCCGGCGCCGTGGTCCTCGGGGCGGGCGGCGTCCTGGTGGCACGCCGCCGCGCCGCCCGGCAGCGGTAACGACCTCCGATCGGGCGGGGCGGGCGCGCACCCGCCCCGCCCCGCCCCGCCCGATCAAGCCTCACCGACGGCGTCGACTTGTCGAATATCGATATGCTCCACTAGTCTCCTCCATATCGAACTTCGATATGGAGGGATGCCGTGAACACGCGACTTACGAGGGCTCTGGCCTCGGTCACCTTCGGCCTGGCGGTGCTCTGCGGGCTCGCCTTCCTGGGCACTGCCGCCTCGCACATGCTCGATGACGGCGCGGTCTGCGTGAAGACAGGATTCTGGGCCAACGCCTCGTTCGGGCCGGAAGGACCGCCTGTCGGCAAGGGCGTGGACGCGTCCAGCAGTACCGCACGCCTCTGCCAGGACAGCCCCTCCGTGGGACAGCGGGCCGCGGACCTCGGGGGCGAATTGCCCTGGCTCCTGTTCGGCGCCCTCGCACTGCTGCTCTTCTCCCGGCTGCTGACGGGCGTCCTGCAACAGGGGCCGTTCACGGACACGGTGGCGCGACGGCTCTCGGCGCTCGGCTGGCTCGTCACCGTGGGCACGCCGCTGGCCGGCCTCATCGCCGGCTCGTCCCAGTCCTGGCTCGCCGGGAGCATGTCGCCGGTGGTGGGCTCCGAGCTCGAACTCTCCGGCCCGATGGCGCTCATCCTCGCCGGTCTGGGCGCGGTGATCATGGGGAGGATCATGCGCGAGGGCGTGCGCATGCGCGAGGACATCGAAGCGACCATCTGATGCCCGAGGACGAACCCCACGGAATCCGGATCCACCTCGACCGGATCCTCGCCGAGCGCGGCATGACACTCACCGAACTGTCTTCACAGGTGGGCATCACCGTCGTCAACCTGTCCGTGCTCAAGAACGGGCGGGCCAAGGCCGTGCGCTTCTCGACCCTGTCGAAGATCTGCGAGGTCCTCCGGTGCCAGCCGGGCGACCTGATCACCCACGACCCCACCGACCCGGCCTGACCACTGCCGGCGAAGGGCGGGACAGCTCCCCGTCCGTCCGCCGCGAGGGTACGTGCGGACGGGCAAACCGCCGTGAGATCAGGCGCGCTTGCGGCGCCGGGCGACCACGAGGGCGCCACCGAAGGCGACGAGCGCGGCTCCGGCCGCGACCAGCGGGAGGGTGCCGGGCCCACCCCGGTGGCGGCGCCCGCCGGTTTCCGCGCCGGGGAACCCGTCGGCCGCCTCGTCGCTGCCGCGGTCGGTCATGGTCCTGCGCTCCGCCTTCTCCGTACGGCTGTCGGCGCAGTCTCGCAGACTCCCTGTCGCGCACCGGCCCCAGGCAGGAGACTGGTACTCCACGCTGCCGGGTGCCGGGCGGGAACCGAGGGGGACATATGCGGATGCGGGACAGCCACCGGGCGGACGCCGAGAGGCTGTTGGCACGGGCCGTGGAGGAAGAGGTCCGGCGCTCCGGCGGGCGGACGGACCCTGGCGTACTGATGACGCGTGCGCGGGCCGGCCTGGACACCATGGCGGCGGGCGGCGCCGAGGAGTACACCGCGTACGTCGAGGCCCTGGATGCCGAGGCGGCCGGGCAGACGCCGCTGGCGCACCGGCTCAACCGGACGGCACTGGGAACACCCTTGCTGGTCACCGGAGTTGCTGCGGCAGCCGCCTTCGGCGCGGACCTGGCGCTCGGCACCGCCTCCGGCCTGGCGCTCGGCGCCGGGGCCATAGTCGCGGTCGCGGGCGCCACCACCACCGTCGCCAAGGTCACCGCATCGCACTGGCCGGCCGCCTCCCGCCGGGCAGGAGCCCTCGGACAGCCCGGCGGCACCGAGCAGTTGAGGCTCCAGTGGCTGACAGCGCTGGAGGTACGGGGCATCCGTCCGTTCATCGACCAGCAGCGGATGCTGACCGCCTCGTCCCGTACTCCGGCGAAGAAGACGGCCGCCGCCCAGCCCCGGTCCGCCCCGTCCCTGCGCGGCGGCGACCGCAGCGCGGCAGCGCGGATGCGCGCCCTCCTGGAGCAGTCGTTCAGCCATCTCCCCGCGCCCGAGACCCGGTTCGCGGGGCGCCGTGCCGAGCTGACCCGGATCGGGCAATGGGTGCACGCGGCCCGTGCGTCGACGGAGACAAAGCCGACCGTGGTCGTGTTGCACGGCCCGCCGGGGGCCGGGCGCACCGCGCTCGCCGTGCGAGCGGCGCACGATCTGAAGGACCAGTTCCGGGGCGCGTGCGTGGTGGACCTGCGCGGTGGCGCGGACGGCGAACCGCCACTGCCGACCCGCGACGCGCTGCTCCACCTGCTGAACCGCCTGGGCGCGCCCCGCGAACAGCTGCTGTTCCGTGACGGGGGCTCCGCGGGCCGGCCGGCCGGCACCTCGGCCGAGCAGCAGGTGCGCCGGCTCAGCGAGCTGTACCACCAGCATCTGACCGGAACCCCGGTGACGATCGTCCTCGACGACGCCAGTGACGCGGAGCAGGTCCGCACGCTGATTCCGGAACGTTCCGACAGCCTCGTCCTGGTCACCGCCCGCGAGCCGCTCGATCTGCCCGAGTCCCTCCCGGCGTGGGTGCATCAACTGGAGGTCGGGGCGCTGGATGCGGCGGGGGCGGAGGAGCTGCTGCGCACGGCCTCCCAGGAGGAGGAACAGGGGCTGTACGACTACCCGTCGAGCGAGGCGATCACCGAGCTGTGCGGCGGGCTGCCGCTGGCGTTGCGGATCGCGGGTTCCTCGCTCGGAGCGCGTACCCCCAGCGCGCTGGCCGCCGATCTCGCCGCGTACGGCCCGGTGCCACCGGTCGAGCGGGCGTTGTGGCTGCGCTACACCGACCAGTCCGAGCCGGCGCGGCGGCTGCTGCGCCGGCTCGCGCTGGCCGGGCGGGCCAGTCTGGGCGCCGCGGCGGCCGCCGCACTGCTCTCGGCCGACGATCAGGAGGCCGAACGGCTGCTGGCGGCCCTGTCCGGGGCCGGGCTGCTGGACCACGTGCGGGGCTCGCGCTACCGGCTGCACGATCTCGTACGGGGCTTCGCCCTGGCCCGGCTGCTCGACGAGGAGGAACCGGCCGACCGCACGGCCGCGCAGGAGCGGCTGATCGTGAACTACGCGGAGCTGGCGGGCGCGGTGATCCGGATGGTGGACGGCAAGATGTCCACCCGGGCAGGGCAGTTCGGACCGCACGGATTCAGCTCCCTCGACGCGGCGCTGCGCTGGCTGGACGACGAGTCGAGCTTCATCACGTCCGCGCTGCGGCACAGCGAGGGCGTCGACCAGGGCGCGGTGCTCGACCTGCTGGGGGCGCTGTGCGACTACTGCCTGCTGCGCGGCGACCTCTACCGGCTGGGCGAGATCAGTGAGTTGACGCAGGCCGTCGACCAGGGGCTGCTGGAGCGGTCGGTGCAGTGGCGGACCGGTATCGCGGCCCGTCAGCTCGGCGAGCTGGACAAGGCCCGCACGACGCTGTCGTCCGTCGTCGGCCTGTACCGCGAGGCGCAGAACGACTCGGGTACGGCGCTGGCGCTGTGCTCGCTCGGCATCACCCTGCACCACCAGGGCAATCTGACGGAGGCGGCGGCGCGGCTGCGCGAGGCGATCGGGCTGCAGTCCTCCGCGGCGCAGGCGGAGGACCGGGCCTGGTCGCTGCACGCACTGGCCGCGGTGGAGCGCGACCGGGCCCATCTGCCCGAGGCGCTGGAGCTCCTGGACACGGCGCTGGTCCTGCACCGCGAGGGCGAGTCGCTGCACGGGGAGGCGTGGACGCAGTTCCAGCTGGGTCAGGTGCGGCTGCGGATGGGCGATGTGGAGCGGGCCGAGTCGGCGCTGCGTACGGCCCTGGATCTGTACGGGCGGACGCGGGACGAGCGGGGCTCGGCGTGGGCGCTGACCCAGCTGGCCCGGGCCCGGCTGATGGACGGCGATCCGGCGCCGGCGGTGGAGCAGCTGAACGCGGCCCTGGCCCGCCACCGCGACAGCGAGGACGCGCGGGGCGAGGCGTGGACGCTCTACTACCTGGGCCAGGCGCTGGAGGAGGCAGGCGACACCGATCAGGCGGTACGGCAGCTGGAGCGGGCCCGGACGATGTTCTCGCGGATGCGGGACGTGTACGGGCTGGCGTGCGCCCGCCACCACTCGGGGCGGGTCACCCGCGACCAGCGGGCCGCGCAGACGGGCAACCTGCGCAACTCCGGTTTCGCCCGTCAGCTGCTGGTGGACGCGCGGGCCGACTTCCGGCGCATCGGGGTCGCCCACGGGGAGGCGTGGACATGTCTGGAGCTGGCCCTGATCGACGCGGGAAACCAGCGTGCGCCGCAGGCCCTGGAGCTGTGCGGTGAGGCGGCCGCGCTGTTCGACTCGTACGGCGATACGCGGGGCGCAGACTGGGCCGGCTTCCTGCGCTGCACGCTGCTGCCGTACGCCTCGCCGGGCGGCATCGAGGTAGGCACGGTGGTGGCACAGCAGGAGCTGGCCGACCTGATCGCGGCCGGGCATCCGACGCGGGATGCGAAGCTGGAGGACTGCGCGGCGGCGTTCCGGGTGGTGCTGAACCGGGGCGTGGACCTGGAGGACGGCTGGCAGGCCTGGCGCCTCGGCCTGACCCCGACCCGGCAGGCCCGGGAAATCATGGGGGTGCCGGTCCCGGGCGACGGCTGACGCGGGGGCCACCCCGGCGCGTCCGGCTCCGTCCATGAGCTGGGCCGGGCCGGGTTGGGCTGGGTTGGGCCGGCCTCGGCCGGGCTGCCCTGGGATGCGCGCTCGGACCGGTGATCGACGCAGCGGCCCGGCGCGGAGCCGGGCGCGATCCGTGGCTCCGGGGTGCGGGCTGCTGGGTGCTCGGTTGCTGGGCCTTGTCGCCGCCACGACGATCCGGGCGAAGTGGACGGCCGGACGGGCGGCGACGACGGTGCTCACGCCGGACGGCAGCGGCGACGCTGCGCATGCCGGACGGCGAGCTCACGCCGAACCGACCCGCGTGCCCGTCGCCGTACCGGTCCGCACGGGCGGGGCTGAACCGGTCGTCCGGTGCCGCCCCGCCCCCGCCTACTTCCGCTTCGCGGAACCCGCGGGCTCCGCCGCACCCTTCGCGCCGGCCGACGCCTCCGGCGCCTCGGGGGCCTCCTCGAAGTCGACCTTGCCCATGTGCCGGTTCATCGACTTCATCAACAGCCACACGCCCACGGCGAGCGCGGCGAAGACGATGAAGCCGAGGACCCCGGGGGTCACCTTGTTCTTGTCCAGTTCCTCGGCGAGCGGGACGAGGTGCGTCAGTGCCTGAGTCGCGTACATATCAGGCATTGTCGCGGATGCCCGCGAAGAGGTCGCTCTCGGGGAGGGAGGTATCGACGAGAGACTTCGCCAGCTCGTACTCCTCGGTCGGCCAGACCTCCCGCTGGATGTCCATCGGAACGCGGAACCAGCCGCCGTCGGGGTCGATCTGCGTCGCGTGCGCGATCAGCGCCTTGTCGCGGATCTCATAGAAGTCCGCGCACGGAACGTGCGTGGTCAGCGTGCGCTCGGCGCGCTCGAACTCCTTCCAGCGCTCCAGCCAGTCCCCGTACGGCGACTCCAGACCGCGGGCCAGCAGGGCCTCGTGCAGCGCGACCGTGCGCGGCTTGTTGAAGCCCTGGTTGTAGTAGAGCTTCTGCGGCGTCCAGGCGGGACCGAACTCCGCCTCGGGGAACTTCTCGGTGTCCGCCGCACCGTCGAAGGCGATCATCGAGATCGTGTGGGTCATGATGTGGTCGGGGTGCGGGTAGCCCCCGTTCTCGTCGTACGTGGTGACGACCTGCGGCCGGAACGCACGGATCTTCGCGACGAGGCGCCCCGCCGCCACGGTCTCGTCCGCCAGCGCGAAGCAGCCCTCGGGCAGCGGCGGCAGCGGGTCGCCCTCGGGCAGACCCGAGTCGACGAAGCCGAGCCACTCCTGCTTGACGCCCAGGATCTCCCGGGCCTCGTCCATCTCCTTCTTGCGCACCTCGTGGATGTTCTCCTCGATGTACGCGTCGCCCTGGAGTTTCGGGTTGAGGATGGAGCCACGCTCGCCTCCCGTGCAGGTCACGACCAGCACGTCCACCCCCTCGGACACATACTTGGCCATGGTGGCCGCGCCCTTGCTCGACTCGTCGTCGGGGTGGGCATGTACGGCCATCAGTCGAAGCTGCTCAGTCAAGACTCGATCCTCAGTGATTGGTCGCCAGCAAGGGTGCCGTCCCGCAGGGACGTCGGTGTGGGGTGGCGGTCGGGTGGCGCACGGGCGGCTTCTATAGTGACCGAACACGGGGGTGGAAAATTCCTCGATCCCCGGTACGGGAGGAACGATCATGACGGCGGTGCGCGAGACGCCTCCCGAGAACCGTTACGGCCGCTCCGCGGACCAGCGCGCGGACCGCAAGCTCAAGATCATCGGCTCCGTCCTGGGCGTCGCCCTGCTGGGTGTGGTCGGCTGGATCGGTTACGGCTATGTGAGCGGTCAGGGCCTCAGCGCCGAGATGATCAAGTTCAAGGTCGTCTCGGACGACCGCGTCGAGGTGCACCTTGAGGTCCGCAAGGACCAGGACGCCAAGGGCTACTGCACGCTTCGCTCGCTGAGCGAGGAGGGTGCGGAGGTGGCCCGCAAGGACTTCCGCTTCGACGGCGCCACCGACCGCGTCGACCAGGTCCTCACCCTGCGTACGACGTCCAGGGCGACCGCCGTCGAGCTGCTGGGGTGCACGGACGACGACGGGGCGTAGCGTTGACCGCCGCACGGGTGACCTGAGCGACTATTGACGGCGCTGACCTGCGGTTCAACACTCTCAACCGTTTACCTCCTCCCCCTTTCTCCGGCGAATTGTTAGGCTCGTGGTTTCGCCCACCCGTGGAAGCGCATGCTTCGGGGTAGGGCGATGCTTTGTATTCCCAGTACCGACGAGGAGCACCCTGTGACCCAGACCAGCGAAAACGTCACCTGGCTCACGCCGGAGGCGTACAGCCAGCTCAAGGCCGAGCTGGAGTACCTGTCTGGTCCCGCGCGCACGGAGATCGCCGTCAAGATCGCGGCGGCCCGTGAGGAGGGCGACCTGCGCGAGAACGGCGGGTACCACGCGGCCAAGGAGGAGCAGGGCAAGATGGAGCTCCGGGTGCGCCAGCTGACCCAGCTCCTGGAGCACGCGAAGGTCGGCGAGTCGCCGGCCGACGACGGCGTGGTCGAGCCCGGCATGGTCGTGACGATCGCCTTCGACGGCGATGACGACGACACGACGACCTTCCTCCTGGCCTCCCGCGAATACGCGAGCTCGGACATCGAGACCTACTCCCCGCAGTCCCCGCTCGGCGTGGGCGTGAACGGCAAGAGGATGGGCGAGAGCGCCGAGTACGAGCTGCCGAACGGCAAGATCGCCAGGGTGAAGATCCTTTCGGCGAAGCCGTACTCCGGCTGATCCGCACACCCCACGCACAGCGGGAAGCCCCGGCCGTTTCATCCGGCCGGGGCTTCCCGCTGTGCTCAGACGGCGACCGAGCGGTACTTGCGGACCGCGAGGGTCCGGAACACCGCGATGATCAGCACGGACCAGATCAGCGAGGCCCAGACCGGGTGCTGCATCGGCCAGGCGTCGGACGTCGAAACGCCCGGGTTCCCGAAGAGCACGCGGCAGGCCTGGACCGTCGCACTGAACGGGTTCCAGTCGGCGATCGGCTGGAGCCAGCCCGCCATCTGGCTTGAGTCCACGAAGGCGTTGGAGATGAACGTCACCGGGAACAGCCAGATCAGCCCGCCCGAGGTGGCCGCCTCAGGGGTCCGGACGGACAAGCCGATCAGCGCGCCGATCCAGGAGAAGGCGTAGCCGAGCAGGAGGAGCAGCCCGAACGCGCCCAGCGCCTTGGGAATGCCCTCGTGGATGCGCCAGCCGACCATCAGGGCGACGATCGTGAGCACCAGCACGGTGAACATGGTCTGGACGAGGTCGGCCAGTGTGCGCCCGGTGAGCACCGCGCCGCGCGCCATGGGCAGCGAGCGGAACCGGTCGACGAGCCCCTTGTGCATGTCGTCGGCGATCCCGGCGCCCGCTCCCGCGGTGGCGAAGGTGACGGTCTGCGCGAAGATCCCGGCCATGAGGAAGTTCCGGTAGACGACGGGGTCCGTCGAACCGCCGATGTTCATGGAGCCGCCGAACACGTAACTGAACAGCACTACGAACATAATTGGCTGGATGAGCCCGAAAAGTACTACTTCGGGAATCCGGGTCATGCGCAGCAGATTCCGACGGGCGATGACCAGCGAGTCGCGGGCGGACTGCCCGATGCCGCCGGCGCCTCTGGGCGCGGGGGCCGCGGTCGTACGGGTGACAGCACTCACTTCTCCGCCTCCGTCCGGGCGGCGGACTGCACGTCCGTCCCGTTCTCGTCGCTCTTCTCCTGCTCGGCCGCGTGGCCGGTGAGGGAGATGAACACGTCGTCGAGGGTGGGGCGGCGCAGCCCGATGTCGTCGATCCCCACGCCGCGGCCGTCCAGGTCGCGGATGACCTCGGCGAGGAGCTTGGCGCCGCCGTTGACCGGGACGGTCAGTTTGCGCATGTGCGGGACGACGGCGACCTCGCCCTTGCCCAGGTGGGCGAGGACCTCGCGGGCCGGGTCGATCTGGTCGGGCCGCTGGACGACGACCTCGACGCGCTCGCCGCCGGTGCGGGCCTTGAGCTGGTCGGAGGTGCCGCGGGCGATGACGAGACCGTGGTCGATCACGCAGATGTCGTGGGCGAGACGGTCGGCCTCCTCCAGGTACTGCGTGGTCAGCAGGAGCGTCGTGCCGCCGGCGACGAGTTCCTCGATGACGTCCCAGAGCTGCTGCCGGTTGCGCGGGTCGAGGCCGGTGGTCGGCTCGTCCATGAACATGACCGGCGGGGAGACGACGAGCGCCGCCGCGAGGTCGAGCCGGCGGCGCATGCCGCCGGAGTAGGTCTTGGCGGTGCGGTCGGCCGCGTCGGCGAGGTTGAACCGATCCAGCAGCTCCGTGGCCCGGGCCTTCGCGTCACGGGAGGACATCTGGTAGAGCTGGCCGACCATCTGCAGGTTCTCGCGGCCGGTCAGATATTCGTCGACGGCGGCGAACTGACCGGAGAGCCCGATCGAACGCCGCACCTCGTTGGGCTTCTTCAGTACATCGATGCCCGCGACGAAGGCGCTGCCGCTGTCGGGCATGAGCAGCGTCGTGAGGACGCGTACGGCGGTCGTCTTACCGGCTCCGTTGGGGCCGAGAAGTCCGAGGACGGTGCCTTCCGGCACGTCGAGGTCGACGCCGCCGAGTGCTCGTACGTCTCCGAAGGTCTTCACCAGACCTTCGGCGTAGATGGCGCCTGGCATACGGGATTCCCCCAGTACGTTCGGGTGACTTCCTCACAGATCCTAGATTTGCCCGTGTTTCCGCGCCCGGTGAACACACGAGGCGAACGCACGTGCGTCCCCGGGCCGGGCGCAGGAACAGTAACGCGATACATCGCGACTGACAAGTGGTCAGACCATGACGAGATAGCCCGCCCCGCGCAGCGCCGCAGCGACCTCCTCGCAGTGCTCGGGGCCCTTGGTCTCCAGGTGGAGCTCCACCTCGGCCTCGGTGAGGCCGAGCCGGGGGTCGGTGCGCACATGGATGACGTCGAGGACGTTGGCGTCGGCCACCGTGAGCACTCCCAGCATGGTCGCCAGCGCGCCGGGGCGGTCCGTCAGGCGCAGCCGCAGGCTCAGATAGCGGCCGGCCGCCGACATGCCGTGGGTCAGGATGCGCTGCATCAGCAGCGGGTCCACGTTGCCGCCGGACAGCAGCGCCACCACCGGGCCGCGGAACGACTTCGGGTCGCTCAGCAGCGCGGCCACCGGGCTCGCACCGGCCGGTTCCACCACCATCTTCGCCCGCTCCAGGCAGAGCAGCAGGGCGCTGGACAGCTCGTCCTCGGAGACCGTACGGACCTCGTCGACCAACTCGCGGACCAGGCCGAAGGGCACGTCGCCGGGGCGTCCCACCTTGATGCCGTCCGCCATCGTCTGGAGCGAGCCGATCGACACGGGGTGGCCCGCGGCCAGCGACGGCGGATAGCAGGCGGCGCCCGCCGCCTGTACGCCGATGATCCGCACGTCGGGCCGGATCGCCTTCACCGCCACGGCGATCCCGGCCGCGAGCCCGCCGCCGCCGACGCCGACCACGATCGTGCGCACCTCGGGGCACTGGTCGAGGATCTCCAGGCCAACCGTCCCCTGCCCCGCGATGATGTCCGGGTGGTCGAAGGGGTGGATGAAGACCGCACCGGTCTCCTGTGCGTACTCCTGCGCCGCGGCAAGTGTCTCGTCGACGACGTGGCCGTGCAGCCGCACCTGCGCCCCGTACTCACGGGTCGCGGCGACCTTGGGCAGCGGCGCCCCGACCGGCATGAAGACCGTTGCCCGTACGCCGAGCAGCGCAGACGCGAGCGCGACACCCTGCGCATGGTTTCCGGCGCTCGCGGCCACCACACCGGCCGCCCGCTCGACCGGGGTGAGACCGGAGATGCGTACGTACGCGCCCCGCAGTTTGAACGAGCCGGTCCGCTGCAGGTTCTCGCACTTGAACTGGACGGGCGCACCCACCAGGGCGGACAGATGGCGGCTTCCCTCCAGCGGCGTGACCCTGGAGACGCCGGAGAGCATCTTCTGCGCCCCTCGGACGTCATCGAGGATCAGCGGGGGGAAACGGCCGGGCGGTGGGAAGTTCATACCGCAAGTCTTGCAGCTGAAAGGGGTTGCGGCCGCCGCCGACTGGCCCCTCCTGCGCCGATGTCCGCAGGTTTGTGCGGCGCTGGTACACGTTGCCCCGGGGCCGCGTACTCTGTCCCCCACCCATCCGACACCCTACGAAGAGAGCCCCCGGCCATGCCCCCTCAGGACATGACGACTGCCACGTCTCCTTCCGGGGGCGCAACCCCGGAGAACCCGGGTCACGACCACCTTCTCGACGCTCTGCAGCACCAGGTGGCGGTCTTCGCCCGGCGTGCCGAGCAGACCCGCCTCGGCGGCGTCGGCCAGGTGCGCAACTCCATGGACCGGGCCGCGTATCTGCTGCTCAACCGGCTGGACCGGGAAGGCCCCATGGGCGTCAAGGCGCTGGCCGCCGGAATGGGGATCGACTCCTCGACGGTGACCCGGCAGGTCGCGCCGCTGGTGGACACCGGTCTGGTCAAGCGCACCTCGCATCCGGAGGACGGCCGTGCGGTCGTCCTCCAGCTCTCCCCGCGCGGCCAGGCGCGGCTGGAGGAGGTCCGGGCCTCGCGTCGCGAGCTGATGTCCCAGGTGACGGACGAGTGGACAGAGGACGAGCGGGACACGTTCTGCGCGCTGCTCACCCGCTTCAACGGGTCCCTGGCCGCGCGGCAGGCGGCGCACCAGCCGCCGTCGGCGGGATAGGGCCCGGCACAGGCTCTGACCCACCGGGCCCTGGGGGTTGACCCGGGGCCCGTGGAGCGCTCCGATGGACCTCGTGCGAGAGCGCCATGCGGTCCGACTGCGGCGCCGCGCCCAGGAGTTCGAGGCCTTCGTGGCGGGCGCGGCGGGCCGGCTGCTGCACACCGCGACTCTGCTCACGGCCGAGCCTGCGGATCCGCCGGGCGCCAACGAGCGCGCGCTGCGGCTGCTCACCGCGGCGCTGGCCCGGACCTACGCGGACTGGGACCGGCTGCACGGCGAGGATCCGTACAACCGCACCCGGCAGGATCTGGCCACCCGGTTCGCCCGGCAGGCCTGGCGCCATCGCCGTCCGCGCGGCGGGCAGCTGGACCGGCTGACCCCGCAGGAACGGCTGGTCCTGGTGCTGCGCCTGTACGAGGGTGCCCCGGAGGAGCAGACTGCGGCGCTGCTCGGGATGCCGGTGGAGCGGGTCCGCGTGGTCTGCATCGGCGGGGCGGCCAGGTTCCGGGGTACCGGGACTCGGCCGCCGCGCCGGGATCGCACCCGACCCCTGGGGACTGCGCCGTGAGCGGCATGGGGCGCAGGGAGGACGAGGTCCGGCGGATGCTGGACACCCCCCATCCGCAGGTGCCCGCGGAACTGGCGGCGCGGGCGGCGGAACGCGGTGACCGGCTGCTGCGCCGCCGGCGGGTGCTGGGTCGGCTGTGGCTGCTGACGGCGGCCGCGGTGGTCGTGGCGTTCGCGGTGTGGGCGGTGGTGGCCCAGCCCTGGCAGGTGCCGCCCGCCGAGACGACGCCGCCGCTGGAGGGCTGGTAGGCGCGCAGGTGCCCGGGTTCATGCCGTTCTATCCTGGAAGGGCACTGCCCGAGGAGGCTGTGATGACCAGGAAGATCGCTGACTGCCGCAAGTATCCGAGCGTGTCGAACTGTTCGCTGACCATCTCCGGTGAGGAGGACGAAGTCGTGCGGGCGGCGACCGAGCACGCGGTCTCGGTCCATGAGCACACCGACAGTCCCGAGCTGCGGGAGCAGGTCAGGGCTTCGCTGGAGGACGAGAAGGCCTCGGTCTGAGGGTGACCGCACCAGGGGCGGGGCCGGCGAAACCGGCCCCGCCCGCGAATGAGAGGACTAGCCGAGCGCCTGCGTCAGGTCGGCCAGCAGGTCGTCGCCGTTCTCGATGCCGACGGAGAGGCGGACCAGGTCGGCCGGGACCTCCAGCGGGGATCCGGCGGCGGAGGCGTGCGTCATCCGGCCCGGGTGCTCCAGCAGCGACTCGACGCCGCCGAGCGATTCACCGAGCGTGAAGAGCTTCGCGCGGTTGCAGACCTCGACGGCCGCTTCCTCGCCGCCCGCGACCCGGAAGGACACCATCCCGCCGAAGGCCTTCATCTGCTTGGCGGCGATCTCGTGGCCCTGGTGCTCGGGCAGCCCGGGGTAGAGGACCTGGGTGACCTTGGGGTGGCGGGTCAGCAGTTCGGTGACCCTGGTGGCGTTCTCGCTGTGCCGGTCCATCCGGACGGCGAGGGTCTTGATGCCGCGCAGCACCAGCCAGGCGTCGAACGGACCGGCGACGGCGCCCATCGCGTTCTGGTGGTACGCCAACTCGTCCGACAGGTCGGGGTCGTTGGCGATCAGCGCGCCACCGACGACGTCCGAGTGGCCGCCCATGTACTTGGTCGTGGAGTGGACCACGACATCGGCGCCCAGGGCGAGGGGCTGCTGAAGGTAGGGGCTGGCGAAGGTGTTGTCGACGACGAGCCGTGCACCCGCGGCGCGGGCGACACCGGCGACCGCCGCGATGTCGGTGATGCCGAGCAGCGGGTTGGAGGGGGTCTCCACCCAGATCGCCTTGGTACGCGGGGTGATCGCGGCCCGGACCGCCGCCACGTCCGAGGTGTCGGCGACCGAGAACTCCACGCCCCAGCGCGAGGCGACCTTCGCGAACAGCCGGAACGTACCGCCGTAGGCGTCGTTCGGGATGACCACGTGGTCGCCGGGCGTCAGCAGCGTACGGAGCAGGCAGTCCTCGGCGGCGAGGCCGGACGCGAAGGCGAGTCCGCGGCGGCCTCCCTCCAGGGCCGCGAGGTTCTCCTCCAGCGCGGTGCGCGTGGGGTTGGCGCTGCGGCTGTACTCGTAGCCGCCGCGCAGGCCGCCCACGCCGTCCTGCTTGTACGTGGACACCTGGTAAATGGGCGGAACAACGGCGCCGGTAAGGGGATCGGCGGTGTTTCCCGCATGGATCGCGAGAGTCTCGAAGCTGTGCTGGTCGCTCATGGGCCCCGAGCGTAGTTCGTTCCGAGGGCGCTCACAGAGCACCTTGCCGTCCGGTGACAATGGGGGCATGGAGATTCTGTGGTTCCTGCTCGCGCTGTGCATGCTCGCCGCGGTCGTCGGCCCCTATGTGCTGCGCCGTCGCGGCGGTATCCGTCAGGTGGCGCCCGGTTCCCCGGACGCCGCCGATCCGGACACCTACGGCTTCGTGCGCCAGGAGGAGCTGGACATCCGGATGCCTGGCCCCGACCAGGATCTTCTCGATGTGCTCGATGTCGTCCAGCACACCCAGGAGTGGCGGGCCGCGTCCCAGCTGCTGTCCGGGACGCCGAAGGAGGGCGAGGTGCGGTGGCAGCGGGTGCAGGCGTTCGCCGGGGCCGCCTCGCTGGAGCTGATGCAGCGGCCGGGCGTGGGCGGGGCATGGCTGCGCAAGTGGCGGGCCGAGGCACCTGAGGACGCGGGGGCCGCGGCCGTGCACGCGGAGTTCCTGGTCCAGCAGGCGTGGCGTTCGTCCACGACCGGTACGGACGACTTCCGGATCATTCTGGAGGAGGCGCGTACGGTCGTCGGCGAGGCGGCCGCGCTGGCGCCGGGCGACCCCGTCCCGTATCTGGCGGAACTGGCCGTCGCCCGTGGACTCGGGTACTCCCACGAGGAGTTCGACCAGCTCTGGGCGAAGATCATCGACCGGGCGCCGGCCCACATGGGCGCGCACATCGCGGCGCTGCACTTCTGGTGCGAGAAGTGGCACGGATCGCGCGAGGAGGCCGACCGCTTCGCGACCGCGGCCGCCGCCCGCGCCCCGCAGGGCTCACTGCTGGCCGCCCTGCCGCTGTTCGCCGTGTACGAGCATCTCCCCGAGGTCAATCTCGTGCAGGGGTTCTACCGGAGCCTGGTGGTGACGAAGGCGGTCGAGGGCGCGATGTTCGCGGTCCACGCGGCCCGCGCCGACGACCCGATGCTCGCGCACGTCCGTCATCTCCTGGTGCTGTTCCTGGTACGGATGGAGCGCTGGTCCGAGGCGATGAACCAGCTGATCCACATCGACGGACACGTGGGCGCGCTGCCGTGGACGGCGAACTCCGACCCGGCCGCCGAGTACACCGTGTACCGGGCCCTGGCGGTGGCCGGCTACGAGGCGAACGGCGGCAGCCCCGCGACGCTGCTGAGCTGACGCGGCACCGGGACCTCCCGAGGCGCGACTGTGCGACCGTGGGAGCGACGTACTCCTGCTTTCCCCGGCCGTTTCCCACGACCGCACAAGACTTCCCGCGACTGCTTCCCACGACAAGGACCGGTGTTCCCGTGGCACGACTGATACCCCTGATCCTGATCGGCCTCGGCCTCTACTTCTGGTTCAAGTCCCGCAAGCGTGCCGCCGACTATCTGAAGGCCGCCGAGTCGGAGGACGGCACGCCCCGCGCCTGAGCACCGGGGCCGGAATCCACGGCGGTCCCGGTGCGTTGTACGGACATCACGCCGACCCCAGGAGGAGCCCCGCATGTTCCTGAACCGCCGCACCCCGCAGCTCCCCACCCCGGAGGAGGCCCTGCGCGGCCGCGCCACCCCGGAATTCACCGTCCCGGCCCGCCACACGGTCCTGGGCAACGCCCTGCTGGGCCCGTACCCGGAGGGTCTGGAGGCCGCGGACTTCGCGATGGGGTGTTTCTGGGGTGCCGAGCGCAAGTTCTGGGAGACGGACGGTGTCTGGACGACTCTCGTCGGTTACCAGGGCGGCTATACGGAGAACCCCGCGTACGAGGAGGTCTGCTCGGGCCTGACCGGACACACGGAGGCGGTCCGCGTGGTGTACGACCCGAAGGCCGTCACGTACACCCAGCTCCTGAAGGTCTTCTGGGAGTCCCACGACCCGACCCAGGGCTTCCGCCAGGGCAACGACGTGGGCACCCAGTACCGGTCCGCGATCTACACCCACTCCCCCGAGCAGGCAGCGGCCGTGGCGGCGTCCCGCGAGGCGTACCAGAAGGTCCTCACGGGATCCGGCTACGGCGAGATCACCACGGAGATCCTCCCGGCCGAGGGCCGTACCTTCTGGCCCGCCGAGCCGGCGCACCAGCAGTACCTCGACAAGAACCCGGCCGGCTACTGCGGGATCGGCGGCACGGGTGTCTCGTGCCCGATCGGTGTGGCACCGGCCCAGGGCTGATCCGGATACCCTCGCTCCGACGTGAACGGGGAGGGTGGGGGCACCATGCGCGACAACCGTACGGAGGGGCCGGCGATCCCTTCGTCGAGCGGCCGCCCCTGGTGGGCCGCCAACGAAACTCTGGCATTCCTGGTGGAACTGGTGGCGCTGGCGTGCCTGTTCCGGTGGGGGTTCACTCTCGGCGACGGCCTGGCGGTTCAACTACTGCTGGGCACCGGGGTACTGGCGGTCGCCATCGCCCTGTGGGGAACGTTCGCCGCACCGCGCGCCCGGATCCGGCTGCCGCTGGCCGGGGTACTAGCGGTGAAGGCCGTGGTGCTCGGCGGCGGCGCCTACGGGCTGTACGAGGTGGGGCACCCGGCGGCGGCCGTGGTCATGGCCGTCGTGGTGGTGGCGAACACGGGCCTGGCGGAGACGTTCCGGCGCAGGCCGGGTCCTACGGCGTAGCGCAGGCAGGCTCCCGCGACGTGGCCCACGCCGGGCCCTGCTCGTCGGCGTCGTCCGGGACTTGCGTACATCCGCTCCGGGCGTGCCCGCACGCACCACGGGGCCGGGACGCATCCGCGTCCCGGCCCCGTGCGCGTACACCGGGAACCCGGTCAGATCAGTCCCTGCGCCAGCATCGCGTCCGCGACCAGCTCGAAGCCGGCGATGTTCGCGCCGACGACGTAGTTGCCGGGGCTGCCGTAACGCTCCGCCGTGATGTAGCAGGAGTCGTGGATGTGGCGCATGATCTCCGCGAGCCGCTCCTCCGTGTGGGCGAACGTCCAGGAGTCGCGCGAGGCGTTCTGCTGCATCTCCAGGGCGCTGGTCGCCACGCCGCCCGCGTTGGCCGCCTTGCCGGGGGCGAAGGCCACGCCGGCGTCCTGGAACACGCGGACGGCCTCGGGGGTGGTGGGCATGTTGGCGCCCTCGGCGACCGCCTTCACACCGTTGCGTACGAGGGTCAACGCGTCGGCCTCGTGGAGTTCGTTCTGTGTGGCGCAGGGCAGCGCCACATCGCAGGGCACGTTCCAGACGCCGGTGCCGGGCACGAACACGGCGTGCTCGCCGCGGCGTTCCGCGTACTCGGAGACGCGGCCGCGGCCCGCCTCCTTGATCTCCTTGAGCAGGGCGAGGTCGATGCCCTTCTCGTCCACGACGTAGCCGTCGGAGTCGGAGCAGGTCACCACCGTGGCGCCGAGCTGCTGGGCCTTCTCGATCGCGTAGATCGCGACGTTGCCCGAACCGGAGACGGCGATGCGCCGGCCGTCGAGGCTGTCGCCCTGGCTGCGGAGCATTTCTGCGGTGAACAGGACGCAGCCGTAGCCGGTCGCCTCGGTGCGCACCAGGGCGCCGCCCCAGCCGAGGCCCTTGCCGGTGAGGACTCCGGACTCGTAGCGGTTGGTGATCCGCTTGTACTGGCCGAAGAGGTAGCCGATCTCGCGGCCGCCCACGCCGATGTCACCGGCGGGGACGTCGGTGTACTCGCCGAGGTGGCGGTGGAGTTCGGTCATGAACGACTGACAGAACCGCATGATCTCGGCGTCCGAGCGGCCCTTCGGGTCGAAGTCGGAGCCGCCCTTGCCGCCGCCGATGGGCATGCCGGTGAGGGCGTTCTTGAAGATCTGCTCGAAGCCGAGGAACTTCACGATGCCGAGGTTGACCGAGGGGTGGAAGCGCAGCCCGCCCTTGTACGGGCCGAGCGAGCTGGAGAACTCGACCCGGAATCCGCGGTTGACGTGGATGTCGCCGGAGTCGTCCGACCACGGCACACGGAAGATGAGCTGGCGCTCCGGCTCGCATATCCGCTCGATGATCCGGGCGTCCACGAACTCCGGCCGCTGGGCCAGCACCGGGCCGAGCGTCTCCAGGACCTCCCGTACGGCCTGGTGGAACTCCTTCTCGCCCTGGTTGCGGCGGAGGATCTCCGCGTACAGCGGCTCGATGACGCGGTCGGCGGCGTGCGGCGTTGCGGAGTCAGGGGTGGCCTGCATCTGATCAAGACCTTCCATGGGTCGGCTCATGCGCGAAGGCGCCCCCGTCCCGAGGGGCGCCAGGTCCCCCCTCGCCGTTGAGGGCGTCGCCCGACATCACGCATACCGTGCTCACGAAAGCGACGTACAGGACCGTTGTGGCGTATCGAGTGTCCCAGTGGGACGACGCAATGCTCCACGGGCATCCACATGGTGATCCCGTCGCGCCCCGCACGGGAAGGCCGCAACCTCCCGGTCCCAGGCCGGTTCCGGGGAGAATCGGCCGGGTTGCGGCGGGGGCGTGCGCCACCCGAAGTGGTGAACCTCACAGGGGCGTCCTGGCGGGTGTGAGGTCCGCGGCGGGCCGCCCTCAGTTCTCGCGCGGGCTGCGCAGCACCCACAGGCCCGCCGCCGACGCGAGCAGGACCACACCCGACACGACGCTCAGGGCGATGTGCAGTCCTTCCTGGTCCACCAGGAAGTTCAGCGAGAGGTTCGCGACGAGCGCGGCGACGAGCACGGTCCACAGAAGCGGCTTCACGGGGTTCCTCCGGGAACAGGAAGTCGGGCAGGTGCACCGGGCCCTCACCCGGCTGTCCTTCATGCTTCCAGCGGCCGGACTCCGGCACGAGGGTCCGGCCTCCCGGACCGATGGTGTAGCGGGCTACACCATCGGGCGGCGCCCCGATGTCCCGGAGCTGCGCGGTCCGGGCCCGCGGTGACGGGCGATCAGACATGATTCCGTCATGACAACATCGCGGGGGGACCGCAAGGGCCGGGATCCTCATCACCCTTACAGAGCAACGCCGTTGGCCACGGGCCCGCCGCTCGGCCATGGGCATCCGGGACCCCCGTACGTCCCCGTACGGACGGGTCGGCCCGCGCCGCGCACACCGCCCCGGGCCGGCGAGATGCGCCGCTACCTCGCTGTCGGACTCGACTGCTATCTCTGCCTGGTCACCGGCGGCTTACTCGTCCGGCCGTACGCGGGCTCGGCGACCGTTCCCCAGGTCGTCGGGCTGCTGATCGGGCCGGTGCTCGTCCTCTCGTTCCTCAATCAGGTGGTGCTGACCGCGGTCGTCGGCGCGGGCGCGGGGAAGCTGATCATGGGGATACGGGTGGTGAGCCTGCCGGATGCGGGGCGCCCGGGCCCCGGGCGGCTGACGCGGCGCTGGCTGTACGGGCTGTGCTGGCTGCCGCTGCAGCCCTGGTACGGGCTCCGCGCCCGTCTTGCCGGGGCCGGCGGCGCGGGCGGTCCCGGTCCGCGGCCTGTCTGCGAGGAGGCCGCCGCCCCCACCGACCCGGCCGGGCTGCGCCAGGTCCGCCGCAGCGACCTGGCGGCGCACCGCAGGGCCGTGGCCGCGCGGGCGGTCTGAGGACACCGGGAAGCCCCTGACCGGCGGACCCGGGCGGGCCCGTCGGTCAGGGGCGGGGTGGTGAGCTGCTGCCGGCTCAGGCCGCGGCGTTCTCCGTGATGGTGACCTTGCCCTTGCGGATGGTCGCCAGCCGCGGGGCCCTGCGGGCGATCGCGCTGTCGTGGGTGACCATGATGAAGGTGAGCCCGTGCTCCTTCCACATGGTCTCCAGCACCTCCATGATCTCGTCGCGCATGGACTCGTCGAGGTTGCCGGTGGGCTCGTCGGCGAGGAGCACCTTGGGCTGCTTGACCAGGGCTCTGGCGATGGCGACCCGCTGCTGCTGACCGCCGGACATCTCGCTGGGGAGGTGACTGAGCCGTTCGCCCAGTCCGACCGAGTCGAGTGCCTCGGCGGCTCGTCTGCGCCGTTCGGCCGCCTTGATGCCGAGCGGGACGAGGGCGGTCTCGACGTTCTCCTGGGCGGTGAGCGTCGGGATGAGGTTGAAGCTCTGGAAGACGAAGCCGATGTTCTCGGCGCGCACCTTGGTGAGCTTGGCCTCGCTGAGCTTCGCGAGGTCCACACCGTCGAGTTCGACGCTGCCGTCGGTGGGGCGGTCCAGGCCGCCGAGCATCTGCAGCAGCGTGGACTTGCCGCCGCCGGTGGGGCCCTGGATGACCAGGCGGCCGCCGTCCTCGATGGTCAGGTCGACGCCGGCGAGCGCGTGGACGGTGGACTTGCCGCGCGTGTAGCGCTTGGTGACGCCTTGAAGGGTGTACATGGGTCAACTCCTGCTGGCCGATGATCGCGGATCCCGGGCGAACGCCTCGTGGATCGCGGGTCGCGGGGACGGGGGTGCGGGATGCCCGGCCGCCGGGCATCCCGCGGCGGGTTACTCGACGCGGCGCAGCGCGTCCGCGGGGCGCAGCCGGGAGGCGCGCCAGCCGCCGAAGGCGCCCGCGATCAGCCCGCCCGCCACGGCCAGGCCGACGGCGATCAGGATGGTGGAGAGGGAGACGGGTGCGGTCAGGGCGATGTCGAGCGCCTTGGACGCGGTCTGGCGACCGCCGCCCATCATGCCGCCGCCGCGTCCCGCGCCGCTGCTCGATGAGCCGAGCTGGGCGGTGAGGGTGGGGCTGACGGCGGTGACGATGTACGCGCCGGCGAGGCCGATCGCGATGCCGAGGACGCCGCCCATCAGGCCGTTGACGAGGGCCTCGCCGATGACCTGGCGGGTGACCCGGCCGCTCTTCCAGCCGAGCGCCTTGAGCGTGCCGAACTCCCGTACGCGGCGGCTGACCGCGGAGGAGGTGAGGAGTCCCGCCACCAGGAAGGCGGCGATGAGCACGGCGATGGAGAGCCACTTGCCGACGCTGGAGGCCAGGTCGGACGCGGTGGAAAGGGAGCCGGACACGGTGTCCGCGAGGTCGGCGGAGGTGGTGACCGTGGTACCCGCGATGTTCTTCTGGATGGTGGACTTGACGCTGTCGATCTGCTGCGAGTCCGCGGCCTTGACGTAGACCGTGGTGACCTTGTTCTTCGCGTCGGCGAGGGTCTGCGCCTGCTGGAGCGGGATGTAGAGGTTGGCGGCCGCGTCACCGCTGTCGGCCGTGGAGACGCCGACGATCGTGAACTTGGTGCCGTGGACGGTCACCGTCTTGCCGGCCGAGAGCTTCTTCTCCTTGGCGTAGGCGGCGTCGACGACGGCCACCTTCGCGTTGGTCTCGGTCGTCTTGAACGTACGTCCGGCGGTGATCTTCGACGAGGTGAGCGGGCCGAGATCCTGCTTGGTGACGTCGGTGCCGTACACCGTGTAGGAGTTGACGTCGAAGGAGGCGCCGCCGCCCTGGACCTCGCCCTGCGGCTGGCCGGTACCGCCGCCGGGGCCGCCCCGGGTGCCCCCGGTCGTGCCGCCCTCCTGCTTGAACTCACCGCGCTTGAACTGGCCGTCCACCTTCATGACGGTCATGCTCAGCCCGCCGACGGCGTCGGCGACGCCGCTCTGCTTGTCCACCTTGTCCACGGTGGTGGAGGCGAGCGTCTGGAAGCCCTGGACCATGACCCGGTCCGTGCTCTGAGTCGCTTCGTCGTCGCTGTCCTTGGCGTCGAACTCGAACTTGGGGCGTTCCGTGTTGGTTCCCGGAGCTGCGGCGGCCTTGGTGACGGTCATGTCCGTACCGAGGCCGTACAGCGATTCGAGGACCTTGTCCTGGGCCTTGCTCATGCCCGAGGAGACCGAACTGACGATGATGACCAGCGCAATGCCGAGGGCGAGCCCCGAGGCGACGACGAGCGCCGCCTTTCTGCGGCGGCGCAGCTCGCGCCGGAGGTAGGTGAAGAACATGGCGCGAGGCTATGGACCGCTTGTGATGGTGAGTTAAGGCCACGATGAGAGCGGGATGAGAACAGCCCGGTACGCCGAAGGCGGCGGCTCCGGGATCCGTGGGGATCCGGTGCCGCCGCCTGGCGTGCGGGACGGGGTGGGTGCTGCCCGGGGTGAGGGGGAAGCGGTCGGCCGGCTCAGGCCACGGAGCCCGCCGTCCACTGGGCCCAGCTCATGTTCCAGCCGTTGAGGCCGTTGTCGGGCTGGATGGTCTTGTCCGGGGAGTTCTTGACGACGACCACGTCACCGATCATGGAGTTGTTGTAGAACCAGGCGGCGGGCTCGTTGGGGTCACCGGCGCCCTTGGCGTCGGAGAGGCCGACGCAGCCGTGGCTGGTGTTGGCGCTGCCGAAGATCGACTTGGCGCCCCAGTAGTTGCCGTGGATGAAGGTGCCCGACGTGGACAGCCGCATGGCGTGCGGCACGTCCTTGATGTCGTACTCACCCTTGCCGTCGTCGTCGGTGAAGCCGACCGTCGAACCGTCCATCCGGGTCTCCTTGAACTTCTCGGAGATCACCATCTGGCCGTTGTACGTCGGGTTGTCCGACGAACCGGCCGAGATCGGGATGGTCTTGATCGTCTTGCCGTTCTGGGTGACGGTCATCGTGTGCGTCTTGGCGTCCACGGTCGAGACCTGGTTGCGGCCGACCTTGAAGGTGACCGTCTTCTGCTGCACGCCGTACACGCCGTCCGCACCCTCGACGCCGTCCAGCGCCAGCTTCAGCGTGACGGTGGAGCCGCCCGTCCAGTAGTCCTCGGGACGCAGGTCCAGGCGCTGGGAGTTGAACCAGTGGCCGACGACCTGCTGGCCGCTGCTGGACGTCACGGTGATGCCGTCCTGGACGGCCTTCTGGTCGGTGATCGCCTTGTTGAAGTTGATCGAGACGGGCATGCCGACGCCGACGGTGGAGCCGTCCTCGGGGGTGAAGTTCCCGATGAAGCTGTTGGCGGGCGACACGGTGGTGAAGGAGGAGTTCTCGTGCGCCTCGCGGCCCTTCGAGTCCTGCGCCGTCGCATTGATCTTGTACGTGGTCGAACGCTCCAGCTGGGCGTCCGGCTTCCAGGTCGTGCCGTCGGCGGACAGGGTGCCCTTGACGCTCTCGCCGGCTGCCGTGGTCATCGTGACCACCGTCAGCTTGCCCTTGGTGACGGTGACCTTGGCGGCGTTGTTGATGCTCGCGTTGGTCGCGCCGTTCTTCGGCGAAATCGCTATCTGCGCCTCGGAGGCCTCCTCGGCCGCCGCCTTGTCGACCTCGGCCGCCTGTGACTTCGAGCTGTCGGGGCTAGGGCCGCCCTTGTCGCCGCCGTCGTTGCAGGCCGAAAGCACCAGCACGCCGCCGAGCAGTGCGGACGCGGCCATGAGGCCCCTGCGCCGTTTGCTGTCCGTCATCACACGCTTCTCCATCGTTGCCGAAATCCCCAAAACCCCGAGCAAGGCCGTCGACCGGCTACACCCGTCAATGCTCCAAGAACACCCTGAATGGGCGCCCCGTTCCATATCTGCCTCAGATGTGGGGAACACCACTCATCGACGCGGTGGTGACAGCCGTGGTTCCCGCTGTTCATCACCTATGTGTCCGCCGGTACACGAACCGGTTGTACAGCACGTCCGTGATCCGTATCCACCGGCTGCTCACGCAGACCGGCCCCGGTCCGCCGGAAGCGGGCCGGGGCCGGTGTTCCCACCCGCTAGACCCGCCGTTCCGTGCTGCCGTCCTTCTCCCCATTGTGCGGGACGCCGGAGGCGCTCTCGTCGCCGTCGTCCCCCTCGCCGTCGTCGTCCTGGTCGTCATCGAGGTCCCATCCGTCCGGGTCGTCCGGGTCGTAGTCGATGATCTCGCTGCTCCAGGAGGCCTGGGCCAGCTCGACCCCGGGCACCTCCCCGACCAGGTCGAACGGGTCGATCAGCGAGGCGAGGGCCTCCGCACCGTCTTCCCGTACCGCGGTCTCGGCATGCGTACGTTCTTCGGCGGACTCGCCGCCGGGCTCCCCGTACTCGGCCGCGAGGCTTTCCAGCGCGGTCCCGCTCAGGGCGTCGGCGTCCGTGATCTCGACCACCATTTCGACACGAAGGCGAACGAATCGTGATGACTCAGAAGTGCTCATGATGTGGAGCGTAAGGCCGGCCGGCACCTGCGAGGTGGAGGAGGGAACGGGTCCGGGTGCCCGCAGCCGCGCGAAGGGGGTCCCCCATGCCTTCAGGGCTATGGGGGAGTTGTTGATCGACGGCAACGCCGCAGATGCGCGTGCCCGGGCATGCGAAACCGCCCCAGGTGCCGGCCGGCCCGAACTCCCGGCCGCCATGGCTTTCCCGCGACCCGCTGCGTTCATTAGCATCGGTGCAACAGGCCTGAGGGGACCCGGCATTCGGGGAGCCCTCTCTCTTACGGCTGCCCCAAGGGGGATCGATTCCGTGGCCATCACCCGCCGCCCGCTTCTGACCGCCACCGCCGCGGGAACGCTGCTGTGCGCCTTGTGGTTCGTCCCGTCCGCCAACGCGGGCGATGCGACCCCCGCACCCAGCACGGCCGGCCACAGCGCCGCCGCCTCCGGTTCGGACCTGGACCCCACCACGCTCGCCGAGACCGGGACCGGGATCGACACGACGCCGTATCTCGTCGGCGGCATGGCGCTTCTGGGAATCGGAGCCGGCTTCGTCACGTACTCGGGCCGTCACGGAGGTCCGCAGCCGGCCCTGTGAGCGGGCACGGCCGCGGACACGACAGCGGCCACCGGGTCCGCCCGGTGGCCGCTGTCGTGCGTATCAGGACCGCGGTCAGGCCAGCGGCCCCGTGACCGGCTCGACCGCCGAGACGAGCTTGCCCGCCCGGACGAAGGCGTCCGCCGCGGCCAGGTCCGGCGACAGGAAGCGGTCCGGGCCGGGGCCCTCGACGCCCGCCGCCCGCAGCGCCTCGATGGCGGCCAGCGAGGCCGGGGCCGGGGTCAGGCCCTGCGCGGCGCGCAGCTCGACGGCGCGGGTCGCCGCGTACAGCTCGACGGCGACGATCCGGGCGAGGTTGTCGACGGCGGTACGGAGCTTGCGCGCGGCCGACCAGCCCATCGAGACGTGGTCCTCCTGCATCGCGGAGGACGGGATCGAGTCGGCGGAGGCGGGGACGGCGAGCCGCTTCATCTCGCTGACCAGCGCGGCCTGGGTGTACTGGGCGATCATCAGGCCGGAGTCGACACCGGCGTCATCGGCGAGGAACGGCGGCAGCCCGTGCGAACGGTTCTTGTCCAGCAGCCGGTCGGTGCGGCGCTCGGCGATCGAACCGAGGTCGGCGGCGACGATGGCCAGGAAGTCCAGGACGTACGCGACCGGCGCCCCGTGGAAGTTGCCGTTGGACTCGACCCGGCCGTCGGGAAGGACGACGGGGTTGTCGACGGAGGAGGCCAGTTCGCGGTCGGCAACGGTCGCGGCGTAGGCGAGGGTGTCGCGGCCCGCGCCGTTGACCTGGGGCGCGCAGCGCACGGAGTAGGCGTCCTGGACGCGCGGCGCGTCGTCCTGGTGGTGACCGGTCAGACCCGAACCGGCGAGCACCCGCAGCATGTTGTCGGCGCTGGCGCCCTGGCCGGGGTGCGGGCGGATGGCGTGCAGCTCGGGGGCGAGGACCTTGTCCGTGCCGAGCAGGGCCTCCAGGGAGAGGGCCGCGGTGATGTCGGCCGAGGTGTAGAGGCTGCGCAGGTCGGCGAGGGCCATCACGAGCATGCCGAGCATGCCGTCGGTGCCGTTGAGGAGGGCGAGGCCCTCCTTCTCGCGCAGCTCGACCGGGGTGATGCCGTGAGCGGCGAGGAGCTCACCGGCCGGGCGGACGGTCCCGTCGGGGCCCTCCGCGTCACCTTCACCCATCAGGGTCAGGGCGCAGTGCGAGAGCGGTGCCAGGTCACCGGAGCAGCCGAGGGAACCGTACTCGTGAACGACGGGTGTGATCCCGGCGTTGAGTACGTCCGCCATGGTCTGGGCGACCTCGGGCCGCACGCCCGTGTGTCCGGAGGCGACCGTCTTCAGCCGGAGGAACATCAGAGCCCTGACGACCTCGCGCTCGACCCGCGGGCCCATGCCGGCCGCGTGCGAGCGGACGATGTTGCGCTGGAGCTGAGCACGGAGCTCCGGGCTGATGTGGCGGCTGGCCAGGGCGCCGAACCCGGTGGAGACGCCGTAGACCGGCTCGGGCTTGGCGGCGAGCGCCTCCACGATCTCGCGGGCGGCCGCCAGGGCGCTCACCGCGGCCGCGGAGAGCTCGACACGGGCGTTGCCGCGGGCCACGGCGATGACGTCCTGAGCAGTGGTACCGGACGTCCCCACCACGACTGTATGCATATCCATATTCAGAAGCGTACGGACTGAAACCCTTCATGTCACTAGTGGTCGCCGGGTTGACCCCTTACCTCATCCGTCACCTCGGGCACGGCTCCCCGCAGGCGGCGGCGGTCATGGGCGGACTTGGGCGGAGAGTCGGCCAGCCGGATGACCTCGCCGTCACGCCCCGCCACCACGGGCCTCACGGAGCGGGCCGCCTTCGCCCGGTACTGGGCCGCGTCCGCGAGCCGGAAGAGCCGCCGCGCGGAGACCACCGGACCGATCGGATCCCCGGTGGACGCGATCCCGCAGGCGACCCCGTTGCCGAACTCCAGCTCGGCGGCCCGCTCGCAGAGCTCCGTGGCCACCGCGATCACCTCGTCCGCCCCGGGACCCAGGGCCAGCAGACAGAACTCGTCCCCGCCGAGCCGGGCCGCCAGCGCCCCGGGCAGCATGGCCCCGCACCGGGACAGCACGGAGCCGAAACGTTCCAGCAGCCGGTCGCCGACGGCATGCCCGTGCGTGTCGTTGACCCGCTTCAGACCGTTCAGATCGCAGACGACCAGGCTCACCACCGAGCCGTCCTCCCGGTGCCGCTCCACCGCCTCGTCCAGCCGCATGTCGACGGCCCGCCGGTTGGCGAGACCGGTCAGCGGATCGGTGAAGGCGAGCTTGCGCACCTCCTCCAGGCGCTCCGTCTGGGAGATACCGGCGGCCACGACGGCGGCCAGCACGGTGGCGAAGTCCGCGTCCCGGCGGCCGAACACCGGCTCCCCCACCGGCCGCGCCACATAGAGCTCACCCCAGGCCCGCCCGTGCAGCACGATCGGAGCCACCACGCAGCAGCCGCGTCCGCGCCGGCGCAGCGCCGCCACCCGCTGATGGCAGTAGCCGCGCCGGTAACCGTGCGCACCCGCCACACCCGCACCCCCGGTCTCCGGCTCCACCGGACCGTCGGCCGTCTCCACCCAGGCGTCCGGCTCGCCGCCCCCGGCCCACCGCTCATGCAGGAACTCGGTGATCTCCGGGAACTGGTGCACCGGGTACGTCTCCTCGTCGGGGAACTCCTCCTCCCCCTCGGCCCGCTCGCCCGCGTTGACCAGCACCCGCAGCCGCCCGCGTCCGCGCTCCCAGACCGACAGCGCGGCAAAGCTGCCGCCCAACGCCTCGCACGCCCCCAGCGCGGCCGCTCGCCAGCACCCCCGCGGGGTGTGCGCCGCCGCCATCGCCTGCGCAAGCGAAACCACGGCCCGCAGCCGCGCATCATCACCACCCATCGCATCAGCTTATGTAGGTTTGTGGTGATTTGATCAGTTTGCGGCTCGACTCACGCACGGTGCGTCGCCTATCGAACACACAGGGTCATGTTCGGGTCATTCCCCGGGCCAGTTCGCCTTCCGCTTCTCGTTGAACGCCGCCACGCCCTCCGCCCGGTCGCCGGAGAAGGCCACCGACCGCCACGCGGAGTCCTCGACCTCGAGACCGGCCCGCAGATCGAGCCCGTGGCCGAGCCGCAGCGCCCGCTTGGCCGCCCGCAGCCCCACCGGGGAGTTCGCCGCGATCCGGCCGGCCAGCGCGAGCGCCTCGGCCCGGTCCTCGCCCTCGGCGACCAGCTCGTCGACCAGCCCCAGCTCCCGCGCCTCGGCCGCCTCCACCCGGCGGGCGGTGAAGATCAGCTCGGCGGCGCGCGCCGCTCCGATCCGGCGCGGCAGCAGCTGGGTGCCGCCACCACCCGGGATGACCCCGACCGACACCTCGGGGAGGCCCACCAGGGCGGTCCGGTCGGCGACGATCAGGTCGCAGGACAGGGCCAGCTCGAACCCGCCGCCGAGCGCGAAGCCGTGCACCGCGGCGATCGTCGGCATCGGCAGTTCGAGAACTCCGGTGTAGGCGGCACGGGCCGTGGGCCGCTGGCGCACCAGGTCCGCGTCGGTGAAGGAGTTGCGCTCCTTGAGGTCCGCGCCCACGCAGAAGGCCCGCTCATGGCTGGAGGTGAGGACGGTGACCCGGACATCCGAGTCGGCGGCGAGCGCGGCGCAGGCCGCGCCGATCGAGCGCGCCATGTCCGTGGACACGGCGTTCATCGCCTTGGGCCGGTCGAGAACCAGCTCGGCGACGTGCTCCAGGCCCTCATGGCCCCGTACGACGACGAACTCCCCGAACCGCTGCTCGGACGTGACGGTCATGACTGCACCCCTCCGGTTAACGAGCGTTACCGGAGGGATCCTAGAGCTCTCCCGGGGCGGGAGGGCAGGGGGCTGTCTGGCCGGTCAGGACGTGCCGGCCGGGCGATCCAGGGCCGGTCGGGACGTGCCGACCGGGAAATGCGGGATGAGTCGGAACGAGCCGGCACGGCAATCCGGGGCCGGTCAGGACGTGCCGACCCGGCGATCCGGGATCGGTCAGGACGTGCCGCGACGGGCCAGCAGCCACGGTTCGACGATGCCCAGGCCACGCACCGGGCGCTGCCACATCGGCTGCAGCCCGTAGCGGTACTTGGGTACGGGAGCCGGCTCCTCGCCGTCCACGCCCTCCTTCTCGGCCCGCGCGGCGGCCGCGGCCTCCTCCGCGGCCTGGGCCTCGGAGACGGGGGCGTCGCCGGTACGGGTCAGCTCCTTGGCGAACGCCCCGTCCACCAGGACGGCGTCCTTCGGCGCTATCGAGGTCAGCCGGCTGGCGAGGTTCACCGTGGTGCCGAAGACATCGCCCATCCGGGTGGTGACGGTGCCGAACGCGATGCCGACGCGCAGCGCCGGCATCGTCTCGTCCAGGGTCATCGCCTCGATGAGACGCAGCGCGATCTCGGACGCGGTGCGCGCGTCGTCGGCGGCGAAGAGCACCTCGTCACCCAGGGTCTTGATCAGCCGGCCGCCGTGCGCGGCGACGAGGTCGGCGCAGGTGGTCTCGAAGGACTCGACGAGTTCACCGAGCTCCTCCTCCTCCAGGCGACGGGTCAGCCGGGTGAACCCGACGAGGTCGGCGAAGCCGACGGCCAGGCGCCGGTCGACCATCTCGTCGTCGTCCGCGGCCTGCACGACCCGGCCGGTGGCGGCGGCGAGCTGGCGCCGCCACACATACACCAGGAACTCCTCCAGCTCCGGCAGGAGCAGTTCGATCAGGGGGTACGTGACCTCGGTGCGGGTCATTCCCGGCTCGGGCGGCTCGGTGAGGCCCTCCAGGAAGGAATCGATCTGCCATTCCGCCAGCCGGGCGGTGGTCTGCCCGGTCGACCGGGCCACCTGGATCGCCATCGGCTCACTGAGCAGCCCCGCCTCGACCAGACCGGACAGCCGCCGCAGCGCCAGCACGTCGGCCTCGGTCAGCGCCTTGGCCTGGCCGATGTCGGCGAATCCCATGGCCCGCCAGAACCGGGACGCCAGATCCATGGAGACGCCCGCGGTCCGGGCGGCCTGGAACGGGGTGTAGCGCCGGTCGGCCCCCAGGATCAGCTGTTCCAGCCGGATCGCCAGGGGATCGTCGGTCGGTTCCGCCGTGTGGTCGACTTCGTGATGCGGTGTCGCGTGGACCGAGGAGTCCGACGGGGGCTCTTCGCCCGCGCCGGAGGTCGTGTCGTCGACGGTCACCAGCCGCCTCCTGCCCGTTCCCTGCGCACTGCCCTGCCGATCTGTCGGTGGATCGCCTCAACGATACGGCAGGTGTGCCCTACCTCACGTCGTCCAGGGCGTTTCGTTCCGATCATGCCGGACCACGCGAGCCCTGCCTGATCCGTACGGGGGGCCCTGGACGACACCGGACGGGATTCGCGCCGTGGGCCGCCCTCAGGTCAGTCCGCCCTCCGCTCCGCGCAGGTGCACGATGTCGCCCGCCGAGACCGGCTTCCGCAGTCCGTCGTCCGAGGACAGGACCAGCCGGCCGTCCCCGTCGATCGCCACCGCCTCACCGGTGAGCGTCCGGTTGCCGGGCAACTGGGCCCGCACCTTTCGCCCGAGCGTCGCGCAGCCCGCGGCGTACGCCTCCTGGAGCCCGCTGGCGGCCGCGTCGCCGTCGGCCGCGCGCCACTGTCCGTACCACTGCTCCAGTGAGCGCAGTACGCCCCGCAGCAGTGTCTCGCGGTCGGTGGAGACCGCTCCGGCGAGGGCGAGCGAGGCGGCGGTGGGGGCGGGCAGCTCGTCGGCCCGCAGGGAGACGTTCAGACCGATGCCGACGACGACGCCGTCCCCCGCCCGCTCGGCGAGGATGCCGCCCGTCTTGCGCTCCTCCCCGCCGACCGTGACCAGCAGGTCGTTGGGCCACTTCAGCGACGTGTCGACGCCTGCCGACCGGGCCAGGCCGGTCGCCGCGGCGACCCCGGCGAGGAGCGGGAGCCAGCCCCACCGCTGCACCGGAACCGGGCCCGGCGTCAGGTAGACGGAGAAGAACAGGCCGGAGCGGGCAGGCGCCGTCCAGGTGCGGTCCAGGCGGCCCCGGCCGGCGGTCTGTTCCTCGGCGACCAGGACGGTGCCCTCGGCGAGGGAGGCCGCGCGGCCCGCGAGATCGGAGTTGGTGGAGCCGGTGGCGGCGACGACGTCGAGGGCGGTCCACAGCCCGCCCGGCACCAGCAGTCCGCGGCGCAGCGCGGGGACGTTCAGTGGCGGCCGGTCCAGGTCCGACCAACGGCTCTGTGGCGCATCCGAAGGTGTCATGCAACCCACCCTAGGTGTGTCAAACGACGCACTGCCGAACCGTATCCGCGCCGATACGCTACGGGGCAGTAGCCGTTCGGTGCTGCGCGCCTTCAGCCCTTCATCCGCTGATCAGCAGCACAGTCGTCCCCGTGACCAGGCAGGGAGCCGCCACCCGATGTCCGAGCCGGAAGAGATCGACATCCACACCACCGCGGGCAAGCTCGCGGACCTGCAGCGCCGTATCGACGAGGCGACCCACGCGGGCTCCGCACGCGCGGTGGAAAAGCAGCACGCGAAGGGCAAGTTGACCGCGCGCGAGCGCGTCGATCTCCTGCTCGACGAGGGTTCCTTCGTGGAGCTGGACGAGTTCGCCCGGCACCGTTCGACGAACTTCGGGATCGAGAAGAACCGGCCGTACGGGGACGGTGTCGTCACCGGGTACGGCACGGTCGACGGCCGCCCCGTCTGCGTGTACTCGCAGGACTTCACCATCTTCGGCGGCTCGCTCGGCGAGGTCTACGGTGAGAAAATCGTCAAGGTGATGGACTTCGCGCTGAAGACCGGCTGTCCGGTCATCGGCATCAACGACGGCGGCGGCGCACGCATCCAGGAGGGTGTCGCGGCGCTGGGCCTCTTCGCGGAGATCTTCCGCCGCAACGTGCACGCGTCGGGTGTCGTCCCGCAGATCTCGCTGATCGTCGGACCGTGCGCGGGTGGCGCGGTCTACTCCCCCGCGATCACCGACTTCACGGTCATGGTCGACCAGACCTCGCACATGTTCATCACGGGACCCGACGTCATCAAGACGGTCACCGGTGAGGACGTAGGCTTCGAGGAGCTCGGCGGCGCCCGTACGCACAACACCACCTCGGGTGTGGCGCACCACATGGCGGGTGACGAGAAGGACGCCATCGAGTACGTCAAGTCGCTGCTGTCGTACCTGCCGTCGAACAACCTCTCCGAGGCCCCGGCCTTCCCGGAGGAGGCGGACCTGGCGATCAGCGACGAGGACCGCGAGCTCGACACGCTCATCCCGGACTCGGCGAACCAGCCGTACGACATGCACACCGCGATCGAGCACGTGCTGGACGACGGCGAGTTCCTGGAGACCCAGGCCCTGTTCGCGCCGAACATCCTCACCGGCTTCGGCCGGGTGGAGGGCTATCCGGTCGGCATCGTCGCCAACCAGCCGATGCAGTTCGCCGGTTGCCTGGACATCAACGCGAGCGAGAAGGCCGCACGGTTCGTCCGCACGTGCGACGCGTTCAACGTGCCCGTGCTGACCTTCGTCGACGTGCCGGGCTTCCTGCCGGGTGTCGACCAGGAGTACGGCGGCATCATCCGCCGCGGCGCCAAGCTGATCTACGCGTACGCGGAGGCGACCGTCCCGCTGATCACGGTGATCACCCGCAAGGCGTTCGGCGGCGCGTACGACGTCATGGGCTCCAAGCACCTGGGCGCCGACATCAACGTCGCCTGGCCGACCGCGCAGATCGCGGTCATGGGCGCCCAGGGCGCCGTCAACATCCTGCACCGCCGTACGATCGCCGCCGCCGAGGATCAGGAGGCGACCCGCGCCGAACTGATGGCGGACTACGAGGACGCGCTCCTGAACCCGTACGTGGCGGCCGAGCGCGGTTACGTCGACGCGGTGATCATGCCGCACGAGACCCGGGCGCAGGTGGTCAAGGGGCTGCGGCAGCTGCGGACCAAGCGGGAGTCGCTGCCCCCGAAGAAGCACGGCAACATCCCCCTCTAGAAAGGGTCCTGGCCATGATCAAGGTCGTAAGGGGCAACCCGACCCCGGAGGAGCTGGCCGCCGCCCTGGCGGTGGTCCAGGCGCGCGCCGCGGCGGCGGCAGCCGTGTCGTCCGGCGCACCGGAGCTGCCCGCACAGTGGTCCGACCCGGGCCGTCCGGCCCGGCGCGGCCGCCATCTGCCGGGGCCGCGCGCCTGGGCGCGTACGTACTGGCCCGGTTAGTCACGGACTGTCGCCGGAGGCCCGGATCCCTTGCGGGGTCCGGGCCTCCGGCATGTACCGGAAGGATCTGGTCCGTACGCACCAGGGCGCCTGAGTACGGGTACTCAGGCGCGACGGCGATGCCCGCAGCAGGATCGGATCATGTTGTGGTCCGACCCCGAGAACAAGCCGCCGAAGGAACTGCGCGACGCCCAGGACATGATGCGGCGCGCGTGGCTGGTGCTCGCGCTCGCCATGGTGGTCGCGATGATCGCGCTCGGGACGCGGTGACGGCGGCGGGGGCCCGTGTTCCCGGGGGCGGTCCTCGCCGCACCGGCTGATTTGTACGATGGCGCCCATGACTGATCCCGCTCGCCGCCGTCTCGTGCTCGCCTCGCAGTCCCCCGCCCGTCTCGGTCTGCTGCGGCAGGCCGGGTTCGCGCCCGAGGTGATCGTCAGCGGGGTCGACGAGGACGCGTTGAACGCCCCGACGCCGGCCGAGCTCGCGCTCGTGCTGGCCCGGGCCAAGGCCGCGGCGGTGGCCGGGCGGCCGGAGGCCGCCGGGGCGCTGGTCATCGGGTGCGACTCGGTGCTCGAACTGGACGGTGAGGCGCTGGGCAAGCCCGCCGACGCCGAGGAGGCCACGGCCCGCTGGAAGTCCATGCGGGGGCGCTCCGGGGTCCTTCAGACCGGTCACAGCGTGATCGACACCGCGAGCGGGCGCACCGCCTCCGCGACCGCGTCCACGACGGTGCGCTTCGGTGAGCCGTCGGACGCCGAGGTCGCCGCCTACGTGGCCTCCGGCGAACCGCTCCATGTCGCGGGCGCCTTCACCCTCGACGGGCGCTCGGCGCCGTTCGTGGACTCCATCGACGGCGACCCGGGCAACGTCATCGGGCTCTCGCTGCCGTTGCTGCGGCGACTGCTGGGCGAGCTGGGGGTCCAGGTCACCGACCTCTGGGTCTGAGACCTCAGGGTCCGGGACGTCCGGGTCCGGGGCGGGCCCTGGTCAGGCAGGGGCCGGGGCCGTCGGCTGCTCGGGCTCGACGGCGGTGGCCGGTTGCCGGTCGGCGGGGCCGTACGCCACCAGCGTCCACACGACGAGGCCGAGCACCACCATCATGACCACGAACGCGGACCAGCCGACCAGGCCCACCGTCAGGGCGCCCAGCACCCCGTGGATGACGGCGCAGGAGATGAGCACGATCCGGGCGATGCGGCCGGGCGCCCGGTCGCGGATGCCGGCCAGCAGGATCAGCACGCCGCACAGCACCAGGAACAGTCCCGAGACGCCGCCCAGCGCCCAGGTCCCCTTGGACATGACACCCGGATCCGTGCCGGCCAGGGACATGTCCTGGTTCTTCACGACCGTTCCCAGGACCACGTTGATGATCACAATGCCCACGGCTTCCGCGAACAACACGAGCGCGGCTATGAAAGCCACCGGCCTGCGCACCACGGTGCTCACCCCCTGTTACCTGCAGTACATGCGATAGCGCGGACCCTACTAACGGGTAATGCTCCGGACAAGGGGTTCGACGCGCCCTTCGCGCGCCCGCCCGCCCCGGCTTCGCACCCCCCTTGTGCGCGCCCTCGTGCGTCGGGCAAAGAATCACGCGCCCCTTAGTAGGAAGTCCACAAAGAAACACGGGAAGTCGCTGCCCGTGCCGACAGAGACCTGGACCACACCTCGTGGCTACTGTGCGGTCATGGTTCCCGGCGTACCGTGGTGCCACAAGGGATTTCGCGACTCGAGCAAGCCTCGAATCACACTCCGTGTGGGCAAGCTCACCATTGGGGACGGGTCGTAAGGCCGTGTCGGTTGTCCCTAAACTCAGCTTGTTTCAAGGAGGGAGCCATCGTGCGCAAGGTGCTCATCGCCAACCGTGGCGAAATTGCTGTCCGTGTTGCCCGTGCTTGCCGGGACGCGGGAATCGGGAGCGTGGCCGTCTACGCAGACCCGGACCGCGACGCTCTGCATGTGCGTGCGGCCGACGAGGCATTCGCTCTGGGCGGTGACACCCCGGCCGCCAGCTATCTGGACATGGCCAAGGTGCTCCAGGCGGCCAAGGACTCCGGGGCGGACGCGATCCACCCGGGTTACGGGTTCCTGTCGGAGAACGCCGAGTTCGCCCAGGCCGTGCTCGACGCCGGTCTGACGTGGATCGGCCCGCCGCCGCAGGCGATCCGGGACCTCGGTGACAAGGTCGCAGCCCGTCACATCGCCCAGCGCGCCGGTGCCCCGCTC
Source organism: Streptomyces sp. NPDC087901 (assembly GCF_044742205.1). Classification (NCBI taxonomy): domain Bacteria; kingdom Bacillati; phylum Actinomycetota; class Actinomycetes; order Kitasatosporales; family Streptomycetaceae; genus Streptomyces; species Streptomyces sp. NPDC087901. Next base: position 254,189 of record NZ_JBIUUC010000003.1, read on the forward strand.
GTCGCGGGCACCCCGGACCCGGTCGAGGGTTCCGCCGAGGTGGTCGCCTTCGCCGAGGAGCACGGGCTGCCGATCGCGATCAAGGCCGCGTTCGGCGGTGGCGGGCGCGGGCTGAAGGTCGCGCGCACGCTGGAGGAGATCCCGGAGCTGTACGACTCCGCTGTCCGTGAGGCCGTCGCCGCGTTCGGGCGCGGGGAGTGCTTCGTGGAGCGCTACCTCGACAAGCCGCGGCATGTGGAGACCCAGTGTTTGGCCGACTCCCACGGCAACGTGGTCGTCGTCTCCACCCGTGACTGCTCGCTCCAGCGCCGCCACCAGAAGCTGGTCGAGGAAGCCCCGGCCCCGTTCCTGTCCGAGGCGCAGAACGCCGAGCTGTACGCGGCGTCCAAGGCGATCCTCAAGGAGGCCGGCTACGTCGGCGCCGGCACGGTCGAGTTCCTGGTCGGCACGGACGGCACGATCTCCTTCCTGGAGGTGAACACCCGCCTCCAGGTGGAGCACCCGGTCACCGAGGAGGTCACCGGCCTCGACCTCGTGCGCGAGATGTTCCGCATCGCCGACGGCGAGGAGCTGGGTTACGACGACCCGGCCGTGCGCGGGCACTCCTTCGAGTTCCGGATCAACGGCGAGGACCCGGGCCGCGGCTTCCTGCCCGCCCCCGGAACCGTCACCGTCTTCGCCCCGCCGACCGGCCCCGGCGTCCGCCTCGACGCGGGCGTGGAGTCCGGCTCGGTCATCGGCCCGGCATGGGACTCCCTGCTCGCCAAGCTGGTCGTGACCGGTGCGACGCGTGAGCAGGCACTGCAGCGCGCGGCCCGCGCGCTGGCCGAGTTCAACGTCGAGGGCATGGCCACCGCCATCCCCTTCCACCGCGCGGTCGTCGTCGACCCGGCGTTCACCTCCGCCCCGTTCCGCATCCACACCCGCTGGATCGAGACGGAGTTCGTCAACGAGATCAAGCCGTTCGCCGCTCCGGCCGACGCGGAGGCGGACGAGGAGTCCGGCCGCGAGACGGTCGTCGTCGAGGTCGGAGGCAAGCGCCTCGAGGTCTCCCTGCCCTCGTCGCTGGGCATGAGCCTGGCCCGTACGGGCCTCGCGGCGGGCGCCAAGCCCAAGCGCCGCGCGGCGAAGAAGTCCGGCTCCGCAGCCTCCGGCGACACCCTCGCCTCCCCGATGCAGGGCACGATCGTGAAGATCGCTGTGGAGGAGGGCCAGGAGGTCAAGGAGGGCGATCTGATCGTCGTCCTTGAGGCCATGAAGATGGAGCAGCCGCTCAACGCCCACCGTGCCGGCACGGTCAAGGGCCTCGCCGCCGAGGTCGGCAGCTCGGTCTCCTCCGGTGCCGTCATCTGCGAGATCAAGGACTGATCCTCGCGACACCCGTTCCGCCGGCGCCCCGCTCATGTCATAGGACGTGACCGGGGCGCCGGTCATTTCCGGTCAGTCCGGCCGTTCGGTGTTACGGAGGGCGACTCCGGTTGCACGATGGCATCCTGGACCCCAAGCCGGACACAGGGAGGACTGCGCAATGGCGACGAGTACGGCACGGACACCGGTCCGCACGCCGGACAAGCCCATGCGCGCCGACGCGCGCCGCAACTACGACCGGCTGCTGACCGAGGCCCGCGAGTCCTTCGCCGAGCACGGCACCGACGCGTCCCTGGAGGACGTCGCGCGACGGGCGGGCGTGGGCATCGGCACGCTGTACCGGCACTTCCCGACCCGTCACGCACTGATGAGCGCGGTCTTCCAGGAGGCGGTGGCCTCCCTGATCACCCGCTCCCACGAACTGGCCGAGGCGGAGCAGCCGTGCACCGGCCTGGTGGAGTGGCTGGGCGCGCTCATCACTCATGCGGGTGAGTACCGGGGGCTGGCACAGGCGCTCATGTCGACGTGCCGGGACAAGAACTCGGCTCTTTCGCCGTGCAATGTGCCGTTGCGCGAGGCGGGTTCGGTGCTGCTGGGCCGGGCGCAGACGAGCGGGGCCGTGCGGGCCGATGTGTCCATCGACGACCTGATGCAGCTGACGAACGCGATCGCACTGGCCGCCGAGCAGTCGCCGGACGATCCGGAGCTGGCGGAACGGTTGCTGACGCTGACGCTGCAGGGCCTGAAGGGGCGGTCGAACCCCGGGCACGGAAGCCCCTCCGGCGACTGACGAGCACAGCCCCGGACAGATAGAGCCCCTCGGCGAGTGACGAGCGGGGACCCGGGCACGGAAGCCTCTCCGGCGGCTGAGGAGCACAGCCCCGGACCGATCGAGCCCCACCGGCAACTGACGAGCGGGGGTCCGGGTGTGCTGCGCCCCCGAGACCCGCTACCGGCGGCGCAGGTCTGCCACTCTCGCCCGCTCCGCCTGACCGCCCTGCTCCGCCAGCACCGCCGCCCCCCGCAACTGCTGCGCATGCGTACGACGCTGTCCCGGCAGGGGCATGTCGCGACGGGCGGCCCTGCCGGGTGGCGAGGGGTCGGCCGAGGCGGGGCCGCCTCCGGCGCCCGCCACCGCGATCTGCACGCCCTGGTCCGCCAGGGCCTGCAGCTCCGCGGCCGCCCGGTCGTCGTGAGCGGCCGGTTCGTCGGTCACCAGACGGGTGATGAGATCCGTCGGCACGGTCTGGAACATGGTGTCGGAGCCGAGCTTGGTGTGGTCCGCGAGGACCACCACCTCCCCCGCGGCCTGCACCAGCGCCCGGTCCACGCTCGCGGAGAGCATGTTGGACGTGGAGAGTCCGCGTTCGGCGGTGAGCCCGCTCCCGGACAGGAAGGCGCGCGAGACCCGCAGCCCCTGGAGCGACTGCTCGGCACCACTGCCCACCAGGGCGTAGTTGGAACCGCGCAGGGTGCCCCCGGTCATCACCACTTCCACCCGGTTGGCATGGGCCAACGCCTGGGCGACGAGAAGCGAGTTGGTGACCACGGTCAGGCCGGGGACCCGCGCGAGCCGGCGGGCCAGCTCCTGCGTGGTCGTACCGGCGCCGACCACAATGGCCTCGCCCTCTTCGACGAGGCCGGCGGCCAGGTCGGCGATGGCCGTTTTCTCCGCGGTGGCGAGATGGGATTTCTGCGGAAAGCCGGACTCCCGCGTAAAACCGCCCGGCAAAACCGCACCGCCGTGCCGGCGGTCGAGGAGTCCTTCTGCCTCCAGTGCCCGCACGTCCCGCCGTACGGTCACTTCGGAGGTCTGGACGACGCGGGCGAGCTCACGGAGCGATACCGCCCCGTTGGCACGCACCATTTCGAGGATCAACTGACGACGTTCTGCAGCGAACACAAAACTGACAGTAACGTGACCGCCCGAGCGTTTTCAGCTGTTTGCGCCGAATAACAGAAGTTGTACATACAAGGGGCCGCCAAGTGGTATAGGCGGCCCCGTTGTTGTTCCGTACTGATCGAGCGGCGCTCACGGACCGCCTGAGTTGCCGGGGGTTGCCGGGGAATGCCGGGTTCCCGGGGCTCCCCCGGAGCTGGTTACCCCTCGCCCGCCTGCTTCCGGGTGTGCAACTGACGGGCCACTTCCGCGATCGATCCCGACAGGGACGGATACACAGTGAAGGCGTTTGCGATCTGTTCCACGGTCAGATTGTTGTCGACCGCGATCGAGATGGGGTGGATCAGCTCGCTCGCCTTCGGCGCGACGACACAGCCGCCGACCACGATGCCGGTGCCGGGCCGGCAGAAGATCTTGACGAAGCCGTCACGGATGCCCTGCATCTTGGCGCGCGGGTTGCGCAGCAGGGGGAGCTTGACGACGCGGGCGTCGATCTTGCCGGCGTCGACGTCGGCCTGGCTGTAGCCGACCGTGGCGATCTCGGGGTCGGTGAAGACGTTCGAGGACACCGTCTTCAGGTTCAGCGGGGCCACCGCGTCGCCGAGGAAGTGGTACATCGCGATCCGGCCCTGCATGGCGGCGACCGAGGCGAGGGCGAAGATCCCGGTGACGTCGCCGGCCGCGTAGACGCCGGGCGCGCTGGTGCGGGAGACCTTGTCGGTCCAGATGTGGCCCGAGTCCTTGAGCCGGACCCCGGCGTCCTCCAGGCCCATGCCCGCGCTGTTCGGGATCGCGCCGACCGCCATCAGGCAGTGCGAGCCGGTGATGACCCGGCCGTCGGCGAGGGTCACCTCGACCCGGTCGCCGACCCGCTTGGCGGACTGGGCGCGGGAGCGGGCCATCACGTTCATGCCGCGGCGCCGGAAGACGTCCTCCAGGACGGCGGCCGCGTCCGGGTCCTCTCCCGGCAGCACCCGGTCACGGGACGAGACGAGGGTGACGCGGGAGCCGAGGGCCTGGTAGGCGCCGGCGAACTCGGCGCCGGTGACACCCGAGCCGACCACGATGAGCTCCTCGGGGAGCTCGTCGAGGTCGTAGACCTGGGTCCAGTTCAGGATCCGCTCACCGTCGGGGAGCGCGTCCGGGATCTCCCGGGGGTGGCCGCCGGTGGCGATCAGCACGGCGTCCGCGTCGAGCGTCTCCTCCGTGCCGTCGGCCGCGGTGACGACGACCTGGCGGGAGCCGTCGGCGGCCTGGAGGCCCTCCAGACGGCCGCGCCCGCGCATCACCCGCGCGCCGGCACGGGTGACGGAGGCGGTGATGTCGTGGGACTGGGCGAGCGCCAGGCGCTTCACCCGTCGGTTGACCTTGCCCAGGTCGACGCCGACCACACGCGCCGCCTGCTCCATGTGCGGCGTGTCGTCCGCGACGATGATGCCGAGCTCCTCGTACGAGGAGTCGAAGGTGGTCATCACCTCTGCCGTCGCGATCAGGGTCTTCGAGGGCACGCAGTCGGTGAGCACGGACGCGCCGCCGAGGCCGTCACAGTCGACGACGGTCACCTCCGCGCCGAGCTGGGCGCCCACCAATGCCGCCTCGTACCCGCCGGGTCCGCCGCCGATGATCACGATCCGGGTCACGAAAAGTCCGCCTCGCGTTTCTCGTCCCGCGGCCGTCTGCTGTCCCGGCCGGGGGTCCGGGGGGCCGCCCCGGGGGAATGCAGTACGTACTTCATTGTCCCGCACGCGCCAAGGTGCTTCGCCCCGGGGCCCTCCATACGTGCGCCGGAGCGCCCCGGACACGGGAAGCGGCCGGTCGATCCGGCCCCCGGGCGGGGTTGTTCCTCTCAGGAATCGACGCTCCCGGTGTCACCTCCCGTACCCTCGATCCCATGTCGCTCTACGCCGCGTACGCCGGCAACCTCGACGCGCGGCTGATGACGCGCCGCGCACCGCACTCCCCGCTGCGCGGTACCGGCTGGCTGAACGGCTGGCGGCTGACGTTCGGCGGCGAGCAGATGGGCTGGGAGGGTGCGCTGGCCACGGTGGTCGAGGCGCCGCGCTCCCAGGTCTTCGTGGCCCTGTACGACCTGGCGCCGATGGACGAGGACTCCATGGACCGCTGGGAGGGCGTCGGCCTGGACATCTACCGCCGCATGCGGGTCCGGGTGCACACGCTGGACGGCGAGGAGCCGGCCTGGATGTACGTACTGAACGGGTACGAGGGCGGCCTGCCGTCGGCGCGCTACCTGGGCGAGGTGGCCGACGCGGCCGACTCCGCGGGCGCGCCGCACGATTATGTGATGGAACTCCGCAAGCGCCCCTGCTGAGCTACGCGGGGCCGCTCTGATCTGCCCTTTCGCATGATCACCGCCGGATGACTGTGGGAACACACGAACGAACACGGCGAGACTCTGTCCAGGAGCATCTACGCGCGTAGGGAATCAGCGGTTACGCTCATCCGCGTGAACGCATCAGTTATTCCGGACCACATCCAGGGCGACCCGCACGCCGCCGCTGCCGACGCCGCCGCCCGCCTGCGCGAGCTGACCGGTGCCGAGACCCACGACGTCGCCCTCGTGATGGGCTCCGGCTGGGCGCCCGCCGGCGATGCGCTCGGTGCTCCGGAGGCCGAGTTCCCGGTCACGGACCTGCCCGGATTCCCGGCCCCCGCCGTCGAGGGTCACGGCGGAACGATCCGCTCGTACCGCATCGGCGAGAAGCGCGCCCTCGTCTTCCTGGGCCGCACGCACTACTACGAGGGCCGTGGCGTCGCCGCCGTGGCGCACGGAGTGCGTACCGCCGTCGCCGCGGGCTGCAAGACCGTCGTGCTGACGAACGGCTGCGGCGGCCTGCGCGAGGGCATGCGCCCCGGCCAGCCGGTCCTGATCAGTGACCACATCAACCTCACGGCGGCGTCGCCGATCATCGGCGCCAACTTCGTCGACCTGACCGACCTGTACTCCCCGCGGCTGCGGGCGCTGTGCAAGGAGATCGACGAGACCCTCGAAGAGGGCGTGTACGTGCAGTTCCCCGGCCCGCACTACGAGACCCCGGCCGAGATCAACATGGTCCGTGTGATGGGCGGCGACCTCGTCGGCATGTCCACCGTGCTGGAGGCCATCGCGGCCCGGGAGGCGGGCGCGGAGGTGCTGGGCATCTCCCTGGTGACGAACCTGGCGGCGGGGCTGAGCGGGGAACCGCTGAACCACGAAGAGGTGCTGCAGGCGGGGCGCGACTCGGCGACCCAAATGGGCTCGCTGCTGGCGAGGGTCCTGGACCGGATCTGATCCGGCCCCGCTACGGCCGTTCCGGAGGCGCTGCCCCCGGATCCCCGCTCCTCGGTCTCCCCCGGACTCCGTCCGGGGGACCACCAGGGGCCCGATTCCGCCCTCTCGGCATTTGACTGAGCCGCCTGGCGGTCCAGACCCGCCGGCGACAGATCCGGGCTCGCCGGCGTTCGAGGCGCGGGATCCGGGGCGGAGCCCCCGTTACGGGAAGGGGTGGGGTGGGGAACATGCCCGCCGCAGACGCCCCCGCGCAGCAACCCCACCAAGACCACATGGAAGGCGGACCACCGTGCAGCAGGAGCAGGACCTCATCGCCCGGGCCAGGACCTGGCTCGCCGAGGACCCCGACCCCGAGACCCGCGACGAGCTCGCCAAGCTCATCGACTCCGAGGACCTCGACGAGCTCGGCGCACGGTTCGCCGGCATGCTCCAGTTCGGCACCGCCGGACTCCGCGGTGAGATCGGCGCCGGCCCGATGCGGATGAACCGCGCCGTCGTCATCCGTGCCGCCGCCGGGCTCGCCGCGTACCTGAAGGACCAGGGGCAGGACGGCGGCCTCGTCGTCATCGGGTACGACGCCCGCTACAAGTCCACCGACTTCGCCCGGGACACCGCCGCCGTGATGACCGGCGCCGGGCTGCGGGCGGCCGTACTCCCCCGCCCGCTCCCGACCCCCGTCCTGGCGTACGCCATAAGGCATCTGGGGGCCGTCGCGGGCGTCGAGGTCACCGCCAGCCACAACCCGCCGCGTGACAACGGCTACAAGGTCTACCTCGGCGACGGCTCGCAGATCGTGCCGCCGGCCGACGGCGAGATCGCCGCAGCCATCGCCGCGGTCGGCCCGCTGGACACCGTGCCCCGCCCCGGAAGCGGCTGGGAGACCCTCGGCGACGAGGTCCTGGACGCCTACCTCGCGCGCACGGACGCGGTGCTGGCCGACGGTTCGCCGCGCACCGCCCGCGTCGTCTACACGGCCATGCACGGTGTCGGCACCTCCGTGCTCACCGCCGCCTTCGACCGGGCCGGCTTCCCCGCCCCGGTCCTCGTCGCCGAACAGGCCGAGCCCGACCCCGCGTTCCCCACCGTGGCCTTCCCCAATCCGGAGGAGCCCGGCGCGATGGATCTCGCGTTCGCCACCGCGCGCCGCTCGGACCCCGACATCATCATCGCCAACGACCCGGACGCGGACCGCTGCGCCGTCGCCGTCCCGGACCCCGCGGCGGACGCCGGCTGGCGGATGCTGCGTGGCGACGAGGTCGGCGCACTGCTCGCCGCCCACCTCGTCGGACGCGGTGTCACCGGCGTCTTCGCCGAGTCGATCGTGTCCTCGTCCCTCCTCGGCCGGATCGCGGAGAAGGCGGGCCTCGGCTACGAGGAAACGCTGACGGGCTTCAAGTGGATCGCCCGCGTGGAGGGTCTGCGGTACGGCTACGAGGAGGCGCTCGGCTACTGCGTCGACCCGGACGGCGTCCGCGACAAGGACGGCATCACGGCCGCGCTCGTGGTCGCCGAACTCGCCTCCGTACTCAAGGAACAGGGCCGCACGCTGCTCGATCTGCTGGACGACCTCGCGGTCGAGCACGGGCTGCACGCCACCGACCAGCTTTCGGTCCGGGTCGAGGACCTGTCCGTCATCGCGGACGCCATGCGCCGCCTGCGCGAGCAGCCGCCGACGGCACTCGCGGGCCTGGCCGTCACCTCGGCCGAGGACCTGTCGAACGGCACCGAACTCCTGCCGCCCACCGACGGACTGCGCTACCAGCTGGAGGGCGCCCGGGTGATCGTCCGCCCGAGCGGCACCGAGCCGAAGCTCAAGTGCTACCTGGAGGTCGTGGTGCCGGTCGCCTCGGCGGACGAGCTGCCTGCGGCCCGCGCGAAGGGCACGGAGCTGCTGTCCGGCATCAAGCGGGACCTGGCGGCCGCGGCCGGGATCTGATCCGGAGAAGGACACCGGCTCACGTACGCCTCAGGTACGCATCGCGTACGCCTCAGGTGCGCATCAGGTACGTGAAGCCGGTGTCCGGCTACGCGCGTTCCGAGACGACGGCGGCCCGTCCGGCGGTGTCCCGCAGCACCCGCATCCAGCCGTTGCCCTCGGGCGTGCGCTGCACCCCGCCGGTCAACTCCTGTGCACGCGCGCACACTTCGTCGCAGGCTGCCAGGCGCTCGCCGTACTCCGCGTGGGATCCGGGGGACACGGCGACCACACGGCCGCTCTGCGCGATCATCCGCCATTCGTACCCGCCGTCCGCCCCGGCATCGCCCCGGCAACGCGCCCCACCGGCCTCGGCTCTCCCTCCGCCGTCGATTCCGCCCCCGCCGCCCCATCGGATGCCGGGCGGGGCAGGCGCAAGAGTCACTTTCGGGCCAACTACGCGTCGAAAAAGAGCGTGCGCGAACGATGCGCGATCCACCGCCCGCACGGTTTCGCAGGCGCCGGGGACATGGCCAGAAATGCCCGGCCCCAGGAGAGAAAGAGCACCGGTCCGTAGGCCAACCCGGCCGAAAACGGCCGTTCCTGATCCTCGTACACCTTGATAACTTCCGGGACTTAGCGCTATCGAAAAGTGCACTCGAAAGGGTGGTAGATGACCTCCCCAGCTCCAGCACCGAAGATCCCTCAGCTATGGGTTCCGCTCCCGTCGGGGATCCACCCGGGTTGGCGTGAGATCGACGACCGCTCGGCTGCCTGGCTCGATCGATTCGGCCTGTACTCCGACCGGGCGCAGCGCGAACGGCTGACGCGCATCTCCGTCGGTGAGATAACCAGCCGAGGTGCACCGTCCGGGCGCCTCGCGGCGCTGCAGTGGACTTCGGACTTCCTGATGTGGCTCTTCGCCTTCGACGACGAGTACTGCGACGAGGGGCCGGTCTCAGCATCCCCGGACGCCACCCTGCTCATCATCACCAAGCTTCAGCGCATCATCGAAGTCCCCTGGGCCGCTCCCACCGAGGACAGCTACGGCGCCGCTCTGCGCGAGTTGCGCCTGCGGCTCGACGAACTGACCACACCCGTGCAGACCGCCCGCTGGGCCGCCGGTTTCCGCGCCTATCTCCAGGGCCAGGTCTGGATGGCGGCCAACAGCGCCCACGGACGGATTCCCAGCCTCTCCGACCATCTGGCGGTCCGGCTCGACTCCTCCGCGGTCAAGATCTTCTCGACCCTCAGCGAGATCATCCACGGATACGACCTCCCCGCGGCCGATTACGAGCGCCACGACGTCCGCGGGTTCGTCGAGGTCTTCGCCTCGATCATCGGCTGGTCCAACGACCTGGTCTCCTACCACAAGGAGCGCCAGCGCAGCCAGGAGGGATACGGAAACATCGTCGACCTGATCGCGTACGAGCAGAAGTGCTCCCTCACCGACGCCGTCAGCGAGACCGCCATGATGCACACCCGCGCCATGGCCCTCTACCTCCGCCTGCGCGACCAGATCCTGCGCGACGCCGGCCCGGAACTCCACCGCTGGATCACGGACTGCGACCACTGGATCCGCGCCGACTACGACTGGTCCCTCACCACCAACCGCTACGTCAATCCGGAGAATCCCGCCGACCTGCCCGCCGGCAGCGCCGCCTCCCCCTTCCACGAACGGGAAGTGGACCAGCCTCTGCCGATCGCCAGCATCGCCTGGTGGTGGACCCTGCTCAAGGACCGGTGATCCCCAGCCGGTGATCCCCAGCCGGAGCGCCCGCAGCGGCTGCGCCCCGGCCGTCCGTGGCCGGGGGTCTGCGCCCGGGCAGGCTGTGCCCGGACCGCAAGGGGCTCGTCAGCCGATCGCGAGCAGTACCACCAGCAGCACCGCGCCCGCCACGGCCGGTGCGATGATCTCGTACGCCCAGCGCACCGACTTGAGGGTGCCCTCGGCGGCGGGATTGTCGCCCGCGCGCTCGGCCAGCGCCCTCAGGTCCGCGACCGCCTGGTCCGCGGCCGCCGTCCGCGCCTTCGTGTCGCGTACGTCGGCGGAGACGGACGTCCTGCGGTACGGGTCGTCCATCGACTGCCGGGACTGGTGACGGGCGGCCTTCTTGCGCTGCCGCAGCGACACCGGGACGGACCAGAGCTGGAACTTCTCCTCGTCGCGCGTGAGGAGCTCGGTCGAGTATCCGGCCCGGACCTCCGCGACATCGGTCCACGGCAGCGTGATCGTCCGGAAGGGGTTACGGATCCGGATGCGCTCGGCGTTGGCGAGCACCACGGGGCGCAGGGTGAAGGCGACGACCAGCGGCACCACGGTGAGCAGCCCGGCCAGGGCCAGCCACGGCGTGCGGTCCTCGCCCCGGATCACGGCGTCCCCTCCGATCCAGCAGACGAGCAGGAGCAGCAGGGCACCCCCGACCAGCCCGGCGGGCGACCGGTAGGTCCGGTCGGCGTAGGTGGGCTCGGAGGGCGGTGTGGGGCTCGTCATGAGCCCGATTCTGCCTGACGCGCGCGCCGGACGCGGGGGCGGCCGCCCGGACACGCGTACGGAAACCGTCGGACGCGCGTACGGAGACCGGCGGGGCGGGTCCCGTACACGCGTTCGCCTCGCGCCGTGGCGCCGCGCGATGCGCGAATGGCCGGGGCCCCTGTACAGGCCGCTACGCGCGTAGATATGCTCCTCTGGTGACCATGCCCACCACTGCTCCCGCATTCGCCGACGCGACGGCGTCCGACAGTGCGCTGCGCCGCTTCCTGCACGGGCTGCCCGGCGTCGACGCCGTCGGCCTCGAAGCGCGCGCCGCCTCGCTCGGAACCCGTTCGATCAAGACGACGGCCAAGGCGTACGCCATCGACCTGGCCATTTCGATGATCGACCTGACGACGCTGGAAGGCTCGGACACCCCGGGCAAGGTCCGCGCGCTCGCCGCCAAGGCCGTCCATCCCGATCCCACCGACCGAACCACCCCGCGCACCGCGGCGGTCTGCGTCTACCCCGACATGGCGGCGACAGCGGTCGCCGCCCTGGCCGGTTCCGGCGTGAAGGTGGCGTCCGTCGCGACGGCTTTCCCGGCCGGACGCGCCGCGCTCGACGTGAAGCTCGCGGACGTCCGCGACGCCGTGGCGGCCGGGGCCGACGAGATCGACATGGTGATCGACCGCGGCGCCTTCCTCTCCGGCCGCTACCTGAAGGTGTACGAGGAGATCCTCGCCGTGAAGGCCGAGTGCGGCTCCGCGCGCCTGAAGGTGATCTTCGAGACCGGTGAGCTGTCCACGTACGACAACATCCGCCGCGCCTCCTGGCTCGGGATGCTGGCCGGCGCGGACTTCATCAAGACGTCGACCGGCAAGGTCGGGGTCAACGCCACCCCCGCGAACACCCTGCTGATGCTGGAGGCGGTGCGCGACTTCCGTGCGCAGACCGGCATCCAGATCGGCGTGAAGCCGGCCGGCGGCATCCGCACCACCAAGGACGCGATCAAGTTCCTCGTCCTGGTCAACGAGACGGCGGGCGAGGACTGGCTGGACAACCACTGGTTCCGCTTCGGCGCCTCCAGCCTGCTGAACGACCTGCTGATGCAGCGCCAGAAGCTCAGCACCGGCCGTTACTCCGGCCCCGATTACGTGACGGTGGACTGATTCCCATGGCATCTGCATTCGAGTACGCACCGGCGCCGGAATCCCGTTCCGTCGTCGACATCGCCCCCTCGTACGGCCTGTTCATCGACGGCGAGTTCGCCGACGCCGCCGACGGCCAGGTCTTCAAGACGGTCAGCCCGTCGTCCGAGGAGGTGCTCTCCGAGGTCGCACGAGCGAGCGCCGAGGACGTGGACCGGGCCGTGAAGGCGGCCCGCAGGGCGTTCGAGAAGTGGTCGGCGCTGCCCGGCTCCGAGCGCGCCAAGTACCTGTTCCGGATCGCCAGGATCATCCAGGAACGCAGCCGCGAGCTCGCCGTCCTCGAAACCCTCGACAACGGCAAGCCGATCAAGGAGACCCGCGACGCGGACCTCCCGCTGGTCGCCGCGCACTTCTTCTACTACGCGGGCTGGGCCGACAAGCTGGACCACGCGGGCTACGGCGCGAACCCGCGTCCGCTCGGCGTGGCCGGCCAGATCATCCCGTGGAACTTCCCGCTCCTGATGCTCGCGTGGAAGATCGCCCCGGCGCTCGCCACCGGCAACACGGTGGTGCTCAAGCCCGCCGAGACGACCCCGCTGTCCGCGCTCTTCTTCGCGGACATCTGCCGCCAGGCCGGCCTGCCCAGGGGCGTCGTCAACATCCTGACGGGGTACGGGGACGCGGGATCGGCCCTCGTCGAGCACCCGGACGTCAACAAGATCGCCTTCACGGGATCGACCGCGGTCGGCAAGGCCATCGCCCGCCAGATCGCCGGCACCGGCAAGAAGGCCACGCTCGAACTGGGCGGCAAGGGCGCCAACATCGTCTTCGACGACGCCCCCATCGACCAGGCCGTCGAGGGCATCGTCACCGGCATCTTCTTCAACCAGGGCCAGGTCTGCTGCGCGGGCTCGCGGCTCCTGGTCCAGGAGTCGATCGAGGACGAACTGCTGGACTCCCTCAAGCGCCGGCTGTCCACGCTGCGCCTCGGCGACCCGCTGGACAAGAACACCGACATCGGCGCGATCAACTCCGAGGAGCAGCTCTCCCGGATCACCGCGCTCGTCGAGACGGGCGAGGCCGAGGGCGCCGACCGCTGGTCGGCGCCGTGCGAGCTGCCCTCCGCCGGTTACTGGTTCGCCCCGACGCTCTTCACCGGCGTCACCCAGGCGCACACCGTCGCCCGCGACGAGATCTTCGGCCCGGTGCTGTCCGTGCTGTCGTTCCGTACGCCGGACGAGGCGGTCGCCAAGGCCAACAACAGCCAGTACGGCCTCTCGGCCGGCATCTGGACGGAGAAGGGCTCCCGCATCCTCGCGGTGGCGAACAAGCTCCGGGCGGGCGTCGTCTGGGCCAACACGTTCAACAAGTTCGACCCGACCTCGCCGTTCGGCGGATACAAGGAGTCGGGCTTCGGCCGCGAAGGCGGCCGTCACGGTCTGGAGGCCTACCTCGATGTCTGACGGACGACTGAGCGTCTTCAAGACCTACAAGCTGTACGTCGGGGGCAAGTTCCCCCGCTCCGAGAGCGGCCGGGTGTACGAGGTGACCGACTCCAAGGGCAAGTGGCTGGCGAACGCGCCCCAGTCCTCCCGCAAGGACGCGCGGGACGCCGTCGTGGCCGCCCGCAAGGCCTTCGGTGGCTGGTCGGGCGCGACCGCGTACAACCGCGGCCAGGTCCTCTACCGCGTCGCCGAGATGCTGGAGGGCCGCCGGGAGCAGTTCGTCCGCGAGGTGGCGGAGGCCGAGGGGCTGTCGAAGTCCAAGGCCGCGGCCGTCGTGGACGCGGCGGTCGACCGCTGGGTCTGGTACGCGGGCTGGACCGACAAGATCGCCCAGATCGTGGGTGGAGCGAACCCGGTCGCCGGGCCGTTCTTCAACCTCTCGACCCCTGAGCCGACCGGTGTGGTCACGGTCCTGGCCCCGCAGGAGTCCTCGTTCCTGGGCCTGATCTCGGTGGTCGCGCCGGTGATCGCGACCGGCAACACCGCGGTCGTCATCGCCTCGGCCGACGCCCCGCTGCCCGCACTGTCGCTGGGCGAGGTGCTGGCCACCTCGGACCTGCCGGGCGGCGTGGTCAACATCCTGTCCGGGAAGACTGCGGAGATCGCTACGCCGCTCGCCTCGCACCAGGACGTGAACGGCATCGACCTCACGGGGGCGGACGCGGAACTGGCGAAGGAGCTGGAGATCGCGGCGGCCGACAACCTGAAGCGGATCTCCCGTCCACAGGCTGTGGACGGCGGCAGCGGCGACTGGTCGGCCGACCCGGGCACCCGCCGCCTGACGGCGTTCCTGGAGACCAAGACGGTCTGGCACCCGACGGGCGCACTGGGCGTGTCGGGCTCCTCGTACTGACACGGACGCGGCGGCGGCCCGCGCCCCGGGATCTGCGGATCCGGGGGCACGGGCCGCTTCCGCGTCAGCCGTGCAGCAGGCCCGCGATCTGCCCCACCACGGGCAGGTCCTTCAGCGCGCCACCGCTGGTCACCGGGTCGGTGACGGCGGCGGTGGAGACCGGCTTGAAGTCGGCGACCTGCGTCCCCACCGCGTTGTCCAGCGGGTCCACACCCGTGCCGGCCAGCGGGTCGAGCCGCAGATGCGTCACGGGCGCGATGCCGTTGTCGAGCGAGTGGCCGAGCGCCCCGGTGACCGCGCCACCGGCCGCCTCACCGGCCTCGCCGAGGCTGGTGTCCGTACCCGTCGCCTGCACGAGGGGCAGGGGGGCCGCCTGGGCCACCGCACCCCCCGCACCGAGCGCGGCACCCACCGCGGTGACGGTCAGACCTGCCCGCAGCAGAGTGCGGCGCCGGGACTTGGAAAGTGCGTGACGTGCCATGAAGTTCCCACCTGATCGGGCCGATTCGAACCATCAATCGAGTAATCGGTTGAGTGCACAGCGTAGTTGAGGTGTGATGCTGGATACCAACAAGACCTCCGGGGGATCCCCTGTGCGGGTCAATGCCTCACACTTGTGTTCTGTGAGTTCCCAAGCGATTTCGACCCGCGTAGTCCTGCTGGCGGGCCCCTCCGGCTCCGGCAAGTCATCCCTGGCCGTCCGTACCGGTCTTCCGGTGCTGAGGCTGGACGACTTCTACAAGGAGGCAGGCGACCCCACGCTGCCGCTCGTCACCGGCAGTACGGACATCGACTGGGACTCCGCACAGTCCTGGGACGCCGATGCCGCGGTCGCCGCGATCACGGAACTGTGCCGCACCGGACGCACCGACGTACCGGTGTACGACATCGCGACCAGCTCCCGAACGGGGCACGAGGGCCTCCACATCGAGCGAACGCCGCTCTTCGTGGCCGAGGGGATCTTCGCCGCCGACATAGTCGAGCGCTGTCAGTCGCTGGGCCTCCTGGCGGATGCCCTGTGTCTGCGCGGCCGCCCGTCGACGACATTCCGCCGCCGGCTGCTGCGGGACCTGCGGGAAGGCCGCAAGTCCGTGCCGTTCCTGTTGCGGCGGGGCTGGCGGCTGATGCGGGCCGAACGCCGGATCGTGGCGCGCCAGGCGGAACTGGGGGCGTACCCCTGCGGCAAGGCCGAGGCCCTGGGCCGACTGGCCGCCGCGGCGGCGGGCCGGTGCCGTACGCCTGCGGCGGCAAAGGTGAGCCCCTCCGGCGACTGACCCGGAGAAAGCCAAGCCCGGCAAAATCAAGCCCCTCCGGCGATTGAGGAGCGGGGTCCGGGGGCAGCGCCCCCGAACGGCCCCCGCCCCCGGAACCCCGGCCAAACGCGCCGAAGGGCCGGACAGGACCCCCCGGCCCGTCCGACCCCTCAGCTCCCCGTGCTCCCCGTGCTCCCCCGTGCGCCACCGCCTCCCCCGAAGCGACGACCCCGTTTCCCCCGTACACCGCCGCCTCCCCCGAAGCAGCGGCCCCGTTTCCCCGTTCCCCGTTTCCCCCCTGCCTCAGGCCACCAGCTCGCCGAAGGACTCCTCCTCGTCACGGCCGAAGCTGAGGACCTCGTCCTCACGCAGCCGGCGGAGCGACCGCCAGATGCTGGACTTCACCGTGCCGACACTGATGTCGAGGATGGACGCGATCTCGGGGTCCGTACGGCCCTCGTAGTAGCGCAGGACCAGCATCGTGCGCTGTGTCTCGGGCAGTCGCGCCAGCGCCTGCCAGAGCACGGCGCGCAGCTCCGTACCGCGCATCGCGTCCGTGTCGCCCGCCGTCTCCGGCAGCTCCTCGGTCGGGTATTCGTTCAGCTTGCGCCTGCGCCAGGCACTGATGTGCAGGTTGGTCATGGTGCGGCGCAGATAGCCGCCGACCGCCGCCTTGTCACTGATCCGGTCCCATGCCCGGTACGTCGAGAAGAGGGCGCTCTGCAGCAGATCCTCGGCCTCGAACCGGTCACCGGTCAGGTGATAGGCAGTGGCGTACAGGGAGGCGCGGCGCTCCCGGACGTAGGCCGTGAACGCCGCTTCGGCGTCCTCGGCCTGCGCCGGGGCCTTCCGCTCCCCCGTGACCTCCCCGTACGCGCTTCCCCCGTTGCCCGCGCCTGTCGCGGCAGGTGCGTCGACCACCGTCATGTACGACGGGTGCTGACGCCCGGCGCCTCGAACGCACCCCCGCCCGTTCAATGCGGCGCCGGACTTCTCGGCGCCCCGGCCGACGTCGTGGAGACGCGTGACAACTGCGCTGGTGGTGATGCTGTGCGTTGCGTTCATCTCGCGCCCCCCGTCGGTGGAGTCCGTCCGTTCCTTGTGTCAACGAGCTTGCCGGGGCGATTTCATGGGGCTGTCCGCCGACTGTCACAGACCTGTCACAGGGCCCGGCGCAGACAAGATTCCGGGCTGCTGGATGCATGAGAGGGGACCAACTGTCGAACTAGGGCACCCCCATGGGTCAGAATGACCAACGTGCCTTTCCTGTTGCTGATCGAGGACGACGACGCCATCCGCACGGCCCTCGAACTCTCGCTGTCACGCCAGGGCCACCGTGTGGCCACCGCGGCGACGGGAGAGGACGGCCTCAACCTGCTGCGAGAGCAGCGACCCGACCTGGTCGTGCTGGATGTGATGCTGCCCGGAATCGACGGTTTCGAGGTGTGCCGGCGCATCCGGCGCACCGACCAACTGCCGATCATCCTGCTGACCGCGCGCAGCGACGACATCGACGTCGTGGTCGGTCTGGAGTCCGGTGCCGACGACTACGTGGTGAAACCCGTGCAGGGGCGGGTGCTCGACGCCCGTATCCGCGCGGTGCTGCGCCGCGGCGAGCGCGAGTCCACCGACTCCGCGACGTTCGGCAGCGTGGTGATCGACCGCTCCGCCATGACCGTGACCAAGAACGGGGAGGACCTGCAGCTCACGCCGACCGAGCTGCGACTCCTGCTGGAGCTGAGCCGCCGGCCGGGCCAGGCCCTGTCCCGGCAGCAGCTGCTGCGCCTGGTCTGGGAGCACGACTACCTCGGTGACTCCCGGCTGGTGGACGCCTGTGTCCAGCGGCTGCGCGCGAAGGTGGAGGACGTACCGTCCTCGCCGACCCTGATCCGTACCGTGCGGGGCGTCGGATACCGGCTGGACTCGCCGCAGTGAGTACGGCTGTGCGGCGGAGCCTGCTCGCCGGGCTCCGCTGGACCAGCCTGCGGCTGCGGCTCGTCGTCGTGTTCGCGCTGGTCGCGCTGACCGCCGCGGTGTCCGCGTCCGGGATCGCGTACTGGCTGAACCGCGAGGCGGTGCTGACCCGTACGCAGGACTCCGCGCTCGGGGACTTCCGTCAGGAGATGCAGAGCCGCGCGGCCTCGCTGCCGCTGCGCCCCACCAAGGAGGACCTGCAGACCGCCGCCGTGCAGATGGCGAGCAGCAGCCCCGGCTACAGCGTGCTGCTGATCGACGAGCGCGACCCCGGCAAGCCGATCGTCGGCAACTCCGACCTGGACACGTTCACCCGTGACAACGTACCGGCGTCGCTGCGGAAGCAGGTCGACAAGAAGCAGCCCGTCAAGGCAGGCAACAAGTACCAGTACCACCTGTTCTGGCAACGGATATCCATCCACGGCACGCCGTACCTCGTCGCCGGCACGAAGATCATCGGCGGTGGTCCGACGGGCTACATGCTCAAGTCGCTCGACCAGGAACGGCAGGACCTCAACTCCCTCGCCTGGTCACTGGGGATCGCCACCGCACTGGCACTGGTCGGCTCCGCGCTGCTCGCGCAGGCCGCGGCGACGACGGTGCTGCGTCCCGTGCAGCGGCTCGGCGACGCCGCCCGCAAGCTCGGCGAAGGCAAGCTCGACACCCGGCTCGTGGTGTCCGGCACGGATGAACTGGCCGATCTCTCCAGAACGTTCAACAGGGCGGCGAGCTCCCTGGAGAAGAAGGTCGCGGACATGAGCGCGCGGGAGGAGTCCAGCCGCCGCTTCGTCGCCGACATGTCGCACGAACTGCGCACCCCGCTCACCGCGATCACCGCGGTCGCCGAGGTGCTGGAGGACGAGGCCGACAGCCTCGACCCGATGATCGCGCCCGCCGTACACCTGGTGGTCAGCGAGACCCGGCGCCTCAACGACCTGGTGGAGAACCTGATGGAGGTCACCCGCTTCGACGCGGGCACGGCCCGCCTCGTCGTCGACAACGTCGACGTCGCCGACCAGGTGACCGCCTGCATCGACGCCCGGGCCTGGCTGGACGCGGTGGACCTGGACGCCGAGCGCGGCATGATGGTCCGCCTCGACCCGCGCCGGCTGGACGTGATCCTGGCCAATCTGATCGGGAACGCGCTGAAGCACGGCGGCTCGCCGGTACGGGTCGCGGTACGGACCGAGGGCGACGATCTCGTCATCGAGGTGCGCGACCACGGCCCCGGCATCCCCGAGGACGTGCTCCCGCACGTCTTCGACCGCTTCTACAAGGCCAGCGCCTCCAGGCCGCGTTCCGAGGGCAGCGGTCTCGGCCTGTCGATCGCCATGGAGAACGCGCACATCCACGGCGGCGACATCACCGCCGCGAACTCGCCCGACGGCGACGGCGCGGTGTTCGTCCTGCGCCTGCCGCGCGACGCCGAGGCGCTGGACGGCACCGCCGAAGGTCGCGAGGCCGAGATCCCGGACGAGGAGGACGACGCGACGTGACGCCCAGCGAACGCCGGGGCCGCCGCCCCGCCGCGGCTCTGGCCGGTGCCGCGCTCTGCGCCGTGCTGGCGGCGGGCTGCGGGATCAGGACCACCTCGGTACCCGTCGACGCCGGCCCGGCCCCGTCACGGGTGCCGTGCGCCATGCCGGCGGAGGACATCACCACCCAGGCCCAGCTGGGCATCCCCGTACAGGTCTATCTGGTCTGCGCCTCGGAACTGGTCACCGTGGACCGCACGGTTCAGGTCCAGGAGACGGCATCGGACCGGCTCCGGATCGCCCGCGCCCTGCTGGACGAACTGCGCCGGGAACCGCCCGGCGCCGAACGGCAGGCGGGCTTCTCCACCCACGTCCCCGCGACGCTCCGGGTCGGCGGCCCCCGCGCGGGCGACCCGAAGGGCACGCTGCGCCTCAGCGAGCAGCCGGAGGACCTGCCGTCCGAGGCGCTGGCGCAGATCGTCTGTACGTACACCGAGAGCGAGTCGCTCGTCCACGACGGCTCGGTGACACTGGGCGGCCCGGGCAGCTACGCACCGCGCGCCTACCTGTGCACCACGGAGACGAAGGCCAGCCCGAAGGCAGTACCGACGACGGGCACGGTCCAACTGCCCTGAGCGGGGCCGGGCGGCCCGGGCCCGGGAGCGGGCCCGGGTGAAGCGCACGCGGCGCGGGGACGCGGCGCGGGGACGCGGCGCGGGGACGCGGCGCGGGGACGCGGCGCGGGGACGCGGCGCGAGGACGCGGCGCGGGGACGCGGCGCGAGGTGAGCCAGGTCTCCCCCGCCCGAGCGGAACCGATCCTGCCGCCGCCCGCGTCTTGGGTGACGTGCGTCAAGGTTCGGGCGGTCAGGCCGTCATCCGCTTCCGCGCGGTCGGAGTGTCTCTGCTCCTCGCGCATCTGCTGCTTGTCGGGTGGCTGACTCTGCGCCCGCTGGACGTGCCGTGGATGACCGCTGCCAACCTCCACCCGTTCGCCGGCATCAAGGCCGATCTCTCCCTCGGCCCGGTCGCCGCCGCCCGCCGCATCGGCAAGGACCTCCTGCTGCTGGCACCGCTCGGTGTACTGCTGCCGCTCGCCGGGGGACGGCTCTTCGTCTCGCCGTGGTTCTCACTGACCCGTACGGTCGCGGCCGGGGCGCTGATCTCGCTGGCCATCGAACTGGGCCAGACCGGGGTGCCCGGCCAGGTCGTCGACGTCGACTCACTGATCCTGAACACCGTCGGCGTCGGGCTCGCCCACGTCCTGGTCGTCCCCGCCTGGCGGGCGCGGCTGCGCCGCCGCAAGCAGCGGCGGATCCGGGCGCTGCCCCGGGTCGGCCACCAGGCCCAGGCCTCGGCGGGCGCGGCCTCTCAGGGGTCGACCCCGACGATTTCCAGGGTCGGCATCGCCCCGTAGAGCGACGCTTTGCCCCGTTCCGCGAGCCATCCTGGATACATCGGGAGCGCAACGGACAGCTCCCTCAGCAACGGTTCGCGAAGGAGCCCACCATGGCCGCACTTGCCCGCCCCCGTGACGGACGCATGCTCGGCGGAGTGTGCGCAGCGCTGGCACGGCGCTTCGGCACCTCCACGAGGACCATGCGCATCATCTTCGTCGTCTCGTGCCTGCTGCCGGGCCCGCAGTTCCTGCTCTACCTGGCGCTGTGGCTGCTGCTCCCCGAGGAGAAGGCGTCGTCCACCGCGACCGCCTGGTAGTTCTCGTACGCACACCTGTGGGCGGGCACCCGATACCGGGTGCCCGCCCACAGGCAGGTGTGGAGCCGGTGCGTCAGCGGCCGAGCGGCAGACCGTTGGCGGACAGACCGCTCGTCGTCAGACCACCGGCGGGCATACCGCCGAGGAGGCCCTTGGCCGGGGCGGTGACGTCGCCGAGGACCTTGGTCTGGCTGGTGCCGAGGAGCTCGGTGACGGTGTCCTGGACCGGCAGGGTCGAGGTGGCGTTCGCCAGTGCGCCGGCGACGGGCAGGGCGCTGGTCGCGGCGTCCAGAGGCAGCGCGGAGGCCGACGCGGTACCGGCGGCGGCAGCGGCGAAAGCGGCACCGAGAGCGGCGACGCCGAGAGTCCTGGCAGCAGACTGCTTCATGTGAAATTCATCCTTGGGGAGGGGGATGTGAGCGGCTCTGCAAGGTAGTCAGCCCACTGCCCGTCCCGCAAACATCGAAAGACGCGGAAAACGGCCGGGAAACACGCTCCCGGCCGTTTTCCGAAGGCGGTCGTTCAGCCGCCGACCGAGGTAGAGACGCTGGTCGCAGCGGTCTGCTCGAAGAGCCATTCGGACTTCAGCTCGGCATATCCGGGCTTGATGACGTCGCTGATCATCGCCAGACGTTCATCGAAAGGAATGAATGCTGATTTCATCGCATTGACGGTGAACCACTGCATGTCTTCGAGCGTGTATCCGAAGGTCTCGGTCAGTTTCTCGAATTCCTGGCTCATGCTCGTACCGCTCATCAGCCGGTTGTCCGTGTTCACGGTGGCCCGGAAGTGGAGCTTGCGCAGCAGCCCGATGGGGTGCTCGGCGTACGAGGCCGCGGCACCGGTCTGCAGGTTGGAGGTCGGGCAGAGCTCCAGCGGGATGCGCTTGTCCCGTACGTAGGAGGCCAGGCGGCCGAGCTTCACACTGCCGTCCTCCGCGACCTCGATGTCGTCGATGATCCGGACACCGTGACCGAGCCGGTCGGCACCGCACCACTGGATGGCCTGCCAGATCGACGGCAGGCCGAAGGCCTCGCCCGCGTGGATGGTGAAGTGGTTGTTCTCGCGCTTGAGGTACTCGAAGGCGTCGAGGTGCCGGGTGGGCGGGAAGCCCGCCTCCGCGCCCGCGATGTCGAAGCCGACGACGCCCTGCTCGCGGTAGCGGTTGGCCAGTTCGGCGATCTCCAGCGACCGAGCGGCGTGCCGCATCGCGGTGAGCAGCGCGCCCACCCTGATCCGGTTGCCGTCCTGGCGCGCCCGGCGCTCACCTTCGCGGAAGCCCTCGTTGACCGCCTCGACGACCTCTTCGAGGCTCAGGCCGGCTTCCAGGTGCTGCTCGGGCGCGTACCGGATCTCGGCGTAGACGACACCGTCCGCCGCGAGGTCCTCGGCGCACTCCGCGGCGACCCTGACCAGCGCGTCACGGGTCTGCATGACGGCGCAGGTATGGGCGAACGTCTCCAGATAGCGCTCCAGTGAACCGGAGTCGGCGGCTTCTCTGAACCAGATACCGAGCTTGTCGGGATCGGTCTCCGGAAGTCCGTCGTATCCGTTCGCCGCAGCGAGGTCGACGATCGTCCCGGGGCGCAGGCCGCCATCGAGGTGGTCGTGGAGAAGGACCTTGGGGGCACGCCGGATCTGATCCTGGCCGGGCACATTGAGGGTCGGGCTCATCATCTGCGCACTCTAGCGCCTACGCGCGTAGAGCGCCGCTCGGCGATACGTAACAGAGACCGCGAATACGGGTGGCGTACACCTTCCCTTCTGACACTGTTGCGTCATGGCACAGCGCGCACTTCCCCTGCCTGCTGCAAGGCTGGGACGGGCCGTCAGCACGGCCGGAGCATCCACCACGGTCAGCGGCGTGGTCCTGCTGCTCCCGGACGGCGAGCCGTACTCGTACCGTCGCCCCTCCCCTCTCTCCTACGCCCTTCGGCTCCCCCTGGCCCGGTTCCTGGCCCGGGCCGGCGGCGACGACGGCCTTGCCGCCCACGTCGTGCACTACCGCTGCCGCGGCTGGAACACCACGGACGCACACCTCGCGGCGGACGCCGAATGGGCGGTGGACGAGGTCGTACGCCGCTACGGCGACATCCCGGTCTGCCTGGCCGGCCACGGCATGGGCGGCCGCGCGGCCCTCCGCGCGGGCGGCCACCCCGCAGTCACCTCGGTCCTCGCGATGGCCCCCTGGCTGCCGGGCGACCCGGACGCCGAACCGGAACCGGTCAAGCACCTGGTCGGCCGTCAGGTCCTGCTGGTCCACGGCACGAACGACGCCCGCTGCGACCCCGAACTCTCCTTCCGCCTGGCCGAACGCGCCAAGAAGTCCAACCGCGACACCTGCCGCTTCGAGGTCCACTCGGACGGCCACGCGCTACGCCAGCACAACGCCGAAGTCTCCGCCCTGGCAGCGGACTTCATCCGCGGCTCGCTCTTCGGCCGCGGGTACGCACGCCCGGTGGCCGACGCGTTGGCGGCCCCGCCGCCGCTGGGACTGCGGATGCCGTTGGCTGCGGGGTTCGGGAAGTCACTGCGAGGTTGAGGCGGATCGCTCCGACGGCGGGGGGCACCGAACTCACCGTCCACACGGGCGGTCCCACGAGGTCCGCCCTCCCGATTTAGGTCCTGGTCTGGGCCTTTGGGCACTGTCCGTAGGCCCCGCCACGCTCGCTACGGTTCACACCCGGCAGCCGCACGGCTCCCGGTGACGCGATCCGAGCGAGCCATGACGAGGTGAGACGTGCACAGCAGCGAACGAACGTGCCGGGACCCGCGCACGAGCGCGGGACAGTCGGCGATCGACTACGTGGCGATGGTGACGGTGTCGGCCGCCGTGGTCGGCGCACTCCTTGCCACGTCCCTCGGGGGCGACATGGCCGACACGGCACAGCAGCAGGTCTGCCGCGTCCTGGAGTTCGGAGGGAGCGCCTCTTGCGAAGATGACAACGATGTCGTCGATGACAACGATGTCGCAGGCAGCGGGCAGCCCGCCCCCGCCGAATCCTTCGCACCGGCCGATGCCCCCGGCGCGCAGCCGGGTGAGCGCGGCGGGTTGCCCGGTGACATCCACGGCGGCCCGGGCGACGAACCCCACAGCGAAACCGTGGACAAGTCCGAAGACACCGAGGACAACGCACTCCCCAGCCTGTGCTTCGAGCCACGGGAACGGTCCTCGCACTCGTCGGTCTCCGTACCGGGCAGCGGGGCCGTCGGCACGGCGGCCGCCTGGGGCTATTCATACCTGGTCAACTTCGTCGTGGAGAAGATCAGCAACGAGAAGAACAAGGAGAAGCGGGTCAAGCTGGCACTCGACGACCTCTCCTACTGCCTCCCCGACTACAACATCGTCATCGCGCAGCCGCACGAGGGCAATCTGCAGCAGATGGACGGCGCGGCGATGATCCAGACCGTCGAGATCAGCGGCACGACATACCGCGTCTACGCGTTCAGGAAGGGGAAGTTCACCTGGGCGGACGACGCAGACCTCGGCTGGAAGAACCGTGCGTTCAAGGGCGTGTTCGAGGTCAGCGAGGACCGCCGCACCGTCACGTTCGGAGAGCCTCCCCGCCCGAAGCGGAAGAAGGACTGGAAGCCCGGCGACGAGGGCTGCCAGATCGAGGGCCAGGAACCGCCCGACCGGAGCCGGTACTACGACACGTACTCCCCGCTGGACAACGAGGGTTCGACGCAGGCGGTCCGGATGCTCGTGAACGACATGCGCCGTTGCTACCCCGACTACAACGTGGTCGCGATGCACTCGGAACAGCCCTCGCACTGGGCCGACAAGCCGGAAACGCTCATCGACCACAGCAGATACCGGCTGAACTCCAACGAGTACCACTCCGACGAATCCCAGGACACCATCGCCTCGGGCCGGGCCGTGTTCGACGTCTACGTCTTCGACAAGGGCACGTTCAGCAACGACGGCGACGGCGGCTACACCAACTGGGCGTACTACGGCGACGTCACCCGCGACGGCACGGATGCCACCTTCCGGCAGCCGGAACCCGCCGACCTGGACGCCGACGCCCTCGCCACCGGTACGGAATCGGTCGACTTCGACGACGGGGCACCGAAGTACACGAACACGGACGACGGGCCGTACCCCGGCACCGACTACAGCGGCAAGGCGCCCGGAGGCGATGCCGAGCTGAACCAGTCGCTTGTCGAGGAGTACAGCCGCAGTTTCCCCGGCACGAACATCATCGCGGTGAAGAACTTCGACGAGATGTCCTTCTCCGCGGTATCCGGCCTCGAACACCTCGCAGTGGTGGACGGTGTCGACGTGTTCGCCGTCAAGGACGGAACGATCATCAACAACGGCGACGGCGGCTGGAAGAACTGGGGCTTCGCCGGCAACTTCGAGCGTGACAAGGACTCCAAGGAGGTGACGTTCAGCAGGCCGTGAAGCCGACGCGGACAGCCGGCGTCCGGGGCGGCGGAACGCAGCGCCGACGCCGGCTCCCGCATCGAAGTCCCCGCCCTGGCAGCGGACGTCATCCGCGGCTCGCTCTTCGGCCGGGGGTACGCACGCCCGGTGGCCGACGCGTTGGCGGCCCCGCCGCCGCTGGGACTGCGGATGCCGTTGGCGGCGTGGTTCGGGAAGTCGTTGCGGGGGTGAGGCGCAGAGGCAGGCCCGGGCCGGAGATCCCCGACCCGGCTCAACCGACCTGAGTCTCGAAGCCGTTGTCCTGGCAGTACTGCACGATGAGCCCGCCTGCCTCGACATCACTGCTCTTCATCGCCGCCACCGTGGCCTCCGCCAGGGTGCGCCCTCCCCCGACGGGCTCATCCCGGAGCGGCTCCATCGCAAGGAAGGCGTCATCGGCGACGGCCCCGACCATGTCGTACCCCGATGCCCCATCCGCTTCCGCGCCCGAGCCCTCCGCCTCAGCGTCCGCCTCTTCTGCCCGCGCGTCCTGCCACGCCCCGAGCTGGGTGCAGTAACTCTCGCGCTGCTCGGTCAGCCGCTGCTCGCTCTTGCCGGCGTCGGAGGAACACCCGGCCGTCACCGCGATCAGAGCAAACACCGGAACGATCGTCCTGATCAAGCGCACCATGTCGTCCCCCGGCTGCCACTGCATCTACGTGCCCTAGCCACCCAACTCCCGGAGCAGGATACCCACATCGGGTTCTCGTGCCACCCGCCAGGATGCCTCTTCCGAGCCTCGCCGGAGATCATGCGGTGCCCGCGGGCCGTGTCCATGTCCTCGCGGGACCGGTGGGCCAGTCCGTCCCGGGGCTCGAAGACGAAGCAGTAGTGGTTCCATCGGCCGGCGTCGACCGAACGGAACGGCGATTATCCGACATCACCGCCCAGGGATAGGCCCGGCCCCTGATCCGACGCCGCGTCCGACTGCGACCGGCTCGCGGGAACCGCTGCGGCGACGAACGAGGCGACGAGCGGCCGCTGGTCGAGCTGCGAGTCCCGCCACCCGTGCAAGGTCGTCCGGGCCAACCACGAGCCGCTCTCCTGACGATGTCGGACCCGGACCCACTCGGCTCCTCACCGGGCAACCGGTTCCGTCTCCGCCCACACGGCCTTGCCCGGCCCGAGCCGATCGCTCACGCCCCAGCGGGCGGCGATCGCCTCGACGATGAGGAGGCCCCGGCCGCCGTCGGCCTCCGCGTCGGGTCGCGACACGGGGGCGGGGTCCGGGCGGGCCTCGTGGGTGTCGGAGATCTCGACGCGTACGACCCCGGTCCTGTAGGCGTACGAGAGCCGCAGCTCGAAGTCGCGCCCCGGTACACGTCCGTGCAGGACCGAGTTCGCCGCGAGCTCCGCGACGAGGAGGGCCACGGTGTCGGAGAGCGGGCTGCTGTACTGGATCCCCCAGACGTCGAGCTTCCATACGGCGAGGCGCCGCGCGAGGGTCGCGCCCAGGCGGGTGGCGGAACACCTCTGGACGAACACACTTACAGTTACCGGAGGTTGGGATTGAAGTGCTGTCATGTGCCAAGCGTTCCGCCTCGCCCCTTGCTCCAGCAGGAACGACGCCCATACAGATCCGCCTGTACGGGTTGACGCTCTGGACGGGGTGGGTAACCGTCCGTGATCATCGTCTAGTTGATCGATGTGGGGAAGACGGGCGGCGATGACGGCAGACCACGAGGGCGCCACGGCGAACAGCGAATCCGAGCTGTCCGACAGCCTGAGGACATTCGGGGCGGTCCTGAAAGCTCTGCGCGAGGCCGCCGGCCTCACCCAGGAGGATTTCGCGCCCCGTGTGCAGTACTCGCCCGCTTACATCGCCAAGATCGAGCAGGGCAAGAGATTCCCGCCTGCGAGCCTCCCGGAGCGCGCATCCGAGGCCTTGGGGGCAGTAGCGGGCAAGGTCCTCGCCGCTGCCGCGCGAAGTCTGCGGAGGAGGGCGGGTCTGGCCTCCTGGTTCCAGCAGTGGGCGGGGATCGAGGAGGAAGCGATCACGCTGTACGCGTACGAGTGCCGCGGGGTCCCGGGGCTGCTCCAGACCGAGGGTTATATCCGGGCCGTCTTCGACCGGCGGCTCCCACCGCTCGCGGAGGATCAGTTCGAGCAGCAGGTGGCCGCGCGCCTGGCGCGACAGGAACTCCTGCCCGAACGTCCCAACACCTCATTCTCGTTCCTCATCGAACAAGCCGTCATCGAGCGCCAGTTAGGGGGTACTCAGGTCACGTCCACGCTCATCGACAACCTGTTGACACAGGGCGGACGCCGCAACGTCGAGGTACTCGTCATGCCGCTCAGGCAGCCGGATCACTCCGGCATCGACGGGCAGATGTACCTCGCCGAGACCCCCTCGAACAGCTGGTTCGGCTACGTCGAAGGCCATGACAGCAGCACTCTTCTCACTGACCCGAAAGTGGTCAGTGCCATGCTCCAGCGCTATGGCAGGATGCGCTCACAGGCGCTGAGTCACGAGGCCTCGGCGGGCCTGCTGAAGCAGATGCTAGGAGCGCTATGAGTACCGAACTGGCCTGGTTCAAGAGCAGTTACAGCGGCAGCGGCGGCGACAACTGCATCGAGATCGCCCTGCATACGCAGGCCGTGCACGTCCGCGACTCCAAGGACACCGCCCGCCGCCCTTTCACCGTCTCCGCCACCGCCTGGTCGGACTTCACCGCGTACGCGTCCGCCACCGCCCCCACCGCCTGACCCCCTCAGTCCGGCAGCAGGTTCCCCCGCCGCGACAGCAGGAACTTCTTGAACGCCGCCACCGGCGGGGTGTCCGGGTGCCCGTCCAGCCAGGCCACCCCGATCTCCCGAGCAGCCCGCGGTGCCGTCACCGTCAGCTCCACGACCCCCGGGCGTGCCACCGCCGGGGGCGGGAGCAGGGCCACGCCCAGGCCCGCCGCGACCAGGCCGCGCAGGGTTTCCGCCTCCTCGCCCTCGAACGCGACGCGCGGGACGAAGCCCGCCTCCGTGCAGAGGTCGTCCGTGATGCGGCGGAGGCCGTAGCCGGGTTCCAGGGTGACGAAGGTTTCGTCGGCGGCCTCCGCCAGGCGGATGCGGCGGCGGGTGGCCAGGCGGTGGTCCTCGGGGACGACCAGGCGCAGTCGCTGTTCGTCCAGGCGGCGGGCCACGAGGTCCGGGGCGTCCGGGACCGGTGAGGTGAGGCAGAGGTCGAGGCCGCCCGCGCGGAGGCGTTCGATCATGGCCTCGCCGTAGTTCTGGACGAGCTGGAAGCGGACCCGTGGGTGGTCGACGCGGAAGGCGCGGATGAGGGCGGGGACCGTTTCCGAGCCCATCGTGTGGAGGAAGCCGAAGGCGACCTTGCCGGAGGTGGGGTCGGCGTCGGCGCGTACCGAGTCGGCCGCCTTCTCCACCTCCTCCAGTGCCCGTTCCGCGGAGCCGAGGAAGGTGCGGCCCGCCGGAGTGAGGGAGACGGTGCGGCCCTTGCGGGCGAACAGCGCCACGCCCAGGTCCTGTTCCAGTCGGACCATCGCCCGCGAGAGTGTGGACTGCGGGACGCCCAGCTCGTGCGCGGCACGGGTCACGTGCTCGTGGCGGGCGACCGCCTCGAAGTACGCGAGGCGTGGCGCGAGTACCGCGCGAATGTCTTCTTCGTAACTGCTTGGTGACAGTCGAGGCTGTGAGCTGTGCTGATGCGCCATGGGATTGATTATTGCGTGTTTGTGCATTGGACGCATGAAAGGTGACAGGCCTACGTTCGTGGCATGCCTCCTGCCAGTACCGGGGCGTCCACCCTCACCGTGGCCGCCTCGACCCAGTCGTCCCCCGTACCCGCCGTCGCAGCAGACCGGCTCGAGCCCGGACGCCCCGGCTATCGCCGGATGAGCTTCGCGCTCTTCGCCGCCGGTGTCGCGACGTTCGCACTCCTCTACTCCACCCAGGCCCTGCTGCCCGCCGTCTCCGCGTCCTTCGGCGCCACGGCCGGGCAGGCGAGCTGGACGGTGTCCGCCGCGACGGGTGCGCTTGCGCTGTGTGTGCTGCCGATGAGCGCGCTGTCCGAGCGGTTCGGGCGGCGGCAGATGATGACCGCCTCGCTGGCGGTGGCCGTGGTCGTCGGGCTGTTCGTGCCGTTCGCTCCCTCGCTCGGCTGGCTGATCGCGCTGCGTGCCCTCCAGGGCGCCGCGCTCGCCGGTCTGCCCGCCTCCGCGATGGCGTATCTGGCGGAGGAGGTCCGGCCGAAGGCGCTCGTCGCCGCGATCGGGCTGTTCGTGGCCGGCAACAGCATCGGCGGGATGAGCGGTCGTATCCTCACCGGCTGGATCGCCCAGGCGTGGGGCTGGCGGGCGGCGCTCGGCGCGGTCGGGCTGCTGGCCGTGGCCTGCGCCGTCGTCTTCCACATCATGATCCCGCGGGCCCGGCACTTCACCCCCGGTTCGCTGAACCCGAGGGCCCTCGCCAAGACCGTCGGCGGGCACCTCGCCGATCCGCTGCTGCGTCGGCTGTACGCGATCGGCGCGCTGTTCATGACGGTGTTCGGTGCGGTCTACACGGTGATCGGCTACCGGCTCATCGAGGCGCCGTTCAGCCTCCCGCAGGGTGTCGTCGGGTCCATCTTCCTCGTCTACCTGGTCGGTACGGTCTCCTCCGCGGCCGCGGGCAAGCTCGTCGCCCGGCTGGGGCGCCGGGGCGCGCTGTACCTCGCCGTCTCCACCACGGCCGCCGGTCTGCTGCTCTCGCTCGCCGACCAGCTGGCCGCCGTGCTCCTCGGCCTGGTCCTGATCACGGCCGGGTTCTTCGCCGGGCACGCGGTCGCCTCGTCCTCCGTGAGCCGTACGGCGACCAAGGGCCGCGCCCAGGCTTCGGCGCTCTACCAGTCGGCGTACTACCTGGGCTCCAGCGCGGGCGGCACGCTCGGTGCGGTCGCCTTCCACGCCGGCGGCTGGGCGGGCACGGTCACGCTGGGGCTGGTCGCGGTCCTCGGTGTCGTCTCGATCACGCTGTACGGGTCGCGGGCGGCACGTGCCGAGCGACTGCGGCCGAGCACAGTGGTCTCCATGCAGAGCTGAGCCGTGCAGAACCGAGCCGTACGGGACTGAGACGCGCAGGACTGCGACGCGCAGGACTGAGCTGTACAGAACTGAGACATTCGCCGCACAACCATCCACTCCCCGACGCGCGTCTAGCAGGCGGAAGCACCGCACTGCGCGCGAAGGGGAGTTGGGGTTCACATGAGAGTCACGGGGAACATGCGGAGCGTACGGGCACGGCGCGGGCTGGCGCTGGCCGTCGCCGGTCTGACCGCGATACCGGCGTTCGTGCTCGGCACCGGCGGCACCGCCCAGGCGGCGTCGTGCACGGCGTCCAAGGGTCCGTACCAGAAGCAGGTCGAGAAGTACCTGCACCGGAAGGTGGACGGCAAGCAGTCGGCCGCCGACTGCAAGGCGATCCGGTCGTTCCAGAGCACGTACGGGGTCACCCCCACCCTCGGTTACGCGGGGCCCATCACCTGGCGCACCATGCAGACGCTCACCGCGCAGAAGGCGGCCGGGAAGAACCCGAACAAGGCCAAGAAGTGCCCCACGAACAAGGGGCGCATCGCGTGCGTGGACCTCACCCGGCAGATCACCTGGATCCAGGACGGCAGCAAGCTGAAGTTCGGGCCGGTGCCGGTGCGGACCGGGCGGGACGGGTACGAGACCCGGACCGGGGCGAAGAAGATCTACTGGAAGCACAAGAACCACGTCTCGACGATCTACAACGTCGCGATGCCGTACTCCCAGTTCTTCGACGGCGGTCAGGCCTTCCACGCGGTGGGCGTGAAGATGTGGAACCCGCCGGGCTCGCACGGTTGCGTCAACATGCGCACCGCCGACGCGAAGTCGTACTGGAACCTGTTGAAGAACGGCGACGACGTGTACGTGTACGGGCGCAAGCTCGGGACGTGACCGCTTCTGCTCTTCCTGCCCCCGTTGTCAGTGCCCTGCGGTAGCTTCCGAAGTGCTGGAGTGAGCGGTGTCACAGCGCAACAGGGGTGAAGTGAAGCGATGAGTGATCTGACGGCGACGACGACCGATATCGACAGCCGTCTGGAGGGACACCGGGTCGAGCTGACCGGCTACTGCTACCGGATGCTCGGCTCGGCCTTCGAGGCGGAGGACGCGGTCCAGGACACCCTGGTGCGCGCGTGGCGCAACATCGAGAAGTTCGAGGGGCGTTCGTCGCTGCGGTCCTGGCTCTACCGCATCGCGACGAACGTCTGTCTCGACATGCTGACCGCGGGCAACAAGCGGGCCAGGCCGGTCGACCTGTCCGGCCCGACGCCGCTCGCGCAGGCCGCGCTCAATCCGCTGCCGGAGAACACCTGGCTGGAGCCGATGCCTGACGGGCGGATCCTGCCGTCGGTCGAGGACCCGGCGGAGGCCGCCGTCGCGCGTGAGTCGGTGCGGCTCGCGTTCGTTGCCGCGCTCCAGCATCTGCCGCCGAAGCAGCGGGCGGTACTGATCCTGCGCGAGGTGCTCGCGTGGAAGGCGAGCGAGGTCGCCGAGCTGCTCGACACCTCGGTCGCCTCGGTCAACAGCGCCCTCCAGCGGGCCCGGGCGACTCTGACCGATCACCAGGGCGATGCCACCGCCGATGCGGCGGACCCGCTCGACGAGGAGCAGCGCAAGCTCCTGGAGCGGTATGTGGCGGCGTTCGAGGGCTACGACATGAAGGCGCTGACCGCGCTCCTCCATGAGGACGCCGTGATGACCATGCCGCCGTTCGACCTCTGGCTGCAGGGGCACGACGACATCGCAGGTTTCATGACGTCCATCGGCGCGGCCTGCGAGGGCTCCCGGCTGGTTGCCACCTCGGCGAACGGCACCCCGGCGTTCGCGCACTACAAGCCGAACCCGGACGGGCCGGGATTCGTTCCGTGGGCGGTGCAGGTCATCGACATCTCGGACGGTGCGATCACGGGGATGCACTGCTTCCTGGACACCCCGCGCTGGTTCCCGCTGTTCGGGCTGCCTGATCATCTGGACGCCGATGCCGCGTGAGGCCGCGGCTGGTGCGGGGGATCGTCGCGGGGTGGGTGGTTCTCGCGGTCGCCGGGTGGGGTGTCACGCAGTGGCTCGGTGAGCCGGCGGCGACGGCGGGGCCGGGCCCTGTCTCGCCGCCGCCCTCCGGCGCGGAGCCGGGGCCGCAGCCGGAGTCCGGCTGCGCGGCGGCGGTGCGGGCCGCGAAATCCCGCATGACGCCGCCCCCGTCCCCGTCGGCCGTCGCCCTGCCCCCGGAGCACACGAGCACCGGCGGAAGACAGAGCGTGGTCACCGCGGTGGCCTGCGACTACTCGGTCTCCGACTGATCCGGGGGCGGTGGCGGCCGACTCGGTCAGGGGCCCGGCATCCGGCCGGCATCCACCGTCGCCGACCCGTCGTCCAGGTCCACCACGTCGCCCAACCCCAGCAGATCGAGCAGCAGCCGGAGTTCGGGCGGTGTCGCGCGCAGCCGGAGCCGTCTGCCGCCCGCCCTGCGCGCGACCAGCGACAGGCGGGCGATCGCCTCCACCGAGGCCAGGTCCGGCTCGACGATGCCGCCGACGTCGCAGTCCACCACCGTCGCGTCCGATGTGGCCAGTATCGCCTCCAAGTCCGCGCAGAGGCGTGGCGTACCGGCCCGGGTGACGCGTCCGGAGAGCACTAGTACGGCAGGCGACAGGGGATCCATACCAGGGAGACCGGTTTTACGGCCGAAACTCATCGCCCCGCCGTTCCCCGCTTCCGCCGGACGCGCGTGCCCTTCTTGTCCGGCTCCTCGTCGGGGGCGCCCCTGCGCCCCCGAGCTGCCCATGAACCTATCCGGCCACCTCGTTACGGGCCGCTCCCCCGTCTCGCAGGACCGACCGCCAGACGACTGACAGCCGACCGGCATTCGACCGACAGCCGATGAAGATCCGCCAACTCCGGCCATCTGTGTGCCTGCTGTGAACCCATTCGATCAGATCCCCCTCTAGACGGGTGAAACAGCCGGCGCCGGTGCACGCATCGGCGCCGACTGCCCACCGGCCCCCCTCGGGGGCCGCCTGATTCTCCAGGGGGAGAGTTGCGCAGACACGTGAGAAGAGCGTGTGTTTCAACCGTCGCCACAGCGGCGGCCGTGGCGCTCGCGGCCGGGTTGACCACCCCGGCCATGGCCCGCGACAACAGCCCGTCGCAGCCGGCCGACAGCTTGTCCGGCGCACGGCATCAGCTGACGCTCATCACCGGCGACCGCGTCACGGTGGACGCCAAGGGCCGGGTCGTGGGCTTCCGTCCCGCGGCGGGGCGCGAGCACATACCCGTGCAGCGGCAGATACACGACGGGCACACCCTGCTCGTCCCGGCCGACGCACACCGGCTGATCGCTTCCGGAAAGCTGGACCGCCGGCTGTTCGACGTCACGGAGCTGAGCCGGGCGGAGAACCGCAGGGCACAGGAGTCGGGCCTGAAACTGATCGTCTCCTACCGGGGTGCCGCGGCCACGACCGCGAAGGCCGAGGTACGCGACGCGGGCGCCACCCGCGTCGGGCCCGTGCTGAAGTCGCTGAACGCCCAGTCCGTGGCCACCCCGCGGGAAGACGCCCGGTCCATCTGGCAGGCGCTGACCAGCAAGCCGTCGGGCAGCGCCCAGCGGACCACGGCAGCCGGAGTCGACCGCGTGTGGCTGGACGGCGTGCGCCGGGCGAGCCTCGACACGAGCGTCCCGCAGATCGGCGCCCCGACCGCCTGGAAGGCGGGCTACACCGGCAAGGGCGTCAAGATCGCCGTCCTGGACACCGGCGCGGACGCCACCCATCCGGACCTCGATGGCCAGATCCTCACGTCGAAGAACTTCTCCGCTTCGCCCGACACGAAGGACCGTTTCGGCCACGGCACCCATGTCTCCTCGATCGCGGCCGGTACCGGCGCGAAGTCGGGCGGGAAGTTCAAGGGCGTGGCCCCCGACGCCAAGCTCCTCGAGGGCAAGGTGCTCGACGACGACGGCTTCGGCGACGACTCCGGCATCCTGGCCGGCATGGAGTGGGCGGTCGCCCAGGGCGCCGACGTCATCAACCTGAGCCTCGGCGGCACCGACACCCCGGGAATCGACCCGCTGGAGGCGGCGGTCAACAAGCTCTCCGCCGACAGCGGCGTGCTCTTCGCCATCGCGGCGGGCAACGAGGGCTCCGGGGCCGGCACGGTCGGCTCCCCCGGCAGCGCGGACTCCGCACTGACCGTCGGCGCGGTCGACGACAAGGACCTGCTGGCGGACTTCTCCAGCCGGGGCCCCCGGGTCGGCGACGGCGCGATCAAGCCCGATGTCACCGCTCCCGGCGTGGACATCACGGCGGCCGCCTCACCCGGCTCCGTCATCGACCAGGAAGTCGGCCAGAGCCCGGCGGGGTATCTGACGATCTCCGGTACGTCGATGGCGACCCCGCACGTCGCGGGCGCCGCGGCGCTCCTCAAGCAGCAGCACCCCTCGTGGAAGTACACCGAGCTCAAGGGCGCGCTCACGGCCTCCACGAAGCCGGGGAAGTACACCCCCTTCGAGCAGGGCTCGGGCCGGATCGCCGTCGACCGGGCGATCGCCCAGTCCGTCGTCGCCGACCCGGTCTCGCTGAGCTTCGGCATCCAGCAGTGGCCGCACACCGATGACGTGCCGGTCAGCAAGAAGGTGTCGTACCGCAACCTCGGCACGACCGATGTCACGCTCGCGCTCACCGTCCAGGGCACCGGTCCGACGGGCAAGCCGGCCCCGGCCGGCTTCTTCGCCCTCGGCGCCACCGGCGTGACCGTCCCGGCGGGCGGCACCGCCGAGGTGCCGCTGACCGTGAACACCAAGCTCGGCGGCACGGCCGACGGCGGCTACTCCGCGTACGTCGTCGCGACCGGCGGCGGGCAGACCGTCCGCACCGCGGCCGCGGTCGATCGCGAGCGCGAGTCGTACGACCTCACGCTCAGGACCATCGGGCGTGACGGCAAGCCGGCCCCGTACACCACGGGCGACGTCTACGGCATCAGCGGCGCAGCGAACGGCGTGTGGGAGTCCCCCGAGGTCGTCAACGGCACGGCGAAGCTCCGCGTCCCCAAGGGCGGGTACGTACTGAACTCGGCCGTGTACATCGACCCGGAGGACCTGGAGAAGGGCGTCGACTGGCTCGCTCAGCCCTCTCTGAACCTCACCGGAGACACCACGGTGACCTTCGACGCGCGCCTGGCCAAGCCGGTGGACATCACCCTTCCGGCCACCGGTACGAAGCCCGTGCTCGCCTCGCCCGACCTCCAGGTCGAGAACGGGGACAACAGCTACGGCTACGGCTGGCTGCTCAGCTCGTTCAAGCAGCTGCGCACCGCGCACGTCGGTCCGAAGACGACCGGCGTCCAGCTCTCCCAGCACTGGTACGGCACCTGGACCAAGGGTGCGGCGACCCGGTACGACATCGCGCTCGGCGGCCCGGTGACCCGGGTGGCGACCGGCTACCACCGCGCCTTCGGCAGTAAGCAGCTGGCCAAGGTCGCAGTCCGCGCCGGTTCGTCCGTCAAGGGCAAGACCGGCGACGTCTCCGCGTGGAGCGAACTGCCCGGCTCGTTCGGCGGCTGGTCGACCGCAACCACCCAGAAGCTTCCGTCGACCACCACCGCCTATGTCTCCACCGCCGACAAGGTGCGGTGGGCCTTCGACTTCGGCCAGAACGGTGCGCCCGACGAGGACGGTTTCCCGCAGGCCGACGCCTCGTACTCCATCGGTTCCCCGCAGGCCCTCAAGGCGGGCAGGACGTACACGAAGACCGTGAACACCGCGGTGTTCGGGCCTTACGTCAGCGCCGACTTCGGGGTCTTCCGCGAGGAGAACGCGCTCGTCGGGTCGCTGCCGCTGGTCGCCGACGGCCACCGGAACGTCGGGGGCTCCCTCTACAGCTCGGTGAAGACCGTGCTCTACCGCAACGGCAAGGTGTTCGCCAAGAACGCCGACCCTCTGGCGGGCGAGACACCCCTCACCGTGCCCGCCGCGGCCGCCGACTACCGGTTGACCACGTCGGTGCGGCGCGCCGCCGACGTCGCTTCGGTCTCCACCCGGATCGACGCGAGCTGGACCTTCCGCTCCGGCCGGACCAAGGATCTCGTCGCGCTGCCGGTCTCCATGGTCCGCTTCGCACCCGAGGTGGCGCTGGACAGCACGGCCAAGGCCGGGAAGTCCGTGGCCGTGCCGGTGACGGTGCAGGGAGCGGCCGCCGGGAAGAACCTCAAGTCGCTCACGGTGTACATCAGTTATGACGCCGGGAAGACCTGGAAGAAGACCGCGGTCAAGAAGGGCAGCATCTCGGTGAAGAACCCGGCCAAGAGGAAGTCGCTCTCCTTCAAGGCCAAGGTCACGGACAAGAAGGGCAACACGTCCTCGGTGGCCATCTACAACGCCTACTTCGGCAAGTAGGACCTGCCTCTGCTCCGGTACGCATGACAGCGGCCCGCCGGGACGGTTCTCACCGTCCCGGCGGGCCGTTCGCGTCGGAGCGCGCGCCTGTTACGCGATACGTTCCCGCACCACAGGGGTGGCGGTGAACGGCGTGCCCGACGGCGCGATGTCGTACGCGTCCGGCAGGGCCTTCAGCGCGTAGTCGAACTTCTCCGGGGTGTCCGTGTGCAGCGTCAGCAACGGCTGCCCGGCCGTCACCCGGTCGCCCGGCTTGGCGTGCAGTTCGATGCCCGCGCCGGCCTGGACCGGGTCCTCCTTGCGGGCACGGCCCGCGCCGAGGCGCCAGGCGGCGACGCCGATGTCGTACGCGTCCAGGCGGGTCAGGACGCCGGAGGACGAGGCCTTCACGACGTGCTGTTCGCGGGCGACGGGGAGCGTGGCGTCCGGGTCGCCGCCCTGGGCGGAGATCATCCGGCGCCAGACATCCATCGCGGAGCCGTCCGCGAGGGCCTTCTCCGGGTCGGCGTCCTTCAGTCCGGCCGCGTCCAGCATTTCGCGGGCGAGGGCCAGGGTGAGGTCGATGACGTCCTTCGGTCCGCCGCCCGCCAGGACCTCCACGGACTCGCGGACCTCCAGGGCGTTGCCCGCGGTGAGGCCGAGGGGGGTGGCCATGTCGGTGAGCAGGGCGACCGTGCGTACGCCGCTGTCGGTACCCAGCGCGACCATGGTGGAGGCCAGTTCGCGGGCGTCCTCGATGGTCTTCATGAAGGCGCCGGAGCCGACCTTGACGTCCAGGACGAGTGCGCCGGTGCCCTCGGCGATCTTCTTGGACATGATCGAGCTGGCGATCAGCGGGATGGCCTCGACGGTGCCGGTGACGTCGCGGAGCGCGTACAGCTTCTTGTCTGCGGGGGCGAGGCCGTCGCCGGCCGCGCAGATGACGGCGCCCGTGGTGTCGAGGACGTTCAGCATCTCGGCGTTGGAGAGGTGCGCGCGCCAGCCGGGGATGGACTCCAGCTTGTCGAGCGTGCCGCCTGTGTGGCCGAGGCCGCGTCCGCTGAGCTGCGGTACGGCGGCGCCGCAGGCGGCGACGAGCGGGGCGAGGGGCAGGGTGATCTTGTCGCCGACGCCGCCGGTGGAGTGCTTGTCGGTGGTGGGGCGGGAGAGCGCGTCGAAGTTCATCCGCTCGCCGGAGGCGATCATGGCGGCGGTCCAGCGGGCGATCTCCGTACGGTTCATGCCGTTCAGCAGGATCGCCATGGCCAGCGCGGACATCTGCTCGTCGGCGACCTCACCGCGGGTGTACGCGTCGATGACCCAGTCGATCTGCTCGGGGGTCAGCTCGCCTCGGTCCCGCTTGGTGCGGATGACGGAGATGGCGTCCATGGTCTGGAGTCCTTCCGGCCGGTACGTACGTACGCATGAGCACGCATGAGTCCCGTTGACTCTACGCGCATAGAGGGGAAAAGAGACGCCGGGCGGGCCCATGTGCGGGCCCACCCGGCGGGTTGCTAGCCGAGGTGCGACGGCCCGAACGCCTGCGGGAGCATCTCGTCGAGTGTGCGGAAGCCGTCCGGCGTCTCCAGGACGAGTTCCGGTCCGCCGAACTCGTACAGCAGCTGCCGGCACCGACCGCACGGCACCAGGACCTCGCCCGCACCGTCCACACAGGTGAAGTGGGTCAGCCGGCCGCCGCCGGTGGCGTGGAGCTGGGAGACCAGTCCGCACTCGGCGCACAGCCCGATGCCGTACGAGGCGTTCTCGACGTTGCAGCCGACGATCGTGCGGCCGTCGTCGACGCGCGCGGCGACGCCGACCGGGTAGCCGGAGTAGGGCGCGTACGCCCGGGACATGGCGTCCCGGGCCGCGGCCCGCAGGGCGTCCCAGTCGGCCCCCTTCACGGCGGCGTCGTCCGCGCCGGCGGTGGGCGTCACTTGCCCTGGCCCTTGCGGTAGCGCATGCCGTCCGCCTTCGGCATCCGCAGCCGCTGCGCGGAGAGCGAGAGGACGAGCAGCGTGACGACGTACGGGGTGGCGCTGACGAACTCGGTGGGCACGGTGTCCGTACCGAGGTACCAGACCAGTACGGCGGCGGCGATGACCGCGCTGACGACGCCCTGCACGAAGCTCTTGCGGTAGAGCTTCCAGGCGGCGATGCCGGCCAGGACGACCACGAGCAGCAGGAGCAGCGCGTGGACGGACTCGCCGCCGTTGCGCAGCTGGAGCGCGTCGGCGAAGCCGAACAGGCCGGCGCCCATGGCGAGTCCGCCGGGCCGCCAGTTACCGAAGATCATCGCGGCGAGACCGATGTATCCGCGGCCGCCGG
Organism: Streptomyces sp. NPDC087901; assembly: GCF_044742205.1. Taxonomy (NCBI): domain Bacteria; kingdom Bacillati; phylum Actinomycetota; class Actinomycetes; order Kitasatosporales; family Streptomycetaceae; genus Streptomyces; species Streptomyces sp. NPDC087901. Next base: position 293,196 of record NZ_JBIUUC010000003.1, read on the forward strand.
TCTGTCCCTCGTTGTAGATGTGCGAGGTGACCAGGGAGAGGAAGGCGCCGCCGAGTCCGGCCATGCCGCCGGAGATGATCACCGCGATGTACTTGTACGTGTAGACGTTCACACCGAGCGATTCGGCTGCCACCGGGTTCTCGCCGCAGGAGCGCAGCCGCAGGCCGAAGGCGGTCTTCCACAGGATGAAGAAGGTCACGACGAACAGGACTGCGGCCACGATCGTCAGCAGGGACACGTTGGTGACCAGACCGCCGATGACGCCGGCCAGGTCGGAGACGAAGAACCAGTGGTGCTTCTCGACGCTGTGCAGCCAGTCGGAGAGGCCCGGGATCGTCACCGAGGTGATCTCGTCGGCCGGCGGGGACTGCTTCGGTGAGCCGCCCTTGGCCGCCGCGTCGCCGGAGTTGAACCAGAGCTTGGCGAAGTAGGTGGTGAAGCCGAGCGCCAGGATGTTGATGGCGATGCCGGAGATGATGTGGTCGACGCCGAAGGTGACGGTGGCGACCGCGTGCAGCAGTCCGCCGAGCATGCCGCCGATGACACCGGCGAGGACGCCGAGCCAGGGGTTGGTCTGCCAGCCGGCCCAGGCGCCGAAGAAGGTGCCCAGGATCATCATGCCTTCGAGGCCGATGTTGACCACGCCTGCGCGTTCGGACCAGAGGCCGCCGAGACCGGCGAGGCCGATCGGCACGGCCATCGCGAGGGCCGCGCTGATCTGTCCGGCCGAGGTGACGTCCTGTGCGCCGGTGATGGCGCGCACCGCGGACAGCGCGAGCAGGACGCCCGCGATGATCAGCAGGACGACGGGGAAGGAGAGACGGGTGCGGCCGCCCTTGCCGCCGGAGACCTTGGGGGCCGCGGGGGGCGGGGTGGAAGTCGCCGTGACGGTCACGCCGACACCTCCTGCTGGTCGGAGTTACGGGCGGCCTGTGCGGCGAGTTCCGCGCCGACCTTGCTCTGCTGGCGCTTGAGTCCGTAGCGGCGGACGACTTCGTAGGCGATGACGACGCACAGGACGATGACGCCCTGGATCACGCCGACGATCTCCTTGTCGTACCCCTCGAACTCCAGCTTGCCGGTACCGCGTTCCAGGAAGCCCCAGAGCAGTGCGCCGAGGGCGATGCCGATGGGGTGGTTGCGGCCGAGGAGGGCGATGGCGATGCCGGTGAAGCCGATGCCGACCGGGAAGTCGCCGCTGTACTCGTAGCTGTCGTTGAGCAGGGTCGGCATGCCGATCAGGCCGGCCACGGCACCCGAGATGAGCATCGAGGTGACGACCATCTTCTTGACGTTCACGCCGCTGGCCTCGGCCGCGGAGCCGGACTGGCCGACGGTGCGCAGGTCGAAGCCGAACCGGGTGCGCGAGAGCGTGAACCAGTAGGCGATGCCCGCGACGATCGCGACCACGATGAAGCCCCAGATGGGCGTCGGGGTGGTCGGGAACTCGAAGAAGTGCGAGGACTCCGGCAGCGGCTTGGTGGAGATCTTGGTGCCTGCCTCGTCGAGGTGACCGAGGCGGTTCTGCTGGAGGAGGTAGCCGATGATCGCGGTCGCGATGGCGTTCAGCATGATCGTCGAGACGACCTCGCTGACGCCCCGGGTGACCTTGAGGACACCGGCGATGCCGGCCCACATCGCGCCGACGATCATCGCGGTGAGGATGATCAGCGGGATCTGGAGGGCGCCGGGAAGGGTCAGCGCGCCGCCGAGCGCCGCCGCGAAGAAGGCGGCGAGGCGGTACTGGCCGTCGACGCCGATGTTGAAGAGGTTCATCCGGAAGCCGACGGCCACCGCGAGACCCGCGAGGTAGTACGTCGTCGCCTTGTTCAGGATGTAGACCTGGCTGTCCGACTTCAGGCCGTAGTCGAACATGATGCCGAAGGCGCTGAAGGGCTCCTTGCCGGTGGCGGCGAGCACGAGTGCCGTCACCAGGAAGGCGACCACGATCGCGAGTACAGGGGCCGCGATCCCCAGGAGCAGCCGCTCCTTGTCGATCTTCTTCATCGGTCCTCTCCCCCGTTCCGGGGGTCGGTGTCGTCCGTGGCGGGGGCGGCGGATCCGCCGTCGCCCTCCGGCGCTTCGAGGTGCCCGCTGGCCGCGCCCGTCATCGCCGAGCCGAGCTCCTCGGGGGTGACGGAAGCCGGGTCGGCGTCGGCGACCAGCCGGCCGCGGTACATGACGCGCAGGGTGTCGGAGAGCCCGATCAGCTCGTCCAGGTCGGCGGAGATCAGCAGTACCGCCAGCCCCTCGCGGCGCGCCTCGCGGATCTGGTCCCAGATCTGGGCCTGCGCGCCGACGTCCACGCCCCGGGTGGGGTGCGCGGCGATCAGGAGCTTGGGCGAGTGGCTCATCTCGCGGCCGACGATCAGCTTCTGCTGGTTGCCGCCGGAGAGGGAGGCCGCGGTGACCTCGATGCCGGGGGTGCGCACGTCGTACTCGCGCACGATCCGCTCGGTGTCGGCGCGGGCCGCCTTGAGGTCGAGGAAGGCGCCCTTGCTGTTGGGGCGCTCGGTGACGTGCCCGAGGATGCGGTTCTCCCAGAGGGGGGCCTCCAGCAGCAGTCCGTGCCGGTGGCGGTCCTCGGGGATGACGGCCATGCCGTTCTCGCGGCGCTTGCGCGTCGGCGTACGGGAGATGTCCGCACCGTCCAGGGCGAGGGAGCCCGCGTCGAGGGTGCGCATGCCCATGACGGCGTCGACGAGTTCGGACTGACCGTTGCCCTCGACGCCGGCGATACCGAGGACCTCGCCCTTGTGGATGGTGAAGGTGATGCCGTCGAGCACGGCGCGCACCACCCCGTCCGGGTCGGTCGCGGTCAGCCGCAGTCCGTCGACGGTGAGCATCGGCGTGTCGGTGACGGTCGACTCGCGGGTCTCCGGCGAGGGCAGTTCGCTGCCGACCATCAGCTCGGCGAGCTGCTTGGTCGAGGTGTGCTCCGGATCGGCGGTGCCCACGGTCGTACCGCGCCGGATGACGGTGATCTCGTCGGCCACCGACAGCACCTCGCCCAGCTTGTGCGAGATGAAGATGACGGTCAGGCCCTCGGCCTTGAGCTCGCGCAGGTTGTCGAAGAGCGCGTCGACCTCCTGCGGCACGAGGACGGCCGTGGGTTCGTCGAGGATCAGGGTGCGGGCGCCGCGGTAGAGGACCTTGAGGATCTCCACACGCTGGCGGTCGGCGACACCGAGGTCCTCGACCATGGCGTCCGGGCGGACCCCGAGACCGTAGGCGTCGGAGATCTCCCGGATCTTCGCGCGGGCCCGGTCGCCGATGCCGTACAGCTTCTCGGAGCCGAGTACGACGTTCTCCAGGACGGTGAGGTAGTCGGCGAGCATGAAGTGCTGATGCACCATGCCGATACCGCGGTCGATGGCGTCGCCCGGGTTGGAGAACGTGGCCTGTTCGCCGTCCACCGCGATGGTGCCCTCGTCCGGCTTCTGCATGCCGTAAAGGATCTTCATCAGAGTGGACTTGCCGGCGCCGTTCTCACCGACGAGAGCGTGGACGGTGCCGCGGCGCACGGTGATGTCGATGTCGTGGTTGGCCACGACCCCGGGGAACCGCTTGGTGATGCCGCGAAGCTCCACGGCATGAGGACTGCTGGACGCGTTGATGGCGCACTCTCCTTGGCAGGAGCGGAGGGCGGAGGCGGTGGGACGGAGACGGGAAGGCGTGAGCGGGGGGCGGAAAAAGGTACCGCGCCCGAGCCGGAGCTACGCGCGTAGCGCTGCCGAATCGTTGGCCACCTGATCACAGATGGCGGACCGGGGCCGGTGACCCCCGTGACGGGGGTACGTGAATCGGGGCCCGGTCGGGCGGCCGAAGCCGCTCGTCCGGGCCCCGATCGACGGGACGGATCAGGTCGTGGTCTTGACCGTGATCTGGCCGTCGACGATCTTCTTCTTCGCCTCGTCGAGCTGGGTCTGGATGTCCTTGAGGTGGTCACCCGTGGTGGTCAGGCTGACGCCGCCCTTGGCCAGGGAGTACGTCTGCGTGCCGGTCAGCGGCTTGCCGTCCTTGACGGACTTGACCAGGTCGAAGACGCCGGTGTCGACGTTCTTGACGACCGAGGTCAGGATCGTGTCCTTGTACTTGGACAGCGCCGGGTCCAGGGCCTGGTCGGAGTCGACTCCGATGGACCAGGCACCCTTCTGGCCGGCGACGGCCTCGATCGAACCGGCACCCGAACCGCCCGCGGCGGCGAAGATGACATCGACGCCCTTGTCGAGCATGCCCTTGGCGGCGGCCTTGCCCTTGTCGGGGCTGCCGAAGCCGGACAGGTCCGAACCGGTGGACAGGTACTGGATCTGCACCGTGGCCGAGGGCTTCGTGTCCTTGACGCCCTGCTGGAAACCGGCGGCGAACTTCTTGATCAGCGGAAGGTCCACACCACCGATGAAGCCCACCTTGCCGTCCTTCGACTTCAGCGCGGCCGCGACACCGGCGAGGTACGAGCCCTGCTCCTCGGTGAAGACGATCGAGGCGACGTTCTTCGCGTCGGAGACCGAGTCGACCAGGCCGAAGCTGACCTTCGGGTAATTGGGAGCGATCTTGTCGACCGCGTCCTTGTACGCGAAGCCGACGGCGATGACCGGGTTGTAGCCACCCTCGGCCAGCGACTGCAGACGCTGCTCGCGGTCGGCGGGGGTCTCACCGTTCTTGGCGGTGAGCTCCTTCGTCTGGGCGTCGAACTCGGCCTTGGCCTTGTCCAGGCCGCGGGCGGCGGAGTCGTTGAACGAGTTGTCGCCACGGCCGCCGACGTCGTAGGCCATGCCGATCTTCATCTGACCCGAGTCGGAGCTGGTGTCCTCGTCGGACGAACTGCCGCACGCGGTGGCGGTGAGCGCGAGCGCTGCGGTGACAGCACACGCGGCGGTGATCTTGGATACCCGGCGCAAGGGAAGGCTCCTTCAAACCTGACCGAAGCGCCTCTTCCGGCGCTGGTTTCGCGGCGATCGTAACGCGCGTAGATGTCAGATAATGACCTGTACGGCAGCCGTTATCGGATCGTCGCGAACGAGGGGTGACCTGTCCGGTTACGGATGGTTGCCGTCAAACAGAGCGGAGGCGGTGAAAAGCTCCACCCCGACGGTGATCGCCTCCTCGTCCGCGTCGAAGTTGCCACGGTGCAGGTCCAGCCCGCGTGCGTCACCCGGCGTCCGCACCCCGAGGCGTGCCATCGCGCCCGGCACATGCTCCAGATACCAGGAGAAATCCTCGCCTCCCAGGCTCTGTTCGGTGTCCTCGACGGCATACGAACCGCGGCGGGCGGACATCGCGCCCGCGAGCAGGTCGATCGCCGCCGCGTCGTTCACCACGGGCGGGACACCCCGGATGTAGTTGATCACCGTCTTCGCGCCGTACATTCCCGCCACCTCGTCGATCGCGGCGTGGACCAGATCCGGTGCGTCGCGCCACGCCTCCAGATCCAGGCAGCGAACCGTGCCCGACAGTTCGGCGTGTTGCGGAATCACGTTGCACGCGTGTCCGGTCTCCAGGCGTCCCCAGGTCACCGCGAGCCCGGCCCGCGCGTCGACCCGGCGGGCCAGCAGCGCGGGCACCTCGGTGGCGACCTTGGCGGCGGCGGTGACCAGGTCCGTGGTCAGGTGCGGGCGGGCGGTGTGGCCGCCGGGGCCGTCCAGGGACAGCTCCAGGCGGTCGCAGGCGGAGGTGATGGCGCCGACCCGCAGCCCGATCCGGCCCACGTCGACCTTGGGGTCGCAGTGCACCCCGATGATCCGCCCGACGCCCTCCAGCACCCCGGACTCGATCGCGTCGGGCGCCCCGCCCGGCAGCACCTCCTCGGCCGGCTGGAAGATCAGCCGCACCGGGTTGGGCAGCAGCCCCTGCCGGTCGAGCCCGGCGAGCACCAGGCCGGCGCCGAGGACGGTGGTGGTGTGCACGTCGTGCCCGCAGGCGTGCGCCCGGTCGGGCACGGTGGAGCGGTACGGGACGCCCGCCTTGGTGTCCGGGATCGGCAGCGCGTCGATGTCGGCCCGCAGCGCCAGCATGGGGCGCGTCCCCTCGCCCCGCGTCCCGACGTCACACATGAGCCCCGTCCCGGAGGCGAGCACCCGCGGCTCGAGGCCCGCCTGCTCCAGCCGGGCCTTGATGGCCGCGGTGGTGCGGAACTCCTGGTTGCCGAGCTCGGGGTGCATGTGCAGATCACGGCGGAAGGCGATGAGCTCGGCGCGCAGGGATTCGGACAGCGTGCCGGGCAGGTCGGCATCGGACTCGCGGGACATCAACTCGTTCACCCGTTGAAGGGTAGGCCCCTCACCCCGCCAACTGGCCACAGATCAACAAAAGTTCAGCCACATAGAGGAACAAAAGACGGCGTCGACATGTGTGACATGAGATAGAGGCGGGTAAACTCTGCCGATTTCCACCCCCGGAACCTCCTGTACGGAGCCGAACCCCCGGCCTAATCTGCACGTGACCGGCGAACACGAACGCACGTACGCCGCACACCTGGGCGGTCTCCGGTCGGAGCCGTGGGACGAGGGGACCTCAGCAGTGCTCGACACGGTGGAACAGCACGTTCAAGCATGCCCGCAATGCGGGGTGGAGATCCGGACCGACCACAGGTTCGTGGCGTGGTGCGCCGCCTGCGACTGGAATGTGAACCCGGGGCAGCCCGAGCCACCGACAGGCCGGCTGGAAGTCCTGCGGCACAGGCTGGCCCGGCAGCACGGCGAGACGCTGCTGGCCGAGGTGACGACGGACGGAACCCTGCGCCCCCGGCGCGATGCGGTAGGTGTCCTCGCCCTGGCGCTGGCACTGGCAGTCCACGGCACCACCGCCGCCCTGCTCGTCGGCGGACTGCTGCTGGTCGTTCTCGGCTGGGGCAGCGCGCTCCCGCTCCTCGGCGCCCTGTCCCTCCTCGTCGCCTGGTCGTTGCGCCCCCGGTTCGCACGCCTGCCCGAGGACGAACCGGTCCTGCGCCGGGCAGACGCGCCCGAGCTGTTCGCCCTGGTCGACGAGATCGCCGGGACGATGGGGACGACCGGGGTGCACGCGGTTTCGATCACCGCTGAGTACAACGCGAGCGTGTCCACGTACGGCCTCCGCCGTCGACGGCTGCTGTCCATCGGTCTCGGCCTCTGGGAGACCCTCACCGCTGAGCAGCGGATCGCGCTGCTGGGACATGAGCTCGGCCACTACGCCAACGGCGACACCCGCCACGGCCTGATCATCGGGAACGCGCTCCGCTCCCTGGACACCTGGCGGTACCTGCTGAGCCCGGTCGAGCACCCCACGCTCGTGGAGGCCGCACTCAACGCCCTCTATCTGCTTCCCCGTTCCGCGGTCACGGGCGTCCTGATGACCCTCGACCACCTGTCCCTGCGCGCCACCCAGCGCGGCGAGTACCTGGCCGACACCTTCGCCGCCCGGTGCGGGTCCACGGAAGCCGCCGTGGGCATGATGGACCGGCTGCTGGTCGCCGACTCCGCCGCCGCCACACTGCTGCGCGAGTCCAACTCTCGTCAGACCCGCCGGGCCGGGGCTCCCACGGGCAGTGAAGCCTGGAGCGGCCTGTGGGAACGTCTGGCCGCCCACATGGACTCGATTCCGGAGAGCGAGCACGAACGGCAGCGCCGCTGCAGCGCGCTGCGCGGTCACAGTGTCGACTCCACCCACCCCCCGACCCACCTGCGCCGGGCCCGACTGCTGACCGCGGCCGCTCTGCCGGCGGCGGTCACCATGGACACCGCACGGAGTACCGCGCTGCGGGCGGAACTCAAGGAGACACGGGACGAGGTGGCGCGCCGTGTGATGGACGGGCGCTGAGGGCTGTCCGGCCCGGACGAGGCTTCGCGGGCACCGCCCGGCGACACGTGCGATGCGCCTTGCCCTGCGGATGCTCCGTCAGCCCCGCAGCCCCCGGCGCACCGGATACAGCGCCAGCCCGACGCACAGGGCTCCGGCGGCCAGCAGATCCAGACTCACGGCCATCATGACGATCCCGGCAAGCACCAGCAGCGGGGACCGGCCCGGGACCTCGCCCCGGCGGAAGAACGCGAGCTGCGTGACGAGCGCCAGCAGCCCGAGCCAGAACAGCGTCGGCACCACCGTGTACACCAGCGGCATCGCACCGGGCACGCCCTGAACCCTGTCGAACATCTCGCTCATCGCCTCCTTGTCCGCCGCGAGGAACCCGACCACCAGGTCGATCGCCGCCTGGACCGCCACCGCGGCCGCCCCCAGCAGCCCGGCTCCGGCGGCCACCCGGATGCCGGCCCGTCTGCCGCCGCGCACCCCGGCCTCCGTCCGCAGGCGCAGGAACACCGGAACGAACGCGAGCACTCCGGCCAGGAAGAGCAGGTGAGCCAGCGACCACCACACCCCTGGCCCGTAGTCACCGACCGACCGCCCGATCAGCCGCACCACGCCGTATCCGGCCATCAGGGCCGGACCCGCGAGAAGCGTCGGTGTGGTGGTCGCGGCGGTCGCAACACTATTTTGACGGTCAGTCAATTCCCATTTCTGCATGCCTAGATGATCGCCTCGCGGCACCCTCGCCAGCTATCGGGGATGTCCCTGGCCCACCCCCTACCCTGACTCGGCGCTCAGGCCCGGACCGAGGGGATGACCGTCCTGACCGGGACAAGTGGAATCCCTCCTACGACGTGCAGGTCATGCCCTGCCGGGCCTGCCCCGCCGGCTCACGCCTCCGACGTCACCGCCGTAGCCCGCCACGGCGCCAGCCGCTGGACGTCGCGGGCCGTCTCCGTGACCCCCGCCAGGAAGCCCTGGGCTCTCGGGGAAGCCGTTTCGCGGAGCCATTCCGGGGCGATGTCGCAGACCGCGACCTTGACCTCGGTGCCGACGAGGGCCAGGGGCAGGGTGTGGACGACCGTGGAGGGGAAGCTCAGGACCTTGCGGCCGATGGGTCCGCGGCGGGCGATGAGTTCCAGGGGGAGGTCGGGGCGGACGATCTCCAGGCCGGTGGCGGCCTCCAGTGCGTGGAGCTTCTCGGTGGCCTCGCGGCGGTGGGCGAAGTAGCGGGTGGCGCCGTGCGTACGGGCCAGGGCGGCCACCGCCTCCAGGTACTGGCCGCGGTCGACCACGCCCGTCTCCACCAGGGAGGTGCCGACCATGTCCGCGCCCTTGGTGAGCAGCGGCGGGCCGAAGCGGGAGCGGGTCCAGGAGAAGGTGTTGGGGATGAGGGTGATGCCCGGCGGCGGGATCACCGGCATCGCGGTGAAGAGTTCGACCTCGCGCGCCGCGGACGGGGTGAAGCGGCGGCGGGCGGTGGCGGAGACCGGGGCCAGGGCCAGGTCGCGGGGGCCGGAGCCGCCGCGGCGGTGCCAGCGCACCAGGCGCTCGCCCCGGGTCAGCAGGGCGACGAACTCCATGGTGGCGGTGCCGTCGTCGACCACGGTGAGCCGGCGGGGCCGGACCAGGGAGAGCAGGAGCTGTACGTAACGGGAGAACGGGTCCCCGATGACGATGTGGTCGGCGTTGCGTACGAGCCTGGTGAGGGCGCGCAGCGACTTCAGGGGGGTGCCCGAGTCGCCGCGCGCCTCCTGCCAGCGCACGGTGATGCCCTCGTCGCGGGCCAGCTCCGCCATCCGGCGCAGCTGACCGCGCGACATCGGGTCGACCGGAGGGAGGACGACGACGGTGACGTCCGGGACGACACGGCCGCCGCCTCCCTCTGTGTAGGCCCACTCCAGGACGTTCAGGAGCTGGACCGGGCTCTCGACGAAGGCGAGGTTCACCGGTCTGCCCGTCAGACCGCGACCGGCTCGGCGGCCTGGGCCGTCTCGCCGCTCTCTGCCACGACGCCCGGGACCCGGCGGAGCTTCTTCATCGGGCCGAGCTCCGACTCGTACACCTTCTTGACTCCGTCACCGAGGGACGCCTCGATGGTGCGGATGTCGCGGACCAGGCGGGTCAGGCCCTGCGGCTCGACGGACGCGGCCTGGTCGGAGCCCCACATCGCGCGGTCCAGGGTGATGTGGCGCTCGACGAACGCGGCGCCGAGCGCGACGGCGGCGAGGGTGGTCTGCAGGCCCGTCTCGTGGCCGCTGTAGCCGATCGGGACGTTGGGGTACTCCTGCTGGAGGGTGTTGATGACGCGGAGGTTCAGCTCCTCGGCCTTGGCCGGGTACGTCGAAGTGGCGTGGCAGAGAAGGATGTTGTCCGAGCCGAGGACCTCGACGGCGTGGCGGATCTGGCGCGGGGTCGACATGCCGGTGGAGAGGATCACCGTGCGGCCGGTGGCGCGCAGGGAGCGCAGGAGCTCGTCGTCGGTGAGGGAGGCGGAGGCCACCTTGTGGGCGGGGACGTCGAACTTCTCCAGGAAGGCGACGGCCTCGGTGTCCCACGGGGAGGCGAACCAGTCGATGCCGCGCTCGGCGCAGTGCTCGGAGATGGCGCGGTACTCGGTCTCGCCGAACTCGACGCGGTGGCGGTAGTCGATGTACGTCATCCGGCCCCAGGGGGTGTCGCGCTCGATGTCCCACTGGTCGCGCGGGGTGCAGATCTCGGGGGTGCGCTTCTGAAACTTGACGGCGTCGCAGCCGGCTTCGGCGGCCACGTCGATCAGCGCGATGGCGTTGTCGAGGTCGCCGTTGTGGTTGATGCCGATCTCGCCGGTGACGTAGACGGGGTGGCCGGGGCCCGCGGTGCGGTCGCCGAGGGTGCGCAGTCGGGAGGTGCTCATGAGGGTGTTCCTTACTTACTTGGTGGGGGTGGGAGTGGTGAGGGTGGGTCCGAGCAGCCAGGCCGCGATCTCGCGGATGGCGCCGAATCCGCCGGGGGTGGTGGTCACGGCCCGCGCCGCGGCGCGTACCGAGTCGTGCGCGCTCGCGACGGCCACGGGCCAGCCGGCGAGTGCGAAGCAGGGGAGGTCGTTGACGTCGTTGCCGACGTACAGGACGCGTTCGGGGGCGATGGACTGTTCGTCGCACCACTGCTTGAGCGCGAGGTCCTTGCGGTCGATGCCGTGCAGGACGGGGACGCGGAGCTTGTGGGCGCGGGCGGCGACGACCGGGTTCTGTTCCGTGGAGAGGATCAGCAGCGGCAGTCCGGCCTTGCGCAGGGCTGCGATGCCGAGTCCGTCGCCCCGGTGGACGGCGACGGTCTCGCGGCCGTCGGAGTCGATGAGGACGCGGTCGTCCGTCTGGGTGCCGTCGAAGTCGAGGACGACCGCGTCGATGTCCTCGCGGGTCGGCAGCGGCGCCGGGTCCAGGAGCGGGGCCAGGGCGCGGGCGCGGGCCAGGTCGTGCGGGTCGTCGATCTCCAGGACCCGGGCGGGGTCGGTGCGCACCAGGGCGGTGTGGCCGAAGAAGCGGTGCCGGTGGGTGCGGAAGCCCGCCGCGTCCATCGCGTAGGCGGCGCCCGTCTCCAGGAGGTCCTCGGGGCGGTCCTGGCGGCGGGGGCGGACGGCCTTGTCGTGGTTGACACCGTAGTTGTGGTCCTCGACCGCGCTGCCGTCGCGCCACAGGAAGCCGTGGAAGGGGGCGACGGTGACGGCGGTGTCGGCGCCTTCGCGGGCGACCGCGGCGGCGACTCCGTCGATGTCCTCGCGTGCGATGAAGGGGCTGGTGCACTGGACGAGCAGGACCACGTCCACGGTCCGGCCGTGCTCCGCCTCGTAGGTGTCGAGGGCGTGCAGGACGGCGGCCTCGCTGGTCGCGGTGTCGCCGGCGATCGCCTCGGGGCGCTGGACGCAGTGCAGCCGGGGCGCCTCGCCGAGCGCTTCGCCTGCGGCACGGGCCGCTTCGGCGACGGCCGGGGCGTCGGTCGTCACGACGACGTCGGTGACCTCGCTCGACGCGAGGCAGGCGCGGACCGCGCGGACGACCAGCGGTACGCCGCCGACCTGGGCGAGGTTCTTGGCGGGTACGCCCTTGGATCCGCCGCGGGCGGGGATCACGGCTAGCACGGTGGGCTGCGTCATCGCTGCTCCAGTGAGTGGCTCGGTAGTGGTTTTCACAGCTCGCCCATCCGTCGGATGACCGGGGCGACCCGCTGGACGCCGTGGCGGTACGCGCCCCGGGCCGCGTCGCGGACCGCCTCGCGCACCGCTCCCCTGACCCGGCCGGTGTCCTTGGGCGCCGCGGCGCCGGGGAGCGGGTGGCCGTCGGGGGCCAGGTGGTGGCGGGCGAGGATGCCGGGGAGGTAGCCGGGGGCGGTGGCGGGTGTGTAGTAGGGCGCGAGGTCCGGCAGCCGGTCCTGCGCCAGCAGGGCGGCGACCCGGGCGCGGGCGGTGTCGTAGGCCGTGGCGTACGTGCCGTCGGCTGCGACGCCCTGGCCTGCCAGCCACTCGGCGTCGGGCACCGGGTGGGCGCCGCCGTCGAGGTGGTCCCAGGAGGTGAGCAGGCCGGAGCCGATGAAGTGGTGGTTGCCGAGGGTCTCGCGCACCCCGAGGTCGGTGAGGACCGCGGTGGGGATGCGCCGGTGCAGGGACTCCAGGGCGGCGGTCGAGGAGACGGTGACCAGCAGGTCGGTGCGGTCCAGGACCTCGCCCATGTGCCCGTACACGAGCCGGAAGTTGGGCGGGAGTCCGCCGGGCAGCTTCTCGGCGAGGCGCTGGTACGGGAGTTCCTCGATGTGCGTGGTGTGCTCACCGGGCTTGGAGCGCAGCTTGAGGAGCACTTCGCGCCCCGGGTGGAGCCGGGCGTGCTCGACGAGCCGGCGCAGCAGGTACGTACGGTCGGCGCGGGAGGCCGGTACGGAGGGCTGGGCGGCGAAGACGACCGTGTCGCGGCCCTGTTCGGGGGCGTGCGGGGCTCCGCCGAGGAACGGCAGGGCGGCCTCCGTGACGGCCGAGGCGTCGGCGCCCACTCCCTCGTACACGTCGCGGAAACGCCCGGCATCGTGGCGGGAGTTGGCGAGGACGACGTCGGCGCCGTGCCGCAGCAGCAGTCCGTCGGCGAGCTTCTCGTAGACGACGCCGACGTAGCCGGTGACGACGACGGGCCGGGCGGGCAGCCGGAGTGCGGCGAGGCCGTGCAGCATCGCCTGGACGGCGCCGCCGACGAGGGCGAGGACCACGAGGTCGTATCCCTCGTCGCGCACGGTGTGCAGGAATTCGACGGCCGTCACCTCGCGCACCCGGTCGGTGTCGATGCCGACGTCGCCGACCTCGGCGAGCTGGCGGGGTGTCGGCGTAGCCCGGCCGCGGAGCAGCAGTCCGCTGATCTCCGTACGGGGCGTGGACGCGCCTGCGTCGCCAGTGGTGAGCCGGCGCGCGGTGAGCGCGCCCCACTTCCACCGGGTGTCGGAGTCGGCGAGTACGGCTACCCGGAGGGTGGTCGTCTTTTCGGTACGTGGGGGCACGTCCCAGACGTTAGGAAGGCCGGGGGGTGGACAGCCCAACGCGACAGCAACAGAGGGTTAACAGCCTGCCGACGATTGCCGAACCGGCCGCCCGGCTCGTTGAAAGACGAAGAACAATTCCCTTGCTGGCCTACCGGTTCATGAATCCGACGGGCGCCGTTCACCCACCGTCTGCACAGCCGACAGGACGAATGCGCGGCCCGGAACTAGCGTGACGCGGGTGGTTAAGCTCTCCGTCATCGTGCCGTTCTACAACGTGCGGACATACGCGCCCGACACTCTCAGAAGTCTGCTGGCCAACGCCCGCGACGACTTCGAATTCATCCTCGTCGACGATTGCTCGACCGACGGGACAGCGGAAATTCTGCACCGCGCCCAGGAGGACATTCCGGGGGTGGTGGTGCTCAGACACGAACAGAACGGCGGGCTGGCCACCGCACGCAACACCGGTCTGGACGCGGCCCGCGGCGAGTACCTCACCTTCCTGGACGGCGACGACTGGCTCGCGCCCGGCTACTACAGCGAACTCGTGGCCCATGCCGAGAGGCTGGCCTGCGACTTCGTCCGTACGGACCATGTCCAGGCCCACGCCAGGGCGCGCACCGTGCAGCGCGCACCCCACGGCCTCAGGGACGTGACCCTGGACCCCCGCGCGGCGATCCTGCCCGCCACCCGTTCCACGATGGTCGACTATCCGTACGCCTGGGCCGGGATCTATCACCGCCGGCTGCTGGACCGCGGCCTGCTGCATTTCACGGACGGGCTGCGCACGGCGGAGGACCGCCCGTGGATCTGGCGGCTGCACCGGCAGGCGGAATCCTTCGCGGTGGTCGGAATGCTGGGCCTCTTCTACCGGCGCGGTGTTTCCACCTCACTGACCCAGATCGGGGACGTACGCCAACTCGATTTCATCCGGGCGTTCGACCAGGTCGTAAGGGAAACGGCCGAGGACCGTGACGCGGATGTCCTGCTGCCGAAGGCCGTACGGACGTATTGCGCCGTCATTTCTCATCACAACAGCTCGATCGAAAGGTTCGAACCCTCTGTGGCCCGGACATTGAAGTCGCTCAGCTCGGCGGCCCTGAAGCGCATGCCGCAACAGGTACTCGACGAGGCACTGGACTCGATGGACGGGCAGCGTGCGACGCTGCTGCGCCGGCTGCGCCGTCGGCCGCACACCGCGAAGGAGGTCGCCGCCGCATGAGCACCACCGTGCGCACCACGCGCGTCTTCGTCGCCTCCACCCTCTACGGCGTGGCCACGCTGGCCGCCGCGATGGACGACGGCCGTTTCGAGGCCGCCGACCGCTCGCTCCTGCTGCTCTGCAACAACGCCTCGATCCCCGAGACCTCGCCGTCCGTCGACACGATGCCCGGCTTCGAAGCGCTGCGCGTGCGCTTCGACGGCGTGCTGTCATGGAACGAGGCCATCGCGCCCTTCCACCCCGGCGCCTGGGAGCCGCGGGCGGACGACGTGCCGCTGTGGGAGCGCCATCTGCGCCTCCTCTGGGGACTCGGCGACGACCGTGTCGAGCTGGTCGTCGAATCGATCCAGGTCAGCCCGTCACTGTCGATCTGCCAGATCTTCACGGCCGCACCGATCGACGTGTACGCGGACGGCCTGATGAGCTACGGCCCGACCAGGAACAAGATCGACCCGCTGATCGGCACCCGGGTGCGCCGGCTGCTCCATCCCGACCTGGTGCCGGGGCTGAAGCCTTTGCTGCTCACGGAGTTCGGCGTGGAGCCGGAGACGCTGAGCACGGACCACCTGCTGAAGGTGTTCGCCGAGCTGGCCGACATGCCGGTCGCGGTGCCCCCCGTGGAGGCGCCCGCACTGCTGCTGGGCCAGTACCTCTCGGCGCTCGGACTGATCGAGGCGGCCGAGGAGGAGGAACTGCACCTGCGGATGATCCGGGGCGCCGTCGCGCTCGGGCACACCCGTCTGGTGTTCAAGCCGCATCCCACCGCGCCGGAGCAGTGGGCGCACGCGATGGTGGCAGAGGCCAGCGCGCTCGGCGCCGAACTGACCGTGCTGGAACGGGAATCCGGCCGCGCCGGCGCGACGGGCGCAGCCCTGCTCGCGGAGGTGCTCTACCAGCGGATGCGGCCGGCACTGGTCGTCGGCTGCTTCTCCACGGCTCTGCTGACGGCGGCCGCCTTCTACGGGCTGCCGGTCGCCAGGACCGGCACGGACCTGCTGCTGGACCGGCTCGCCCCGTACCAGAACAGCAATCGGGTGCCGGTGACGCTGGCCGACGCGCTGCTGCCCGATCTGGGCGACGCGCAGGCCGTACGCGACTGGTCGCTGCCCTCCGCGGACCAGGTGGCCGAGCGGGTCTCCCCGCTGCTCACGGCGGTGGGCTTCGCGATGCAGCCCCAGATCTACCCGGACCTGCGCCCGGCGGCCGAGCGCTACCTCGCGCACCATCTGGACGACCGCACCTGGCGCTACTTCAAGCGTCGCCGCCTGACCACGCTGGCCCTGCCGGGGGCGGTCCCCGCCCAGCTCTCCTTCATCCCGCGCAGCCGGGCCCTGCGCAAAGTGGCGCGCCGGGCCCGGGCGTTCAAGCGGGCGGCGCTGGGGTGACGGCCGGTCGCGGAAGCCGGCGGCCCGGCATCGGCTGATCCGTTCTCCGTCTCCGCCCAGGTCATCACAGGCACCTCGTTCTCCTTCCGGCGAGCACCGGGAACCGCTGCGTGCTTCACGGTCCATACCGAGAACGCCGGCCACCAGCTCACCGGTTCCGCGGTACCGGTCATCACCACCTGAGCGTCGAGGGCACACGCGCAAGGCCCCGTCCGGTCACTGGATCCGGACGGGGCCTTCGCTGTCGGGCGTCAACGGCGGGAGGGGCAGGGAAGCCGGCCCGCCTCCCCGCCCCTCCCGCCGTACCGTCAGACGCGCACGCCCGCCCGGATGAACCGCAGGTCCGCCGCGTTCGCCTCGGTGACCTTCCACAGTTCCTGCTGCCGGCCGTGCACATCGGCCACCGCTGCCGCGTGGTCGTCGAGCAACCCGGCAGCCCGTTCCACGAGCCGCGCCCCGAGGTGCCGGTCGTGGACGGAGATGCCCCATTCGGGCCGCTCGATGTCGGCCAGGAAGTAGGCCATCTTCGGGTGCGAGATCAGGCTGATGATCGGCGTGCCGCAGCCGAACGGGATCATGCCCGCGTGCCCGCGCATCCCGATGACGAGCTTGGTCCTGGCGTACGTGTCGCGGATCTCGTCGTTCCCGAAGTCGTACATCGGGATCACCGGCAGCGCGATGCCGTGCTCGCGCCGCAGGTCGAAGGCGATCCGTTCGTCGTCCAGCGAGTGGGCCACGCACTTCACCTCGGCATGGGCGCCGAGCCCCTTCACCGCGGTGGCCATCTCCGCGAGGAAGTGCGCGTAGTCGTGGCCGAAGCGGAGCCCCGAGCGGTCGTACGCGGCGTTGATCAGCACGGTGTTCTCGCGCTGTGCGGGGTCGGTCCAGCCGTCCACCAGCTGCCGGGTGACGGTGGTCGGGCAGGGCTGGAAGCGGACCTTGTCGTGCAGTGACGGCGGCAGCAGCTCGCGGACCTTCTCGATCGAGCCGTGGTTGCGCAGCCCGAAGAACGAGGCGCGCTCCACCAGTCTGCGCAGCGAGGAGAGGAACCGGTCGCGGCCGTGGCCGTACGCCTGGCCGTCGAAGGCGTTGAAGCCGACCGCGTACACCATGACGGGTACGTCGATCCGCTCCAGCAGTTCGTCGGGGACGTTCCACTGCCAGCCGCTGTTGCCGTTCGGAGCGGTGTCCGGGATGAAGAGCCCGCCGCCGCCGATGACCAGTCCGCGGCGGGCGTTGACGCGTTCCAGGGCGGCCTCGTCGAACAGCCGGTGGGCGTGGACGGAGTGCCAGCGGGCCGGGCCGGTGTCACGGCCGAAGGCCAGCCGGACGCTCTCCGGGAGCAGTTTGTCGCCGGCATTACCCTGCCGGTCCATGTAGAACGCGACGTGGGCGAGTTGCTCGTCGGCCGGCCCCTCCGCGGGCGTCTCGGCGTCCCTGGTGCGCTTGTACATCAGCCGGTTCGCCCGGTGGGTGGGGTCGACGCCGAGCCCTTGGAGGGCGTACTGCGCGGCGGTGGTGTCGTCGCCGTGGATCCAGGCGATCTGAGCGAGGCGCGAGAAGGCGGTGGCGGCCCGGTTGGGGGCTGCGGCGGCCAGCAGAAGCTGCGCGCGGGCCTCTTCGTAGCGGGAGACGCTGAGCAGCGCGTTGCCGAGCACCTCGTGCGGCCAGGCCTCGTCGACGGGGATCCGGACGCCGCCGAGTATGTCGGCGGCCTCCTGGTACTCACCGGCGCCGATGTGTGCGGCGGCGACCTTGCGTGCACTCTCGGGGTCGGCGGTGCGGCGGACGTGCGGGGTGCCGTAGTGCACCAGCAGGTCGTGGTGCTTGGCGCCGGGCAGCGCCAGGTACGCGGCGTGGAACACCGCGTCGGACAGCTCGAACTCACGCCAGCGGTCCTCGGCCTGGCTGTAGCCGGCCTCGCCGCCCTGCCACGGCTTGTGCCGGCCGGTGAAGTGCAGGATGGCGGTCGTGTCGGGCACCGGGAGGTCGCCGGAGAGCCGCCGCTTGACGAAGTTGTAGCGGGCGTCGAGCTGCACGAAGTCACCGTCGAGCACGGCGTTCAGGATGCCCTGGTCGTGCTTGTCGAGTTCGTAGGTGCCCTTGCGGCCCACGTCGTCGATCTTCGCGCAGAACGCGTCGCTCAGATACTCGCGCTGGATGACCAGCAGCCCGCTGTTGAGCTTGTGCTGCCCGTAGAAGAACTGCGGAACGGCGGCAAGTCCGTCGCGCAGTCTCAGCAGGTCGCCCAGATCGCCGAGGACCACCATGTCGGTGTCCAGGGTGATCACGGTGTCGTAGTCGCGCACCCGGAAGACATCGAGGATGAAGTACGCCTTGCGGACCAGGTAGTTGTCCTGGTCGCCCTTGGCGTACGTGTCGTAGTGCGCGGCATCGACCCGCCGGAAGTCGATGCGCGGGTGCAGCGCCCGGATCTGTGCGACGGATGCGGGGCGCAGCCCGTCGTGCAGGACGATGAAGTCCTCGCAGACCGCCGGGTTGGACAGGGCGAGGCTGCGCAGCAGGGCGAGGAAGCCGGGCAGGTAGTTCTCGTCCACGAAGCTCGCGAAGGCGACGCGGCGCTTGCCGGTGAGGGCGTTGGCGGGGGCGTGCGGCGCGGGTGCGGTAGGGGGCGTCGTCGTCATCGCAGTCGGATCCTCGTATCGGTGACGCTCTGGGCGCGTTCCATGACCCACGCCTTTTCGCTGGTGTACTCGTGGACGGAGGTGATGGGCATCTTCATCGCGGCCGGCAGCCGGTAGGCGCCGCTCTCGTAGAAGTCGAAGCCGATCAGGTCGAGTTGCGAGCTGACATCGAGATGGTCCAGCAGCCACAGCATGTTGAATCCGCTGGTGGGGATGGCCGGCCAGACGTCCGTGCCGACCCTGCCGATGTTGCGCAGCGGCCAGCGCAGGGATTCGTCGCCGAGGTACTGCTGTGCACCGGGCACCAGCCGGTTGCGCAGCGAGTACTTCCAGTCGCCGGATACCCCGCCGAAGACCAGCCGGGTATGGACCTTCTGGTCCCAGTTGAAGCCGTGCTTGTGGATGGTGGCGTGGATGTCGGTACGGCTGCCGGTCGCCGACGGGTCGATCCGGTACGAGTTGAAGCGGACGACCAGGTCGTAGGCGTCGATCTCCGCGCCCATCGAACCGGTGCCGACACGTTGCGAGTTGGCGATCAGACAGATCGACTTCCCCGCGATGCGGTTACGGAACTCTCCGAGCGTCGTCCATTCGACGTCGCCGAAGGTGGGGTCGCCGACCGGTCCACGCATCCGGGCCCGGCGCTGACCGGCGTAGAGCTCCATGAGTTCGGCGAGGGGGGTGAGGTCGGCGTTGCCCGCGGTGGTGCGGGGAGTGCCGCCACCGCCCGGCGCGCCGCCGGCCTCCAGCACGAGTCCGACGTACTGACTGAGGGCTTCCTGGATCTCCGGCACGGGCGCGCCGGCCCGGTCCTGGGCAAGCAGCGCGCCGATCAGCCGGGATCGTGCCCGGTTCCAGTCCCCGCGCCCGTGCAGTGCCAGGCCCTCGGCCCAGGTGTCGGTGACGGACCCGCCGGCGAAACCCTCGGCCTCGGGGCAGCTCTGCTCCAGCTTCAGCAGCAGTTCGCTCTGATACTCCGCGCCGGCCCGCAGCCCGGCCGTCTTCGCCGCGACCCCGAAGCCGTCCTCGTCGGTGAGGGCCAGGTAGCGCTCGTACGCCTCGACGGCGGCGCTCTCCGCGCCGATCGCCTCCAGGGCACGGGCCCGCAGCCGCCAGGCCGCCCGGGACTTCTTGCGCTGGGTCAGCACGGTGTCGGTGATGAGGACGGCGAGCTTCAGCTCGTCCTCGTAGCCGCAGTCCAGCGCCTTGGAGCCGACCGCGAGCAGCGGGTCGAGCAGCTGGTCGCCGAGGACCAGCGCGGAGGCCGGCCCGCCTTTGCCGGCGCGCCGCAGCAGCGGGAGCGGGGAGGCTGCCTCGGAGGACGGCTGCTCCATGGTCGCGTGGGTGGCCAGCAGATTCCGCAGGGCCTCTGCGAGCGCCGCACGCCGCCGGTCGAGCCCGGCGACCAGCTTCCCGCTGTGCGCGGCGCAGGCGCGCAGACAGGTCTCCAGTTCCGTCGGGCGGACGGCGGCGAGGGAGGACGTGCCGCCGTCGGGCGGTGCCGGTTCCTCCGCGTCACGCTGCCGTGGCCAACGGGTGCGGGCTTTCGTCATGGCGCTCCAAGCGTCTGCTGCCCGTGGGGGGAAGGGGCGTAGGGAGGAAGGGAGGTACGGATGTTCGTCAACCGTTCGTGGTTCCGTAGCACGCTAGGAAACCTGAACGGCCGGAAGATGAACTCGCCCTGTCAGCACGGAAAACTGCCGCCCTCCGTCCGTACTGTCTCCCCCACCGATCGTCATCGGGGCCCGGCCCTCGTCGATGAGGACGTTCCGCGGCGGACCGTGCCCCTCCGGCACTCTGCACGCGTCGTCGCCCGCGCAGGATGACCGAGCGGGGATGGCCGTGTGAAGGCTGGCGGTCCATCAGGTGAACCGCCTTTTCGCTCGCGGGATTTGGCGATGCTCGATGGCATATTCGACCCATCATGAGGACTCCGTCGATTCTCCGATCGCCGCGTGGCCGGGGTGCCGCCCTGGCCGCCGTGCTCACCGTCGCGACCGTCTGCGCCGGCGACGCGGTGGCCCGCAGCTACCCCTTCGGCCCGCACACCCGCAGCGTGAACGACCTGGGCAATCAGTTCGTACCGTTCCATGCCCGGCTCTGGGACCTGCTGCACGGGCGGGCGGACGGTGGGCTGCTGGTCAACTGGCAGTCGGGCTTCGGCACGAGTTTCCTGCCGGACCTCGGTACGTACCTGACCAGCCCGTTCGCCCTGCTCGTCGGGGTGTTCCCGAGGGACCGGATCGACCTGGCCGTCTACGCGGTCACGTTGGTGAAGACGGGCGTGGCAGCGGCAGCCATGACCTGGCTGCTCACCGCGTTGCGCCGGGGGCGCGGCCGGGAGTGGCTGGCGGCGGTGCTCGGTGCCTCGTACGCGCTGTGCGGCTGGTCGGTCGTCGAGGCCGCGTACAACCCGATGTGGCTGGACGGACTGATCGCCTTCCCGCTGCTGTGCCTGGCCGGCGAGTGGGCGCGCACCGCGCGGCGGCCCGTGCTGGGGACGCTCCTCGTCACGCTCGCCTGGGTGTCCAACTTCTACACCGCCTACATGGCCACGCTCGGGGCGGCCCTGGTGCTGGTGGTACGGCTGCTGCTGGAGGACGGGACGTCGCGGGAGCGGGTCCGGGGGCTGGTGCGCGCGGGGCGGACGGTGCTGATCGGTATCGGACTGGCCGCGCCGGTGCTGCTGCCGGTGTTCCTGGGGACGCGGCACGCCTACCCGGGCTGGACAAGGGAGTTCGCCCCGGCCGCCTGGCCGGACGTCGCCGCCCGGCTGCTGCCTGCCACGTACGGATTCTTCAGCCCGGCGGTCTTCCTCGGCACGGGCTCCCTGCTGCTGGCCTGCGCGCTGGCCTTCCACCGTGCCGTGCCGCGCACCGAGCGGTGGGTGTGGCCGGGGCTCGTGGCGGTGGTCGCGCTGTCGTTGCAGTGGGGACCCACGCATCTGCTCTGGCACGCCTTCGCGACGCCGAACGGGAGCCCGTTCCGGCAGACGTTCGTCCTCTCCGGCCTCGTGGTGATCGCCGCCTGGACCTCCGTCGCCCATGCCTGGCCTGACCGGCGGGCGCTGCTGGGCGGGGGCGGGGTGCTGGTGCTGATCGCCGCCGCTGCCGCCCCCAGCGAGCTGGTCACCCGGTGGACCTATCCGCTGTTCGCCGCGGGACTGGTGGCGGCGGTCGGCGGTCTCGCGCTGGTCCGCAACCGCAGGTTCGTCGTGCTCGCGGTGCTCCTGCTGGCCGGGGCGCAGGCCGGGCAGGCCGCCGCGACCACCGCGTACGCCGACCGGCAGCGGCTCAACCGGCTCGACGACTACGCCCCCTGGGGCGAGCGGCAGAGTCTCCAGTCCGCTGCGGTCGCCGGCGCCGACGGCTGGCCGCGCTACCGCACCGACCCCGGCCTCGAGCAGAGCACCGCCAACGATCCGATGCTGGTCGGCGGGCAGGGCGGGGCCTACTACAGCAGTCATACGCCTGACGTGACGACCCGCACCTTCCTCGCACTGGGCGCCGGCTGGACCTCGCGCGGCCGCGCGCTGCAGAGCCTGGACAACCCGGTGACCGACGCGGTGTTCTCGGTGGGAGCCCGGGTCCATATGCCGCGCGATCCGCACCAGGTCTGGAACCGCCCGGACCAGCGGCCGGTGACCGTGACCCGGCAGGACGTCCCGCCGCTGGTGACGGTGCGGCCGTCCGGATCCGGTGCTTCCGGGTGGGGGCGCTCACCGTTCCGCAATCAGGAGAAGCTGCTGGGCGCTTCGGTGTACGCGCTGCCCACGACCGCGCTGCGGTCCGCGGACGGCTCGGCCGCCACCGACAGGAATACGAGCACCTACGCGGCGAAGCCAGGCACGTACACCTTGAGTGCGAGCTGTCCCGCGGGCAGCCAGGTGTTCCTGTGGGCGCCCGACCTGTTCGGCACGGCCAGGCTGGGTGCGACCGGCGAACCGATCGATGTCCGGGGCGACATGCCCGCGCGCCGTGCCGGGGTACTGCCGCTGGGCGCGGGCGCGGGCCGGATCACCGTGACGCTGCGGGTGGAGCGGGCGGGGACCGTCCCGCACGAGGCCGTCGGCTGCCTGGATCCGGGGCGCCTGGCCTCGGCGGCGGCGGAGCTGAAGCACACGGGCGCGACGAGGGTCACCGTCTCGGGCAGCGGTGTACACGCCGAACTCCCGCCTCGGACAAGGGGGGTGGCCGTGCTGGCCGCGCCCCGGATCGCGGGATGGAGCTGCAACGGGCGTCCGGCCGACTCGTACCTCGGCCTGGTGGCGGTGCCGGTCGGCGGTGACCGGACCTCGGTGGACTGCTCCTTCCGGCCACCGGGACTGCGGACCGGGACGGTTGCCGGGGCTGCCGCGCTGGCTGCCCTGCTCGCCGTGGCGTTCGGACCGGCGGTCCAGACGCGTGTAAGGCGGCGGCGCGCGCGGCCGTAGCGGCGAAGGCGCCGGGACCGCACTCCGGCGGGGCGGGATCAGCCTCCCGTACTCCGTCGCGGCGGGCTCAGCCCTCCCCCGCTCCGGAAGGGCGGGATCAGCCCGCCCCGTACCGCGCCTCGATGCCCGCGACGATCAGCCGCAGGCCGTCCTCGAAGCGTTCGTCGTAGTTGGCGAAGATCTCCGCGCCTGCCGCGGCGGCCAGCGGGTAGCGGGCCATGCGTTCCGCACGCTCACCGATGTCGAAGCCCTCGCGCTGCTGGTCCGGCATCGGGCGGACGCCCTGCTCCTCGCTGACGAAGCCCATCGTGTACGAGTACGCGGTGGTGCCCGCCCGCACCGCCTGCCACAGCTCGAAACCCGCGTCGACCATGGTCCGCAGATGGGCTTCGAGCCCGTCGGCGTGGTCCGTGCCGGTGAACTTCGCGCCGCCGTAGACCTTGGCCCCGTCGCGGTAGCGCAGCAGCGCGGCGCGCAGCCCGCTGTTGTACGCGACGAGCTGGTCCTGCCAGCGCTCCGGGGTCGGGCCCGGCAGACCCTCGTCGAGCATCCGGCGGTACATCACCGTGGCCATCTCGTCGAGCAGCGCCTGCTTGTCCTTGAAGTGCCAGTAGAGCGCGGGCGCTTTGACGTCGAGCTCCTTGGCGATGGCGCGCAGGCTGAGTCCGTCCAGGCCCACCTCGTTCAGCAGCCGCAGCGCTGTGTCGGCCACCCGGGACCGGTCGATCTTCGTCGTACCCACCTCGACAAGTTAACAGCCCCTCCCCTTGACAACTTAACAGCGTTAAGCGGAGACTCCGGACCATGGAACTTAACAGCGTTAAGGAAACTGTCCGGGAGACCTCGGTCCTCATCGTCGGCGCGGGTCCCTGCGGCCTCGCCCTCGCCTGCGACCTGGCCCGTCGCGGCGTCCCCGCCCTTCTCGTCGAGCAGGCGCCCGCCCTCTTCCCCGGCTCGCGCGGCAAGGGCATCCAGCCCCGCACCCGGGAGGTCCTCGACGACCTCGGGGTCGGTGACGCGATCCGCGAGCACGGCGGTCCCGCGCCGGTCGGGATGGCCTGGCAGAACGGCGAGCGGATGGGCGAGCACCACATGTTCCGGGTGGCCGCCCCGACGGACGCCGAGCCCTACGGGGAGCCGTGGATGATGCCGCAGTGGCGCACCCAGGAGATCCTGCTGGCCCGGCTGCGCGAGCTGGGCGGCGACGTCGTGCTCTCGACCGCGCTGACCGGCCTCGGCCAGGACGCCGACGGGGTCACCGCGCAGCTGAGCACCGGCCCCGTCCGCGCCTCCTACCTGGTCGCGGCGGACGGCGGGCGCTCCACCGTGCGGCGGGCCCTGTCCCTCGCGATGACCGGGGAGACGGTGGACCCGGCACCGATGCTGGTGGCCGATGTACGGGTCGCCGAGGACGCGCTCGACCGGCTCAACTGGCACATGATGAACACCGACTCGGGGTTCATCACGCTGTGCCCGCTGCCCGGGACCGTGGACTTCCAGCTGGTCGCCCAGTTCAAGGAGGGCGAGCCGGACCTCTCCCTGGAGGGGGTGCGCGCACTCGTCGCCGAACGCACCCACGTGGACGCGCAGGACGTCACCGAGGTGCTCTGGGCCTCCGACTTCCGCCCCCGCGCCGCGCTCGCCGACCGGTTCCGCGACGGGCGGGTCTTCCTGGCCGGGGACGCCGCCCACGTCCACTCCCCCGCCGGCGGCCAAGGGCTCAACACCAGCGTGCAGGACGCGTACAACCTGGGCTGGAAGCTCGGCCAGGTGCTGGGCCACGGGGCGCCCGCGGCCCTGCTCGACAGCTACGAGGAGGAGCGCCGCCCCATCGCCGCCGAGATGCTCGGTCTGTCGACCCGTATCCACCGCGGCGAGCAGGAGCGGGGCGCTGCCGCCCAGCAGCTGGGCCTCGGGTACCGCGAGGGCCCGCTGTCGGTGGGCCGCGCGGGCGCTCTGGAGGCCGGCGACCGGGCCCCCGACGGGCCGGCGGGTGAGCGGCGGCTGTTCGACGTCTTCCGGGGCCCGCACTTCACCCTGCTGGCCGTCGGCACCGACGCGGAGCTGCCGGAGTTCGCCGGCTCACAGGTCAGGGTGCACCGCACGGACGCCTACGAGGCGTACGGCAAGGGGCTGTTCCTGGTCCGGCCCGACGGCTACGTCGGCTGGGCGGGCGAGGACGCGACCGGGCTCGCGGAGTATCTGGCTCCGCTGGGTCTTGGCCTCAAGCACGGCTGAACTCCTGTGTCCGCCGGCTTGGAGCCCGGGACCGGCGCCCTGCTCGACCCGGCCCTGATCACTCAGGACCCCTGGGGCGCTCCTCTCGCCCGTTCTCCACGGCCCGCGCGCGGGTGGTTCCGCACTGACCAACAATGGCCGCAGGTACCACGCTGCGAGCCTGCGCGGTGTGGCCCCGGCCGAGAGGAGCGGGCGGCATGAGCGCACAACCGCTGCCGGCACGCGAAGCCCTGCACCCTGCTCCGGCCAGGGCCTTTCGTTCGGATCACCCAGCGAGCCCGGCATGATCCGAACGAGAGGCGGCCCCAGGTCCGACGCCCACCGCGCGAACGGGTCCGAGGGGACCCGCACGGGTGAGGCAGGCGTGTGAGCACCGGCGTGGACAGGTCAGCGGCCCTGCGCAAGGCCGCCCGGGTGACGCTTGCGGTGAGCATCGGCTTCTACCCGCTGCTGTACGCCGCCGAACAGCCGATCGCCGCTCTCTACGCGCTCTTCGCGCCCATTGCCTTCGGTCTGCTCTCCGCCATCCCCGGCTCCGGCCGTCAAAGGGCATCCGTCATGCTGTGCGCGCTTCCCGCGGGACTCGCGCTGGCGTCCCTGGGAACGGTCCTCGCGGTGAATACCTGGGCGGCGGTCGGCGGCGTGCTCGCCGTCGGGTTCCTGCTGACGTTCGCGGCCGTGGCCGGTCCGCGCCCGGCGGGAACGGGGCCCGGCCTCCAGCTCTTCTACATCCTGGCCTGCTTCCCTCCCTACGACCCCGATTCGCTGGGGGCCCGGCTCCTGGGGCTGACCACGGGGACTCTGCTCCTCGCCGCATGGGAGGTGCTCCTGCCCGAACCGTCCGCAGCTTCCTACCGTGAACGGCTGGCGCGCGCGCTCGAAACGGCAGCCGCCGGGGCCACACCCGGCGAGGTCACGCCCGAGAAGCTGCGGAGGGCCGGATCGAGACTGCGGCTGTCGCACATCCCGCCGGCGGAGAGGCCGGCCGGTGCGGGCCGGACGGATCGCGCGCTGGATCAGGCCGGCCGCTCGGTACGGCGGCTCCTGGAACAGCTGGCGACGCTCGCCGAAGCGACACCGCGCGCCGCCGACGAGGCGTCCACCGCCCTCCTCGGCCGGGTCGCGGCAGTCTGCACCGCATGCGCGCGGTTCCTGCGTACCGGCAGCCACCCGCCCCCTGCCGGGGCGCTGGAAGAGGCGATGCGACGCTTCCAGGAGGAACGCGTCCTTCTGGTGTCGGGAGCGCCCGTCCGTCTGGTGTCGGGACCGCCCGGCGACCTGCCCCCGACCGCCGTGCTGCAGCGCCAGTCGCGGGTGCTGGCACTGGCCGAATCGGCCCGGATCGTGGAGGTCACCGCAGACATCGCCGTGAACGACGGGCCCACCGCGCCGGCCGCCCCACGCGATCTGTTCTGGTACGCGGAGCTGTCCACACCGAGGCTGTGGGCTCACCGCGTCCTCGGCAACATGACGTTCCGGTCGGTGGTCTTCCAGAACGCCGTACGGACCTCGCTCGGCCTCGCAGCCGCCCGGCTGGTGGCCGGTTCCTTCGACCTGGCCCACGGGTTCTGGGTGCTTCTGGCGGTGCTGACCCTCGAACGTACGACGGTGGGCGCGACCTGGCGGACGGTTCGGCTGTCGGTGGCCGGCAATGCCGTGGGGGCTCTCGTGGCGGGGGCCCTCCTGACGGGGGTGGGCCCGCACACCGATGTGTACGCCGCCCTGCTCGCCCCCGCGATGCTGGTGGGGTTCTGGCTGGGACCGTTGCTGGGGATCGCTTTCGCGCAAGGGGCGTTCACCCTGGTCGTGGCCACCGCGTTCGCCCAGCTGTCGCCGGTCACCTGGCGCTTGTCGGAGGCACGGATGATCGACGTCGTCACCGGCAGCGTGATCGGCCTGCTGTGCGGGCTGCTGGCCTGGCCGGCCGGGGCCCGAAGGGAGGTCCGCCGCGCCATGGCCGGGCTCCTGCGCTCGTGCGGCGGGATGGTGCCCCCGACCGCGGAGACGCTGCTGACCCCGCCGCCGGGCTCGTCGGCGCAGCCGCAGACGTTGCCGAGCCTGCACAGGCTGCGGCTTGCCGAGGCGGCGTACGCGCAGTACCGCAGCGAGGCCCCGGGCGCCTCGGAGGAAACCGGCCCCGACTGGCACTCCGTGCTCATCGTCGCCAACCAAATGCTCATGGGCGCGTACCGGCTGCCCCGCTTCGGTCTTCGTCCGAGCTCCGGCACGACGGGCTCGTCCGCGGCCTGGGCCCGCGCCACAGCGACGGCTATGGAGGCGGAGGCGGACCGGATCGCATCACTGCTGACCGGCCGAACGGTGCCCGCGCGGCCGCCCGTACCGCAACCGGGCGACTACCCGCCGGCCTCCCTGTCGGTCGATCTGGAGGTGTGGATGACAAGCCTCGGCCACCAGTTCGCCCGGATCGAAGCCTCCGTGACGCCACCGTCCCGCCCGGGAGCCCCTGGACTGCCCGGGCGCAGCGCCCGGGAGTCCTGAGGTCCGGTCAGACGCTGCTGAGCGAGAGCTTCGCCGCGAAGCCGAGGAACAGCACGCCCGCCGCCGAGGTGGCTCCCGCCGAGAGTCGCTTACGGCGGCGGAACGCGGCGGAAAGCCGGGTTCCGCCGAAGATCAGCATCGACAGATACAGGAAGCTGGCGATCTGGAGCAGGGTGCCCAGCAGCAGGAAGGAGAGCGCCGGATACGCGTACCCGGGGTCGACGAACTGCACGAAGAACGAGATCAGGAACAGGATGGCCTTCGGGTTGAACAGGCTGACCACCAGGGCCCGCCGGTACGGCCGCTCCATGGCACCCGGGGTCTCCGCCCCGTCCGCGGCCTCACCCGTGAGCTCGGCCACCCGGCGGTGCCGCTCGCGCCACATCGACACCGCGGCGCGCAGCATCCCGATCGCCAGCCAGGTCAGATAGCCCGCACCGGCGAACTTCACGATGGTGAAGAGCACGGGCGTCGTCTGCAGCAGGGACGAGGCTCCGAGCGCGGACAGCGTCATCAGCACGGTGTCCCCGGTCCACACCCCGGCCGCGGCCACGTAGCCGGTCCGTACCCCGCGCCGGGCGGCGACGGACAGCACGTACAGCGAATTCGGCCCCGGCAGCAGAACGATGAGCACGAGGCCGGCGAGATAGGTCGGAAGGTCGGTGACACCCAGCATGAAACGGAGTGTCGCACGGGGGTACGACACGCCGGAAGCGGGGTTCCGCCTCAGAACGCGTCCGTCGGCACGTACGTCCCCCACACGTCCCGCAGCGCGTTGCACACCTCGCCCACCGTGGCCCGGGCCCTGAGCGCGTCCTTCATCGGGTGGAGCACGTTGTCCGTGCCCCCGGCCGCCTTGCGCAGGGCCGCCAGGGCCGTGTCCACCGCGCCCTGGTCGCGTGCGGCGCGGAGCTTCGCCAGCCGGGCCGCCTGCTGGGCCTCGATCGCCGGGTCGACGCGGAGCGGCTCGTACGGCTCCTCCTCGTCGAGCTGGAAGCGGTTGACGCCGACGACGACCCGCTCGGCGCTGTCCGTCTCCAGGGCGATGCGGTAGGCGCTGCGCTCGATCTCGTTCTTCTGGAAACCGCGCTCGATCGCGTGGACGGCGCCGCCCATGTCCTCGATCCTGAGCATCAGTTCCACGGCCGTGGCCTCGACGTCGTCGGTCATCCTCTCGACGACGTAGCTGCCCGCGAACGGGTCGACGGTGGCCGTCACGTCCGTCTCGTACGCCAGGACCTGCTGGGTGCGCAGGGCGAGGCGGGCGGACTTGTCCGTCGGGAGCGCGATCGCCTCGTCGAAGGAGTTGGTGTGCAACGACTGGGTGCCGCCCAGGACCGCGGCCAGCCCTTGTACCGCGACGCGCACCAGGTTGACCTCGGGCTGCTGCGCGGTGAGCTGCACACCGGCGGTCTGGGTGTGGAAGCGGAGCATCAGCGACTTCGGGTTCGAAGCGCCGAACTCCTCCTTCATCACCTTCGCCCAGATCCGCCGGGCGGCGCGGAACTTGGCGACCTCCTCCAGGATCGTCGTACGCGAGACGAAGAAGAAGGAGAGCCGCGGGGCGAAGTCGTCGACGTCCATGCCGGCCGCGACGGCGGTACGCACGTACTCGATGCCGTCCGCGAGCGTGAAGGCGATCTCCTGCGCGGGAGAGGCCCCGGCCTCCGCCATGTGGTAGCCGGAGATCGAGATGGTGTTCCACTTCGGGATCTCGGCCCGGCAGTACTTGAAGATGTCGGCGATCAGCCGCAGCGAGGGCTGGGGCGGGAAGATGTACGTGCCGCGGGCGATGTACTCCTTGAGCACGTCGTTCTGGATGGTGCCCGTGAGCTGCTGCGCCGGGACGCCCTGCTCCTCCGCGACCAGCTGGTACATGAGCAGCAGCAGCGCGGCAGGGGCGTTGATCGTCATGGACGTGGAGACCTTGTCCAGCGGGATCCCGTCGAACAGCACGCGCATGTCGTCGACCGAGTCGATCGCCACCCCGACCTTGCCGACCTCACCGGACGCGATCTCCGCGTCGGAGTCGTGGCCCATCTGGGTGGGCAGGTCGAAGGCGACGGAGAGGCCCGTCGTGCCGTTGGCGATCAGCTGCCTGTAGCGGGCGTTGGACTCGGTGGCCGTGCCGAAGCCCGCGTACTGGCGCATCGTCCAGGGCGGCCGGTGTACATGGACGGGTACACACCGCGTGTGAAGGGGTAGGCGCCCGGCTCCCCCAGCTTCTCCGCGGGGTCCCATCCGTCGAGCGTGTCCGGCCCGTAGACCGGCTCGATGGGCAGTCCCGACTCCGACTCGCGTGTCATCTGCTGCGCCTCCCGCTGAAGCTGCTCGCCGGCAGCCGATGGTCTTCGCGACGGACTGTAGCGGCGGGCGCTCGACTGTCGGAGGGGCCCGGCCGGAGCTTGCCCACAGCCCTGATGCCTGACATCCTCCGGTCCTCGATGCCGCTTTCCCCATCATGCGCAGGATTCGGCAACCGGGCAGAGCGGGAATCCGTCCCATGAGATACCGCAGATTCAGGGGGCCGAGATGATACGCAGCAGCAGGACCGGGCGCGGCCACGCGCACAGGGGCGGCCGGGGGGCCGGTGCGGCCTCCGCCGTCGCCGTACTGGCGCTGGTCGCCGTGACCGCAGGATGCAAGGCCGAGCCCGCCGGCAGCGCGTCGGCCGCACCGTCGGCGAGCAGCTCACCCACCGACGACGCCAAGCCCGGCACGAAGGCACCGGAATCGGCCACGCCGTCCGCGAGCGCGAAGCCGAGCGAGAAGCCGAGCGCGCCTCCGAAGGCCACGCCCAGCTCCACACCTCCGTCCACGCCGTCGGCCGATCCGCAGGCCAAGGTGCTGATGGCGAGCGGCGCCGAGGGCAAGCAGGTGCGCGAGCTCCAGGCCCGGCTGCGTCAGATCGGCCACTTCGACCGCAGTCCCACGGGCTACTACGGCTCCGTCACGGTCGCCGCCGTGCAGTCGTTCCAGGGCAAGCGCGGGCTGTCCCGTACGGGAAAGACGGACACGCTCACCTGGCAGAAGCTGCTCGGCATGACGCACGCGCCGACGGCCGCCGAGCTGAACCCGCCGACCACCCGTCCGGCCGCGAAGCCGGACAAGCGCTGTATGACGGGCCGGGTGATCTGCATCAGCAAGAACAGCCGGTCGCTGTCCTGGATGATCGACGGCAGGGTCGTCTCGTCGATGGACGTGCGGTTCGGCTCTCAGTACACGCCGACGCGCGAAGGCACCTTCTCCGTCTACTGGAAGTCCCGGCACCATGTGTCGTCGATCTACCACACGGCCATGCCGTACGCGATGTTCTTCAGCGGCGGCCAGGCGGTGCACTACTCGTCGGACTTCGCGGCCCGCGGCTACAACGGCGCCTCGCACGGCTGCGTCAACGTCCGGGACGAGGGGAAGATCGCCTCGCTGTTCGACCAGGTCCGCAACGGCGACAAGGTCGTCATCTACAAGTGAGGTCATGAAATGAGGGGCGCGGGCGGGACCGGGGGAACGTGTCCCGCCCGCGCCGTTTGCGCCGAGCCGTAGGTACGGGGGGAACCCCGGCTCCGGGCGCTGCCGATGACCAGTCGGCTCACTCAGTACTGCGTCCGCAGGCCGAAAAACGTCACACCCGGTGGTGGTGGGGCGGTGCGGACCGTCAGCGCGCCGCGAGGGAGAACGCCGACGCCGGGAAGTGCGAGGACTCGGAGTCCGGGGCGAGGGCGGCGGCCGAGGGCTCCGGGGGAGCCGTGGAGAAGCGGATCGAGGGCAGGGTGCCCGAGCCGCCACCGGACGAGCCGTCGCTGCCGGCCGGGTCGTCTTCGCCGTCGCCGCTGTCGTTGCCGCTCTGGCCGTCGCCGTTCTTCCCGTTGCCGCTCGTTCCGTCGTCGCTCGTTCCATCCGCCTGGTCGATCATCCGGTCGCAGAACCGGTCGAGGTTGCGGGCTCCGTTGGCCAACGCTTCGAGGCGGCTTCTGCGCTCGTCGTCGAGCGTGCCGTCGCGGTAGGCGCGGCAGGCCTTCAGAGTCTTGGCGTACCAGGTGAGCGTCTTGCCGCCGGTGCCGCTGGACGTCCCGTCGCCCGCCTGGCCGTCCTGACTGCTCTCGCCCTGCGTCGCGTCGGCACCGTCCGACGGGGCGTCCCCGGTGCCGCCGGACCGGTTGTCGCCGGTGCCGTCGCCGCCGGCGTCCTCGTCCGTGGTGCCGCCGTCGCCGTCGGGGCGGCCGCTCTCCGGGCCGCCGGTCCTGCCGGAACCGGGCTTGCCCGGCGTCGCGGTGTCGCCGCCCGGGGATCCGGGCGGCGGTGCGGACGTCTCGTCGTCGGCGGTCAGGCCGGAGCCCAGCTCCTCGGGGGTCGCCGCGGCCGACACCGAGGTGGCCGGTGCGGGCGCGTGGCGGCCGAAGGGGCCGGGCAGCATCCCGGTCCCGGCGGCCACGGCCACCCCGCCGATCGCGCAGCACGCGAGGGAGGCGACCAGGCCGAAGCGGATCGGCCGGCTCCAGCGCATCGGGCGGGGGCCGCGGGAACCCGCGGCTCCGGACGCCGTGCCGGAACCGGCCGAACGTATGTGTACGGGCGCGAGCATCCCGGACTCGGACTCGGTGGAGCCGTCCGTCCCGGAGGCCCGGGCCGCGCGCGGCGGAGCCGTGGGGGCGGACGCGGCGGCGGTGTGGGCGGTGGGACGACGGGCGGCGCGGAAGGCGGCCAGTGCGGCTGCCTCGCCGGGCAGTTCCCCGGTGGCGGGGCGGGCGGTGCGGGCCACTACGTCCAGAGCGGCCGCGAGCCTTTCTGCGTCCTGTGGGAGCCGGCCGTCGGCAGGATCGACCGGTTCGCGGCGGAGAATTCTCTCCGCCGCTGCCTTGTCAAGCCATTCGTGCTGCTCGTCGGCCATCACATGTCCTTCTGCGTCCACGGACGCGAATGCGTCACACCGGCGGGCGCCACCAGGCCGGTGCGGGAGGGGCGTTGCGCGGGAACGGCGCCGAGTTCCACCGTCCGGCCCGCCCCGTTGCCCTGCGGGGACTGCGCCGGGGCCGTGCCGTCGACCGGCCCCCTGGGCGCCCCGACCCCTCCGGCCGGTCCGTCGCCGCGCGGACGGCTCGCTTCCGCGGAGCCGGAGCCGACCGCCCGCGGACCGCCTTCGCCGCCCGGGTTCCCGGCGCCGTCCACACCGTCCGCGCCGTCCACGCCGTCCACGCCATCCGTCCGCAGCAGTTCGGCGAGCCGCTTCAGCCCGCGGTGCGCGGCGGTGCGGACCGCACCGGGCCGCTTGCCCAGCGTCTGCGCCGCGCTCTTCGCGTCGAGACCGACCACCACGCGCAGCACCACGGCCTCGGCCTGGTCCTGCGGCAGCTGGGCGATGAGTGACATGGTCCGGCTGGTCGCCAGCGCCTCGATCGCCTCGTCGGCCGTGTCGGACCCGGCCGGCTTCTCGGACAGTTCCGTCTCGTCGCCGCCGATGGCGGGCCGCCTGCCGCGCATCCGCAGATGGTCCAGGGCACGGTTACGGGCTATCCGCGCCGCCCAGCCCCGGAACCGGTCGGCGTCACCGCTGAACCGGTCGAGGTCCCTGGCTATCTGCAGCCACGACTCGGACGCCACGTCCTCGGCGTCCGGCTCCCCCACCAGTGTTCGTATGTAGCCCAGCAGCCGCGGCTGCACAGCGCGGTACACAGCACGGAAGGCGTCCTCGTCCCCGTCCTGCGCCGCGAGCACCGCGGCAGTAAGCCCCGCGTCGTCCCCCAGCACTCCCTCAACCCTGCCCTGCTGTCCTGAATCGCAGCTGGTCATCACTGCGGCGCCACCCTGCGCGACTCAGCACGCTACGTCCTTCGCGGGCACCGCGTCCATGACTTGTACAACCCGCAACATTCTTCGGACACCGTGCGGTGTGACAGAAAACGCAGTCGCGGCGCTGAGATGAGTACGGGGTCGTCCTGCGGCCCCGCGGAAGACGACCGGGGCCTCTCCTGTGGGGGGTGGCGGCCCCGGTCGTCCTCCATTCCCCCGCTCCTGTCATGTCACGCCCAGAGCATGTGGCCTCCGCACGCCCCGCGCGCAGCCGAAGGGCCGGGCGAGGCCTGAACGCGCCTTACGGCGCTTCGGGCTCATCATTCGCGACAGAGGCAAGGATTACGCCCCTCTTCAGGGATTCCACCCCATTCCCGGACAATTTAACCTTGGCGCTGTAGGGCGGATGCAGGGAGTCCACAATTTTTTCGTAGCACTTGATCCAGTCGAGGCTCAGGAGGACTGGATCGCCTGTTGCGTCACCAGTTGGACAAGTCCTGAAATGCCGGCCGGTGCGCACCACGCCACCTACGCAGCGGACTACGCACGTGGCGGACGCAGCATCTCCAGCCTCTACTGAGTAGATCTGGAGCTCCCCAGAAATACCGTCACCCATGTCCGTGATCCTCCGGGAAGTCGAAGCGCGGCGCGATGACCGGAGGTCTGCCCGTCACACTCGCGGTCCCTCACCGTCCATGGTGAGCTCTTCGGTCGCTGTCCCGGCAGCCACCCGCCTGTCGAGGGACGCCAGGCCGGTTCGGTCGCTCCAGTGCAGGTAATAACGATGCAACGGCCGGCCGGGACGTGGGCGAAATATGATCCGGCGCATTCGGGGGTGGTCCGCGAGCAGGTCGCCCTCCTGCTCGTCGAAGCCGGCGATCGGCTCGTCGGCCGTGATCGGTTCTCCTGCGGAGAAGTAATGCGTGTCCCGCTTACGAAAGGCCGCTGTCAGCCTGCCCACGGATTCCTCTCGGTCATGTGAGGGATCAGGACTTCGCTCGCTCCGGGCAGGGCAGGGCAGTGGTTCACGGCTTCTGCGGGGGCGGCACGTCTGCGTAGTCCTCGACCAGTCCAGCGATGAGCGCGAGCAGGGCGTCGGCCCGATGGCGGTCATTCTGTTGGTTGCGCAGGGCATCGTCGGCGGCCCGGAGCCGGGCCAAGGCGGCCGGTTCGCGGTCCATCACGTCGTCGATCACCGGCTCGGTGATCAGGTCCAGGCACTCTGTGAGCAGCCGACGCGTGGTGTCGGACGGCGGGGCGGGATCGGGGTCGGCGAACCAAGTGGTCAAGTACCGGACCGGGTCGGTCAGATTCCAGCCGACGACGCTGCCGTGCTGGACGAGGAGCGCCATGTCCGGGGCGATGCCGATACAGACCTCCAGCGGTTCGTCCAGGACGTCGAGGTCGCGCAAACAGATCAGCATGGCGTCCCCCGGAGCGCGGCACAGCACCGTGCACGTCTCATGCCGGAAGTCCCGGACCTCGTCCGCGCGGAGCCCGCCCGGGCGTACGGCAGGCATGGCGGGAAGGCGAGTAGAGGTCTCGGCGACGGCGGACATGTACGGCATCTGGAGTTCGACCCCGACCAGTTTCCGGCTGTCCGGGGCGAACCGGAAGACATCGGGCGTGTCCCACAACCAGTGTTGGCTACCGAAGGTGTCCGCAACGAACCGCTCACGCTCCTTCCCGTCCGCGTAGTGCATGACGCACACAGCGTCGCCTGAAAAGCGGGGGGCGATGTGCAGCGGCTCGTCCGTCACCACCGCGCGCCAGTCATCACCCATATTGATTCTCACCGCGGTTGCTCCTCATCGGATCTGCTCAGCCGTAGCCGTACGACCGCGCTTGGCGGGAATCCCGTCCTCTACGACATCGGGGCAGAGCCTCCGTCGCGCCCGCTTCAGCGGCCATGGTCATCTGCGACGACACTGGATTCATCTACAAAGGCAAGGCGACGCCGTCCCGTGAGATCGACACTGGCCGGCGCCGGGCGAGAACTGAATTCCTCACGACATTTCGGGTGTGATGAACTCCAGCGCGTGTCGAAATGACTTCCGCAGCCGGGGCACTCGGCGACGTACCCGTGGGCGCGTGAGCGCTCGACTCCATTGGCGAACAGGGGAGAGGCAACGTCCCATTCCGCTACCCGGCCCTTCGCGCCGCAGACGCGGTGCGACATGCTGTGGGGCTCGCCAACAACGGCCCCGTCGAAGTCCCCCTCAGCCGCTGCTCCGGCAACCACCCGCCTGCCGAGAGGCACCAGATCGGTTCCGTTTCCGTTCAGGTTCTGCCGGAGTCATAGGGGCTGTTGCCGCGGGCCTCACGCGCCTGTGCCCCGAAGGCGACGCGCAATGTCGATGTCCCGCTGCAGCGCGCTGAACCGGGGCTCCTCCCGGCTCGCGTCGAGCACAACGACGTGCAGCCTGTCCCCAACCTGGGGCCGCGCGCTGCTCTCGTCCCACCAGGAGGGGTGCTTCACCTGATCGATGAATCCGGTACGACCATCGGCATCGACTTTCGAGCCCACTGGAGCGACCGCAACCACGGTCACATCGAGCTCCTGATGATCATGAAACACTATTTCGGTCCTCCGAAAATCGAAATCCAACTACGCCCCTGGGTGAGTTCATTGAATCGATCCAGCTTCCCCACGGGGATTTCGAACTCCAAACGCACCGCCCCATTAGGGCCGTTACGGTCGATAACCTTCGCATGCTCGCCAAATTCTTCCAGGAACGACGGATGCATCTCGTACTTCACCATACCCTTGGCGAAGTTGATGCCCGTCGGTCCAGCGTACTCCGCGGCAACGGACCGTTCACCAAAGTAGATTTTCCCGTCGGAGATGATGCCTCCACCGATATCCACGCCGGGTTGATGGTTGGCCGGATTCGGGCCGTGGGCGAGTTCGTATTCCGCGTGGGCCCCCTTGGGGGTCCTGTAGATCGGGACGTAGTCCGGTGCCAGTCCCAGGCGGTCCGTCCAGCGGTGCGGGTTGTCCACGTACGCGACGGGGTTGGGGGCCGGAGCCAGCCCCAGCGGGTCCGGGGAGGCGTAGCGGCCGGATTCCGGGTTGTAGTGGCGGAAGACGTTGTAGTGGAGGCCGGTTTCGGGGTCGTAGTACTGGCCGGGGAAGCGCAGCGGGGTGTATGTGCCGCTGTTGCGGGACCAGGCGGTGGTGCCCCAGAGGGTGGAGCGGGAGCGCCAGGCGATGTCGCCGGACTCGTCGATGAGTTCGGTGGGGGTACCGATGAGGTCCGTGGCGATGGCGAAGAAGCGGCGGTCGATCTCCTCCTGACCGTCGTCGGCCGTGAGGATGCGCTCGGTCTGGGCCAGGGGTGTGTGGCCGCGGTGGTCCCAGGTGAGGGCGACCGTGTTCGGGGTGTCCGGGTGGTGGGTGGTCTGTTCGCACAGGGTCAGGCCGTCCCAGGTGAACCGGACCTCCTCGACCACCCGCTCGTCGTCGACCGCCAGGCGCTGCTTCGCGGTGCGGCGGCCGAGCGGGTCGTAGCGGTAGCGCCACCGTGTGCCGTCGGGGGTGATGACGGAGGTGAGGCGGTTCTCCACGTCCCACGTGTAGCGCCAGGTGTCGGGCTTGCGGGAGAGGCGGGTCTTCTGGCGCAGGGTGACGCGGCCGAGGGCGTCGTGCTCGAAGCGGACGTTCCCGGCGCGGGTGATGCTGGTGCCGGTGTAGGCGCGCGGTCCGGTGGCCTCGGTGCCCGGGTGGCCGGAGGGCCAGGAGGCCGAGGTCTGGTTGCCGGCGTCGTCGTAGGTGTAGCGCTCCGTCCAGTCCTTGGCGTGGACGGCGGTGACGCGGCCCGCTCGGTCGAGGTCGAAGGTGCGGGTGCCGGAGTTCTGATCGGCGACGGATATGAGGTGGCCGTCGGCGCGGTACATGTAAGCGCGGCTGTTGACCGGACGCACTCCGGCAGTGATGTGCTGGGCGGAGAGCCGTCCGGCCTCGTCCCAGGCCGACGTCATGGTGAGCGCGTCGCCGAAGGCGCGGGTGAGCTCCCGGCCGACGGCGTCGTGCGTGAAGTCGATGCGGTGGCTGCCGGTGGTGAGGCGCTGGGTCTGCCCGTCCGTGCCGTAGGTGTAGGAGGTGACGTGACCGGTGGGTGTGGTGCGTCGCGTGCGGCGGCCGAGGACGTCGTATGCGTACGAGCTGGGGTGGCCGTCGACCAGTTCTGTCTTGGTGAGTCCTCGGCGGTCGTACTGGTACCGGAGTTCGCTGTCCGGCCCGACCGCTTCCAGCAGCCGTCCGGCCCGGTCGTAGCCGTAGGTCGTCACATGGCCGTCGACGTCCTTGCTGACCACCTGGCCGAGCTGGTCGCGCTCGAACGAGATGGTCCCGCCGAGCGCGTCGGTACGGGCAGCGAGCCGGCCCACGGCGTCCACCCGGTAGCTGAGGGTGCGTCCGTCGAAGTCGGTCTCGGAGACGATGTTGCCGGCCGCGTCGTACGCGTAACTCCATTCCAGTCCCTGTGGGTTGGTGACGCGGGTGAGGCGCAGTTCGTTGTCGTGCTCGAACTCGTGGCGGACGCCGTCGGGTCCGGTGCGGGCGAGGGGCAGGTCGAAGTGGGTGTACTCGGAGCGGGTGACGCCACCGGATGCGCCGGTGTGCGTCAGGCGGTTGCCCTCGCCGTCGTACGTCCATGACTCCGTGGCGCCGTCCGGTCCGGTGCGGCGGGCGAGTTGGCCGTCGACGTGCCACTCCAGGCGGGTGACGCCGCCCGCCGGATCGGTGACGCGGACCGGTCTGCCGAGGGCGTCCCGCTCCGTGCGGGTGACGGCGCCGGTCGGGCCGGTCACCTCCACGGCCAGGCCCGCCGCGTCGCACACCACGTGGGTCGTGGCGCCGAGCGCGTCGGTGACCGAGGTGAGCCGGCCGGCCCGGTCGTAGGTGTAGCGGGTGGTGGAGCCTGCCGGGTCGGTGGCCGCCGTGCGGTTGCCGCGTTCGTCGAACTCGTGGAGCGTGCGGCTGCCGTCCGGTCCGACGACCTCCACGGGCAGGCCGAACGGGCCGCGGACCGTGCGTAGTTCGCCGCCGTCGGGGGCGGTGGTGGAGACGAGGCGGTCGTCTTCGTCGTAGGCGAAGGCGGTGCGCAGACCCAGCGCATCGGTGCGGGCCAGGAGGTTGCCGCATGGGTCGTAGGTGAACCGGGTGGTGTGGCCGAGCGGGTCGGTGACGGCCAGCCGACGGCAGCCGGGGCCGAACAGATGGCGTGTGGCGTGGCCTTCGGCGGTGGTGAGTGTGGTGGAGCGGTGGCCCGTCTCGGGGTCGGGTTCGGTGTAGGCCAGGGTGATCTGGACGTGGCCGGCCTGGCCGCCTTCGGCTATGACGCGGTCGTGGTCGTCGTAGGCGTAGTCGTAGCGGCTGTTGTTGGAGTCGATCCAGGCTGTGACGCGGCGGCGGTCGTCGTAGACGAAGGTGGTCGTGGCGCCCGACGGCTTGCTTACGGTGGTGAGGTCGCCGCCGTCGTAGCCGTAGCTCATCAGGGGCAGGTCCGTGCCGTCCTCGCCCGCACCGGCCAGGGACAGAGCGGTGATCCGGCCGTCCTCGGTGGTCAGATTCACGTGGTGGCCCGCGGAGTGGACCAGGGCCAGCGGCAGGCCGCCCTCGTCACGGTCGACGCTGATCCTGTGGCCGTTGCGGTCGGTCACCTCCGACAGCCAGGCGGTTCCGTCACCCCCCGGCTCGGCGCCGGACGGGGCGTCGAAGTCGAGGACCAGGCCGCTGTCGGGGTCGGTGACCGTGTAGTCGCCGTTGGCGTCGCGGGCCAGCAAGGTGCGGGCCCTGCCCGATTCCGGTGTGGTCGGTGCGCCCGGGGCCGGGTGCGGGTACCGGATCAGGAGCCCGTCGGCGGTGATGTGGATGACACCGACGGCGTCGATCTGCAGGCGTTCGTCGACGGTGGACGTCCAGGAGGGCCCCAGGAAGCGGCCGGCCGTGCAGCCGGACTCGGTGCGGCGGGTGAACAGGAGCGGCAGGATGCCGGCGAGCGCGACGTCGGTCTGCGGCAGGTACATCCGGCCGGTGGCGAGGTCCACCGGGTCGGTGTCGTCGGATATTCGCTCGCCGTCGGGCCGGCTGTGGGTGCCTTCCGGGGCGTCGTCGACCAGGCGGCGCAGCCGTGCGGCCTCGGCGGCCTCGTCGGCGACACGCACGCCCTTGACCGCGGCGCCGCCGCCGCCGGTGGCGATGGTCAGCGCGATGTCGGGGATCAGCCGGCCGAATCCCTCGGCCGGGTCCTTCATGAAGTCCTTGACCATCGTGGTGCCGGTGCCGACCGGGTCGTTGGCGGCGACCACCAGACCGGCGGCAAGGCTGTTGAGGGAGGTGACGTACTCGCCCGGATGCGTGAGGTTGTACGGGTCCATGGGGTTGACGCTGCGGACGAAGTTGAGCATGCCCGCCGTGGCCTTGATGATGCCGCCGTCCACATGCATGCCCATGACCTGGAGTTCCTCGGCCCCGTCGCGCAACTGCTCGCTGTACGACGGCTTCTGCGGCGCCATGTCGCGGGCGGCCTGGACCGCCGTGCGCGCGGTCTGCGCCGCCGAGTTCCGCTGCTCGCGGGCCGCGGCGAGGAGGTCCTGCGCATCCTGCATCAGCTTCTTGCCGGGGTCGGCGAACGTCGACGCGGGACGGGGAGGCAGAGACGACGGGTCACGCTTGTCGGAGGGCTGAGCGTTGTAGCGGTCGACCGCGCTGTTGAAGCCGTCGACCTTCTTGCGGTGGGCATCCGCCGCGTCCTCTGAGGCCTTGATGCCCTCCTTCCACTTGTCGATCGCCGTCTGCGCCTGCCCCTGCGCCCAGGTGACGGTGTCAGCGAACGCGTCAAGAGCGCCGATCGCCTTCGCGCTCGCATCGGCTGCGGCGTACCACTTGGGCGGCTGGGTGCCCACCGCAGTGCGCAGCGCGTCGGCCGTCTCGCCCTTGAGCTGCCCGGAGTCCAGGCCCTTGAGACCGTCACCGGTGCCGTCGAAGGCCGACTGGAAGGCGCGGAGCTTGGTGACGGTGGCGTTGAGTTTGCTGGGGCTGCCGTAGATCAGCTTGGTCTTGTCCTCGGTCTGCCCGAGGTCCATCTCGTCGACCTCCGCGCCCATCCGGTTGGCAACCGAACGGGACTGCTCGCGCACCCAGTCCGCACCGGAATCCCAGCCGACATCGTCCAGCCGGTCCGCGGTCCAGTTCCCGGCGTCCTCGACCCGGTCACCGGCCCACTCGACGCCGTCCTCGATCACGTCCTCGACCGAGTCGGGCGTGATATCGCTCAGGAAGTCGCCTATACCCACAGTCAGTTCCCCCCGGACTGGCTCTGCTGCTGCGTCTGTTGGGCGCGTTCCTCCGGTGACGGGCCGAGCGTGTCGTCCAGTGCCTGGTCGAACTGGTCGTCGGAGATGCCGAGCGCGTTGTTGAACATGTCGGACTGCCGGCCGCCGTAGCCCTCGGTGAGGACGGTGCGGCCAGTGTCCTTCCAGGTCTGCCCCATGTCCTGGCTCGCCTTGTCGAACGATTCGGGGCTGTAGTCCGGGTTCAGATAGTCCGGCGTGAAGATGTCGCCCCAGTTCTGCTTGGCGATCTCCTCCTCGCTGGCGTGCGGGTTCCCCCCGAACAGGGAGTTGGCACCCACCTTGAGCGTGCCCGCGAGGTACTGGTCGTGCTCCCACTGGGTGCCCGCCGCCAGACCGAGCCGGTTCGCAAGCCCACTGGCATCCCGCACCAGAGCACGCACACCCCACTCCCAGCGCTCACAGAAGTCCTCGAAGTCGACCGCGAGACCGTGGTGACCGGCCTCCATCCCGGTCACCGCCAGCGACGAGAAACCCTTCCCCATCACCGAACCCGTGGCACCACCGAGATCACCGAGCTCGTCGATGGTCGTGTTCAGGCCCTTGGTGAACTTGGTGACGGACTCCTTGTCGAGATGCAGGTCGGCCCCGTCGCCGCTCATCGACCCGCCCCCTCTTCCGCCTCACCGGCATCGACGGCGACCGCCTCCGGAACGATGCCGACGACCGGCGGGAAGAACATCGACCCGTCCTCCGTGGCGACATCGACGGCAAGACCGGCAGGCTCCCCCAAGGACGGCACCACCTCGTCGACAATGCGCGCACCCAGCAACGCCGCGTAATCCATGGCCTGATCACCCGATGAGCGAAGCAGAGCAAACCGGGCCAGCGCGGCCTCGTCGGTGAACCCGTAGATCCACCGCACCCCGCCCAACCGCGCCGACCAGAGCCGTTCACCCACCGTCGGCACCAGAAGGACCGAACGCCGCATCTCACCCACCAGCGCCCGCGGATCACCAACACCCCGCCGGCGCTCGGCAATTTGCTCCGAAAGCGCTGCTCCAGGCTGCTCCAAGACCCCTCCCCCAGGCTCGTCTCAGTGGCCACACTGTAGGACAAGCCATTTGTGTTAGCAAAGCAGTTCGAGGTCACCGCCGGCTCAACCGGCCTCAACTGCGCCCGGTCCCCGGACCGTCCCCAACTGCCCGGCCCGCGTGTGGTTCCACGCCCGCAGGCCCGCCTTCCCCGCAGGATGCAGGTCCTCCGGCCATCCGCTCCAGGCGGGCGGGGAGGGGGCGGAGAACGCCGAGCACCACGGCCAGGCCGAGCAACACCGGGGCCACGCTGCTCTCCAGCGCACGGCTACATCGGGGAGGCCGGATCGCAGGCCGGCCGAGGGCGATGTACGGAAGTGCTCCGGGCCGGATCCACGCCATGGTCCGGCCCGTCGTCGTGCGCGGCACCGAGACACAACCCCGCACCGGAGCCGGACCGGTACCGCGTCAGCCGCGCACCCGGGCCCGTCGCGAGGCGGCGGCGCGCAGGACCCGCTGGCCCTCGGTCGACAGGTCCATCACCTGGCGCAGCCCCGCGCCGGTGGGGGCGGCGTCCCCGATCTCCGCGAGCATCTCCAGGATCCGGACCTGCCGGGCGGTCTCCCCGGACAGCAGCGGCCCCGCCCCTTCCGGATCCCCTGCCCGGCAGCGCCCGACCAGTTCCGTGGCGTCGGCGCGTACGGTGTCGTGCCCGCAGTGGATGTCGAGGGCCAGCACCGAGCACGCGCCCGCCCAGGTGCGCAGTTCCTCAACCGACCGGTCCGCGGGCGCCTCGCCGAGCAGGGTCCGGATGCGCAGGGCGGTCTCCGGCGGATCGGGCAGGGCGTCCAGCGCCGCCCGCGCCTCGGCCAGCCGGTCCGGCCAGTCGCGCGGGTCGGCGCAGCCGGCCCAGAGCGGGCGCAACGGGTCCGGTTCGGTCCCCGCGGCGGGCTGCGGCAGGCACCGGTCGAGGCAGGCGGCCCCGCTCGCGGCGAGCCCCCGGGCATCAGCGGCGGCGATCAGTTCGAGCAGGCTCATCGGCGTCTCCCGTCGGCCTCCCCGTACACGGACGTACGGGGAGGCAGCGCGTCGTCTTATCGCCTTCAGCGCCGTATGGCCGAAAATCGTCACTCGTACCGTCTGATTACCGCCGCTCAGTCCTGCCGTCGTCCGGCTCGCACCAGGTCGTCAGTGCGCCCGGCCCCAGTCGGCCCGGTCCGCCGGGATCGGCGAGGCGTCGGGAGCGGGCCC
Source organism: Streptomyces sp. NPDC087901 (assembly GCF_044742205.1). Lineage (NCBI taxonomy): Bacteria > Bacillati > Actinomycetota > Actinomycetes > Kitasatosporales > Streptomycetaceae > Streptomyces > Streptomyces sp. NPDC087901. The sequence goes on from NZ_JBIUUC010000003.1 coordinate 336,263, forward strand.
CTGCGCCGCCCGCTCGCCCTGCATCGCGGTCAGCCGGCGCACGAACAGGATCGCCAGCACGGCGGCGACGATGTCGAGCGCGTCGGCGGCCATGACCTGGTCGATGGCGTTCAGGATCTCGTCCGCCTCCTCGGCGTCCGAGTAGACCTGCCCGGTGTACCGGGAGACGATTCCCGAGCAGAGCAACGCCGCCCACCAGGCGTGCAGCAGCCGGCGCGGGGCCGGGGGCCGGTTGCTGCCGCCCGGGGAGCTCGCGGTCCAGATGCCGCTCGCGACGCGGTGAGGCAGCCAGAGCACTCCGATGGGTACGAACCAGGCGCCGATCGCCCAGCCGGGCCGCATCGAGTGGGCGTACGCGTCGAACGCCTCCGCGTTGAGCCGCACCCGGCGGAACCAGATGAGGAAGACGACGACGGTGGCCAGGAAGGTCAGCAGCTGCAGCGATCCGGCGGCCTGGTACAACATGTCGGCGCGGTCCCCGACCGCTTCGTCGTACGTCAGGAAGTCGTCGGCCATCCCCTCGCTGAGCACCTGCCACGCGTGGAAACCGGCGCCGAGCGACAGCACGTCCGCCACGACGACCGAGCCGAGCAGCACGCACACCGCCTTGCCGAGCCCGACCGGTGACCGCAGGAGACGCGTGGTCTGCGGTCCCGTCGGCGTCGGCATCAGCCCGCCCGCCCGTGAACGGCGAAAGGCGGCGCACACCGTGCACCGCCCGTCGGACGTGCCGGCAGGTCTCGTACCGCAGAGCGAGCAGAGCATGAAAGTGGAACCCCCCAGGATTCGGACGCCTACGCATGGAGCGCGCGTCCCTCCCCGGACCACGCGGCAAGCGGAAGGTAGCTTCCGCGCGCCGCGCTGTCCACGGGGTTCAGGCGGCCCGCGGCTCAGCCCCGGTCGATCTCCGTCGCCAGCGCCTTGAAGCCGTCCCAGCTGAGCTTCGGTTTGTCCGGGTCCCACAGCTTCTGGGACGTCGCCCGCAACGGCATCCGGATGCCCTGCGCCACCTGCTCCGCGGTCTGGGCGTTCGGGAAATCGCCCCAGACGGCGAACCGGCCGCCGAGGATCTGACCGGAGTAGCGCGCCGGGACCGGCGTCGTGCCGCGCAGGACGAGGGGGGTCCACTGCTCGTAGATGCGCTTGCCCGTGGGATAGACGAAGGCGTTGGGCTGGCCGAGCACGTAATAGAGGAACTCGTCGTTGAGGTTCAGCATCTTGAACCCCTCGCGCAGGTAGTCCTCCGGCGGCCGGGCGCCATACTCCTTGCCTGTCCAGTACTCGATCTCGATGTCCTTGTCGGCCCGGACGGTGCTGTCGCGGAAGAGCCCGTCGTTCCACGCCTTGGGCTTCATGCCGTGCGGCCGGACCACCGCCGCCCGGTCGTTGAGCCAGCCGGTGGCGAGGTCCTCGATGCCGGCCTGCGCCCCGTACTTCTTCACGGCCTCGCGCTGCAGCTGCGGGTACGAGGCGGCGGGATCACGCACCGTGAGTGCCTGGTACTCGTCGGCGCCCAGATGCCAGTAGGCGCCGCCGAACAGTTCGGTGTACTCGCCGAGGAGCTCGTCGACGAGCTTCGCCGCGCCCGGCTTCGAGATGTCGAGCGATCCCTTCGAGGGCACGCCCGAGACGTTGCGCAGCTGGAGCTCGGGGTGGGCGAGCAGGACCGCCCCGAGGTGGCCCGGCGAGTCGATCTCGGGGACGACCTCGATGTGCAGCCGGCCGGCCAGGGCGACGATGCGCCGCACCTCGGCCTTGGTCAGGTGCTCGGGCGACACGACCTCGGGGTGGGTGTCGGACTCGATGCGGAAGGCCTGGTCGTCGGAGAAGTGCAGGCCGAGCTGGTTGAGCTTGATGTCGGCCATGCCGCGCAGCCGGTCCTCGATCCAGCCGGCGCTGTAGTGCTTGCGCGCGATGTCGAGGTTGAGTCCGCGCTGCGGACGGTCGGGGCGGTCGCGCACCTCGCCCTCGGGCATGGTGCCGTCGGCGCGCACGGACTGCTTGAGGGTGCGGGTGCCGTAGAAGACGCCTGCCTCGGCGGGTCCGCTGATCGTGACACGTCCGTCGTGGGTCCGCAGGGAGTACGACTCGGGCCCGCCGCCGTCCTTCGGGTTCAGGGCCAGTTCCACGTCGCCCGCACGGGCCTGGGCCTCGCCCCGGTAACTGATCCTCAGCTCGCCGGCGAGCAGCTTCCCCTCGTCGGCGAGCGCCTTGTCGCCCTTTCCGATCACCACTGCGCTGCTCTTCCCCGGCTGCCAGCCGGGGCCGCGCGCGGGGGTGTGCTCCCGTACGGAGGGAATGGTGCGGGGTGCTTTCGAGAGCGGGTAGCTCCGAGTGGGGGACGGTGTGGGGGACGCGGACGGTGACGACGAGGGGGACGTCTCGGAGCCGTTCCGGTGTTCGGTGCCGGAGCTGTCGCAGGCGGCGACGGTGACGGTCGCCGCGGCCACCGCCGTCACGGCCATGAGGACGCCGCGTGAGGGTGCCATCGGTCAGAAACCTCCGGTTTCAGGGGGAAAGAGAGCAGATGGGGGGAGAAAACAGGGCGGATATGGAAGATAGCCGGGCATTCTCCTCGCTCATTCGTCCCTCAGGCATCCCGAAACTCTCCCGTCCGGGTGAAATTCGCGCATCCGTCGGACGGCCGTTGCCCAGCGTCGCTAGCTTTGAGGCACATTCGTCTCTCCCTTCACCCTGCATCCACCTGGTCTCTTCGGTCCCTCCCCACTCCAGGTTCACAGATGCCGTTGATTCGAGGAGCCCACGCTGTCCAGGTCCAGCGAGTCCCACGCCGGCCTCCCCGAGCAGCCGCAGCCTTCCGCCCGGCGGGCCGCGGTGCCCGTACAGAACCGTGGATCCGTGCCCGGCCGCAGCTCTTTCGGCCCCTACTGCCTGCGCCGGTTCAACGCGGCGCCCGTCGCCGAGGCCGAGGCCGCCCTGCTGGAGTGCTACGGCAGCCGCCGCTGGGCGCAGCGGCTGGCCGGCCACCGTCCGTACCCGGACCTGGACGCGCTGCTCGCCGCCGCCGACGAGGCGGGCTACGACCTCTCCCCCACCGACCGCACCGAGGCGCTCGCCGTCGAGGTCTCCCCTGGGCTGCCCCCGGACGCGCCGCACTCCGCCCATCTCGCGCTGGCCGCCGCGCACGCCGCGTACGAATGCAGATTCGGTCATGTCTTCGTGATCTGCCTGGACGACGTCCGGCCCGCCGAGCACCCCGACCAGGTGCTGGCCGCCATCCGGGCCCGGCTGGGGCACGAACCCGAACACGAGCGGGTGGTCACGGCGGACGAGATGCGGCGACTCGCCCGGGGACGCATCATCGAGCTGGTATCGAGTCAGTAACGGGTTGGCGGCGAGCCCCGGTGTGCCGATTCCCCGCCACAGGCGGGCAAACAGGCCTGTCGGCGCCTGTCCATAGCCCGTCCGTGCCTGATTCATTGCCACTTTGATCACACCAGAGGCCCCCGCGCGATCGAACCGACAATCCGTCGCTACGATGGCCGGGGCCGGTGGACCGTACCCGGCCGGGTCAGACCGACAGTCAAGCCGGCCGACCCCAATCCCCGCTCCCGGAGGGTTCTTCCGTGCCGGCTGGAACGCTGTACCGCGGCCGGGAAGGCATGTGGTCCTGGGTGGCTCATCGAGTCACCGGTGTCCTCATTTTCTTCTTCCTGTTCGTACATGTCCTGGACACCGCACTCGTCCGCGTCTCCCCCGAGGCATACGACGACGTCGTGTCCACGTACAAGACGCCGATCGTCGCGCTCCTCGAATACGGCCTGGTGGCCGCGATTCTCTTCCACGCGCTGAACGGTCTGCGCATCGTCGCCGTGGACTTCTGGGCCAAGGGCCCGCGCGTTCAGAAGCAGATGCTCTGGGCCGTACTGGGTATCTGGATCGTGCTGATGGTCGGGGCCCTGTACCCCGTCCTCGGCCACGCCGTACGCGAAGTATTCGGGAGCTGAGGCCAATGTCCACCGAGACTTCCGCGATCGGCGACGTCGAGGGCGCTGCCCTGTACGACGTCGACAACCCGGCGCCCGTGATCGAGCCGCCGCGCAAGCGGACCGGCAAGACCCCCAAGGGCTCGCGCACCAACTTCGAGATGTACGCCTGGCTCTTCATGCGCCTGTCGGGCATCGTGCTGGTCGTCCTCGTCATCGGCCACCTGCTGATCCAGCTGGTGCTGGACGGCGGCGTCTCCAAGATCGGCTTCGCCTTCGTGGCGGGCCGCTGGGCCTCGCCGTTCTGGCAGATGTGGGACCTGGCGATGCTGTGGCTCGCCATGCTCCACGGCGCCAACGGTCTCCGTACGGTCATCAACGACTACGCCGAACGGGACAACACCCGCTTCTGGCTGAAGATGCTGCTGTACACCGCCACGGTGTTCACCGTCCTGCTGGGCACGCTGGTGATCTTCACCTTCGACCCGAACATCCGCTAGACGCCGGGCCCGAAGGACCAGAGGTAAACCATGCAGATCCACAAGTACGACACCGTCATCGTCGGCGCCGGCGGCGCCGGCATGCGCGCGGCCATCGAGTCGACGAAGCGCAGCCGCACCGCCGTGCTGACCAAGCTCTATCCCACCCGCTCCCACACGGGCGCGGCGCAGGGCGGCATGGCCGCCGCGCTCGCCAACGTGGAGGAGGACAACTGGGAGTGGCACACCTTCGACACGATCAAGGGCGGCGACTACCTGGTCGACCAGGACGCCGCCGAGATCCTGGCGAAGGAGGCCATCGACGCCGTTCTCGACCTGGAGAAGATGGGCCTGCCGTTCGGCCGCACGCCCGAGGGCAAGATCGACCAGCGCCGGTTCGGCGGTCACTCCCGCAACCACGGTGAGGCCCCGGTCCGCCGCGCCTGCTACTCGGGCGACCGCACCGGCCACATGATCCTCCAGACGCTGTACCAGAACTGCGTCAAGGAGGGCGTGGAGTTCTTCAACGAGTTCTACGTCCTGGACCAGCTGGTCGTCGAGGAGGACGGCGTCAAGAAGTCCGCCGGCGTCGTCGCCTACGAGCTGGCCACCGGCGAGATTCACGTCTTCCAGGCGAAGTCGGTCATCTATGCCTCGGGCGGCACCGGCAAGTTCTTCAAGGTGACGTCGAACGCGCACACCCTGACCGGTGACGGCCAGGCCGCCTGCTACCGCCGCGGTCTGCCGCTGGAAGACATGGAGTTCTTCCAGTTCCACCCGACGGGCATCTGGCGCATGGGCATCCTGCTGACGGAGGGCGCCCGCGGTGAGGGCGGCATCCTCCGCAACAAGGACGGCGAGCGCTTCATGGAGAAGTACGCGCCCGTCATGAAGGACCTCGCGTCCCGTGACGTCGTGTCCCGCTCCATCTACACGGAGATCCGTGAGGGCCGCGGCTGCGGTCCGGCCGGCGACCACGTCTACCTGGACCTGACGCACCTGCCGCCGGAGCAGCTGGACGCCAAGCTCCCGGACATCACGGAGTTCGCGCGTACGTACCTCGGCATCGAGCCCTACACGGACCCGATCCCGATCCAGCCGACCGCGCACTACGCCATGGGCGGCATCCCGACCAACCTCCAGGGTGAGGTGCTGGCCGACAACACCACCGTCGTCCCGGGCCTGTACGCCGCCGGCGAGGTCGCCTGTGTCTCCGTGCACGGCGCCAACCGCCTCGGTACGAACTCGCTGCTCGACATCAACGTCTTCGGACGCCGGTCGGGCATCGCCGCCGCCGAGTACTCCGCGAAGAACGACTACGTCGGGCTTCCCGAGAACCCGGCGCAGCAGGTCATCGACCAGGTCGAGCGGCTGCGCACCTCCACGGGCACCGAGCGCGTCTCGGTGATCCGCCTGGAGCTGCAGGAGTGCATGGACGCCAACGTGATGGTGTTCCGCACCGAGCAGACGATCAAGACCGCGGTCGACAAGATCGCCGAGCTGCGCGAGCGCTACCTCAACGTGTCCATCCAGGACAAGGGCAAGCGGTTCAACACGGACCTGCTGGAGGCCATCGAGCTGGGCAACCTGCTCGACCTTGCCGAGGTCATGGCGACTTCGGCGCTGGCGCGCAAGGAGTCCCGCGGCGGTCACTACCGCGAGGACTACCCGAACCGCGACGACGTCAACTTCATGCGCCACACCATGGCGTACCGCGAGGTCGCCGAGGACGGCACCGAGTCGATCCGGCTGGACTACAAGCCGGTCGTCCAGACCCGCTACCAGCCGATGGAGCGTAAGTACTGATGGCTACCCCCACCTTGGAAAAGGCCGACAAGGCTCCCGAGCCCGAGGCCGGTTTCGCCGACTCGCCGTACATCACGGCGACCTTCCGGATCCGCCGGTTCAACCCGGAGGTCTCCGACGAGGCCCAGTGGCAGGACTTCCAGATCGAGATCGACCCGAAGGAGCGTGTGCTCGACGCCCTTCACAAGATCAAGTGGGAGACCGACGGCACGCTGACGTTCCGCCGCTCGTGCGCGCACGGCATCTGCGGTTCCGACGCGATGCGGATCAACGGCAAGAACCGGCTGGCCTGCAAGACGCTGATCAAGGACCTGAACCCGGAGAAGCCGATCACGGTCGAGGCCATCAAGGGCCTCACGGTCCTCAAGGACCTCGTGGTCGACATGGACCCGTTCTTCCAGGCCTTCCGCGACGTCATGCCCTTCCTCATCACCAAGGGGAACGAGCCGACCCGCGAGCGTCTGCAGTCCCCCGAGGACCGCGAGCGCTTCGACGACACCACCAAGTGCATCCTGTGCGCCGCGTGCACGTCCTCGTGCCCGGTGTTCTGGAACGACGGCCAGTACTTCGGCCCGGCGGCGATCGTCAACGCGCACCGCTTCATCTTCGACTCGCGTGACGAGGGCGGCGAGCAGCGCCTGGAGATCCTCAACGACCGTGACGGTGTGTGGCGTTGCCGCACCACCTTCAACTGCACGGACGCCTGCCCGCGTGGCATCGAGGTCACGAAGGCGATCCAGGAGGTCAAGCGCGCGCTGATCACGCGTCGCTTCTGATCCCACGGGATCGCCGGGACTCCCCGAGCGCACCAGAGGCCCCGTCCTCCGCAGGAACAATGCGGAGGACGGGGCCTCTTGCCGTACGAGGACTGCCCGGCGGTACGGTCGGGCTCCCCGGGCGAACGGGCCCGGGAACACTCGAAGGGGCGGGAGACCATGGCCGCGCTCCGGCATTCCGTCACCATCCTGCCCCTGGATCCGGACTGGCTCCGCGAAGTGACCGCGCTGATGTGCGACTTCGCCGAATCCACCCGGGCCCGCGGCCGGAACGTCGTCCTGGGGGACGGGACGCCCGTCGCGGATTTCCAGCTGGTCAGGGGCGCTGGCCCTCGGCCCGGACGAGCTCCGTGCCGAACCGGCGCGGCACGCGGCCGAGGGGACGGCCCGGCCTCGTAAGGAAGCCGAGAGCTCTGAGGGGGCCGAGGACCGCAAGGGGGCCGAGGACGGCGCCTGACGGGCCGGTGAGCCGGGCCGGTGCGGCGGGCCGGCGAGGCGGGGCCCTGCACCTCCTCGCGAGGCCGGTGCCACTGTCTCGCAGGGCCGGTGCGCTTCCTCTCCCGTCAGTCCCAGTCCGCGCCGCCCTTGTGCTCCGCGACCACCATGACGCGCCGCAACATGTCGTTGAACAGCGTGCGTTCGTCCTTGTCGAGCACGCCCAGCAGCCGGTACTCCTCGTGGCCGAGGATGTCCATCGCGCCGAGCCAGGTCGCGCGGCCCTCGTCCGTCAGCTCCACATCGACGCGCCGCCGGTCGGTGGTGGAGGGCTTGCGGCGGACGAATCCGCGGCGCTCCAGGGCGTCCAGACGGCCGGTGACGGAGGCGGGCGCGAGGTCGAGGTCGGCGGCGAGCTCGGAGGGGGCCGCCTTGCCGCCGCGGCCGGCGAGCTTGTGCAGCGTGTCGAACTCCTGGCGGTCCAGGTCGAAGTCGACCAGGGACTGCTCACGCACCCGGCGCAGATGGACGGAGAGCTTCTTCATCCGCGTCACCGCGCCCTCGACATCGGGGTCGAGGTCGGGAAGTACCGGCTTCCATCGCTCCACGTGGCCGTCGGTCCAGTCGCGTTGCTGCATGAGCCACAGCCTACGCCGGACCCTCCCATGTTTCGGAAGTTGATATTTCGTTGACGAATAGTTCGGTGACGAAATAGATTCCCGCCCATGCCTCACCCCTTACGCACCCGGTCCTTCCGCCTGCTCTTCGTCGGACGCAGCCTCTCGCTGCTCGGTGACGCCGCGATTCCCGCCGCACTCGGCATCGCCGTCTATCTGGCCACCGGCTCGACCGGCGACCTCGCCCTGGTGCTCGCCTGCGCGATGGTCCCGAAGCTGCTCCTGCTGCCACTCGGCGGCGTGGTCGGCGACCGCTTCAACGCCCGCACGATCGCCCTGACCACCGACCTCGTACGGTGCGTCACCCAGCTCTTCGTCGGTGCCGAACTGCTCTCCGGAACACCCGCGTTGTGGCAGATCGCCGTGGCCGAGGCGATCGGCGGCGCCGCCGGAGCCTTCTCGATGCCCACCGTCGCGCCGCTGATCCGCGGCACCGTACCGGAGTCCGGACTGCTGCGCGCCAACGCCCTGATGGCCGTGGCCGGCAGCGCGACCCGGATCGGCGGCCCGGCCGTCGCCGGGGCGCTGGTGTTCACCGCGGGGTCGGGCTGGGCCTTCGTCCTGGACGGCGCGAGCTTCGCGGTGAGCGCCGCACTGCTGGCCGCCATCGACGTCCGGCACGTCCCCATCCCGCGGCGCTCACTGATCGCCGACCTCAAGGAGGGCTGGGGCGAGGTCCGAAGCCGCGACTGGTACTGGACCAGCCTGATCGCCCACGCCGTCTGGAACGGTGCGGCCGCCGTCCTGATGACGGTGGGCCCGGCACTCTTCCTCCGCGACCTGGGCGGCAAGGGCGCCTGGGTGGCCTTCCTCCAGACCGGAGCCGTCGGCCTGCTGCTCGGATCGCTGGTGGCCGGCCGCGCCCGGCCGCGCCGCCCGGTCCTGATCGCCAACCTCGGCCTCGCCTTCTACGCGCTCCCGCTCTGCCTGCTGGCCGCACACGCCCCCGTCGCCGTGGCCGTCGTCGCGTACGGGATCGCACTTGCCGGACTCGGCTTCCTCAACCCGGTCTGGGAGACCGCCGTCCAGTCCGCCGTCCCCGCGCACGCGCTCGCCCGGGTGACCTCGTACGACTGGCTGCTCTCGCTCGGCGCGATGCCGCTGGGCTACACCCTGGCCCCGCTCGCCGCTTCCGCGTGGGGCGCCGAAGTCCCGCTGGCCGTGGCCGGGCTGATGGTCGGTGCGGCCTGCCTGGCCACCGCGGCCGTACCGGGCGTACGGAACTTCAGGCCGCCCGCGAAGAGCGTGACGGCCGCCACCGAAGCCGCGGCTTGAACATGTTCAAAGATGGGTCTACAGTCCATGACAACAGCATTTGAACGCGTTCAAGGGAGGGTGGGGCATGGACCTCACTGTTGTCGCGTACGTCATCTATCTGCTCATCAGCGTGGCGCTCACCATCTGGGTGGCCCGCACGCTCAGCCGCAACGGCAAGGTCTTCCTCGCCGATGTGCTGCACGGGAACGAGAAGCTCGCAGACGCCGTCAACCACCTGCTGGTGGTGGGCTTCTACCTGGTCAACCTGGGGTTCGTGACGCTCTACCTGAAGAACTCCGACGGTGTCGCCGACGCCCGGCAGCTCTTCGAGGCACTGTCGGTCAAGGTCGGCGTCGTCCTGCTCGTCCTCGGGGTCATGCACCTGGGCAACGTCTACGTACTCAACAAGATCCGTCGCCGGGGCCTGATGGAACGCGAGCAGACCCCGCCCGTCGCGCCGCAGGGCTGGATGGGTCCGGGCCCGGGGCAGGGACCGTGGGCCGCGCACGCCCCCAGGGCGTGAGGACCGGCCATGACGACCCGCACCGATGGGCGGCGGCTGTCCGTCGAACGGCTCACCGTGCTCTACGACGCACAGTGCTCGCTCTGCGTCCACCTGCGCCAGTGGCTGATGAGCCGGCGTCAGCTGGTCCCGCTCGACCTGGTGCCGGCTGACTCCGCGGAGGCGCACCGCCGCTTTCCCGGCCTCGACCACTCCGGGACGCTGGAGGAGATCACGGTGATCGGTGACCGGGGGCAGATCTACCGCTCCACCTCCGCGTGGATCGTCTGCCTCTGGGCGCTGGACGGGTACCGGCCGACGGCCCACTGGCTGACCACCCCGGCCGGCCGGCCGTTCGCCCGGGCGACCGTCCTCGCCGCCGCCAAGTACCGCTCCCTGACGGCCGAGCCGTGCCGCACGGACGGTGGCCAAGGTGCGGGCGGGGAGTGCCGGGTACAGGGCCCCGGCCCGAGAACGTAGCCGGTCCGGATACCCTCGGGACCGTGGTGAAGGAAGAGAACGACGTGAAGGAAGTCAAGGCTCCCAAGAGCGAGCAGACCCGCACACTCATCCTCGAAACCGCGCTCCGGCTCTTCGCCGAACGCGGCTACGACAAGACGACGATGCGGGCCATCGCCCAGGAGGCCGGCGTCTCCGTAGGGAACGCGTACTACTACTTCTCGTCCAAGGAACATCTCGTCCAGGGTTTCTACGACCGGATCGCCGCCGAGCACGAAGCGGCGGTGCAGCAGGTCCTGGCCGGCGACAAGGACCTCGCGGTACGCATCCGCGGGGTCCTGCTCTGCTGGCTGGACGTGGCGGAGCCCTACCACCGCTTCGCCGCCCAGTTCTTCAAGAACGCCGCGGACCCCGAAAGCCCGCTCAGCCCGTTCTCGCAGGACTCGGTCGCCGCGCGTGAGGCGGCGATCTCCATCCACGAGCGCTGTCTGGCGGGTTCCGGCACCAGGATCGACCCCGAACTGGCCGAGCTGCTGCCCCAGCTGATGTGGCTGAACCAGATGGGCCTGGTGCTGTACTGGGTCTACGACCGGACGGACGACGCCGAACGCAGCCGCCGCCTCGTCGAGCGCACTGCCCCGATCGTCGCGCGGGCCATCGCCCTGTCCCGGTTCCGGGTACTGCGGCCGCTCGTGCGCCAGGTCTACGAGGTGCTGGAGGAGTTCCTGCCCGGAGCGACGGGCCGGGCGGCGGCCAGGTAACGACGGCCGGGCAGCGGCGGAAACGACCGAGCGGCCGTCCCGGGATCCGATCCCGGAACGGCCGCTCGGTGTCGTGCACCGGTGCCGGATCAGATCCAGCCCAGCTCCCACAGCCGCCAGATGCCGGTGCCGTCGGAGAGGTACTGCGATCCGGAGATGTCGGGCTTGGCGAGGACGTAGTCCTTCTTCTGCCACAGCGGCACGAGCGGCACGTCCTCGCCGACCAGCTTCTGGAGTTCCTTGAAGTCGGCCGAGGTGCGGCTGCGATCGCTGTACTGCAGCGTGGAGCTGATCAGCTGGTCCATCTTCTTGCTGGTGTAGCCGTTGTGAAGGCTGCTGTCGCGGCCGACGAGCGGCTGGCTGAAGGTGTCGGGGTCGGGGTAGTCGGGGAGCCAGCCGAGGGTGTACATGTCGTACTCACCGGCCGCGTACCCCTTCTGGAAGGTCTGCCACTCCACAGCCTTCATCGTGACCTTGAACAGCCCGTCCGCCTCCAGCTGGCGACGGATCTCCGCGGACTCCTTCGTGTACTCGGCATCGTCGCGATAGGCGAAGTTGATGTGCAGCGGAAGCTGGACACCCGCCTTCCCCATCAGTTCCCTGGCGCGCTCGGGGTCGGGCGCGGGGTACGCGTCGAAGAAGGGGGTGCTGTGCCCGATGTAGCCCTGCGGGATCAGCGAGTAGAGCGGTTCGACGGTGCTCTTGAAGACGTCCGTCACCAGCGGCGCGCGGTCGATGAGCGCCGCGATGGCCTGGCGGACCTGCTTGTCGGCGAGCGGTGAGCTCTTGCGGACGTTGAAGACCAGGTTGCGGATCTCGGCACTGTCGGCTTCCGTCACGCGCTGGTCGACGGAACCGGTGTCCAGCTCGGCGAGCGTGGACGACGGGAGCTGACGGTGCGTGACATCGACCTGACCGGCCTTCCAGGCCGCCAGGAGTTCGTCCGACTGCTTGTAGTAGCGCACGGTGACCGGACCACCGGTGCTCTTCAGCGCGCCCTTGTAGTTCGCATTCGGCACGAGCTCCGCGGAGACACCCGGCTCGTACGACTTCAGTACGTACGGCCCGGACCCGGTGACCTTGTTGTCGGTCCGCAGCTTGTGCTCCGAGTAGGAGCCCTTCTCGACGATCGAGCCCGCACCGGTGGCGAGCTTCTGCGGGAAGGTCGCGTCACGCGCGGAGAGATTGAAGGTGACGGTCCGGCCCTCGGCCACCACGTTCTTCAGACTGGGGAACAGGACGGAGGGACCGACGTCCGTCTTGATCTCCATCATGCGGTCGAAGGAGTACTTGACGTCCTCGGCGGTGATCTCCTCACCGTCGGAGAAGGTCACGTCGTCACGGAGCTTGCACTGGTACGTCTGCAGCTTCCCGCCGATGAAGCCGCAGCTCTCGGCGGCGTCCGGCTCGGGGACGATCGCCCCGGACTTGAACGTCATGAGGGACTGGTAGACGTTGCTGTACATCGCCCACGAACCCGCGTCGTACGCGCCCGCCGGGTCGAGCGAGGTCACCTCGTCGGTCGTGCCGACCGTGACCGGATCACTCTTCCCCTCATCCGAGGGGAGCAACTGCCAGGCGCCGACGCCTGCGATGACCAATACCGCGAGAATCGCGAGAATCCGTAGCCGGATCGACCGCATTGCCGTGCACTCCCTTACCAGCCCCACCTCGGCGTCGCGCTCAGATACGCAGATCACCGCACGTTCGCGCTCAGCCAATCACACGGTTTTCACATCTGGAAGAGGAAATCGGAGGCTCATAGCCTTTTGTTCGTTAGTTGAAACCTTGGGTCGATAGGTCGAATACAGAGGGTTCATCACCGGTCACCCGAACGGGCATTTCGGAGGCGTTCGGCGGGGATTGTGAGCAGTGGGCGATTACGCCTGGCGGGACGCGAGCTCGACGACGGTGATGTCTGAGGGCGCCCCGACCCGCACGGGCGGACCCCAGGCACCCGCGCCACGCGTGACGTACAGCTGGGTGTCGCCGTAGCGTTCGAGCCCCGCGACCGTGGGATTGGACAGTTCCGCGATGTAGTTGCCCGGCCAGAGCTGGCCGCCATGGGTGTGCCCGGAGAGCTGCAGGTCCACGCCGTGCTCGACGGCCTCGTCGATGACGACGGGCTGATGGGCCATGAGGACGGCGGCACGGCCGGGGTCCCGGCCGCCGAGCGCCCGGCCGAAATCGGGGCCCTGCCCTTCGCTCTCACCCGCGATGTCATTGACTCCGGCGAGATCGAAGCCGTCGATCTCGACCCGGGAGTTCTCCAGCGGGTGAAGGCCCAATTCCCTTACATGATCAACCCATTCGGCGGCCCCCGAGTAGTACTCGTGGTTGCCGGTGACAAAGAACGCGCCGTGCCGGGAGCGGAGCCGCGCGAGCGGCTCGGCGGCCGGGCCGAGATCGGCGACCGATCCGTCGACCAGGTCCCCGACGACCGCGATCAGGTCGGGCTGCGTCCGGTTGACCGTGTCGACGATCCGCTGGGTGTGAGCCCGGCCCAGGACCGGGCCCAGGTGGATGTCGCTGACGACGGCGATCCGGAAGCCGTGGGCGGACCGGGGCAGTCTGGCCAGCGGGACGGTGACGCGCTTGACGCGGGGGCCGCGCAGCACCCCGTAGGCGCCGTAGCCCGTCGTACCGAGCCCGGCGGCAGCGGCGGCGCCCCCGACGGCCCGCGCGACGAAGAGACGGCGCGAAGGGGCGGCGGGGGCGGAGGCGGGGGCCGGCGGCGCGGTAACCGGGACTGCGGTCGGCGGGACTGCGGTCGTGAGGGTGGACGTGTGTGCGGCGGTGACCGGTTCGGCGGGCGCCGCCTCCCCCACCACTGAGGGTGCGGCCGTCTCCGTTGCCGCCGCTTCCGGCGCACCCGCGGCCCGGTGGGCGAGCAGCCGGCGCAGCAGCGGCCGTACCGCCTCGCCGGCCAGCAGGGCGAGCGTCAGATAGAGGAGGGCGGCCAGCCAGAGATAACCGGGCCAGGCCAGCACCTGCTGGAGCCAGAAGGGGGCCCCCGTACGCCCGGAGACCAGGGCGCCGACGCTCAGCAACGGCAGGACGTACGCCGCAACCGTGCCGGCCCGGCGCCAGGGGCTGCCTGCTGTCGTCGTGTCACCGACGAAGCGGCGCCACACATAGCGGTGCACGACGGCCAGCAGCCCGAGCACCGCGGCCGCCAGCAGAGCGAATCCCATGACCGCCACGTCGCACCCCCGCCCTGTTCGTCTTGTTTGTCCGCATCCAGCCTCGGCCGGAAGTCGACGTGCTAAGAGTCCTGGCTGCGCAGGGCCCTGACGCCACGGAACCCGATCACTCCCACTGCCGTCCCCAGGAGAAAGGACGTGATGGCGAGCAGTAGATGCACCCAGAAGTAGGCAGTCGGGTCACCCGCGTCGTCGAAGGCGAGACCGCTGCCGTCTTTCCATAGATTTTTTACGAAAGTGACCCAAATGAACCAGCTCCACACCCCGAAAGCGAGCAGGAACCAGGAGACGGGGCGGCTGAGCTTCATGGATTCAGTATCTCCGCCACGCTCCGGCCGCTCCGCCCGGGGTGGGCTGTCCCGGCGGTACACGCGGCGGGTCATACCTCCGGTATCCATATTCAGATCAACTGCATGTACGTTTTCGACCGTGTCAGCTCTCAAGAAGGCCGCGCTGTCGGTCACCTCTGCCGCTTTGCTGTCCGTTTTCCTCGTCAGCCCCGCTTCGGCGGTCAGTCAGGACACCACGGACGACGAGCCGAAGCCACCCGCCGGCATGTCACAGGTCGGCGGCGTACAGCTCGGCCGGAGCGGGACCCAGGTCAACCTCGGCGCCGGCGCCCCGGTCCTGCCGAAGGACCTGACCGGCAGGTCCTGGATGGTCTCGGACGCGGAGACCGGCGACGTGCTCGCCTCGCACAATCCGCACTGGCGGCTGCCTCCGGCCTCCACGCTGAAGATGCTCTTCGCCGACACGGTGATCCAGGCGCCGACGCTCACGCCCAAGACCCTTGAGTACACGGTCAAGGACGAGGACCTCGCCGATCTCGGCGAGGGCAGCAGCCTGGTCGGCGTCAAGGAAGACCTCAGCTACACGGTGCACGACCTGTGGCTCGGGGTCTTCCTGCGTTCGGGCAACGACGCGGTGCACGTGCTGGCCTCGATGTACGGGGGCGTCCCCAAGACCGTCGCCGACATGCAGACGCACGCGGACGAGCTCCAGGCCCTGGACACGACGGTGGTGTCGCCCGACGGCTACGACGCCCCCAACCAGGTCTCCAGCGCGTACGACCTCACGCTGTTCGCCCGCAGCGGGCTGCAGAAGGCGGACTTCCGCGAGTACTGCTCGACCGCCACGGCGCAGTTCCCGGGTGAGCAGAAGAAGGGCAAGGAGCGCGAGAGCTTCGGCATCCAGAACACCAACCGGCTGCTCACCGGGGCCGACGGTGTCACCCCGTACAAGGGCATCGCGGGCGTCAAGAACGGCTACACGACGCACGCCGGGAACACCTTCACCGGAGTCGCCGAGCGCAACGGCAAGGTGCTGCTCGTCACCGTCATGAACCCGTCCTCCAACGAGACGCACGCCGTCTACAAGGAAGCGGCGAGCCTGCTCGACTGGGGCTTCGCCGCGAGCGGCAAGGTCACCCCGGTCGGCGAACTCGTTCCGCCGAAGTCCGCCGAGACCGGAACCGGGACGGGTACGGGCAAGGGTTCCCAGGCCGACAAGCCTGCCGCGGCCAAGGGCGGGAACGGCCCCGGGGCCGCGAAGACCGTCGCGGCCGCCGACGGCACGAGCGGGGCCGGGATCGCCCTGGGCATCGTCGGCGGCGTGCTGGTACTGCTGGCCGGGGCGGCGTTCCTGGTCAACCGGCGCTGGCCGCTGCCTGACCTGGTGCGCCGCCTCCCCCGCCGCTGAGGGTGCTGCCGCCGGTCTCCTTTCCGGCAGCGGACGCGGAGTCCTGTTCCGCGTCCGCCGCCGGGACGGCGTCGCCCTTGCTCCGCGTGGCCGTCCAGGCGGCACAGAACAGCAGCAGCTTCGCCGTGAAGTTGATCCACAGCAGCAACGCGATCGGCACGCCGAAGGCTCCGTACATGCTCTTCGAGGCGACGCCCTTCATATAGCTGCCGAGCAGCAGCTTGAGCAGCTCGAACCCGACCGCGCCGATCAGCGCGGCGACCACGAGCCGGTGCCGCGGCGGCTCGACACCGGGCAGCAGGGTCAGCAGATAGAGCAGCAGCAGGAAGTCGGCGATCACCGCCACCACCAGGGCCGCGATGCGCAGCAGCACACCGCCCGCGCCGCCCTCCGGAATGTTGAGCAGATCGGCGACCCGGCCGACGGCCACGGAGCCCACCGAGGAGATCGCCAGGGTGACCAGGGACGCGCCGCCCAGCCCGAACAGCACCCCGGCGTCCTTGAGTTTGCGCAGGACCGGATTGCCCTGGTCCAGATCGTCCATCTCCCAGACCGCGCGCAGACAGTCCCGCATCGAGCCGATCCAGCCGACGCCGGTGAAGAGCAGCAGCGCACCGGCCACCAGCCCGACGGTCCCCGCATGGGCCACCAGGTTGTCGATGCCGAGCTGATCGGAGATGCCGGGCACCTGCTCGGCGATCTTGTCCTCGATCTTGTCCAGCTGCTTGTCGGAGAGCAGCGCCGCGCCGATCGCCGCGCCGACCGCGATCAGCGGGAAGAGGGCGAGAAAGCTGATGAACGTGATCGCCGCAGCGAGCCTGGCCCAGTGCACCCGGTCCAGGGTTTCGTAGCTGCGCCAGGCGTGCGTCTCCATCAGCCGGGAGACGAGCGGCCCGATGAGGGGGAGTTTTTTCAGCCAGTCCATAACGTACGACTACCCTCCCGGGCACCGAAAACCGGCGTCCGGTCCGCCGCGGGGGAGATGACACCCTTTCAATCACCCATTTCGGTGAGTGTTGTAACAAATCCCTCAAAGGTGTTTTCTCGGGCGATACGGTCACCCTCATGTCTGTCGACACCGTGTCCCTGACCGGCTGGGGCCGTACCGCCCCGACGACCGCGCTGCGCTTTCACCCCCGTAGTTACGAGGAGGCCGTCGCCGCGGTGCGCGGCTGCGGGCCGCGCGGCTCGATCGCCCGCGGCCTGGGCCGGTCCCACGGCGACGCGGCGCAGAACGCCGGGGGCTCCGTCCTCGACATGACGGCGCTCGACCGGATCCGCACCATCGACGTGGGCACCGGCGTCGTGGTGTGCGACGCGGGCGTGAGCCTGCACCGGCTGCTGGAGGTGCTGCTGCCGCTGGGCTGGTTCCTGCCGGTGACACCCGGCAGCCGGTACATCACGGTGGGCGGGGCGATCGGCTCCGACGTCCACGGTCACAACCACCGCATGGCCGGCTCCTTCTCCCGCCACGTCACGGAGTTCGAACTCCTCACCGCGGACGGCGGGGTCCGTACGGTCCGCCCCGGCACTCCGCTCTTCGACGCGACCGCGGGTGGCCTGGGCCTGACCGGGGTGATCCTCTCGGCCACGCTGCGGTTCCATCCCGTCGTGACGTCTCTGATGTCGGTCGATACCGAACGGGCCCTCGATCTGGACGACTTGATGACGAGGCTCGCCACCGGCAGCCGCCGCCACCGCTATGCGTCGGCCTGGGTCGACCTGACCGCCCGCGGCCGGTCGACGGGGCGCGGCGTCCTGACCCAGGGGGAGCACGCGCCCCTTCACATGCTCCCGGCGCACGCCCGGCGCACACCGTTGCTCTTCCGCTCCGCTCCCCTGCCCCCCGCACACTCCCTCGTACCGGATCTCGTGCCCGGCGGGCTGCTCGGCCGCATGTCCGCCGCCGCGTTCAACGAGCTCCGCTACCGCCGCGCGCCCCGGTCCCGCACCGGTGAACTCCAGCGCATCTCCACGTTCTTCCACCCCCTGGACACCACGCCGCACGTGCACGGGATCCGCGGCCGGAGCGGCTTCGTGCACTACGAGTTCGCCGTCGGGGACAGACGGGCGGAGACACTGCGCCGGATCGTCGGACAGGTCTCGCAGCGGCGCTGCCCTTCGTTCCTCGCCGTACTCAAGCGGTTCGGGCCCGGCGATCCCGGCTGGCTGTCCTTCCCGGAACCCGGCTGGAGCCTCGCCCTCGACCTGCCCGCGGCCCTGCCGGGACTGGCCCGTTTCCTCGACCGCCTGGACGGGGAGGTGGCGGCAGCGGGCGGCCGGGTCTGTCTGACGGCCGACTCCCGGCTGCGCCCCGACACGCTGGCCGCGATGTACCCGCGGCTGGACGCATTCCGGCAGCTCCGAGCCGAGTTGGACCCGAACGGGGCATTCCGGTCGGATCTGTCGCGCCGGCTCTCCCTCTGACGGCGCGACCACCACCACGCCGGCAGCGCGCCCCTCTTCCGCCGTCCGTCTTCAGCCTTCACTTCCGCCTTCCGCCTTCGCGGTCTGTCTTCCGCCACCCGCCACCCGCCCTTAAGGAGCGTTCTCGTGAAGGATGCCTTCGGTGCCCCGCAGTCCCTGCTCATCCTCGGCGGCACATCGGAGATCGGGCTCGCCACCGCCCGCCGTCTGATCGCCCGCCGCACCCGCACGGTCTGGCTGGCCGGACGCCCCTCCCCCGCCCTGGAGTCGGCCGCGGCCGAACTGCGCGGCCGGGGCGCCTACGTCCGTACCGTCGACTTCGACGCACTGGACACCGAGTCCCACGAGACCGGCCTCGGCAAGATCTTCACCGAGGGCGACATCGACATGGTGCTCCTCGCCTTCGGTATCCCCGGCGACCAGGAGCGTGACGAGGAGGAGCCGCTCGCCGCGGTCAGGGTCGCCCAGACGAACTACACAGGAGCCGTCTCCGCCGGCCTGGTGTGCGCCGGCGCACTCCAGGCGCAGGGCCATGGCTCACTGGTGGTGCTCTCCTCGGTGGCAGGGGAGCGCGCCCGGCGCGCGGACTTCATCTACGGGTCGAGCAAGGCGGGCCTGGACGCGTTCGCGCAGGGGCTCGGGGACGCCCTGCACGGGACGGGCGTGCACGTGATGGTCGTACGCCCCGGGCTCGTCCGGCCGGCGACCGTGCCGGCCGGGTCCGGCGCCGCGGCGGCCGGGGCGCCACTCGCGATGATCCCGTTCACCCGGACCCCGCTCGTGACCACGCCGGACGCGGTCGCGGAAGCGATCGTGACGGGGCTGCGGCGGCGTTCGGAGACGGTGTGGGTGCCGGGGGCGCTGCGGGCGGTGATGTCGGCGCTGCGGCATGTGCCGCGGCCGCTGTTCCGGCGCCTGCCGGTCTGAGGCGGAGAACAGCCGCCCGCCCGGCCCGCTCAGCTGTGGAGCGAGGGGGTGGCGCGGTGCGGGGCTCGTGGAGTCCTCAGCCGTGGAGCGAGGGGTGGCGTGCGGGTGCGGGGCCCGCGGGCTCCTCAGCCGTGGAGCGAGGGCGCGTCCACGGAGCTGCCGCTCTGTGCGGGTACGGCGGGGCTGCCGCCGCCCGCTCCGAACGGGAACTCGTTGATCTTGCGCCAGACGCTGTCCTCACCCTGCTCGTACAGGGCGAAGGAACCGCAGGTCCAGGACGCCTCGTAGTCGCCGAGCTCCGCGTACGCCCGGTCCATCGCCGCTTCGGAGATGCCGTGCGCCACGGTCACGTGCGGGTGGTACGGGAACTGGAGCTCGCGCACCAGCGGCCCGGAGGCGTCCCGGACCCGCTTCTGGAGCCAGGAGCAGGCCGAGGCGCCCTCGACGACCTGGACGAAGACGACCGGGGAGAGCGGGCGGAAGGTTCCCGTGCCGGACAGTCGCATCGGGAAGGGACGGCCGCCGGTCGCGATCGCGGCGAGGTGCGCCTCGACCGCGGGCAGATCGGCCGCCTCCGCCTCGGTCGGCGGCAGGAGGGTGACGTGGGTGGGAATGCCGTGTGCGGCAGGGTCCCCGAAGCTCGCGCGCCGCTCTTGGAGCAGGCTGCCGTAGGGCTCCGGGACCGCGATCGAAACGCCGAGCGTTACGGTCCCCACGTCGTTCTCCTCAATCCTCGATGGTCTGTTTTCAGCCACTGACGGCCACAAGCTTTACGCCGCCAGTGTGCCGCCTGTGGAGGTCCTGACGCCAGGGTCCTTGGACTCAGTGCTTGACCGGCAGAAGGCCCATCCGGTCATAGGTTTGCGCCAGGGTCTCGGCGGCGACGGCCCGTGCCTTCTCCGCTCCCTTGGCCAGGATGGAGTCCAGCGTCTCCGTGTCGTCGAGATATTCCTGGGTGCGGGTGCGGAACGGTGTGACGAAATCGACCATGACCTCGGCGAGGTCGGTCTTCAGCGCACCGTAGCCCTTGCCCTCGTACTTCTGCTCCAGGTCGGCGACCGACGTGTCGGTGAGGGTGGAGTAGATGGACAGCAGATTGCTGACGCCCGGCTTCTCGACCTGGTCGAATCGGATCACGGTGTCGGTGTCCGTGACCGCGCTCTTCACCTTCTTGGCCGTCGTCTTCGGCTCGTCGAGGAGGTTGATCAGGCCCTTGGTGGTCGCCGCCGACTTGCTCATCTTCGCGGACGGGTCCTGCAGGTCGTAGATCTTCGCCGTCTCCTTGAGGATGTACGGGTCCGGCACGGTGAAGGTGTCCCCGTAGGTGCCGTTGAACCGCTCGGCGAGATTGCGGGTCAGCTCCAGGTGCTGGCGCTGGTCCTCTCCCACCGGGACCTGGTCGGCCTGGTAGAGCAGGATGTCGGCGACCATCAGCAGCGGATAGGTGAAGAGTCCCACCGTGGTGCGGTCGGTGCCCTGCTTGGCGGACTTGTCCTTGAACTGCGTCATCCGGGACGCCTCACCGAATCCGGCCAGGCAGTTCATGACCCACCCGAGCTGGGCGTGCTCGGGAACGTGGCTCTGGACGAAGAGCGTGCAGCGCTCCGGGTCCACCCCGGCGGCGAGCAGCTGGGCGACGGCGAGCCGGGTGTTGGCGCGCAGCTCCGCGGGGTCCTGCGGGACGGTGATCGCGTGCAGGTCGACCACCATGTAGAAGGCGTCGTGGGAATCCTGGAGAGCCACCCACTGGCGGACCGCGCCGAGGTAGTTGCCGAGGTGGAACGAGCCTGCGGTGGGCTGGATTCCGGAGAGCACACGGGGACGTTCAGAGGCCATGGAGTCATTGTCTCAGGTACGGAACCGATCTCGGGCAGCCGGTGTAAGAAAGGCGTGAGGACTCCGGACAGGGCCCTACGACGGCCCGAGGGCACGTGGCGCAGCGGAAAACGCGGGCGCGCCGCGAAGTGAAGGTTTCCTCGTGGGCGATCCGACCGACGATACAAAGTGGGCACGACCCCAGCCCACGCCGCACGACGAACGGAGACCCCGTGTCGACCACGGAAAACGCCATCGCCTCCGCCGAGGCGCACAGTGCGCACAACTACCATCCGCTGCCCGTCGTCGTCGCCACGGCGGACGGCGCCTGGATGACCGACGTCGAGGGCCGGCGCTACCTCGACATGCTCGCCGGTTACTCGGCGCTCAACTTCGGCCACGGCAACCGCCGTCTGATCGACGCCGCCAAGGCGCAGCTGGAGCGGGTGACCCTCACCTCACGGGCGTTCCACCACGACCGGTTCGCCGACTTCTGTACGCAGCTCGCCGAGCTGTGCGGCATGGAGATGGTCCTGCCGATGAACACCGGGGCGGAGGCCGTGGAGACCGCCGTGAAGACGGCCCGCAAGTGGGGTTACCGGGTCAAGGGCGTCCCGGACGGGATGGCGAAGATCATCGTCGCCGCCGACAACTTCCACGGCCGGACGACGACGATCGTCAGCTTCTCCACGGACCACGAGGCCCGCGCGGACTTCGGTCCGTACACCCCGGGGTTCGAGATCGTGCCGTACGGGGACCTGACCGCGCTGCGGGAGGCGATGACCGAGAACACCGTGGCGGTGCTGCTCGAGCCGATCCAGGGCGAGGCCGGGGTGCTGGTGCCGCCGCCCGGCTATCTCCCCGGGGTCCGGGAGCTGACCCGCGAGCGGAACGTGCTGTTCATCGCGGACGAGATCCAGTCGGGCCTCGGCCGGACCGGGAAGACGTTCGCCTGTGAGCACGAGGGTGTCGTGCCCGACATGTATGTGCTGGGCAAGGCGCTGGGCGGAGGTGTGGTGCCGGTGTCGGCGGTGGTTTCGTCCGCGGCGGTGCTGGGGATCTACCGGCCCGGGGAGCACGGCTCGACGTTCGGCGGCAATCCGCTGGCGTGCGCTGTCGCGCTGGAGGTCATCGCGATGCTGCGCACCGGCGAGTACCAGCAGCGGGCCGCGGAGCTGGGCGAGCACCTCCATCAGGAGCTGGGGCTGCTGGTGGGCGGCGGCGCGGTGGAGGCGGTGCGGGGCCGCGGGCTGTGGGCGGGTGTCGACATCGACCCGGGCCGCGGCACGGGACGGGAGATCTCGGAGAAGCTGATGGACCGGCGGGTACTGGTGAAGGACACCCATGGTTCGACGATCCGGATCGCCCCGCCGCTGGTGATCAGCAAGGAGGACCTGGACTGGGGGCTGGAGCAGCTGCGCGAGGTGCTGCGCGGCTGATCGCCGGGGGCCGGCCTCCGAGGGCTGACCACCGGGGGGCGGCCCTCGGGTCCGGGTCCGGTCCGGGTCCGGGGCGCCCGCGCCGTCCCCAGTAGAGTCCCCGTGTGCTCCTGGGGATGATCTGCGCGCTCGGTTCCGCGGTCTGCTTCGGCACGGCCTCCGTCCTTCAGGCCGTCGCCGCGCGGGCCGCCGCCGAGCCGGGGGCCGGTGCGGGGGTGGATCCGGCGCTGCTGCTGCGGGCCCTACGCCAGTGGCGTTACGTGGCCGGGCTCGCGCTCGACGGCCTCGGCTTCGTGTTCCAGATCATCGCCCTGCGCTCCCTGCCCATCTATGCGGTGGGCGCGGCCCTGGCCGCGAGCCTCGCCGTGACCGCGGTCGTCGCCGCCCGCCTGCTCCAGGTGCGGCTGAGCACCACCGAGTGGACGGCCGTCGCCGTGGTCTGCGCGGGCCTGGGCATGCTGGGGCTCGCCTCCGGCGGCGAGGGCCATCTGACCGGCTCGGACGCGCTGCGCTGGTCGATGCTCGGCATCGCGGTCGGCATTCTGCTGCTGGGCACCGCGGCCGGGCGGCTGCCCGAGCGGGCGCGCGCGCTGGTTCTGGGGCTCGGCGCGGGCTGCGGCTTCGGGGTTGTGGAGGTCGCCGTCCGGCTGATCGACGACGTGTCGCCCTCCGCGCTCGTCACCAACCCCGCCGTGTACGCACTGCTGGTGGGCGGCGGTTCGGCGTTCCTGCTGCTCACCTCGGCGCTGCAACGCGGTTCGGTGACGACGGCCACGGCCGGCATGGTGCTGGGCGAGACGATCGGGCCCGCGCTGGTGGGGGTCATCTGGCTCGGGGACCGTACGCGCGACGGCCTCGGCTGGCTGGCGGTCACCGGTTTCGCGGTGGCCGTGGCGGGAGCGCTGGCCCTGGCCCGGTTCGGCGAGGCGCCGGCTGAGGACGTGTCCGAGGCTGCGGTGAGCACGAGGCCCCGAGGGTGACGGAGAGAAGCCCCGCCGCGCACGGCAGGGCTTCTCTGGCTCGGTACGTGCCGGGCCGCGCCCTCAGACGGCGCCGAACTCTCCGCCCTTGACGCCCGCCACGAAGGAGGCGAACGAGGCGGCGGGAACGCTCAGGACCGGGCCGGCCAGGACCTTGGAGTCACGGACGGGGACGACGCCGCGCGAGGCGACGAGGTTGGCGGCGACCTCGACGCAGTTGCCGCCGTTGTTGCTGTACGAGGACTTGAACCAACGGGGGGATTCGGTCGTCACGGGATGCCCTTTCGCAACTCACTGATCATGGCCACGGATGCCGCTTGCGACATCGCTTCGCCCTGTAGTTGATGGTAGGCCGTCAACATGGGGACCACGGACGTAGTTTCCCGGTCCAGGTGTCCCTGCGCCTGAGACTCGGCATAGCCGAGCACGGACCGGTCCGACAGGGTCAGCAGGTTGACGGGCAGGTCAAAGGTGCGACGCTCGCCAATCTCGTACGGTGCCACCTGGAGCAGGGTGTTCGGCAGTCCCGCGAACTCGACGAGACGCGCCAATTGGGCATCCATCACCGCGGCCCCGCCAATGGGCCGACGGATGCAGCTCTCGTCCAGGGTGACGAACACCATGGGGGGCCGGGGCCGCACCAGTGCCGCCTGTCGCTCCGCCAGGAACGAGACTCGCTCCTCGGCCTGTTCGGGCGTGATAGCACCCAGCCGCACGGCGTTGGCCGCCAAGACCCTCGCGTACTCCGGCGTCTGCAACAGCCCTGGGATGATCCCGATCTCGAAAAGCCGGATCTCCACCGCGCGGCCCTCAAAGCCGACGTACTCCGGAAAGCCTTCCAGCAAGTTGCCGTGCTTGATCTCCCGCCACTCGCGCTCGAAGGAATCGGCGGTGTCGGCCGTGCCCAAAGTCGCGTCAACCCTGCGAGAAAACGGCAGGGTTGGCGACTTGCGACCAGTTTCAATCGCCGAAATATGCCTGCCAGTGCAGCCAACCAGCACTCCCAGGCGATCCTGGGTCCAGCCCCGCCCTTCGCGCAGTCTGCGCAAACGCGCACCGAACGCCGCCTGGGCGCTTGCTTCGGGGTTCAGCTCCTTGCGGTTTACCAATGTGCCCTCCTCCTGCGCCACGTTGAAGACAGCCTGACCCTAGGCCACGCTGAACGCCCTTGGTAGCGAAATGACTACAGAGAGGTGCGGCGATGCCTGGGCAGAAGCGCATCCAACTTCCTCCCGCCGGAGCACTCGTGGTGGACGGGGGCCGCAAGGACCGCGTCGGAGAGTTCCGCGGGGTCTCCGGCCCGTACTGGTCGCTGCGGCCCGTCGGCGGAGGCCCCGCGTGGGAAGCCGTCCCCGAACACGTCCGCCTCGCCACGGCCGGCGAGCGTCTCAGTGCACTGAACGCCGAGCAGAACGCGCGAAGTCGGGGTGCGCTGTGACCCCTGGTTCGCCGCAGAGAGCCGAGGCAGCCGAGTGCCAGGGCTGCCAGGAACTCGACGCGGCAGAAGCCGTCGCACACAGCGAGAGGGACGCGAGCAGGGAGACCGACTGCCGGGTGCTGCGTAGGCGACACCGGGCCGCCGAGCACGGGGAGGAGTCGTGAAGGCACACCGGACCAGGCAGGACGAGCCGTTGGCCGAGCTGCAACGCATCGAATCGGACCCGGAGTTCCGCGCGTTGTTCCTTGCCGGGCTGAACGCATCGATCGACGCACGGAACGTCGATCGTGACGTCGAGTCGGAGGGTTGGCGCGTGGCAGTCGATCGGCTTCTGGGTCTGGTGGATCTGGTGGATCTGGACAAGGAGAGCGCGCCATGACCGGTGTGGGATACGCGGCGGAGATCACCGTGACGAACGGACAGCGCGCCGTCTCGCTGGGCGAGGTCGTGGTGGGGAATCGCCGGCTCGCTCTTCGGTGGCTGCGAAGGCAGGCGCTCCGAGTCGCGGAGGGACGTGGTGTTCCGTCCGGCGCGGAGTGTTCCGGAGAAATGGGCGTACGGTCGGCGGTCCTTCACAGCTCCGGTGTGCTGAACGAGCTCCGGGAGTGGGCCGAGGACCAGAGCCGGCAGGAGGAGGCGATGGCGCGGCTGGAATCCGGGCACCTCGACGTGTTCACCGTGGTCGACCCCGTTGCCGGCCTGCTGGTGACGCTCACCGGACGGCGCGTCCGGCCGGACGGGACTGCGGGCAGCACGACCTCACCCGTCCTTCACGACAGCGGAGGACGGATGCGCCGCCGTACGAGGGCCGAAGCATCGCGCCCGGTGGGGCGTGTCACCGCCCGGCTGCGCCTCGTCTACGGCAGCACCCGTACAAGCGCGTCCAGCGCCCCCGCCCAGGCACTGTCGGTCGGTGTTCCGTATCCGATGACCAGCGCCTCGCGCCGCACCTCGGCGTCCGGGTGCCGGAAGAAGGACAGCCCCTCCACCGCGAGGCCCTGCCAGGCCGCCGCACGGATCACCGCGGCCTCGCTGCCCTCCGGGAGTTCCAGTACGGCGTGCAGCCCGGCGGCGATTCCGCTGACGCGGATGGACGGGGCCCGCTCCGCCAGTGCCGCGACCAGCTGGTCGCGGCGGTTGCGGTAGCGCAGCCGCATGGAACGCACATGCCGGTCGTACGCGCCGGACGCGATGAACTCCGCCAGTGTCAGCTGGTCCAGCGCGCTCGACGCCCAGTCGCTCCAGCCCTTGGCCGCGGTCACCTCGCCCACCATTGACTGCGGCACCACCATCCACCCCATCCGCAGCCCCGGCGCCAGGGACTTGCTGGCCGTCCCCAGGTACACGACGCGTTCGGGGTCCAGTCCCTGGAGTGCGCCGACCGGCTGGCGGTCGTAGCGGAACTCTCCGTCGTAGTCGTCCTCCAGGATCAGTCCACCGGTGCTGCGCGCCCAGTCGACGGCCGCCGCCCGCCGGTCGGGATGGAGCGGCACACCGGTCGGGAACTGGTGAGCGGGTGTCAGGAGCACCGCGCCCGCGCCCCGCATCCCGTGCAGTTCGCCGGTCCGGGAGCCGAGTCCGTCGAGCGGGAGACAGGGGATGCGCAGACCGGCGTCGGTGAGCAGGCTCGTGTGCACGTCCAGTCCGTACGACTCGACGGCCACCTCGCGCACGCGACGCTCCCGCAACACCTGCCCCATCATCCTCAGCCCGTGGACGAAGCCGGCGCAGACCACGATGCGTTCGGGATCCGCGTACACCCCGCGGGCCCGTGCCAGATAGTCGGCGAGCACGGTGCGCAGTTCGATGCGGCCGCGCGGGTCGCCGTAGCCGAAGGCGTCGTTGGGTGCGCGGGTGAGGGCGCGGCGGGCAGCCTTCAGCCATTCGGCGCGCGGGAACGTGGCCAGGTCGGGCGAGCCGGGCATCAGGCTGTACGTGGGGCTGCTCCGGTGCGGCCGGGTGCGCGGTGCCCTGGTGGCGGACGGGCGGGGCTCGGACCGCTGCGCCACCCGGGTGCCGGAGCCCTGCCGGGCGGTGAGCCAGCCCTCGGCGACCAGTTCCGCGTAGGCGTCGGCGACGGTGTTGCGGGCGATACCGAGGTCGGCGGCGAGGGTCCTGGACGACGGCAGCCGGGTCCCGGGGGCGAGCCGGCCGGTCCGGGCCGCCTCCCGCAGAGCGTCCATGAGGCCGGCCCGCAGCCCGCTCGATCCGGTCAGGTCGATATGCAGGTCGGACCCGAAAGTGGCCCAGGCATCTGTCATGGGAATGGACCATACAGGTGCGCCACTCGCCGCGTAGCGTCATATCCATGACGACGAACACACACCACCACGCGACCTCCGAGTACGCCCCCGAGCACACCCCCCGCATGCAGTGGACCGAGCACGCCCCCGACGTCTACAAGGCGATGGCCCGCCTGGAGGCCGCGTCCCGCAAGGGGCTCGACCCGGTCGTGGCCGAGCTGGTGAAGATCCGGTCCTCGCAGCTCAACCACTGCGCGTTCTGCCTCGACATGCACACCAAGGACGCACTCGCGGCGGGTGAGTCCATCGAGCGGATCGTGCAGCTCAGCGCCTGGGAGGAGTCGCAGCACTTCTACACACCGAAGGAGATCGCCGCGATCGCGCTGGCCGAGGCGATGACCGTCCTGACCGACGGTTTCGTTCCGGACGAGGTGTACGCGAACGCCGCGATCCACTTCGACGAGGCCGAGCTCGCCCATCTCATCGCCGCGATCATCACGATCAACTCGTGGAACCGGTTCGCCGTGACCACCCGGATGGTCCCGGGGCACTACACCCCGGGCGACCACCGCTCCTGACTCTCGTCCGCCCCGCCCGCCCCGCCCGCCGACGCCTCAGGAGGCCTCCACCATGACCGCGTCCGTCCTCCGCGCCCTGCACCACGGCCGCGCCCCCGGCGATCCGCTGGTCCTCCCCGGCCCGTGGGACGCCGCGAGTGCCCGCGTTCTCGCCGACGCGGGGTTCCCGGCCCTCGCCACACCGAGCGCCGGGGTGGCGGCCTCGCTCGGGTACGAGGACGGGGCCACGCCCGCCGCCGAGATGTTCGCGGCGGTGGCGCGGATCGCCCGCGCCGTCTCCGTACCCGTGTCGGCCGACATCGAGGCCGGGTACGGGCTGGCGCCCCGGGAGCTGGTGGAGCGGCTGCTCGACGCCGGGGCCGTCGGCTGCAATCTGGAGGACACAGTGGACGGGGTCCTCGTGGATGCCCGCCGGCAGGCGGACCGGCTGGCGGAGGTGCGGGCGGTTGCCGGGGACGGGCTGTTCGTCAACGCCCGGGTGGACACGTATGTCACCGGCGTCCCGGAGGGCACGGACCAGGAGGCCGAAACGGTGCGCCGCGCGCTGCTGTACGTGGCGGCGGGCGCCGACGGCGTCTACCCGATCATGGCGCCGCCCGAGGCGCTCCCCCGCCTGGCCGCCGCCGTACCGCTGCCGCTGAACGCCCTCGCCCGGCCGGGCGGTCCGGGTCCGCGGCGTCTCGGTGAACTGGGCGCCGCCCGCGTGACGTTCGGCCCCGGCCTCCAGCGCCGCGCCATGGCGGCCCTGGGCGAGACCGCCGGCGGGCTGCGCGCGTCCTGAGGCATCGGCACACCGTACGTACGCGAAAAAAGCCACCGCCCCCGGCAGCGAATGACTCTGCTGCCGGGGGCGGTGGCGTCCGTGTCCCGCGAGGGGACCGACGGATCAGATCAGGCCGAGCTCGCGGACCGCGTCGCGCTCCTCGGTGAGCTCCTTCACCGACGCGTCGATGCGCGCACGGGAGAACTCGTTGATGTCCAGACCCTGGACGATCTTGTACGTGCCGTTCTCCGTGGTGACGGGGAAGGACGAGATGATGCCCTCGGGGACGCCGTAGGAGCCGTCCGACGGGATGCCCATGGAGGTCCAGTTGCCCTCGGCGGTGCCGTTGACCCAGGTGTGCACGTGGTCGATGGCGGCGTTGGCGGCCGAGGCGGCCGAGGACGCGCCACGGGCCTCGATGATCGCGGCGCCGCGCTTGGCGACGGTCGGGATGAAGGTGTCGGCCAGCCACGCCTCGTCGTTGACGAGCTCGGCGGCGTTCTTCCCGGCGATCTCCGCGTGGAAGATGTCCGGGTACTGGGTGGCCGAGTGGTTGCCCCAGATCGTCAGCTTCTTGATGTCGGAGACGGCGGCACCGGTCTTGGCGGCCAGCTGCGAGATCGCGCGGTTGTGGTCCAGACGGGTCATGGCGGTGAAACGCTCCGCCGGCACGTCCGGGGCGGCGGCCTGCGCGATGAGCGCGTTGGTGTTGGCCGGGTTGCCGACGACGAGGACCTTGATGTCGTCAGCGGCGTTGTCGTTGATCGCCTTGCCCTGCGGCTTGAAGATGCCGCCGTTGGCGGAGAGCAGGTCGCCGCGCTCCATGCCCTTGGTGCGCGGGCGGGCGCCGACGAGCAGGGCGACGTTCGCGCCGGCGAAGCCGACGTTGGCGTCGTCGGTGATCTCGATGTTGCGCAGCAGCGGGAAGGCGCAGTCGTCGAGCTCCATCGCGGTGCCCTCGGCGGCCTTCAGCCCCTGCGGGATCTCCAGGAGACGCAGGTTGACCGGCACGTCCGGGCCGAGCAGGTGGCCGGAGGCGATGCGGAAGAGCAGCGCGTAGCCGATCTGGCCGGCTGCGCCGGTCACGGTGACATTCACGGGAGTGCGGGTCATGGCCTTCTCCGTTAGACAGCTGGCGGTGGGGGCTCCGGGCCCCTGGTGCGGGACATCCCTGAATCTTGATGTGAAGAGATATCCGTCGGCCAGGCTATCCGACCCGGAACCCCGCGGCCGCCCGCCCCCCTGTGGCACCGCACACAACCCGTCACTCCCCGCTCACCCGACTACACCCTTCGGCTCACCCCGCCGCTTCGGCCGTGCACCCCCGCGTACCGGAGGCGAGCGTCGCGCACGCCCGGGCGTCGGCGATCCGCTTCACCGCCACCATCGGGGTGTAGGCGTCCGCGTCCGCGGCAGCGTCCACCGTGCCGTTCTGCCCGGCCGCACCCGCACTGATCTCCACGGAGTCGCCGGGGGCCGCCTTGGTGATCCGCGCCCACGCCGCCGCACAGACCTTGCTGTAGCGCACCTCTATGACGCTTGTGCCGACGGTGGCGCTGGAGAGCGTACGGGCGTGTCCGTCGCCGCAGCCCATGGCCTCGGGGTCCTGGCCCGCGCATGCGGAGCCGCTGCACTCGACCCCGGCGGGCAGCACCGGAGCGCTGGCCGTCGGCGTCGGGGAGGGCGTGGGCGCGGCCGCGTCGCCCTTGGAGTCGCCGTCCGAGCCGATCAGCAGCACCACACCGGTGACCACGAGCAGAACGCCCACGACGGCCGCCGCGATCGCGGCCGTCCTGCGACCGCCCCCGGCCGTGCCACGCCCGCCGTCACCGGGCGTGGGCGGTCGCGGTCCGCCGACGCCGAAAGCCACGTCGGGCGGCACGCCGCGGACCGGGGCGGAGTCCGGACCGGTCCGCGGCTGCTGCGGGACCCGCGGAAGGGACCCGCGCTGAGCCGGCACGGACGGTGAGTGGCCCTCGCCCGGCGTCGTGCCCTCCTCCTCGCCCCTCGCCGTACCGACGGCTCCGGAGGGACGGGGACCGCCGTGGCCGCGCTGGGTCCCGGCCTCGTCGAGCGCGGCCCGCGCCTGAGTGATCCGGATGGCCTCCATCGTCATGTCGTGGCGCATCTCGGCACGGCTCCAGGCCCGTTCCGCCAGCTCCCACATGGTGTTCAGATGGGCCTGGTCGGTACCGGTCACCTCGGCGAGCGCGACGATCGCCCCGCGGGGAGCGAGCAGCCGGCCGTTCAGATACCGCTCCCACGACGTCTTGCTGTAGCCCGTGCGGTCGGCCACCGCGGCGATGCTCAGCCCGCCGCGGTCGACGAGTCTGCGCAACTGGCCGGTGAACTCCCGGATCTGTGGATCGAGCTCCTCCGGCAGCGCCTTCCAACGAGGCATCAATTCCCCCTACTTACTGCTGCACCGCTTACCACTCGTTGCATGTGCGTCCCGTTCGGTTCGCCCGGCTTCCGCTGCGCCGCGCACGGTCTGCCCCCTGTCCGGACCGGTGGTCTTCCGTTCCGGACTACCCAGGTAGATGCGCAAACGCGGACCGCCAGTTCCTGAGAAGGCAGCGCATGGTGGCATTCAGGCGTCCGCGCGCACGCTCGCGCGCCCCCACTCTGTTGCGGCCGGGGGCGGTCCCGCCTCCGTTGCCCAGCGATCACACCGTGGCGGAATGGTCACTTCCGTGCCACAGGGCACAGCCATCCCTTGAACCCTCGACCCCCGTCAACAAGGCTGAAGTCAGGACGGGGCAAGGCCGCTCAAGTCGCCACTTTCCGGAGCTTTTCTCTCCGGTGGGCCCCGCCCCTGGTGTCCGTCCCTTCTCGGGGGAGGGGACGGACACCGTTCGGACCGGCCGGGCTCAGCGGATCGTGAAGTGGACCGCGTCCTCCAGGACCGGGATGTCCAGCCACGGCTTGGGCTGCGCCATGAGCGACAGCATCACGATGAGGACGCCCAGCAGTCCGTACGTCACCAGGTCGGTGAAGCGGGACCGCACCGCGAGCATGCCCACCGAAGGGACCAGGAGCCGCAGGACCGCGCCCCCGATGAGCGCCACACCGATCAGGATCGTGCCGATCCTGAAGGCCTCGGCGAAGGGGTCGGCGGCCACGATCAGCAGGCCGGCCCCGGCCGTGCAGAGCACGGCGAGCAGCGGCCACTGGCGGGCGGGCGCCGGGGCGTCCCCGCTCGCGGCACGGCCACCGCCCTCGGGACGCGCGGTGTCCCGGGTGAACGACGGGAAACGCCGAGACCGGCGCGCCGCGGGGGACGCGTCGGGGCCGGGTTCCGGGTGGCTGCCGGTGCGGCCTTCAGAACCCTCGGCAGGGCCGTCGGCCGTATCTGCGGCGGGGGCGTCGGCCGCGGCGTCGGCCTCAGCCGTGCCCTCCGCCTGCTCGGCGGCCGGGCCGGTCGCCGAGGCGGCCCGGTCGGCCGGACTCGTACCAGCACCCATGGGGTTCCTTCCGGATCGGATCAGCCGGCTCAGACGGCGTCGGCGGCGTGCTCGGCCGCCTCGACCACGTTGACGAGCAGCTGCGCGCGGGTCATCGGACCGACACCGCCCGGGTTCGGCGAGATCCAGGCGGCGACCTCGGCCACGCCCGGGTGGACGTCGCCGACGATCTTGCCGTTCTCGTCGCGGCTGACGCCGACGTCGAGCACGGCCGCACCCGGCTTCACGTCCTCGGGCTTGATGATGTGCGCCACGCCTGCGGCGGCGACGATGATGTCGGCCCGGCGGAGGTGGGAGGAGAGGTCACGGGTGCCGGTGTGGCACTGGGTCACCGTGGCGTTCTCGGACTTGCGGGTCAGCAGCAGCGGGATCGACCGGCCGATGGTGACACCGCGCCCGACGACCACCACGTGCGCCCCGTTGATCTCGACACCGTGGTGACGCAGCAGCTGCACGACACCCTGCGGGGTGCAGGGCAGCGGGCCCTGCTCGTTGAGCACGAGCCGGCCCAGGCTCATCGGGTGCAGGCCGTCGGCGTCCTTGGCCGGATCCATGAGTTCCAGGACGCGGTTGGTGTCGATCCCCTTGGGCAGGGGCAGCTGCACGATGTAACCGGTGCACGCGGGGTCGGCGTTGAGCTCGTGGACGACGTCCTCGATCTCCTCCTGCGTGGCGGTGTCGGGAAGTTCACGCTGGATGGAGGCGATGCCGACCTGGGCGCAGTCCTTGTGCTTGCCGTTCACGTACCACCTGCTGCCCGGGTCGTCCCCGACCAGCAGAGTTCCCAGGCCGGGGGTGATGCCCCGGGCCTTGAGGGCCGCTACGCGGACGGTGAGATCGGACTTGATCGCAGCTGCGGTGGCCTTGCCATCGAGAATCTGGGCAGTCATGGGGACATTCTCGCGGATGACCCGGCCCGCGGACCAATTGCGGGCGCGACCGTGGACACAAGGTTGCACTTGGACAACTTCTTGGACGGCGACTGGGCAGCAGCTGGACAAACTTACGTCCTGCTTATAACGATGAAGGCCGCAGTGCCGCAGAAGTACCCGGGGGGCGGACCGCTGATGTTTTCTTTCCTCCGCGCGGCCGCATTCGTCCCCGTACGTCCGTTGGAGGAACGCCCCAGATGAGCTTCGGCGACCCGAACCCGAACAACCCCTACGGGCAGCAGCCCGGCCAGCCGCCGCAGGGCCAGCCGCCCCAGGGCCAGCCCGGATACGGCTACCCGCAGCAGGCCCCCCAGGGCGTCCCGCCGCAGGGTCAGCCGGGTTACGGCTACCCGCAGCAGCAGCCCGGCGTGCCCCCGCAGGGCCAGCCCGGCTACGGCTACCCGCCCCAGCAGCCGGGCGGCACCCTTCAGGCCAACAACGGCTACATCAACGTCGCGGGCCTCGGCACCGTCGAACTCGCCACGATGGGGCGCCGCCTGGGCGCGCGTGCGCTGGACGCAGTCGCGTACGGCATCCTCTACGTGATCTTCTCGGTGATCGGCGTCGCGGGCCTCGTGGGCGCCTCGGAGTCCATCGACGACTGCAGCGGCATGGAGTACGGCACTCCTGCCTACACCCAGTGCGTGAACGACGCGGCCGATGCCGGCGTCGGCATCCTCGCGGGCTTCCTCGGCTTCATCGCCGTGTTCGCGCTGATCGCGCTGCTCTACGAGTGGCTGATGGTCTCCATCTGGGGCGCCACGCTCGGCAAGATGGTCCTCAACGTCAAGGTCGTCAGGGAGAACACCGGCCAGGCCCCCGGCCTGGGTGCGGGCTTCATCCGCTGGATCATCCCGATGGTCGGCTCGCTCTTCTGCGGTCTCGGCACGCTGCTGGTCTACCTCTCCCCCTTCTTCGACAACTCGGGCAAGCTCCAGGGCTGGCACGACCGCGCCGGCAGCACCATCGTCATCAAGACGAAGTGAGCATGCTGAAGGTGTAACCACCCTCACTGCATGGCGAAGGCCGCCAATTCCCCACTCGTTCGGGGGGAATTGGCGGCCTTCCGTCTTACCCGGGCCGCCCGGGTGCGACGCGTGTCAGTGGAAGAAGTGGCGCGTGCCCGTGAAGTACATCGTCACGCCCGCCTTCTTCGCGGCCTCGACCACCAGCTCGTCGCGGACCGAACCGCCCGGCTGGGCCACGGCCTTGATGCCGGCCGCGGTCAGGATCTCCAGCCCGTCGGGGAAGGGGAAGAAGGCGTCGGAGGCCGCGTACGCGCCCCGCGCCCGCTCCTCGCCCGCGCGCTCGACGGCGAGCTTCGCGGAGTCGACGCGGTTGACCTGGCCCATGCCGACGCCGACCGAGGCACCGTCCTTGGCGAGCAGGATCGCGTTGGACTTGACCGCGCGGCAGGCCTTCCAGGCGAAGGCGAGCTCACGGAGCTCGTCGGCGGAGAGCGCCTCACCCGTGGCGAGCGTCCAGTTGGCCGGGTCGTCGCCGTCGGCCTGGAGGCGGTCGGTGACCTGGAGCAGCGCACCGCCGTCGATCGGCTTGACCTCGACCTCGGCGGACGGGGCGTCGGGGCAGCGCAGCACGCGGATGTTCTTCTTGCGGGCGAGCACCTCGACGGCGCCGTCCTCGTACGCCGGGGCGACGATGACCTCGGTGAAGATCTCCGCGACCTGCTCGGCCATCGCGACCGTCACCGGGCGGTTGACGGCGATGACGCCGCCGAACGCCGACAGCGGGTCACAGGCGTGCGCGTTGCGGTGCGCCTCGGCGACGTCGTCGGCGATCGCGATACCGCACGGGTTGGCGTGCTTGATGATCGCGACGCACGGCTCGGCGTGGTCGTACGCGGCCCGGCGCGCGGCGTCGGTGTCCGTGTAGTTGTTGTACGACATCTCCTTGCCGTGCAGCTGCTCCGCCTCGGCCAGGCCACTGCCGCCGGAGGTGTAGAGCGCGGCGGGCTGGTGCGGGTTCTCGCCGTAGCGCAGGACGTTCTTGCGCTCGTACGTCGAACCGAAGAAGTCGGGGAAGCCCGAGTCGTCCGCGGCGGCGTAGTCGGCGGCGAACCAGGAGGCGACGGCCACGTCGTACGCGGCGGTGTGCTGGAAGGCCTCGGCGGCGAGCCGCTTGCGGGCGGTCAGGTCGAAGCCGCCCGCCTTGACGGCGGCGAGGACGTCGGCGTAGCGCTCCGGGCTGGTGACGACGGCGACCGACGGGTGGTTCTTGGCGGCGGCGCGGACCATCGACGGGCCGCCGATGTCGATCTGCTCGACGCACTCGTCGTCGGAGGCGCCGGAGGCGACGGTGGCCTTGAACGGGTAGAGGTTGACGACCACCAGGTCGAACGGCTCCACGCCGAGCTCGGCGAGCTGCTCGCGGTGGGCGTCCAGGCGCAGGTCGGCCAGGATGCCGGCGTGGACGCGCGGGTGCAGCGTCTTGACGCGGCCGTCGAGGCACTCGGGGAAGCCGGTGAGCTCCTCGACCTTGGTGACCGGCACTCCGGCGGCCGCGATCTTCCCGGCGGTGGAGCCGGTGGAGACCAGCTCGACACCCGCCTCGTGCAGACCGCGCGCGAGGTCTTCGAGCCCCGTCTTGTCGTAGACACTGACCAGGGCGCGGCGGATGGGCTTATTCACCGACATGACCGAGATGAACCTTTCGTCCCTCAATGCGATAGCCGTCACGGGCGAGCCGCCCCACGGCCTCGACGAGCAGCTTGCGCTCGACTTCCTTGATGCGTTCATGGAGGGCTGCTTCACCCTCCGGGGTGTCCTCTTCGGTCACCTCGACCACGCCCTGCGCGATGATCGGACCGGTGTCGACGCCGTCGTCGACGAAGTGGACGGTGCACCCGGTGACCTTCACGCCGTACGCGAGCGCGTCGCGCACACCGTGGGCACCGGGAAAGCTGGGGAGCAGGGCGGGATGGGTGTTGACGAACCGGCCGCCGAACCCGGCGAGGAACTCCTTGCCCACGATCTTCATGAAGCCCGCGGACACCACGAGGTCCGGGCGGTGCTCGGCGGTGGCCGCGGCGAGCGCCGCGTCCCACTCCTCACGTGTCGCGTGGTCCTTGACCCGGCACACGAAGGTGGGAAGCCCGGCGCGCTCGGCCCGCTCCAGACCTGCGATGCCGTCGCGGTCCGCGCCGACCGCGACGATCCGGGCGCCGTACCCCTCGGGGTCGTCGCCGATCGTGTCGAGCAGGGCTTGGAGGTTCGTACCGGAACCGGAGACCAGGACGACCAGACGGGCCGGTCCGGCGGAGGAGAGCGGGGAGGCCACGGCTGGGCCCTTTCTCACGTGTGGAGCAGTTCGAAGCGGCCGCACCACCCGCCACATTGCGGGAGCGGCGGCACGACGGCCATGCTGTTTGTACGGTCGTACGAAAGAATCGCGTCCCTCGATACGGGGAACTCTACGAACGAGCCGACCGTCAGCAACGATACCGGCACCTCGGGAGACCCTCGTCTGACGGGGGTGAGGGTCCGGTGACCGCCGGCCCGGCAGGGGCGGGCGGTCCGGGTGGCAGCTGCCGGCCACCCCGCCTGTACGCCCAGCTTCCGGCCCCTCCGCGCCGGAGGGTAGCGTCAGGGGACAGGGAACCGTCCGCCGGGCGGAAATGACGAGATGGGGAAGACGTTCACCACATGCCGGACCGACGCCGCCGCACCGCCTTCCGCCACCCGCTGCCCGAGCGGTCCTCACTGCTGATGCGGGAACGCCAGTCCCCAGCACCGGGCTCCTCTTCCACGCCTTCCTCCTCTTCCTCTTCGACGCCGCCCTCCTCCTCGCCGGCCGGCTCCTCCGGATCTTCCGGCCCCGGTGACGACAACCCGTTCGCCCCGCCGCCCGAGGACCGCCCCGACCAGCCGTGGCAGCCGCGCCACCCGGTCAACGGCGGTACGAACGGCAACGGCGAGGGCGACGGCGGCTCCGGTGACGCCCCCGAGGGCGGCTCCTCCGACAGCCGGCCCGTCTGGGGCAGCCAGTGGAGCAGCCACCAGCCGGGGCGCCAGAACGGCAACTTCGGCGGACGCCCCACCGGGCCCGGCGGAACGAACGGCCAGGGAGGCGGCCCGGAGAGCCCCCGCGGCGGCCTGCGCTGGGACCCGACCGACCCGATCCAGCGCCGCGCCCGCTACTCACTGCTCTCCGGCATGTGGGCCTTCTTCTTCGCGCTCTTCGACCTCCCGGAGATCGCGCTGCTGCTCGGCGCACTCGCCACCTACTGGTCGATCAGCGCGCTCCGGGCCAAGGGGAAGGAGCCGTCGGCTCAGGGAGAGGCGGCCGGCCCTGCCGGAGCCCCCGGCACGGGCACCCTCGGGCAGGGCCACGGAACCGCGCCCGGCCCGTCGTCCGCACCGGCACCGATCACCGGATCCACTGCCTCGGCAGACCCGCAGGGAACCAACTACGTCCAGCGCGGCAGCCGGCAGCAGACGACAGCCGCGGTCAGTGGCCTGGTGACGGCGCTGATCGCCCTGTCCATCGTCGCGACGACGTTCACCGTGCAGCTGGTCTACCGGGACTACTACACCTGCGTGAACGACTCCCTCACCAAGGCGGGCCAGCTGTCCTGCAACGACCTGCTCCCGAAGCCGCTGGAACCCTTCTTCGGCGTCAAGGACTGAGTTCCGCTCCCCGTCCTGAAGGACGGGGAGCCCTACCACGGTCGGCGGACCGTCTCGGTGGGTTCCTGCTTCTTCGCGCTGCGCCGGGATCAGGGATCCCGGTCCTACCTGCGCTCGACAGCGCGTCGTTGAACACGACGCGAGCGCACCCGAAAGCCTGCGACAGCGCCGCACGCTGAGGACCGTGCACAGCCGTACATCAGGGCGGGGCACCGCTATCCATCGACCGTCAGTACATCGAGCAGCAGAACCACCCGCTTCGACCTGCCACTCTCTGACCTGCCACTCGGAGCAGCACTCAGATTCGCTTCACCTCCGGGCCGGAGCCCTATGCACTGCGATTGGCTCCGGTAGCGTCCTGCGGACCGGCCGGGCCGAGAGGCGCGGCCGGTCCGGCCGGTGACGAGTACGTCGCCGGTGCGGATTCTCCGGCTGTCGCGACGGTTGCCTCGGACTCCCCGGCTGCTGCGACGCCCGCTTCGGACTCTCCGGCTGCTGCGACGGCTGCTTCGGACTCTCCGGCTGCTGCGACGGCTGCTTCGGACTCTCCGGCTGCTGCGGGTGCCGACGACCCGGCCGGCCGTGCGTCGGACGTCTTCGCGTGCCAGGGATCGGTCGGCAGGAAGTCGTACGCCTCGAACACGTCGTCCTCGTCGGCCTGACGGGGGCCGGCCGGGCGGGGTACGGAGACGGGGGCCTCGTCCGCCCCGGGTTCCGCCGGCCGGGGGCCGCGCCTCGGCCACCACCTGCGCCAGGCCTGCCCGCCCTCCTCCTCCACCTCGTCCCCGGGCTTCCGGACCTCATCCGTACCGCCCGCAGCGGCCCCCTCCGCCTCGGCCTCCTGCTGTTCGGCCGGCGTACGCCCACGGAGCCGCCAGGCCCGCAGCAGCAGCGCCGCCGGGACGGCGAGTGCCGCCGTCCACACCAGGGCCGCCGCCCCCGCGAGCCACCAGACGGGGCCGAACCGTGCCAGCACGTGGGCCCCCAGCGGCCCCCCGGCCGCGGCCGCCAGCACGGCGGCGCCCATGCCGCAGCCGACCGCCGCCAGCGCGGTGGTGATCGCCGTCTCGCGCAGGCTCCACGCCTCCTCGCGCTCACCGTGGGCGGGCGCCGCCCTTCGTACGGTGAACCAGGCGACCGTCAACGCGGCGGCGACCGGCACCGCGGCGGCCGCCCAGTTCACGGGCGTCCCGGCCCCCTGCGACGGCAGCGCGGCCAGCAGCGGGAAGTCCGGCAGCGAGGGGTGCCCCTCGAAGGCGATCGGGGTGGCCGTGGACGCCGTACCGAGCGCGAAGCCGGGGCCGAGCCCGTACGCGGCACCCCACACCGCGGCGTTCGGCACCAGCGCCAGCGCCAGCAGGAGCACCGCGAAGCGCCCGGCCCAGTCGCCGGAGAGCCGCAGGAACGACTCCTGGACCGGTTCTGCGTGCCACACCAGCGCCGCCGCGGCCACCAGCGCGCCCCCGCCCAACAGGACCGCCACACCGGCCGTCGCGGACCGGCCCACCGCCTCCGCGCGCCGCCCGAACCGGGAGCGTGCCATCGCCTCGTGCAGCCGCACCGGTGCCCACGAGGGCGGCGGCCCGAGCGGGCGCCCCGAGGCCGTCCACACCCCGGCGGCCGCCGCGCCCGCCACC
Organism: Streptomyces sp. NPDC087901; assembly: GCF_044742205.1. Lineage (NCBI taxonomy): Bacteria > Bacillati > Actinomycetota > Actinomycetes > Kitasatosporales > Streptomycetaceae > Streptomyces > Streptomyces sp. NPDC087901. Next base: position 375,552 of record NZ_JBIUUC010000003.1, read on the forward strand.
ACAAGAACCGCCGGGAACAGCAGGGACAGCGGCCGGGCGGACAGCGAGGAACCCCGGGCGTAGAGCGCGACAGCCGCCCCGACCAGCAGATATCCCCCCGCAACCAGGGCGATCGTGCCCCCGGCCGAGGGGACACGGCGCCCCTCCTCGGGCTCCAGCACATCCCTGGCAGCCCGGTGCACCAGCCAGACCGGCAGGGCACTGAGGAGCAGCGGAACGACGCCGACGGGGGCCGGAGCCCCGGTCAGGGTGTCGGTCCTGATCAGTTCGGCGCCGTGCGCGAGCAGCCAGAGCCCCGCCGCCGCGTGGACGGCCTCGCCCGGGCCGCTGTCGGGTGCCGGGGAACTGATCCAGAGCACCACGACGAGCACGGCGACGGAGCCCAGCCCCAGCCCTGCCGCGACGGCCCCGCGCAGCAGCGCCCGGGCCTGCACGGCGGACCGTCCGTGCTCTGCCGACAACAACGGGCCGCGTTCGGTCATTTGGGTCACGCCGCAATGCTCCCAACGACACGCGCTTATTCCGTGTAACGGGCGAACGGCCGTTGTGTCGCTCAATATACGTTTATGTACTTTTTGACCCAGCGCAGGCCGGGTGGGGAGCCCTCATGACGCAGAGCACGACCGGCGCGGCCGCAGCCCATCCGCTCCCCTCACCCAAGGAGCGACGCAGGCTGCGGGAGGCGAAGTCACTGAGTGAGGAGCAGGTCGCGGCTGCCGTGGGCGTCACCCGGGCCACGGTCCGGGCCTGGGAGACGGGCCGCACCAGCCCGCGCGGACGCAAGCGCGAGGTGTACGCGCGGCTGATCGGAACCGGCAGTACGCGGCCCACCTCACGCCCCTCCACCGTCAAGCCGGCCACTCCGAACAACCGGCCGAGGGCCGCCACCGCGCGGCAGGCCCGGTCGGCCGCGACCGCGAAGGCGACTGCGGGCCGAGCGTCGAGGCCGGCTGTGGGCGGGGTCTCGCAGGCGGCTGAGGACCGGGTGCCGGAGACGGCAGCCGGACCTTCGGCTCCGATCACGGCCGGGCCTTCCGCTCCGGCGACAGCTGGGCCTTCGACTCCGGCGACGGCTGGGGCTCCCGCTCCGGCGACGGCCGGGCCTTCGGCTGCGAAGGCTGCCGAGCCGACCGCGACGCCGTCCCCGAACACCCGTCCGCCGATCCCCGTCGAAGCCACCGGGAGCGACGCCATGGACCCGACCGAGCCCGGCACCACCGCACCCGAGGCGCCCCCTGCGGCCGGGACGGTCGAGGCAGCCGAAGGAACCCGAGAGGCCGACGGGGCCGGACCCTCGCCGGCCGAGGCGTTCGACGCGCTGTACCGGCACACCGCCGCCGCGCTCTACCGCCAGACCTATCTGCTCACCGGCCGCCGCGCCCTCTCCCGTGAGGCGGTCGGAAAAGCCTTCGAGCAGGCCTGGCAGCGCTGGCCCGAGGTCGCCGTGGACCGCGACCCGGTGGGCTGGGTGCGGGCGGCCGCCTACGAGTACGCGATGTCGCCGTGGCACCGGCTGCGCCGCGAGCACCGTCACCCCGACCCGCCGCCCGAGGCGCCCGGCCCGCGCGCCCTGCTCGACGCGCTGCTGGCCCTGCCGCCCGCGTACCGCCGCACCCTGCTGCTGCATGACGGGGTCGGCCTGGGACTGCCGGAGACCGCGGCGGAGACCGAGGCGAGCACCCCGGCGGCGGCCGGCCGGCTGGTGACCGCCCGGGCCGCGGTCGCCGAGCAGCTGCCCGAGCTCGCCGAGCCCCCGACACCGGACGAGCAGTCCGCGCTGCTGCACGAACACCTCGGCGCCCTCGCCCTCGCCCAGCCCGCGTCCTCGCTCCCCGTTCCGGACCTGATCCGTACGGGCAGCGAGCGCAAGGCACAGCTGTGGACCAGGGCGGCCATCGCGTTCACCGTGCTGCTGATCGGGCTGACGCTGATCACCCTGGCAACGGCGCCGACGCGGTACGAGACACCCCGGTCGCCCGGACAGAGGGTCGAGGGGGTGCCGCCGCTCGGTGGTCCGCAGAAGCTGACGCCGACGGACAAGAAGCTTCAGAAGAAGCTCGGCAGTGAACTGGGCCGCGGTCCGGGCCGTCTGGTCCCCCGGGCCGGCTGACCCGGGTGGCCGGCCCGGCGGCTGACCTGGCCGACTGACCTGGCGACTGCGGCACGCCCTGTCGCACAACGACGCGGGCCCGCACCCCTGATCGGGATGCGGGCCCGCGTCGTTGTGCGGTGACGCGTTCCTGCGGTGGTGCTCCGACGCGGTGAGGCGTCAGGCGCCGAGGATCTCGCGTGCCAGCTTGGCGGTCTCGGTCGGCGTCTTGCCGACCTTGACGCCGGCGGCCTCGAGGGCCTCCTTCTTCGCCTGCGCGGTGCCGGAGGAGCCGGAGACGATGGCGCCGGCGTGGCCCATGGTCTTGCCCTCGGGGGCGGTGAAGCCCGCGACGTAACCGACGACCGGCTTGGTGACGTTCTTCGCGATGAAGTCCGCCGCACGCTCCTCGGCGTCGCCGCCGATCTCGCCGATCATGACGATCAGGTCGGTGTCGGGGTCGGCCTCGAACGCCTCGAGGGCGTCGATGTGCGTCGTACCGATGACCGGGTCGCCACCGATGCCGACGGCGGACGAGAAGCCGATGTCACGGAGCTCGTACATCATCTGGTAGGTCAGCGTGCCGGACTTCGACACGAGACCGATGCGGCCGGGCTTGGTGATGTCGCCCGGGATGATGCCGGCGTTGGACTGGCCGGGGGTGATGAGACCCGGGCAGTTCGGGCCGATGATCCGGGTCTTGTTGCCCTTCGCGCCGGCGTACGCCCAGAAGGCGGCCGAGTCGTGGACAGCGATGCCCTCGGTGATCACGACGGCGAGCGGGATCTCGGCGTCGATCGCCTCGATGACGGCGGCCTTGGAGAAGGCCGGCGGCACGAAGAGGACGGTCACGTTCGCGCCGGTCTTCTCCATCGCCTCGGCGACGGAGCCGAAGACCGGTACCTCGGTGCCGTCGAAGTCGACGGTCGTGCCGGCCTTGCGCGGGTTCACGCCGCCGACGATGTTGGTGCCGTCGGCGAGCATGAGCTTGGTGTGCTTCATGCCCGTCGAGCCGGTCATCCCCTGGACGATGACCTTGCTGTCCTTGGTGAGGAAGATAGCCATGGTGGTCTGAGTCCCTCTTCCTTACTTCGCAGCCGCGGCGAGCTCGGCGGCCTTGTCGGCCGCGCCGTCCATGGTGTCCACGCGCTGAACGAGCGGGTGGTTGGCGTCGGAAAGGATCTTGCGACCCAGTTCCGCGTTGTTGCCGTCAAGGCGCACGACGAGCGGCTTGGTGACCGCTTCGCCCTTGGTCTTGAGCAGCTCCAGCGCCTGGACGATGCCGTTGGCGACCTCGTCGCAGGCGGTGATGCCACCGAAGACGTTGACGAACACGGACTTGACGTCCGGGTCGCCGAGGATGATCTCCAGGCCGTTCGCCATGACCTCTGCGGAGGCGCCGCCACCGATGTCGAGGAAGTTGGCGGGCTTCACGTTGCCGTGGTTCTCACCGGCGTACGCGACGACGTCCAGGGTCGACATGACCAGACCGGCACCGTTACCGATGATGCCGACCTCGCCCTCGAGCTTGACGTAGTTGAGGTTCTTGGCCTTGGCGGCAGCCTCGAGCGGGTTGGCTGCGGCCTTGTCCTCGAGCGCCTCGTGACCCGGCTGACGGAAGTCGGCGTTCTCGTCGAGAGACACCTTTCCGTCCAGTGCCAGGATGCGGCCGTCCTTGGTCTTCACCAGCGGGTTGACCTCGACGAGGAGCGCGTCCTCGGCGACGAAGGTGTCCCACAGGGTCACCAGGGCCTCGGCGACACCCTCGGCGACGTCGGCCGGGAACTTCGCCTGGGCCACGATCTCGCGGGCCTTGACGATGTCGACCCCGTCGACGGCGTTGACCGGGACCTTCGCGAGGGCCTCGGGGGTCTTCTCCGCGACCTCCTCGATGTCCATGCCGCCCTGCACCGAGGCCATGGCCAGGAAGGTGCGGTTGGTGCGGTCGAGGAGGTACGAGACGTAGTACTCCGCCTCGATCTCCGGGGACAGCTCGGCGATCATCACCTTGTGGACCGTGTGGCCCTTGATGTCCATGCCGAGAATGTCGGTCGCCCGGGCGACCGCCTCGTCAGGGGTGGCGGCCAGCTTCACGCCACCGGCCTTGCCGCGGCCACCGACCTTCACCTGTGCCTTGACGACAGACTTGCCGCCCAGCCGCTCGGTCGCCTCGCGGGCTGCCTCAGGCGTCTCGATCACTTCACCGGCCAGCACCGGTACACCGTGCTTGGCGAAGAGGTCCCTCGCCTGGTACTCGAACAGGTCCACGCGCGTCCGTCCCTTATCAAATGGTCTCGCGGTTGGTTTTCTGCGTGGGCGTGCCGCGAGGGGCAACGTGACTGCTCTGTCACAAGGAAGGCGCACACGGTGACCGAATACGCGGCATGTCCATCTCGCAGGTTATCCCCGAGCCCCGCATGACCCTAAATCGCAGATCCCACCTGGGCGGTGATTACGGTCACAGATCGCGCTGGTAGCCGGGTCGCAGTGGACAAATCGGCACGGTGGACGAGGGCAGGAGGGCCGAACGCGGACCGGGCGGCCCCCTGTCCCGGACCCGGGTGGGTCCGGACCGTACGGGGGCCGCCCGGCAGGTCACCGGGACGGTGCCCGGAGTGACGGATGGCGCGGAAGGCGGTGTGGCGAGTGGTGCGAGGGGCCTCTCAGATCCCCTGGAGCGGGTACGCCGGAGCGGTGACGGAGTGCGCCGGGTTCAGCGACGAGACCGTCGCCGAGGCCGACGACACGGTGTCGGAGACGTAGGCCGGAGTGACGGACTTCAGCCCCTCGGAGCCGTACGCCGCATGCGACACGGCCGGACCCGCGTCGTCGCCGACCGTGGACACGAGACCGCCGGCGAAGGGCCGGGCCTCGGAGCCGACGCCCTGGGCGAGTGGCATCACCTGGCTGCTGACCCCCTGGGCGAACGGGGCGACGGCATCCCCGGCCAGGCCCTGGGCCAGCGGCTGGGCCTCGGAGACGACGCCCTCGGCGAACGGCTGGACCGCACCGGTCACTCCGTACGCCAGCGGCTGGACCTCGGTCGTCACGCCCTGCACAAAGGGCACAGCGGCCTGCGTCACGACTCCGTCGGCGAACGGTGTGACCTCGCCGGTGACGCCCTGAGCGAGGGTGGAGACGTCACCGAGCGCCTGCCCGACGACCGGCAGCACCGAGGAGACGGCATCAGCGACGAGGGGCGGCAGCACGGCGTCGGAGGTCTGCCCGACGACCGGAGCGGCCTGGGTGAGGGCACCTTCGGCGGTGGTCCCGATGTTCTGCCCGTAGCCGGGGAGCTGCTCGATGGGGCCGAAGAGGTAGTCGACAGGTGCCTCGGGGGCGGGGTTGCCGACCGTGGTGCCCGCGGCCTTCCCGAGGGTGCCGGCGGCCTCGTTCCGGACCTGCGCGGCGTGGCCGGCGAGGTCGGTGCGGTCCGCGACGTCTGCGCGGTCGGCGATGTCGGCGAGATCGGTGCGGTCGGTCGCGTGGCCGGTGACGGCGCTCCGGGCGGCGGACGTCACGTCGGTCGCCTTCGCCCGGACGGTGTCCTGGAGGCCTCCTGCCTTGCCTGCGACGTCAGCACCGTCGACGCCGTCGATCACGTGAGCCACATCGGCCGCATCGGCCACGTGGTCGGGGGTGGAAAGGGGGACGGAGACGGGCAGTTCGTCCGCGCTTGCGGCTGCGGTGCCGAGGGCCCACATACCGGTGGCCGTGGCAGCGACGGCTATGGAACGGCGGATGTTCTTGTGCATGTGTGTGTCAGATCCTTCGAATTTTTCGACGGTCCGGAGTACGTCCGGACTGCGGGCAGACCTGTTCCGCCCCCGCGCGGCAGGTCGAGGCGGGGGAAAGGCCTGCCCTAGCCGGGAAATTCGAGGATGTCGCCGGATCTGTCACGGACCGGTGCGGCGGTCGCCGGAAGGCCGACGCCACGCACGAGTCCGAAGAAGGTGCCGTCCACCGACGGAACGGCGTACTGGTCACCGCCACGGGGCGGGTGGACCTCGGCGGGCGCGGAGCGGCCCTGCCCGCCGTCGGGCCCGAAGGGCCCCCGGGGTGCCGGACGGTGATCCGCCGCGGCCTCCCGGTGAGGGGCCGCAGCTGTCCCGCGCGACGCGAGGAACACGGCAGGCGCCGGGGTGATGGGAGGAACGGACGCGGTGACGGGGCGGGGCGCGGCCGGGAGGTCCGGTCCACCCCTGCCGGGCGCATCGGACACCGGTGCGGGTCCGGCGTGCGGCGCCTCGGGCGTGGCCGGCAACGACGGTATGGGCAGCGGCCATCCGCCCGGGAGGGCCGCTGTGACGTCCCGGAGACCCGTGACTGCCGTGCCGACGGTCCGCTCGACGACCTGGCCGACGGGCCGGGTCAGCCCCCGGACGGTGTCCCGTACGGGCGGCACTTCCCCTACGGGCGACGCCTCCCGTGCAGGCGCTGCCTCCCGTACCGGCAGCACTTCCCGTACCTGCCCAGCTTCCCGTACCGGCGGCGCGGGTGGAGTGGAAACGACCGGTGCCACCGCATCCGCCGCTGTCGCCTCCCGAAACTGCTGGACCGGCTGGTGCGGCTGGACCGGCTGATGCGGCTGGTGCGGCAGTTGTTGCGCGGCCGCTTCTTGGAGCAGCTGCTGTTCCGGTTGCTGGAGCAGCTGCTGATCCGGTTGCTGGTCCGCCTGGGCACGCGCGCCGAAGAGCAGCCCGAGCGCCAGCAGACCGCCGAGGAACAACACCACCTGCAGCACGCGGCGGCCTGCCGCACCGCGCCGGAGGCGCGGGGCGGTGGCGGAGCCGGCAACTGCGGTGGTCACGTGGGAGCGAGCCCTCTCAGGATGGCGCGGACCGCGGAATGCGATCCTCCGCGGATGTGGGGACGATGCTTGCACGAGGTGCCCGGGGGCACGCAAGTCCCCTGTTACTGATGGGTCTCCTTGTCCGGTATGGGCAGGGGCCGCTTCTCGATCGCGGCCGCCATCACGTCCGGGAAGAGGTCCGGCGTACAGGCGAAGGCGGGAGCACCCAACGCGGAGAGCGCCGCCGCATGGTCGCGGTCGTAGGCGGGTGCGCCCTCGTCGGAGAGGGCGAGCAGGGTCACGAACTGCACTCCGGACGCCTTCATCGCGGCGACCCGCTTCAGCATCTCGTTGCGGATACCGCCCTCGTAGAGGTCACTGATGAGCACGACGACGGTGTCTGCGGGGCGGGTGATCCTCGACTGGCAGTAGGCGAGCGCCCGGTTGATGTCGGTGCCGCCGCCGAGCTGGGTACCGAAGAGCACGTCGACGGGGTCGTCGAGCTGGTCGGTGAGGTCGACGACCGCCGTGTCGAAGACGACGAGTCTGGTCTGCAGCGAGCGCATGGAGGCGAGGACGGCGCCGAAGACGGAGGCGTACACGACGGAGGCCGCCATCGAGCCCGACTGGTCGATGCAGAGGATGACGTCCTTCTTCACGGACTGCGCGGCCCGCCCGTAGCCGATGAGCCGCTCAGGGACGATCGTCCCGGCCCCGTCCTCACCGGGAAGGGTCAGGTAGTTCTTGAGGTTGGCCCGGATGGTGCGGTCCCAGTCGATGTCGTGGTGCCGGGGCCGCGTGACCTTCGCGGATCGGTCCAGGGCGCCCTTCAGCGTGGCCCGGGTCCGGGTGGAGAGTTGCTGCTCCAGCTTCTCGACCACCTTGCGCACGACGGCTCTTGCCGTCTCCTTCGTCGTCTCGGGCATGGCCTTGTTGAGGGAGAGCAGGGTGCCGACGAGATGGACGTCCGCCTCGACGGCCTCCAGCATCTCCGGTTCGAGCAGGAGGGCGGAGAGGCCCAGGCGGTCGATGGCGTCGCGCTGCATGACCTGGACGACGGACGTGGGGAAGTACGTACGGATGTCGCCGAGCCAGCGGGCCACGGACGGGGCCGAGGCCCCGAGCCCGGCCGATCGTCCGCTGCCGCCCCTGCCTCCGGGCCGGCCCCCGCTCTCGTACAGCGCGGTCAGCGCGCCGTCCATCGCGGCGTCGCGGCCGGTGAGGGTGCGGCCGGTGCTCTCCGCGCTCTCCGCCCCCAGCACCAAGCGCCACCGCCGCAGCCGTTCCCCGTCGCCCGCGGGGAGTGGTGGCGTTGCCGTTGTTGTCGCTGCCACGTCCACCGCCGCGCCGATTCCTGTCGTCATACCGTTGCCCCCAGCCGTTCCTCGTGGTTGTCGGGTGTCTCCGCCGTCGACACGGCATCCAGGCCCAGCAGTAGACGCAGCACCGGCACCACCGCATCCGCACGCACCCCGTCCAGGACCGGTCCGAATCCCGGCGCCGTGGACTCGCGCCCCGGCACCGCTCCGGGAACCTGGTCCGTGCCGGTGGCGGCCGGGCCCCGCCGGACGAGCTCGCCCAGCGTGCGGCGTACGCCCTGTTCGTACGCCGAGAAGGTGCGGCGCAACAGGGGCAGCACGTCGGTGAACGTGTCCGCGGGAACTCCGGTGAGCCAGGAGTCGACCAGGGCGAGGAGCCGCTCGTCGTGGACCAGGAGCATGCCGCCGCCGGCCGCCCCGCCCACGAAGCCCTCGATCCACGCGGCAGCGTCGGCGGGGGGCGTGCCGGGTGACAGGGCGAGGCCCATCAGCCGGGCGGCATCGTCCTGCGCGAGGTGTCCCTCGTCGAGCAGCAGCCGGGCGGCCCGGCCACGGATGACGCCGGCGACCGCGTCCCGGGCGGACAGCTTGTGCAGCACCGCCCTCCAGCGCTCGCGCAGGCCGTCCGCGTTCTCCGGTACGGCGCCGGCGAGCAGTCCGATCGCCGTGTGGACGCCGTCCACCTGACCGCGCAGCGCGGCCGCCCCGTCCGCGTCGAGCCCGGTGCAGGCGGGCGGCAGTCCGACGCAGATCCGCTCGGCGAGCCCTGCCGCGACCTCGCCGAGCGCGGTGGTGTCCGTCGAACGGACGTCCCCGTAGCGCAGGGTGCGGGCCAGGGCGGGCAGGGCGTCGGCTAGGTGACCGACATCGGCGTCGAGAGCGGCACGGTCGGCAAGGACCCGCATCACCACGGGCAGTGCCTCGGGCAGTCCGGCGAGCAGGCACCGCTCGGCGAGGGCGGTCACCTCGGCCAGGGTGGTGGCCGCCAGGGCCTCCGACTCGGCGCGTGCAGTGGCGGCGGAGAGCACGGTGGTACCCCAGACACCTGCTTCCGCGACCCGTACGTACAGCTCGGGCTCCCAGTGCAGCCGCCAGCTCTCCCGGAAGGTGCCGGTGCTCCCCCGGCCCGCGGTGGGTTCGCCCCAGCCGATACCGAGGAGACACAGCCGGTGCAGGAGGCGGCTGCGCGCCGCGTCGGTGTCCTTGCGGAGGTCGAGCTCCAACTCCCTTTCGCCGGCTTCCGGTTTGAGACGGAGGGTGCGCTGCTGCCGGTTGAGGTCGCGCTGCAGCGGCACGGCGGGGGCGGTGTCCGGTACTTCTCCGAGTGTCACGCCGACGACCAGCCGGTCCCGGACGAGGGCGAGCGGCACGTCGGAGCCCTCGCACATCACGGCGCGGACGGCGTCGGTGGTCTCGCTCAGTCCGGCGAGGGGCCGGCCCCGCATGGCGGCGAGGGTGTCGGCGAGCCGGACCGCCTCGATGACATGGGCGGAGGACACGAACCGGTCCTCGTCGCGCAGGAGTCCGGCGACCTTGGTCATCCAGCGTTCGACCGGGCGGTCCGGGGAGGCGAAGAGGTGCTCGTACCAGCCGGGCGAGTCGATCCCGGCCCCGTATCCGCTGTGCCGGGCAAGGCGCTGATGGGTCCAGGGCACCCAGGTCAGCTCGGTCTTGACCTTGGGGAGGCCCTTGAGGAGCGCCCGGTCGGCGGTCTGGGTCGTCCTCGCTTCGAGTGCGGGAACATGCCAGGCGCCGCAGACCACGGCGAACGCGCCGCCGAACTCCTTGCGGGCGGCGCGGAGCTGAATGCGCATGTACGCCTCCCGGACCGCGTCCCTGGGGTGCCCGCCGTCCCCGTAGACCGCTCGCAGAGCGGCCATCGCCTCGCCGAGCGCGGCGAAGGCGGCCAGCGGGTCGGCGGCCGCGGCGCCGGGACCGCCGGGATGGCCGGGACCGCCGGGTACACGGTGTTCGACGACGTCCTCCCACCAGCGCTCGGGGTCGTCGTGGCCCGCCGTCTCGGCCAGCACCCGGATCGGGTCGACGGGAACGGGCCGGGGCTCGTCGTCCCGCTCCGGGCGGCCGTCCTGCTCCCCCTCCTCCGTCATGGCCAGGGAGTGCGCCGCGGGCAGGTCGATGAAGCGGACCGGGACGCCGTGCGCCAACGCCCAGCGGATCGCGACCCATTCGGGCGAGAACGCGGCGAGCGGCCAGAACGCCGCCCGGCCCGGGTCGTCCACCGCGTGGGCGAGCAGGGCGACGGGCGGCCGCATCTGCTCGTCGGCGGCGAGCGGCAGCAGCGCGTCCCCCTCGGGCGGGCCCTCGATGAGCACTGCCTGCGGGCGGGCCGCGTCGAGCGCGGCACGGACAGCGCGGGCGGACCCCGGTCCGTGGTGCCGCACGCCGAGCAGCAGCGGCCCCGGCGGCCGCGCGCCGGTCATACCGAGACCTCACGGCAGGCGCGGTAGAAGTCCTTCCAGCCGTCCCGCTCACGCACCACGGTCTCCAGATACTCCTGCCAGACCACGCGGTCGGCCGCCGGATCACGGACGACCGCACCGAGGATGCCGGCGGCTACGTCACCGGGGCGGAGCACGCCGTCGCCGAAGTGGGCGGCGAGCGCGAGGCCGTTGGTGACGACGGAGATGGCCTCGGCGGTGGACAGGGTCCCCGAGGGGGACTTGAGCTTGGTCCGGCCGTCGGTGGTGACCCCGTCACGCAGTTCGCGGAAGACCGTGACCACGCGGCGGATCTCCGCGAGGCCGTCAGGCGCGGGCGGCAGGTCGAGCGAGCGCCCGACCTGGTCCACGCGCCGCGAGACGATGTCGACCTCCGCCTCGGGGGTGGCGGGCAGCGGCAGCACCACGGTGTTGAAGCGGCGGCGCAGCGCGCTGGACAGCTCGTTGACCCCGCGGTCGCGGTCGTTGGCCGTGGCGATGACGTTGAAGCCGCGGACGGCCTGGACCTCCTGGCCCAGTTCGGGCAGGGGCAGGGTCTTCTCCGACAGGATCGTGATCAGCGAGTCCTGCACATCGGCGGGGATGCGGGTGAGTTCCTCGATCCGGGCGGTCATGCCCTCGGACATGGCGCGCATCAGCGGGCTTGGCACCAGCGCGTCACGGCTGGGGCCGTGCGCGAGCAGCCGGGCGTAGTTCCATCCGTAGCGGACGGCTTCCTCGGGTGTGCCCGCCGTGCCCTGGACGAGGAGGGTCGAGTCGCCGCTGACGGCAGCCGCGAGATGCTCGGACACCCAGGTCTTGGCGGTGCCGGGCACGCCGAGGAGCAGCAGCGCCCGGTCGGTGGCGAGTGTGGTGACGGCGACCTCCACGAGGCGGCGCGGGCCCACGTACTTGGGTGTGATCACCGTGCCGTCGGGCAGGGTGCCGCCGAGCAGATACGTGGCGACGGCCCACGGCGACAGCCGCCAACGCTCGGGCCGGGGGCGGTCGTCGGCGGCGGCGAGCGCCTTCAGCTCGTCGGCGAAGGCGTCCTCGGCATGCGGGCGCAGGACTTCGGCGCCGACGGCTGCGGTGGTCGTCGCACTGGCTGCGGTGGTTGCGGACACGGTCATGGATCCCCCTCCAGATCGGTCGACCTGATGTGGTTCCCACGGTGCACCATGGCACTGACAATCGACCTCGCCGCAGGTCAGGGCCGGTCCCCCGGACGGGAGAGGCCCCGTTGTCAGTGGTGCGGCCTACCGTCGTTCCCATGCTGCTGACTGACGGGGGAGAACCCTTGGGCGCCGCTGCTCCGGCGGCGCGCTGGACGGTGGAGCAGGTCCTGGCCCTGGCTCCTGACGACGCTTCACGCAAGGCGGGGAACAAGCTGGGTTCGGCCGGTCCATGGTCGGACACCGGAGGGGATGTTTCGGGCGCGGTGTGGGGGCTGTGCCGGGGAAGCGGGAGCAAGCCCTACCGGACGGTGATCGACACCACGGGGCCCGCGTACAAGTGCAGTTGCCCCAGCCGCAAGTTCCCGTGCAAGCACGCTCTGGGTCTGCTGCTCCTCCTCGTTTCCGGCGAATCGGCGCCGCCCGCCGGCGATCCGCCCGACTGGGCCGGTGAGTGGCTGACGGACCGTCGCGCCCGCGCCGAGGTCAAGGAGAAGACTGCGGGCGGTGGTCCGGCCGACCCCGAGGCCGCCCGGCGTCGTGCCGAGCGGCGGGCGGAGCGGATCGACGGCGGCGCGCAGGAGCTGGAGCAGCGCCTGACCGACCTGCTGCGCGGCGGGCTGGCCGCGGCCGAGCAGTCGGGGTACGGGCTGTGGGACGAGACGGCCGCCCGCATGGTCGACGCACAGGCGCCCGGCCTGGCGGGCCGGGTGCGGGAGTTGGGCGCGATCGCGGCCTCCGGGCCGGGCTGGCCGGTGCGACTGCTGGAGGAGTGCGCGCTGCTCCATCTGCTGGACACGGCGTGGCTGGGCATCGACCGGCTCCCGCAGCCGCTCGCGGCGACGGTCCGCACCCGCGTGGGCCTGACAGCCACCGCGGACGGACCGCCGGTCCGTGACCACTGGCTGGTCCTCGCGCAGTACGACACACCAGAGGGCAAGATCGTCACCCGCCGCATCTGGCTGTACGGCAGGGACTCGGGCCGCATCGCGCTGCTGCTGTCCTTCGGGGCCGCCGGGCGCTCCCCCGGACAGGCCCTTCCGGTGGGCGTCTCGCTCGACGCCGAGGTCACGCCCTACGGGGGAGCCGGGCAGCTACGGGCGGAGCTGGGCCGGCAGTTCGGCCTGCCCGTGCCGACCGGGACACCACCGCCGGGCGTCCCCGTCACCGAGGCGATCGCCGCGTACGGCAGGGCCCTGAGCGACGACCCGTGGCTGGACTCCTGGCCGGTGACGCTGCGCGATGTCATACCCGTGCCGTCCCCGGACGGCTGGCAACTGACGGACGCGGAGGGCGATGCGGCCCTGCCCGTCGCCGCCACCGCACTGTCCCGGCCCGCGCTGTGGAAGCTCGTCGCGCTCTCCGGAGGCCGCCCGCTCACCGTCTTCGGCGAGTGCGGTCACCGCGGCTTCGACCCGCTCGCTGCCTGGCCGGCCGCGAGCGAGGGCGGCGACGCCGCGTCGCCGGATCCGTCGTCGCACGCCCGGCCGGACGCCGTCGCAGCCGCAGCAGCTGCTGCCGCCGCCGAGACCGTGCCGCTCATCTGACCTGAGGAGGAGCGATGCCCCGTACCACCACGACCACCACCACGACGACCGCCGCGACTGCGCCGACGACCGGTGCTTCACCCCCCGCGACCGCCGGAGCATCCGCGCCCCCGCCGTGGGAGGAGCTCGTCACCTCGGCGCTGCTCGGCACGGACCGCCGCCCGCCCGGGACGCCGTCCGGCACCGGGCCGGACGGCGCAGCGGCCGCGCTGCTGGACGCCGCCGCGCTGCACACCGTGCGGCGCCGGGCGGGACTGCTGCCCGCCCCCGCGGCGCCCCGCCCCGATCCCGCACCCGCCGACCCGCGCGCGGCGCTGCCGGAGGCCGCCCGGAGCCGGCTGGCGCAGCTGCTCGCGGACCGGGCGGCGCCGAACGGTTCGGGCGGCAGACGCGGCACGGCTCCCGATCTCATGGAGCTGCTCCCGCAGTGGCTCGCCACCGCCAATCTGCACGGCTACCGCGCGCCCGACGCCGCGTTGCCGCCGCTGCTGGACGCGGCTCGGGCGCGGACCGATCTGCGGCCCCAGGCGCTGGCGTTCGCCGGGCTGCGCGGGCTGTGGCTGGCCGGGCTGAACCCCGACTGGAAGTTCGCCCTGCGCGGCGCCTCCGGCAGGGCGCTGCTGCCCGAGGTGACGGACCCGGAGGCGGTGCGCAGGCTGTGGGAGGAGGGCCTGTTCGCCGAACGCGTCGCCCTGCTGTCCTCCGTACGGGCACACGAGGCGGATGCCGCACTCGCGCTGCTCGCCACCTCCTGGTCCACGGAGCGGGCCGAGGACCGGCTGATGTTCATCGACTCACTGCGCACCGGGCTGTCCGGAGCCGACGAGGAGTTCCTGGAGCAGGCCCTCGGCGACCGCAGCCGCAATGTACGCGCCACGGCCGCCGAGCTCTTGTCCGCGCTCCCCGAATCGGCACTGGCCCGCAGGATGGCGGCCCGCGCCCTGTCCTGCGTGAGCCCCGGCCTCACGGGCACCGGTCCGTCCGTGGCCGTGGAGGCGCCACACGAATGCGATGCGGCGATGCAGCGCGACGGGGTGGTGGCGCTCCCGCCGTCCGGGCGGGGCGAACGGTCCTGGTGGCTGGGCCAGTTGGTGGAGTCGTCCCCGCTGTCGGTGTGGCCGGCGCGGTTCGGTGGCCGCAGCGCCCGGGAGATCGTCGCCCTGCCCGTGGCCGACGGCTGGGACAAGGAGCTGCACGCGGCCTGGTGCCGGGCAGCGGTGCGCCAGCGCGACCCGGAGTGGGCACGGGCGCTGCTCGGTACCCCCTCCACCCCTCCGTCGAACGGCCCCGGCACGGCGTCGCTCGCCGAGCGGTCGAAGCTCCTGGCCGTTCTGCCCGCCGTCGAACGGGCCGACTGGGTGGCCGGGTTCATCGCGGCCCACGGCCTGTCGGAGGCGTTCCAGCTACTGGGGGTCTGCCCGACGCCTTGGGCGGAGCCGCTCGGGCGGTCCGTCGTGGACGCACTCGACATCGCCCGGGACGCGGGCAGTTACCCCTGGAGCTTCAGCGGGGTGATGGGCCTCGCCGAGCGCTGCCTGAACCCGGCGGAGGCGGACCGGCTCGAGGTCCTCACCACGACGCCCGACGAGCCGGCGGACGCCTCACCGGGTGCGAACGGCTACTGGTCGGAGGCGTTCCAGCGCCTGGTCTCCACCTTGCGGCTGCGCGCGGCGATGGACCTGGAGCTCACCCCGGGCCGCCGCCTCTGAGGCAGCGGACAGCGCCACGCCGCGCCGGCCCGGCCACGGGGCCGGCACGGCACGCCGCGCCCGTGCCCCTCGCAGCGGGACCGGCGACCGCCCGCAAACCCGCTCAGCCCAACACCGGACCAGGCCGCATCCCACTCGGCCCTCCACCGGACCAGGCATCTGCGCCTCAGGCCTCCGCCCGACCCAGGCCTCCGCGCCTCAGGCCTCCACCGGCCCCAGGCCTCCGCGGCTCAGGCCTCCGCCGGCTGGCGGACGTTCGCGTTGACCCAGTCGACGATCGCGACCGTCGTCGCGCCCGGCGTGAAGATCTCCGCGACGCCCTGCTCCTTCAACGGGGCGATGTCCGCCTCCGGGATGATGCCGCCGCCGAAGACCTTGATGTCCGCAGCGTCGCGCTCCTTCAGCAGCTCGATCACCTTCGCGAAGAGCGTGTTGTGCGCACCGGAGAGGATCGAGAGACCGATGGCGTCGGCATCCTCCTGGATCGCGGTGTCCACGATCTGCTCAGGCGTCTGGTGGAGCCCCGTGTAGATGACCTCCATACCCGCGTCACGCAGCGCCCGCGCGATCACCTTGGCCCCGCGGTCATGGCCGTCGAGGCCCGGCTTGGCCACCACCACACGGATCGGACCGGTCACACCCATCACTGCCTCCACATGCGTCTCCCGTGCCTGAAGGCCAGGGAATGTGAACGAACGTTATCCACAGCATCCCGCAAGCCGCCGTTTCGCGGTGAACGGGGAGGGGGAAATCACACGTGGGACATGTTCACCGGGCACCGTTCCCGCGGCACGCGGCAGCCCTGCCGTGCGGGACCGGCTGCCAGGGGAGCCGCAACGAGGTCGTCGTACCACCGCGCCGTCAGCCGCACGGCACGGTGGTACGACTCACCGCCTGCCCGTCCGCCGGTCACCGATGGTGATCCGGAGGGCACTGCGGACGGCGAGTCCAGGACGGCGACCGGCCGGCCCGGACCTCCTCCGGCATGGCGCCCCACAAGGGCATACGGGGCAGCGAGCCGCTTCTCCCCGGGTGCCGGAGCGGGAGGTCGGCCATGAAGACCCTGCCTTTTCTTCCTCTACTGCTGCGCCGGTTGTGCACGGGCACCACGTGGCTGCCGTCCGCCCGGATCCCGTCCACCTGGCTGTCCACCGCCCTGCTGAAGGCAACCGCCCTCGAGCTGGTCGTGCTCGCGGGGCACGCGCTCCTCTATCCCACCGGCATCACCGGCGAGCGGCGCCCCACGGCCGGATCCACACCGGAAACAGCCACGGAAACAGCCGCGAGAACCTCCACAGGAACGACCACAGGAACGACGGCGGGTACGCCAGGACGAACCGGCCCGGCATCCACACCCACGGCCGCACCCGCCGGGACCTCCGCCCTGCCCACCGGGCGCTCCGCCCGGCCGCCCGTCGTGCTGCTGCACGGCTTCATCGACAACCGCTCCGTCTTCGTCCTGCTGCGCCGCTCACTGGCCCGGCACGGCTGGCACCATCTGGAGTCGCTCAACTACTCCCCGCTGACCTGCGACATCCGCACGGCCGCCGAACTGCTCGGCCGGCACATCGAGGAGATCTGCGCCCGGACCGGCCGCCGCGAGGTCGACATCGTCGGGCACAGCCTCGGCGGCCTGATAGCGCGCTACTACGTGCAGCGGCTGGGCGGTGACCGGCGGGTCCGCACCCTCGTCACCCTCGGTACGCCCCACGGTGGGACCGCCGTCGCCCCGCTGGCCGGCGCCCACCCCATCGTGCGCCAGATGCGCAGCGGTTCGGCGCCGATCGAGGAGCTGCGGCTGCCCGCGCCCGGCTGTCGCACCCGGTTCGTCAGCTTCTGGAGCGAGCTGGACCAGGTGATCGTCCCCGTCGAGGCGGCCTGCATCGACCACCCGGACCTCGACGCGGTGAACGTACGGGTCAGCGGGGTCGGCCATCTCGCCCTGCCCGTACACCCGGCCGTGGCGGCCGGCATCCGCCAGGCGCTCGATGCCCATGCACCTGCCCACGGGTCGGCCGACGCCACCTCCGTGGCCTGAAACTGCGACATTTCCGAAGCCTCGCGCCGCCCCGTCAACAGTCCACCGCGCCCGCAAATCGAACGAACCTCGAACGTAGAGCCAAGGCTGTGTGAGCAGCCCGTCGAAAGGCGGCCGATTGCCCGATTCCTGAGCGCCCGGAAGGCGTCGAAGATTGTCGGCGTCGCATACCGCCGGGTACAGTCGCGGCCACTGCTTCCCCCGGAGTCCCCATCGGACCCCGGACACACTGGTCCTGCTGTCGAGGCGAGAGAGAAGTTGGTGAACGACCAGCACCCCCACGCCGGGTACGCCGGATACGACGGCCACTCCATGGGCGGCTTCGACAGCGACCCGCTCTTCGGCTCCCTTCCCGGCAACTACGACGGCAACTACGACACCGCGACGGCCTACGCCGACCCGTACGGCAGCGGCCAGGCCGACTACAGCGGCACGTACGACGCCTCCCAGTGGGACACGGGCGCACACCACACAGCCGAGTACGGCCTCTCCGCCGACTACACGGCCCACACCGCGCAACAGCCTCCGCAGCAGCACCCGTACGACGCCGACCCGCAGTACGACACCGGCGCGACCTGGATCCCGGCGGACAGCGGCTACGGCCACGCGGTCCCGGCCCAGCACGGCGCCCCGGACTCCTCCGGTCAGTGGGACACCACCGCCTGGCACCAGAACGGCCAGTGGGCCGGCACCGGAACAGCGGGATACGACACCGGCGCGTACGACGCCACCGCCTGGAACACCGGCGCCACGCCCGAGCACGAACAGCAAACCTCGCACGCCATGCACACCGCGACGATGCCGCACGAATCCGAACAAACGGCCCAGCATCCGTACATGGCCAACGAGGCGTACGAGCAGCAGGCCTCCCACGAGACGCCGTACGAACAGCAGGCTGCCTCCCACCAGACGCCGTACGAGCAGCAGGTTTCTCACGAGACCACCTACGAGCAACAGGCCTCCTACGATCCGTACGAGCCCTACCGGACCGCCGAGTTCAGCCTCCCGGAGACGGACCTCGACGCAGAGGCCTCCGATGGCACCGGGCCCGAGCCGGACGACCACGCCCACGACCACGCCCGCGACGACGATTCCGCCGCCGTCCCGGACTCCGCACCGGCCGCCGGCCGGCGCCCCGCAGGCCGCCCCGTCACCCGCAGCGGTGGCGGCAGCCGCAGCCGCAGGCGTTCCCCCGCGAAGCGGTCCGCACTCCTCACCGTCGCTGTTCCGTCCGCCTGCGTGATGAGCGTGGCGGGCATCGCCGCGGCGTCAGTGGGCGGTATGGGCGGCGGCGAGGAGAAGAAGGACGAGACCACGTCGATGGCGGCCGCCGACCCCGGCACGGTCAAGCCCGTCGCGGCCAACAACAAGCTGGACACCCAGCTGGCCAACCTCAGCGCGGACGCGGAGAACTTCGCCGACCGCGCCAGCCGCACCCAGGAGCGCATCGACCTGAAGGCGCGGCAGGCCGCCGAGAAGAGGAAGCGTGCGGAGGAGGCCGCCCGCAAGGAGGCCCTGCGCCCCAAGTTCGTCATGCCGGTCGCGAATCACCGGCTCAGCGCGTACTTCGGCCAGGCGGGCGTCAACTGGATGTCCGTGCACACGGGCATCGACTTCCCCGTCGACTACGGCACGCCGGTGATGGCGGCGACCGACGGCACCGTCCGTACGCAGTTCAACACCGCCTACGGGAACATGGCCATCGTCACCGCGGCCGACGGCACCGAGACCTGGTACTGCCACCTCAGCAGCACCCGGATCCGCTCGGGCTCGGTCAAGGCCGGTGACGTCATCGCGCACTCCGGCGACTCCGGCAACTCGACCGGCCCGCACCTGCACTTCGAGGTGCGACCCGGCGGCGGCGCGGCCATCGACCCGCTGCCCTGGCTCCGCAGCCACAACGTCAACCCGAACTGACCCAGCTGACTGCCCCGGCTGACCTGACTGCCCCGGCGCACGCGCAACGGCCGGGGCAGAACGCCCCGGCCGCCCCGGCCGCCCCGGCAGTCACGCCCTCGCGGGCGCTAGACCGCTAGAGCTTCTCGACCGGCGCGTATCGCAGCAGCAGCTTCTTCGGCCGTTCGTCGCCGAAGTCGACCGTGGCCTTGGCCTGGTCCCCGATGCCTTCGACCGCCGTCACCGTGCCCAGACCGAACTGGTCGTGGGTGACCCGGTCGCCGGCCACCAGCGTGATCGTCGGCTTGTCCGAGGTCCGCCGGGTCGCGAAGCCCGAGGGACCGGAGCGCGAGCGGGACGCAGAGAGCGACGAGGTGATGCCCGCCGTCGGTCCCGCCGGGGCCGCCATCGGGCCCTTGCGCTTCCACTCCAGGTGCTGGTCCGGGATCTCCTCCAGGAACCGCGACGGCGGATTGTACGAGGGCTGACCCCAGGCGCTGCGCATCGCCGCCCGGGTGAGATAGAGCCGCTCGCGGGCGCGCGTGATTCCGACGTAGGCGAGCCGGCGCTCCTCCTCCAGCTCCTTGACCTGTCCCAGCGCACGCATGTGCGGGAAGACGCCGTCCTCCATGCCGGTCAGGAAGACCACGGGGAATTCGAGGCCCTTGGCGGTGTGCAGCGTCATCAGCGTGACGACACCGGAGCCGTCCTCGTCCTCGTCGGGGATCTGGTCGGCGTCGGCGACGAGCGCGACCTTCTCCAGGAACTCGGCGAGCGTGCCCGCGCCCTCCTCCTCCGCCCGTTCCTGCTCGAACTCGAGGGCCACGGAGGCGAGTTCCTGAAGGTTCTCGATCCGGGTCTCGTCCTGCGGGTCGGTCGACGCCTGGAGTTCGGCGAGATAGCCGGTCCGCTCCATGACGGCCTCCAGCACGACGGCCGGTCCGGCGCCGGACTCCACGATCGTGCGGAGCTCCTCCATCAGCGTGTTGAACCGCTTCACCGCGTTCGTCGAGCGGGCCGCCATGCCGTACGCCTCGTCGACACGGCGCAGCGCCTGCGGGAAGGAGATCTTCTCGCGCATCGACAGGGCGTCGATCATCGCTTCGGCCCGGTCACCGATGCCGCGCTTGGGCACGTTCAGGATGCGCCGCAGCGGGACGGTGTCCTCGGGGTTGGAGAGGACCCGGAGGTAGGCCAGGACGTCCCTGACCTCCTTGCGCTCGTAGAAGCGCACTCCGCCGACGACCTTGTAGGGCAGACCGACGCGGATGAAGATCTCTTCGAAGACGCGGGACTGGGCGTTCGTACGGTAGAAGACGGCGACGTCGCCCGCCTTCGCGTCCCCGGCGTCCGTGAGCCGGTCGATCTCGTCCGCGACGAACTGCGCCTCGTCGTGCTCGGTGTCCGCGACGTATCCGGTGATCCGGGCGCCGGTGCCGGCGTTGGTCCAGAGGTTCTTCGGGCGACGGCTCTCGTTGCGCTCGATGACGGCGTTGGCCGCGGACAGGATCGTCTGCGTGGAGCGGTAGTTCTGCTCCAGCATGATCGTCGTCGCGTCCGGGTAGTCCTCCTCGAACTGAAGGATGTTGCGGATGGTCGCGCCGCGGAAGGCGTAGATCGACTGGTCCGCGTCACCCACGACGCACAGCTCTCCCGGGGCGTCGGCCTCGCCCGCCGGGCCCACGAGCTCGCGTACGAGGGTGTACTGCGCGTGGTTGGTGTCCTGGTACTCGTCGACCATGACGTGCCGGAAGCGGCGGCGGTAGTGCTCGGCGACGTCGGGGAACGCCTGGAGCAGGTGCACCGTCGTCATGATGATGTCGTCGAAGTCCAGGGCGTTGGCCTCGCGCAGCCGGGACTGGTACAGCGCGTAGGCCTGGGCGAGGGTCTTCTCGAAGCCGTCCGCGGCCTGACCGGCGAAGGTCTCCTCGTCGATCAGCTCGTTCTTCAGGTTGGAGACCTTCGCCGTGAACGACTTCGGCGGGAAGCGCTTCGGGTCGAGGTCGAGATCGCGGCAGACCAGGGCCATGAGGCGCTTGGAGTCGGCGGCGTCGTAGATCGAGAACGACGAGGTGAAGCCGAGCCGCTTCGACTCGCGGCGCAGGATCCGCACGCACGCGCTGTGGAAGGTCATGACCCACATGGCGTTGGCCCGCGGCCCGACGAGCTGCTCGACGCGCTCCTTCATCTCGCCCGCGGCCTTGTTGGTGAAGGTGATCGCCAGGATCTGGCCCGGGTGCACCCCGCGCTCGGCCAGCAGGTGGGCGATGCGGTGGGTCAGTACACGGGTCTTGCCCGAACCGGCACCGGCGACGATGAGCAGCGGGGACCCGGCGTGCACGACGGCTGCGCGCTGCTCGGTGTTCAGCCCGTCGAGCAGCGCGGCGGCGTCGACGACGGGGCGGTGGGCCCCGTCGCGGTAGTACGCGTCGCGGGGCGGCGGGGGGCCGTCGAAAACGCCCGCGAAGAGGTCCTCCGGCACCGCTTCGGGTGCGGAGCCCTCGGGGGGCGGTGGGGGCCCTTCCTCCGTGTGCTGGAGGCCGGCCAGGAAACTGTCGTCAAAGAGGCTGCTCATCGCCTCCCGAGTCTAGGCGTGCGCACTGACACTCCGGGCCCGAGTGACCAACCACGCACTCACGACCGGGCACACAGAGCTAGCAGTGGACCGCACGGAGTGGGGGAATTACGGCCCCACCTGCTCCGCAGCGCCCCGATCCGTCGAGGTCACGAAAATGTATCGGGCATATCGAACATCAACCTTCACAGCGGCACCATGAGTTGGCTAGCGTGCTCGTTCGGGCGGCCCGAACCCCCAGAGGCGATCCACGCCGAGCGGGCGTCCACGCCGAATTCGGGCTCCGCATCAGGAGTCCGGAACCGGGGACCCACACGCATCACCGGGGTGAATCGGTCCGAATCCCCCACCAGGACCGTAGGGCAGCCTTCCGTTCCGCCCGAACCCGACAGCTAACCCGGTAGGCGGTCCACGGAAGGAGATGCCGGCCTTGGCGTCGCATCGCAAACCGCGCACCCTGGTGCGCAACACCGGCCCCGCCGTCGGGCTCACGACGGCCGCGCTGGCGTCGGTGACTCTGCTGTCCACGCAGAGCGCACTGGCCGCCCCGGCCCCCAAGCCCAGCATCGAGGACGTGCAGAAAAAGGTCGACGACCTCTACCGCCAGGTGGGCTCCGCGACCCAGCAGTACAACCAGGCGAAGGAGGCGACGACCAAGCAGCGCTCCAAGGTGGACACCCTGCTGGACGATGTCGCCCGGCGCACCGAGAAGCTGAACGAGGCCCGCAGGACACTCGGCACGTATGCCGCCGCCCAGTACCGTGGCGGCGCCCTCGCTCCGACCGCCACATTCTTCCTGGCCGACGACCCGCAGTCGTTCTTCGACCAGACCCACCTCATGGACCGGATGACCGAGCGCCAGACGAGCGCCGTGTCGGACTTCCGTACGCAGCAGGCGAAGGCGTCCAAGCAGCGGGCCGAAGCCGTGGCGAGCCTGGAGACGCTCACCGAGTCGCAGGCGACGCTGCGCACCAGCAAGCAGAACGTCCAGACGAAGCTGTCCGAGGCCCGCAGCCTGCTGTCGAAGCTGACCGCCGAGGAGAAGGCGCGCCTGGCGGAGCTGGAGCGCAAGAAGGAGGCGGAGGCCGAGCGCAAGGCCGCGGAACTGGCGAAGAAGCAGGCCGCCGCCAAGGCCGAGGCCGCCCGCAAGGCCGAGGAGGCCGCCAAGGAGGCCGGCACCGGAAGCGGTACGGACACCGGGAGCGGCACGGGCACCGGCACCGGCTCGGGCTCGGACACCGACGCCTCGACCAAGGCCGAGAAGGTGATGGCGTTCGCCAGGGCGCAGCTCGGCAAGCCGTACGTCTGGGGGGCGACCGGCCCGGCCTCGTACGACTGCTCGGGGCTCACCCAGGCGGCCTGGAAGGCGGCGGGCGTCGACATTCCGCGGACCACCTGGGACCAGGTGAACGTCGGTACCCGGATCGCCACGGCGGATCTGCAGCCGGGGGACCTGGTCTTCTTCTACGACGACATCAGCCACGTCGGCATCTACAAGGGCGACGGCATGATGATCCACGCGCCGAAGCCGGGGGCGAACGTGCGCGAGGAGTCGATCTTCTACATGCCGATCTACGGGAGCGTGCGGCCGGGCTGACTCGCGTCTTCACCTGTGGGTGCCGGACACGGGGCGGTCATCACTCCGTGTCCGGTTCGCCTTCGCCACGTGCCGCTTTTTCCTGGTGCGCGCAAGTGTGGGGGCACCGGCCGGCAGGGGAGGTGACCGGCCGGTGTGCGGAAACCGCCCTGATGCCGGCCCTTGCCCCTGACCCATGGGTCAGGGCTTAGCGTCCGGCCATGAACACGACGCATCGTCTTGTCCGCCTTGCCCGCCGCCCCGATGGACTGCCGGTCACCGGCGACTTCACTCTGGCAGAGGCGCCCGTCCCCCGTCCCGAGGCCGGCCAGGTACTGGTCCGCAACACCCACTTCCTCGTCTTCCCGGGCTTGCGCACCCTCATCGGGGGTGAGACACGCGATGTCCCGCTGCCGCCGCTGCACCCCGGCGACACCCTGTTCGGCCCCGCGATCGGCGAAGTGACCGACGGGCCGCTGGAGAAGGGCCGGCTGGTGCTGCACCTCCAGGGCTGGCGGGAGTACGCGACGCCTGCCGCCGCTGAGTGCCGCCTGCTGGACGGCGCCCTGTCCGACCCGGTGGCCCATCTCGCCCAGGGCTCCTCGGCCTACGGCGCACTGACCCGGCTGGCCGGTGTCCGGGAAGGCGACACCGTGTTCGTGACCGGCGCCGCGGGCGCTGTGGGCACCATGGCGGGCCAGATCGCCCGGCTGCTCGGTGCCGCCCGGGTGATCGGCAGCACCGGTTCACCGGACAAGGCCGAGCGGCTGGAGCGGGAACTCGGCTACGACGCCACCGTGCTGCGCGGGGCGGCCCCGCTCGAGGGTCAACTCGCCGAGGCGGCGCCGGACGGCATCGACGTCGTCCTGGACACCGTGGGTGGCGAGCAGTTGACGGCCGCCGTCCACGCGGCGAACCGGGGCGCCCGGTTCGCCCTTGTGGGCGCGTTGGACGGGCAGCTGTCCCCGGACCGGGCGGGCGGGAGCGCGCCGGCCGTGCTCGACACCTACCGCTTGCTGACCCGCGGCATCACGATCGCCGGCTACAGCGGCGGGGACCACCCGGATGTCGAGGCGGAATGGGAGGCCCGCCTCGGAGACTGGCTGCGGGCGGGGCAGATCCGGTTCCCGTACACCCCGGTCCAGGGAATGGAGCAAGCCCCGGGGGCGTTGCCCGGACTGATCGCGGGCCGCTCCTTCGGGGCGACGATCGTGGAGTTGTAGGACAGGGCGGAGCGGGCATGCGGATCGGTGAGGCAGCGGCGGCGTCAGGAACCACACCCCGCGCGCTGCGCCTGTACGAAGCCCGCGGCCTGCTGGGAGTGGCGCCACGCACCTCATCCGGTCAGCGTGAGTACGGTTGCGCCGAGGTGGCCCGCGTCCGCGTCATTCGCAGTCTTCTGGCACTGGGCCTCACGCTGGAGGACATCCGCCGCCGCGCCCACCGCCTGGACCTCCTCGTCCAGGACCCGTCGGCGGCATCCTGTTCCGGCGGCGCCGGCGGGTTCAGCGACGTCGTGGCCGAGCGGCTGACGACCCTGGACGCGGAGATCGCGCGCCTCACGCGCCTGCGGCAGGGCCTCGCCGCGGCCGCTGGGGAGCCGCCGTGCGCGCCGCCCCCCGCACAGGGCGACAGCCTGCCCGCACCTGAGCCCGAGCGCTGATCCAGCAGGGCGGCTTCGGTACACGGAAACGCCGCTGCCCGGACCCCCTGGGGTCCGGGCAGCGGCGTCTCGTGCGGCCGGTGATCCGGCTCAGGTCCAGAGCGTGGCGATGAAGATGTTGACGATCGTCAGTCCGCCGACCGCGGCGAAGAGGCGCTTGTCGACCTTCTCCTCGTCGCGCTTGACGTAGACGAGCCCGAGGATCACGACCAGGATCAGCAGCTTGATGCCGATCTTGACGTTGTTCACGGGGTGGTCGTCGGCCTGGTCGAGGCCGACCAGGGCGATGCCGGTGACCAGCATGGTCAGCGCGCCGTGCAGCATGGCCGGGACGAACCGTGCCGTGCCCGCGCCCATCGCCTTCATCTGGGTGAGGAAACCGCCGAGCAGGGAGGCGATGCCGATGATGTGCAGGGCGACGAAGACATCGATGAGTACACGCATGGTTCCGCAGCCTAGCCCCGGCCATATCAGCACTCCGCAGCCCGGTCGACCTAAGTGACCACTTGACCGCGAGATGCACCAATTGCCTGACTCTGATGCAGTTTTTCCGATCATCCGGCGACAACGCAACGCCAAGTTCAGACAATAAGCGTCATTACAACTCTTTCCCGTGTCCCGGGTTTAGCGTCCCTGTGCAGGTGGCCGGCACACCGCCGATCCGCACCCGGACGGCGTTCCCGGTCACCCCGCTGAGGTTCCGGCGGCGGGCCGCTCCCCCTGTTGGCGGCCCGCCGCCGGGCCGGGCGGGCCCGTCGGTAGACCCCGGCGGGCCGTCGAAAGGAAGGACGCCCGCCCTCGTGGCAGCGCACCGGAAACCCAAGCAGCGCCCGTACACCGGCTCTGCTGCCCGCACCGCAGCGACGCTCGCCCTCGCCGGGGCCGCGACCGCTGCCGCGTTGCCGGGATCCGCGCACGCCGATCCGGCGCCGACCCCCGCGCAGGTCAAGGCCGAGGTGGACCGGCTGTACCGGGAGGCGGAGGTCGCCACCGAGCAGTACAACGGCGCGAAGGTGAAGGCGGCCGCCACCGCCAAGTCCGTGGACGCCCTGCGCGACGAGGCCGCCCGCAGGACCGACCGGCTCAACACCGCACGCGACGCGCTGGGTTCGTACGCCGCCGCGCAGTACCGCTCCGGGGGCATCGACCCCGCCGTGCAGCTGGCGCTCTCCTCGGACCCCGACCAGTACCTCCAGCGCGCCTCGTACGTGGACCGGGCCGGCGAGCGGCGCGCCACCGAGGTCCGCGCCGTGCAGCGCCAGGTCGCGGACGTGGCCCAGGTCCGTGCCGAGGCCGCCGGTCAGCTGACCGAGCTCGCCGCCCGCCAGGCCGCCCTGCAGAAGCACAAGGCGACGGTCCGCACCAAACTCGCCGAGGCCCGGCAGCTGCTGGCCCGCCTCTCCCCCGCCGAGCGCGCCTCCTACGACGCCTCGGAGGGCGGCCGCGGCGACGCCCACGCCGGCCGCAGCGCCCCGCGCGGATCGGCCCAGGCGCCCAACGCCCGCGCCGCGGAAGCCGTCGCCTTCGCGTACACCGCGCTCGGCAAGCCGTACGTGTGGGGCGCCACCGGCCCCTCCTCGTTCGACTGCTCCGGCCTCACCCAGGCCGCCTACCGCTCCGCCGGTGTCTCGCTCCCCCGGACCACGTACACCCAGATCAATGCGGGCAGGCGCGTCTCACGTTCCGAACTGGCCCCCGGGGACCTGGTGTTCTTCTACTCGGGCGTCACCCACGTCGGCCTCTACATCGGCAACGGCCAGATGATCCACGCCCCGCGCCCGGGAGCCCCGGTCCGCGTCGCACCGATCGACCAGATGCCCTTCGCGGGAGCGACCCGGGTGGCATGAGCCCGACGCCGCCCCCCGTGTGCCGGTCGGGCTAAGCTCCCGGCTCCGACCGGAACGGCCAGAAGGACACTCGCACATGCCCATGGACGCAGACGTCCAGCACCATGCCCGTACGCTCACGCTCCGCTCACCGGACCACGTCCGGGTCGGCCCGTTCGTGATCCGCTACAACCCGAACTGGTCCCTGAAGTACGCCAATTACGCGATCCCCGACCAGGGTGCCGAGCCGACGCCCGCCGAACTCGACGCCCTGATCGCAGCCTTCCGCGAACTGGACCGGATGCCGCGCCTGGAGTTCCTGCCCACCTGGGCGCCGGCGGTCGAACCCGCCCTGCTGGCCACCGGGTTCACCGTGGAGAACCGCGCCCCGCTCCTGGCCTGCGCCCCCGGCGGTCTGCTGCCGCCGAAGCCGGTGGACGGCCTGGTGATGGCGGAGCCCGCCACGGACGCGGAGTTCGACGCCGCGGCCCTCGTCCAGCACCTGGGCTACGGCGGGACGGGCGAGCCGGAGGCCGGTACGGCCCAGTGGCTGCGCACCGCCGCGGCGGACGGCGGGGTCGCCGCCCTCGCGACCGTCGGGGGCACCCCGGCAGGCGCGGGCGGCTGCTCGGTCCCCGTCGACGGTCTCAGCGAGCTGGCGGGTCTCGCGGTCGCGGCGGACTTCCGCCGCCGCGGCATCGGGGCCGCGCTCTCCGTCCATCTGACGGAGACGGCGTTCGCGCGGGGCTGCCGGGTGGTGTGGCTGGAGCCGGGCGACTCCGAGGTGGAGCGGATCTACGCGGCCATCGGCTACCGCCGGATCGGCGAGAAGCTGAACATCTCGCTCGACCCCGAACGCCCGGCCGCCTGAGCGGAGACGCGGCACGACGCGTGACGGGCCCGCCGGTCTCAGACCAGCCGACGGGCCGTCGCCCAGCGGGTCAGCTCGTGCCGGTTGGAGAGCTGGAGCTTGCGCAGCACCGCCGAGACGTGCGACTCGACCGTCTTCACCGAGATGAACAACTGCTTGGCGATCTCCTTGTACGCGTACCCGCGGGCGATCAGCCGCAGCACCTCGCGCTCGCGCTGGGTCAGCCGGTCGAGGTCCTCGTCGACCGGGGGCGCGTCCGTGGAGGCGAAGGCGTCGAGGACGAAACCGGCCAGCCGGGGCGAGAACACCGCGTCGCCGTCCTGGACCCGGAAGACCGAGTCGACCAGGTCGGCGCCGGTGATGGTCTTGGTGACATAGCCGCGGGCGCCGCCGCGGATGACACCGATGACGTCCTCGGCGGCGTCCGAGACGGACAGCGCCAGGAAGCGCACCGGGTTCTCGACCGCGCCCATGAAGGGGGCGCAGCGGCGCAGCACCTCGACGCCGCCGCCGCCCGGGAGATGGACGTCGAGGAGGACGACCTCGGGGCGGGTCGCCGTGATGACGGTGACCGCCTGGTCGACGTCGGCGGCCTCGCCGACGACCTCGACACCGGTCTCCTCGGTGCGGCCGATCTCGGCCTGTACGCCGGTGCGGAACATCCGGTGGTCGTCGACGAGCACGACTCGTACCCGGCGCTCCGGGCCCTCGTGGCTCCCGGTCGCCTCAGTGGTCACGTTCATCGCTCGTCCTCTCCATCTCCAGCTCGACTTCCGTGCCCCCGCCGGGCACCGAACGCAGCCGTGCGGTACCGCCGTTGCGCTGCATCCGGCCGATGATTGATTCTCGTACGCCCATTCTGTCCCCCGGTACGGAATCCAGGTCGAATCCCGGACCCCGGTCGCGCACCGAGACGAAGACCGTGCGGCCCTCGACCTCCGCGTAGACCTGGACGGCGCCGCCCTCGCCACCGTACTTGGCGGCGTTGACCATCGCCTCGCGTGCGGCCTGCATCTGTGCGGTCAGCTTCTCGTCGAGCGGGCAGTCGCCGACGACGACGACCTCCAGCGGGACGCCGTGCTTGTCCTCGACCTCGGCTGCGGCCCGTTTGACGGCCTCGGCCAGGGTCTCGGGCTCGTCGTCCTCGTCCTTCCCGGTGCCCTCGGGGTTGTAGAGCCAGTTGCGGAGCTCGCGTTCCTGGGCGCGGGCCAGTCTGCGGACCTCGCCCGGGTCCTCGGCGCTGCGCTGGATCAGGGTGAGGGTGTGCAGCACCGAGTCGTGGACGTGGGCTGCGACCTCGGCGCGCTCCTGGGCCCTGATGCGCATCAGGCGTTCCTCGGAGAGGTCCTGGGTCATCCGGACGAGATAGGGGCCGGCGAGCAGGGCGATGCCGGTGAGCACGGCGATGGCCGCGGTGAGGACGTTGCCGAGCTGGGCGGCGGAGCCGCGGACGACCATGAAGCCGGCCAGGCCCAGGCCGACCAGCGCGACGCCGGCCAGGCCGCGGGCCAGGTGCAGGACCCGGCGGCGGCTGCCGACCTCCATCCAGCGGGCGCGGCGGGCGTTGTCGGCCTGGCGCCACACCAGGACGGAGCCGGCGCCGATGAGCAGGGTGGGCCAGATGTAGCGGTCGGCCTTGCTGCCCATGTCGACGTTGCCGACGAAGATCAGGGCGCCGATGAGCAGCGCGATGAGGGCGAAGACCTGGCCCTTGTCGGGTTTGCGGAGCCGGCGGGTGCCGTCGGGGGCGGTCTCGAAGACGGACCGCGGGCCGTCCACGCCGCCGACACCGAGCGGGACGACGATCCAGAACACGGCGTACAGGAGCGCGCCGAGGCCGTCCGCGAGGAAGAGCCCGAGGAAGACGAACCGCACCCAGGCGACCGGCAGCCCGAGGTGTCCCGCGAGACCGCGTGCGACGCCGCCGAGCAGCCGTCCGTCGGCGCTGCGGTACAGCTTGCGCTGGGGCGGCTCCTCCAGGTCGGGGATGCGGGAGCTTGCGGCTCGGGGCGTGGCGGCTGGCATGACCTGATCGTCACACGTCCGTGCGGGTGAGGGCATCAGGGTCGGCCCCCACATCTACCCTGAGAACGCCGGAACGCTGCGCGGGCCCCCTCAGGGTCGGCCGGGCCAATATCAGGGACGGGCCAGGGTCGGGGCGGGTGCCGGAAGCGGCCGGCGGCCGTCACCATGGAGCCATGACCGTTCCCCAGGATGCGCCGCCCGGCGTCGTACCGCCCCCCGGCGTCGTACCGCCCCCCGGGCCCGTGCCGCAGCTGCACCGCGTCTCGCGGCAGAAGGTGGTGGCCGGGGTGTGCGGCGGGCTCGGCCGGTACTGCAACGTCGATCCGGTGATCTTCCGGATCGTACTCGGCGTGCTCTCCGTGACCGGCGGCATCGGACTGATCTTCTACGGCTTCGCGTGGCTGCTGATCCCGCTGGAGGGCGAGGAGGAGAACGAGGCGCGCCGGCTGCTGTCGGGCCGGGTCGAGGGGTCGTCGCTGGTCGCGGCGTTGTGCGCGCTGATCGGCTGCGGTCTGTTCCTGTCCATGCTGGGCAACAGCGGCACGCTGGCGTTCTCCGCGATGCTCTCGCTCGCGGTCATCGGCTTCACCGTCTGGACGCAGCACCGCAGGACGGCCGATCCGCAGGAGCGGACGCATCCGGCGGCCGAGCGGGCGGTATCGGACGCGCCGCCCGAGGTGAAGGCGCCGCCGACGCCGTCCGGCCCGTCCTGGTGGCGCGACCCGATCGTCAAGGACGGGACCACGGGGCCGGCCGGTGCGGGCTATCTGTGGGGACCGCCGGACGCCGTTCTCGACGGCCGGGCGGAGGGTGCGCCCCGGACGGCGGCCGACGCCGCGTTCCGCCCGCCGCAGCGGTCGCGGGAGGTCCGGGGGCCTCGGTCGATCGGCGGTGCCGTCTTCGTCAACGCGATGATCGCGGGCGGTCTGGGCTCGGGCCTGAGCTGGGACTCCCACCCGCTCGGCACGAGTCTGCAGATCGGGCTGGCCGCCGCGCTCGCGGTGTTCGGGCTGGGGATGCTGATCAGCGCCTTCGCCGGCCGGACCGGTTTCGGCACGCTCCTGCTGGCGATGATCACGGCCGGACTGCTCGCGGGGGCGTCGGTCCTGCCCAAGGACATCACCACCGACTGGGCGCGCAAGGAGTGGCGGCCCGCTTCGGCCACCGCGGTGCAGCCGCGGTACCAACTGGGCTCCGGGGAGGCGAAGCTGGACCTCACCCGGGTCGCCGTACCCGCGGGTGACACGGTCAGGACCGAGGTGGGGCTCGGTGCCGGCCGGATCGTCGTGCGGGTGCCGAAGGCGGTCACCGTGAAGGTGTACGCGCGAGCCGGCCTCGGCGACATCGCGCTGACGGCCGACCGGCGCCAGGACGATGTGGACATCCGGCTCTCGCAGAACGAGCACCGGACACTGCCGCCGGCCGAGGGCAGCAAGCCGGCCGGCACGGTCGAGCTCGATCTGGAAGTCGGCATCGGACAGGTGGAGGTCACCCGTGCTGCGTCATGAGTTCCGGCCCGGACGGGCCGTAGCCGGCCTGGTGATGCTGGCGCTGGCCGCCGGCTACGCGGCCGACGCGGCGGACCTGTGGAACGCCCCGTGGGTCTTCTTCGTCCCGCTCTTCGTGGGCGGCCTGTGGCTGGCCGCCACCGTGACGTGGGTCGCCTACCGGATCCGGCGCCGCCGGGTCGCAAGGAAGGCGTCCACGGAGAACGACGCGGCCCCGCCGAGCAGCAGCGGCAGCCAGGCCATGAGGTAGATCAGGTCGTTGCCGAGGTAGTACGGCGAGACCTGCCAGCTGACGGTGAGCCACAGGCTGAGCGAGATCAGCGCCCCGCCGAGTGCCGCGATCCGCGTCCACAGGCCCAGCAGCGTGCCGATGCCGACGGCGAGTTCGCCGAAGGCGATGGCGTATCCGAAGCCGGACGGGCTTTTCAGCGCGAGGTCGACGAGGGCCGGGATCGCGGAGGAGTCGCGGACGGCCGTCATCTGCTCGCCGATCGAACCGGTTCCCGTGGCGTGGAAGAAGGC
Organism: Streptomyces sp. NPDC087901; assembly: GCF_044742205.1. Lineage (NCBI taxonomy): Bacteria > Bacillati > Actinomycetota > Actinomycetes > Kitasatosporales > Streptomycetaceae > Streptomyces > Streptomyces sp. NPDC087901. Next base: position 407,121 of record NZ_JBIUUC010000003.1, read on the forward strand.
GCTGTCGGTCAGTTTGTCGAGCGCGGCGTAGATGAAGGTGACCCCGAGGAAGATCCGCAAGGGCAGCAGGGCGTGCTCCCGCGCCAGCTCCCCCAGGCTCCTGGCCTCGCCCAGACCGCGCCCGTTCGTGCCGTACCCGTGCATGGTTCTCCCGCCTTCCGCAGCCTCTGCCGCCGGACCGCCGGGTCCGTCAACAGAGCCGTTCGACCCTCGCCGGACCGTTCGATCCGTCACCAGACCATACGTACGTCCCGAACGCCCGGCTCACCAGGTGCGCGGTCGAGTTCATCGTGCTTCGGTACCACGGCGGCGCGGCCGCCCGGGTCAGTCGGTCACGTCGATCGCGACGCGGTTCGACTCCGCCCCGGACGCGGTCACCACCTGCACCTCGACCACCCCCGGCTCCACCTCCACCGGCACCGGCACGGTCAGCACGGTGTCGGTCGGGTTGGCGAAGCCACCGGTGACCGGGACCATCGGCACGTGTACGTGGACGGGGCCGATCCGCACGACCATGCGGGCCAGCCGGTCCGGGGCCCCGGCGCCGGGCGGCACGAACCCCGCGCCGCGGATCTCGATGTCGTCGCCGGTACGGATCGGCGCGTCCAGGTCGCCCGCCTCACGGGCCCGGACCACGGACAGCACCACGGGCCGGCCGCCCTCGGTGTACTTCCCGGCGAAGTAGGTGGCCGCCGAGACGGCCACCAGCAGGGCGAGCCCCCACGGCAGGTCGGGCAGCTGCTCGGGGCGGCGGGCGAGCCGGACCGCGGCGAAGACGACGGCGACGGTGGACACCAGCACGTACTGCACATCGGTGAACCCGCCGCGCCCCGAGTCGTCGGTCAGCAGGTCGGCGGCGCGCGGCCGGTCCGCCCGCAGCTTCTGCAGCCGCCCGGACAGCACCCGTACGCTCACCACCCGCCGGACGACCACCGCGATGGCGCACACCAGCGCCAGCACGGTCACCACCCCGGCGCCGCGCGCCAGGTCCAGGCCCTCGATCAGCGCGTCGCGCTGTGCGTGGCCGGAGGCGCCCGCCAGTTGGAGGGCGAGGACGAGTACGGAGAAGACGGCGAGCAGCACCCAGGAAGCGGCGACCGCACGGGAGGTCGAGAGCCGGTTGTCCTCGCCGATCAGCGGGGCGAGGAGGCCGCCGCGCGCCCGGTGGACATGGGCGGCCGCGGTGAGCAGTCCCGCGGTGACGAGTCCGGCGACCAGGCCGGCGGTGCGGGCGTGGGTCCAGCCGGCCCCGATGGCGGTGGCGGCCTCGGCGACGGCCAGTACGGCGACGGCGCCCCAGACGATGACCAGGGTGCGCTGCCACACCCGGTAGAGCCAGGCGTCACCGGCCTCGCGGCCGCGGTCGGCGACAGCGCGCGCGGACTGGGTCAGCTCGTCCGAGACCCACTGCCTGGTCGCGGAGGGCGACTGGGCGACCCCGGCGGGAAGCCCCTGGCCTGCGGCGAGTTCGTCCCGTTTGGCCAGGAAGGCGGCCACCGCGCGCCGGTGTCCCTGGCGTGCTCCGTGCGGGCAGTCGCCACACGTGCAGCCACCGCCGTGCGTGCTCTGTCTCGCCTCGTCCAACGCCACGGAGAACGCCGCCCTTTCCCGCCCCGGTACAGCCGTTGATCAACCCAACTCGGCTGTGATTGCTGCGAATTGTGCCGTACGGTGCGGGAGGTTCCCGCATCGGGGCACACCGGGCGGGTGGGATCGTCAGAATGTTCGAGAGATCCGGCTCCACAGCGGCTGGTAGTTGATCCAGGCGACCAGGTCGCTGCCGAGCTGTTCGCGGGTGGTGACCGCGTCCCGGTGTTCGATCAGCACCGGCTTCCCGGCAGCCCGCGCGGCCAGCTGCACCTGACAGGACCGCTCCAGCGCGAGGAACCACCAGGCGGCCGCGTCCACCGAGTCGCCCACGGTCAGCAGCCCGTGGTTGCGCAGCACGATGGCCTTGCGCGCCCCGAGCGCGGCCGCGATCCGGCGCCCCTCCTCCTCGTCCACGACGACCCCGGTGTACGCGTCGTACAGCGCGTGGTCCTCGTAGAAGGCGCAGGCCTCCTGGGTGATCGGCTCGAGAAGTTCCCCCAGCGCGGCCAGCGCCCTGCCGTGCACGGAGTGGGTGTGCGCGACCGCGACGACGTCGGGGCGGGCCCGGTGCACCTGCGCGTGGACGGCGAACGCCGCCTGGTTGACGTGCCGGCTCCCCTCGACGACCTGGCCCTCACCGTTCACCAGGATCAGCTCGTCCGGCCGCAGCCCGTCGAAGGGGGCACCGAAGGGGTTGACCCAGTAGCAGTCGCCGAACTCCGGGTCGCGCGCCGTGATGTGTCCGGAGACGCCGTCCTCGTACCCGTACTCCCCGAACAGACGCAGCGCCCCGGCCAGGCGTTCCTTGCGATGGGCGCGCTCCTCCTCCACGGAGGCGTGGACGGGCGGCATGGCGAAGCGGAGCTGGTCCACGGGTACGGGTGTGGGCTCGGGCATGGCGACTCCTCAGGACTCCCGGGCGTACGGGATCAGGCGTACGGGATCGGAAGTTACCGCCGGTCGCCGCAGGTGGCCAGAGGTATCGGCCATCGATTCGGAGCCGGGGACGCGGCGATGCCGCCGCCCGTGGGAACGGACGGCGGCATCGGCACGAGCGGTGAGGGGAGGATCACTCCCACTCGATGGTGCCCGGGGGCTTGCTCGTCACGTCGAGCACGACGCGGTTGACGTCGGCGACCTCGTTGGTGATGCGAGTGGAGATCTTGGCGAGGGTCTCGTACGGCAGCCGCGACCAGTCCGCCGTCATGGCGTCCTCGGAGGAGACCGGGCGCAGCACGATCGGGTGACCGTAGGTGCGGCCGTCGCCCTGGACGCCGACGCTGCGGACGTCCGCGAGCAGGACCACCGGGCACTGCCAGATGTCACGGTCCAGGCCGGCCGCCGTCAGCTCCTCGCGGGCGATGGCGTCGGCCTCGCGGAGCAGGTCGAGCCGCTCCTTGGTGACCTCTCCGACGATCCGGATGCCGAGGCCGGGGCCGGGGAAGGGCTGGCGCTGGACGATCTCCTCCGGCAGGCCGAGCTCCTGGCCGACCATCCGGACCTCGTCCTTGAACAGCTGGCGCAGCGGCTCGACGAGCTGGAACTCGATGTCGTCGGGCAGCCCGCCCACGTTGTGGTGCGACTTGATGTTGGCGGTGCCGGTGCCGCCGCCGGACTCGACGACGTCCGGGTAGAGCGTGCCCTGGACGAGGAAGGCGACCTCGGGGCCTTCCTCCTGGAGGATCTCCAGCTGGGCCTGCTCGAAGACGCGGATGAACTCGCGGCCGATGATCTTCCGCTTCTGCTCCGGGTCGGACACACCGGCCAGGGCGTCGAGGAAGCGCTTCTCCGCGTCGACGACCTTCAGCTTCGCGCCGGTCGCGGCGACGAAGTCCTTCTCGACCTGCTCGGTCTCGCCCTTGCGCATCAGCCCGTGGTCGACGTACACACAGGTCAGCTGGGAGCCGATGGCCTTCTGCACGAGGGCCGCCGCGACCGCCGAGTCCACGCCGCCGGACAGACCGCAGATGGCGCGCTTGTCGCCGACCTGCTCGCGGATGAGGGCGATCTGCTCCTCGACGACGTTGGTGGTCGTCCAGTTCGGCTCGATGCCGGCGCCACGGTAGAGGAAGTGCTCCAGGACCTGCTGGCCGTGCGTGGAGTGCAGGACCTCCGGGTGGTACTGGACGCCGTAGAGCTTCTTCTCGTCGTTCTCGAAGGCGGCGACCGGGACGACGTCCGTGGACGCGGTGACGGTGAAGCCCTCGGGGGCGGCGGAGCAGGCGTCGCCGTGCGACATCCACACCGACTGCTCGTCCGGGGTGCCCTCGAAGAGGGTGGAGCCGGACTTGGAGACGGCGAGCGCGGTGCGGCCGTACTCACGGGCACCGTTGTCGTCGACGGTGCCGCCGAGCGTCGTGGCCATCAGCTGGAAGCCGTAGCACATGCCGAAGACGGGGACCCCGGCCTCGAACAGCGCGCGGTCGAGCGAGGGCGCGCCCTCGGCGTACACGGACGAGGGTCCGCCGGACAGGATGATCGCCCGGGGGTTCTTGGCCAGCATCTCGGCCACCGGCATCGTGGACGGCACGATCTCGCTGTAGACCCGGGCCTCACGGACCCGTCGGGCGATGAGCTGGGCGTACTGCGCGCCGAAGTCGACAACGAGGACCACGTCGGTGGTGGTGTCGGGGGCGGCGGGGGGTGCTGCTGGCACGGGGGCGGCCTTCCGGCGGTGGAGAGGGGGTCGGTTCTTCCGATTCTACCGGCGGCCGGGGGCATCCCTCGTCGCAGCGGTTACGGGCCGGGGGCATCCCTCGTCGCACCGGCGCCCGGGGGACGGACACGCGGCCGTCTCACCATCCGGGCCGGGCGTTGGCCCGGGCCCGCCACCGGGGCCATACTGTCCCCCATGCGTCAGCACACGACCTTCGTCTTTACCTATGGCACCCGGCCCGCCGGCTGCCATGGTCGTGCTGCTTGAGCAACTGACAAGCAACGTTCCAGGCGCCCCGGGCCGACAGGCCCGGGGCGTTCTGGCGTTCCGGGCCCGGTCGGCCCCGGGGGGCCGCACCCCACCGGGAGACCCGCCATGAGCAGCACCGCAACCGCCAGGCCCGCCACCCCCGCCAAGACCCCCACCGAGGTCACCGGCGCGCACACCGACGAGGCCGCGTCCCTGATCGCGGACGCCCGGGGGCGCATCGACGCCCTCGACGACCGGATCATCGGCCTCGTCCAGGAACGGATGGCGGTCTCCACGGTCATCCAGGAGGCCCGGATCACCTCCGGCGGCCGCAGGGTCAACCTCTCCCGCGAGATGGAGATCCTGGGCCAGTACCGGGACGCGCTGGGCAAGCCCGGCACCTCCCTCGCGATGACCCTGCTGGAGCTGTGCCGCGGCCGCGTGTGACGCACCGCAGGTCAGGCGCCCCAAGGGTGGGCAGGGCTGTAAGGGCGTATCCCAGTTCGGGCGGACTCTCACCCGTACGGCGCGTGACCGGGCCCCGCACGGCTTCGTTGGTCCCGGTGTCCGTGCCAGCCAGGGGCGGCTTTGGAAGAAGAAACCACGCGTGGCTCCGCCGTGGCGTGTGGCGTACTGCATGTACGCCGTGGGACCGCGCACCGGCGTGCGTGACCGGTCGGCAGGGGACAGCAGCCCGGTCACTCGGAGAGACCGCTCGCCGGTCTCTTCACGAACGGCCGACTCCGGGGACGCCCGGAGCCGGCCGTTCTCTGTCCGGAACACCGGCCCTCGGGGGGCAGGTGTCCGGATCGGGTTTCAGCGGGTCACGTGACGGCGGCGGGACACCGTGCAGAGGACACCGCCCGCGGCCAGGGCGACGAGAGCCGCGCCGCCCGTCATCAGCGCGGCGGAGCCGGTGGAGGCGAGACCGCCCCCGGTGGTGGTGCCACTGGCGGAACCGCCGCCGGTGGTGGTGCCTGTCGAGGACGAGCCGGTCGAACCGCCGGAGCCGCCGGCCGTGCCGCCGCTGTCCGGGGATCCCCCGGTGGAACCGCCGGTGGCGGCGGATCCGCCCGAGCCCGAGGTACCTCCGCCGGTGGTGGAGCCGGTGCCGCCCGAACCCGAGTCCTTGCCGTTCAGCACCAGGGACGCGGTGTTGTTGGCGGGCTTCGGGTCGAAGGGCAGGGCGGGGTCGGCGAGGTGGGTGTTGCGGACCAGGACCTTGCCGGACGCCCCCGCGACCACCTTGTCGATCTTCAGCTCGAACGGAAGGGCGAAGTCGGCGTCCTCCCGGACGGACATCGGCGTGGAGCAGAAGTAGCGCGGGGCGGCCTTCTGGTTCTCGCGGTACTCACCTGCCGCGGTCACACCACGGCAGAACGCGGGCTTGCCGATGACCGTGGCGCCCTCGGGCACGGTGATGTCCACCGTGGCGACGTTCTCGCCGGAGCGGATGTACCCGACCCACGCGGGCCCCCGGTTACGGAATCCGACCGTCACCTCGACCGTGTCGCCGGCGGCGCCCCCGGCCCGTGCCCCGTACGCCGCGAAGTCGGCGCTGTTGGAGGTCCGGAAGTCGACGTCCTGCTGGTTGTCGCCCGGCTCGATGTCGGCCGAACGCGTCGTCGGGGCCTTGCGCAGGGTCAGCGTGGCGCCCTCGCCGGAGCTGTACCGCGCACCGGCCCGCCCCGCGGTGCGGGCGGCGGAGCCGTCCTCCGTGATGCCGTAGATGAAGGAGTCGTAGAACGCGCGCGTGGTGGCCTCGATGGTGGGCGGCTCGGCCAGCGTGTACGTGGCGCCCGGTTCGTAGCTGCCGTCGAAGGAGCACAGGGCGGTGGTCCAGGCGCCGGGGCTGCCCATGCCCAGATCGGCCTCGCTGTACTCGCAGTTCTGGTACCGCTCCGTGAACGCCATGCCGCGGGTGTGCCGCAGGGTGAGCAGCACGCCCTCGGCCGCGCGGGTGCCGTTGTTCGTGAAGGTGATGGGCACCGGCTGGCTGTCGCCGGGCTTGAGCTTCGTCTTGAAGGGGAGCCGCTTCATCGACAGGTCGGGCCCGCCGATGCCGACGTGGGCGGAGAAGGGCCGGAAGGTGATTCCCTGCGCCTCCGCGGTGACCTCGATGGTGCCGGCGTCACCGTCCTTGCTGCCCTTCGCCGCGGTGAGCTCGAGGTCGGCGAAGGTGCTCAGGCCCGGGAAGACGCCCCAGTCGGTGCAGACAGCGGTCGTCCCGGTGGTCCGGCAGTCGGCGCTGCCTTCCTTGCTGAACGACACGTCCGCGACACCGGCGATCCCGCTGAGGTCGAAGCGGACGGTGTACTCGTCGGCGAAGGTCCCGTTCTCCTCGTCCAGGGACGGGTTGTTGACCGTGAAGCCGAGGGTGGCCTTCTGCGGGGTGCCCGTGGCCGGGTACGGGTGCAGGGCTGTCTCGGCGGGGCCGCCGAGGGTGAACTCGGGGACCGCGGCCTGCGCCGGGGTGTTCAGGGCGAGAGCGGCGGCGGCCAGAAGGCCTGCTGCGGCGAAACCTCCGGTGACACGACGGAGAGCTGCTCTCGGGGGCGTGCTTCTCATCTCGGGCCCTTGTGGTCGTCGGTAGCTGTGTGACCGCTGTGACAGCGGTATGGGTACGACCAGGGGCCTGCGGGAATAGTTGCGCGCGCTCCGATCACGAATCGGGTACGTCGCGGGGCGTGACCGACCTCACACCGGAATGTCGTCCTCCTTGGGACAACCATCAGGGCGTCCTACAGGTCATTCATGCGGAACCACCGGTCACATCCGTAACACGGCTTCACCGGTAGAGCGTGAGGGGCTGCACTCGGAGGGGGGTGCAGCCCCTTCTGCTGTCCGGACCGGCCCGACCAGTCCGCCCGGTCCGACCGGTCCGCCCTACTCCGCCTTCGTGGTCTTCTTCGGCGGCACCGCCGGCATCCCCAGGAACGGCAGCCTCAGCGCGCCGAACGCCTCCTTCGGGACGGCCGGCGCCTGCGGTTCGACCGCCGACAGCCGTTCGTACGCCTCGCCCGGCGCCGGGCGCAGGTCCTGCTCGCCCTTGTTGGGCCAGAAGGACATGGCCCGCTCCGCCTGCGCGGTGATCGTCAGCGACGGGTTGACGCCGAGGTTGGCGGAGACCGCGGAACCGTCGACGACCGAGATGCCCGGGTGGCCGAACAGCCGGTGGTACGGGTCGATGACCCCCTCCTCGGCAGTCGCGCCGATCGGGCAGCCGCCGAGGAAGTGCGCGGTGAGCGGGGTGCCCATCAGCTCGCCGATGTTGGAGCCCGCGAAGCCGTTGATCTCGGCGGCGAGCAGCGTCGCGCTCTGCGTCGCCTCGGCGATCTGCGTCGGGTTGGGCGCGCCGTGGCCCTGGCGGGCGGTGAGCAGCCCCTTCCCGATGCCGCGGGGCTTGCGGTACGCGGTCAGGGAGTTGTCCAGCGACTGCATGACGAGCCCGATGATGGTCCGCTCCGACCAGCGCCGGTTGGAGAGCGATCGCAGGGCGAGCGTCGGGTGCTTGGCCATGCTGCCGATCCAGCCCAGCACCCGGTGGGTGCCGTACGGGACCTGGAGGATGGTCATGCCGCCCATCGCGTTGGATCCCTTGCCGTAGCGGACCGGTTCGATGTGCGTGTTCTCGTCGGGGTGGATCGACGAGGTGATGGCCACACCCCTGGTGAAATCGGCCTTGGTGCCGTGCTTCTTGCGGTAGCGGCGGTCGGAGGTCTGCGCGCCGACGAGGCCTTCGGAGTTGGTCCGGGTCAGCTCGCCGAGGCGGGCCGAGAGACGGGGCAGCTGTCCCTGGTCCTTCATGGTGTGCAGCAGGGTCTGGGTGCCGTACGTGCCCGCCGCCACGACCACCTTGCGGGCGCGCAGCACGGTGGGCTTCGCCTTCCTGCGGCGGTCGGTCGGCACGGTGGAGACGAAGTGGCCGCCCGCCGGGTCGTCCGTGATCCCGACGACGGACGTCATCGGGTGGATGACCGCACCGGCCTTCTCGGCGAGGTGGAGGTAGTTCTCGTTGAGGGTGTTCTTCGCCCCGTGGCGGCAGCCGGTCATGCACTCGCCGCACTCGGTGCAGGCCTTGCGGGCCGGGCCGGCGCCGCCGAAGTACGGGTCGGCGACCGTGCCGCCGGGCTTCGTCCTCGCCGTACCGTCGGCGTCCTTGCCGTCGCCGAAGAAGACGCCGACCGGGGCGAGATGGAAGGTGTCACCGACGCCCATGACCTCGGCGGTCGCCTTCAGATGGACGTCGGAGGGCGTCATCGTCGGGTTGAGCCGGACCCCGAGCATCCGCGTGGCCTGGTCGTAGTACGGCTTCAGCTCGTCCTGCCAGTCGGTGATGTGCGCCCACTGCCGGTCCTCGAAGAACGGCTTCGGGGGCACGTACAGCGTGTTGGCGTAGTTGAGCGAGCCGCCGCCGACCCCGGCACCGGCCAGCACCATCACCTTGCCGAGCAGGTGAACGCGCTGGATGCCGAAGAGGCCGAGGGCGGGGGCCCAGAGGTAGTTCTTCAGATCCCAGGAGTTCTTGGGGAGGGTGCCGGGCGTGAACCGCCGGCCGGCCTCCAGGACGCCGACCCGGTACCCCTTCTCGGTCAGCCGCAGCGCCGACACCGCGCCGCCGAAGCCCGAACCGACGATCAGGACGTCGTAGTCGTACGCGGCGTCGTCATCGGCTCCTTCCGGGTCCACGGACTGATTCCGGGCAGGGCTGACCTGGGACATGGCTCTCCTCGGTGCGGTACGAGAAACCTGGGCGGGAAGGGAAGGGGCGATGGGCGGGCCGGTCAGCGCAGGCGGAAGGACTTCATCGCCTTGAGGCTGCGGGTCATGAACGCCGCGTGCTTCGCGTCGTCCATCCCGAAGGACGGGGCGAGCGGGATCAGCCGCTGCTGGGCGACGGTCTGGGCCTCGGTGTACTTGAGGATGCCCTCGGAGCCGTGGCGGCGGCCGAGACCGGATTCCTTCATGCCGCCCATCGGGGACTGCACGCTGCCGTACGCGGGGGCGTAGCCCTCGTTGATGTTGACCGTGCCGGTCCGCAGCCGGGCGGCGACCTGGTGGCCGCGCCTGCCGTCCTTGGTCCAGACGCTCGAGTTGAGGCCGTACGGGGTGGCGTTGGCGAGGTCGATGACCTCGTCCTCGTCGCTGAAGCGGTAGACCGAGACGACCGGTCCGAAGGTCTCCTCGCTGCACACGGCCATCGGGGCCTCGACGCCGTCGAGGATGGTCGGCTCGTAGAACAGCGGGCCGATGTCGGGGCGGGCGACGCCGCCGGCGACGAGCTTGGCGCCCTTCTCGACGGCCTCGGCGACGTGCCGGCTGACGGTCTCCAGCTGGCGCTCGCCGACGAGCGAACCCATGTCGGCGCCGTACGCGAGGGAGTTCCCGAGCCGCATCGCCTTCGTACGGGCGGCGAACCGGGCCACGAAGTCGTCGGCGATCGACTCGTGGACGTACAGCCGCTCGATGGAGATGCAGAGCTGGCCGGCGGAGGAGAAGCAGGCGCGGACGGCGCCGGCGGCGGCCTTCTCCACGTCGGCGTCCTTCAGGACCAGCATCGCGTTCTTGCCGCCGAGCTCCAGCGAGACGCCGACGAGCCGGGCCGCAGCGCCCTGGGCGACCTCGCGGCCGGTGCGGGTGGAGCCGGTGAACGAGACGTAGTCGGCGTGCTTGACGACCTCGGGGCCGACGACGGGGCCGTCACCGAGCACGACCTGGAAGACCTCGGCCGGAAGACCTGCCTCGATGAGCAGGTCGCGGGCCCACAGCGCGGTCAGCGCGGTCTCCGTGTCCGGCTTCATCACCACGGCGTTGCCGGAGACGAACGCGGGCAGCGCGTCGCCGACGGACAGCTCGAACGGGTAGTTCCACGGCGCGATCTGACCGACGACACCGCGGGGCTGGCGCAGCTCGGTGACCTTGGTGAGGGTCGGTACGACACCGGTGTGCCGCTTCGGCTTCAGATACGCCCCGGCCTTGCGGCCGTAGTGCCGGGCGGCGACGGCGACCGCCTGCACCTCCTCGTGGGCGTGCAGCCGGGCCTTGCCGGTCTCCAGCTGGATGAGGTCGAGGACCTCCGACTGACGGTCCAGGACGAGGTCGTGGAAGCGCAGCAGCACGGCGGCCCTGGCCCGGACCGGTGTCGCGGCCCAGGCGGGCTGGGCGGCGCGGGCCCGCTCATAGGCGGTCGCCACGTCCTCGGGGGTGGACTCGGGCAGGTCGGCCAGCTTCTCGCCGGTGAAGGGGGTGTGGTTGGCCGTACGGCCGGAGCCGACGACGCCACGGGTCAGCTGGGCGATCACCTCGGGCGTCACGACATCGGCGGCCGTGCGCACGCCCGCGGGCGCTGCGGCCACCGGGTTGGTGCCGACAACCGCGGCGGAGGTGGACGTGGAGGCCTGCGAGTCCGTCATGAGGGCGAGAGTACGTCGAGCCGGATGCTTTGGGTACCCGTGGGTAACAGCTTTTCACAGTCCCCACAACAGCCCTCCGATGCCCCCCGCCAATCGAGCCAGCGATCACTGGCTGAATAACCGCTGATCAGGGGCTATCTTCCGCTCCCCGCTCCGGAGGAGTGAATCTTGAGCCCTTCCGCCGGCTGCCCGGAAATCTCCTGCCCGTCCCGCGGGATCAGCCGGCGTCGGCCGGCGCGCGCCAGCTGCGCAGCATCGTGTTGAACCGGTCCCGGGTGATGTCCCAGTCGCCCTCCGGCCCCGTCATGTACAGCGCGTACTCCGGGCCGCCCTCCCGCGCGTAGTACATCTGGTCGATGGCGTGCCGCGGTCCGGCGCCGTCCTTCTCGGTCCAGGTGAACTCCCAGATGGATCCGGGGCGGTCGCGGTAGACGTTGCTGTTCATCTCCAGGCTCCGGTAGTCCGGCAGCCGCTCGCGCAGACTCGTCTCCAGGTTCTGCATGTGCGTGTACGGGTGCTCGAAGTCGGGTGCCGGGTCGACGCTGACGCGGAGGTAGTGCACACCGTCGTCCGGGGTGTAGTCGATGTTGGTGCCCTCCACCCGGCGCTCCCAGCCGATCGGCATGAGGATGCTGAACCCGGAGGGGTCCTCCACCCGTCGCCAGCCGTCCGGCACGCCCCCCTTCGCCGGGTCCGGCGTGGGTGTCGGTGTGGGGGTGGGCGTGGCGGTGGCCGGCCCCGGCGACCGGGTGCCGTGGGATGCCGTGCCGCCGCTCCCGGTGTTCGCGTCCGAGCGGTTCGCGTACAGCATCGCGGCGATGCCCGCGCCGCCGCCCACCAGTGCCGCCAGGGCGATGACCACGACCGTCGTGCGCCACCGGCCACGGCTGCGCCGGGTGACCGGCACGGAGCCGGGGGCCGGGGCGGGCTCGGAGTAGGGCAGTTGGGCCGTGCCGCCGTGCGGGATCCCGCCGCCGGAGGTGCCGTCGGCGCCCATGGAGCGCAGCACCTCCTCGGGGACCCGCTGGGTGGGGACGTACGCCTGGGCCGACCGGGGCTCGCGCCCCTCCATGGCCTCCAGCAGCATCCGTTCCGTCTCCGCGGCCGACGGCCGGTCCTCGGGTTCCTTGCGGAGCAGAGCCGTGATGACAGGGGCGAGCGCCCCGGCCCTGCCGGGCACCGGCGGGTCCTCGGTCACCACGGCCTGCATCGTCGATATCGGGGAGGTACGGCGGAACGGCGAGCGTCCCTCGACCGCGGTGTACAGCGTCGCGCCCAGCGACCACAGGTCGGAGGCGGGGCCCGGGTCGCCGCCGCGGACCCGCTCGGGTGCCAGGTAGTCGATGGAGCCGACCAGTTCACCGGTCCTGGTGATGGTCGAGTCGCCCTCTATCGCCGCGATCCCGAAGTCGGTCAGCAGTACCTGGCCGTCCCGCGCGAGCAGGACGTTGCCCGGCTTCACATCGCGGTGCAGCACCCCGGCAGCGTGTGCTGCGCGCAGGGCGCTCAGCACGTGGAGCCCGATCCGGGCAGCCTCGCGCGGCTCGGTCTCGCCGGACTCCTTGATCCGGTCGGCAAGTGACGGGCCGTCGACGTACTGCATGACGATCCACGGCCGGTTGTCGTACTCGATCACGTCATGGACGGTGACCACGCCGGGGTGCGTGATGCGGGCGGCGGCGCGGGCCTCCTTCTGGGTGCGCGCGTGCAGCACCACCCGGTCCGCCTCGGCGACGTACAGCCCGGCGGTCAGCTCCTTGACGGCGACGGTGCGGTGCAGCACCTCGTCGTGGGCGCGCCAGACCTTGCCCATTCCGCCGCGTCCCAGGACTTCGCCGAGCCGGTACCTCCCGGCCAGCACCAGTCCCGTTTCCGTGCCCTGTGATCGATCCACGTGTCCCCGCCCCGTTCCTTCGGATGACAGGTTACGGAGAGGAAGTACGGCCACGGAACCTCGCATCGCTCACGAGACCGCACTGTGATGCTTGTCGCCCTGCCGGAACGCCCGCCGCCGAACGGCTTCCCTTCACTGTGTCACGCGGTAGGAGACGCTGGCCTGTTGGTAGATCTCGGTCACCTTGTCGCGCTGGTCCTCAGGGCCGATGACCTGGAGGATGTGGTAGCGGCCCTCGACGACCATCACCAGGTTGCGGACGTAGACCTCGCGGCCACCGGCCTCCCGCCAGGTGAACTGGCCCTCCGCCATGGCCTGCCGGCCGACGTCGATCCGGCGCAGACCGCTCGCCGACGCCCAGCTGGAGTCGCGGAACGGCTTCAACTCCGCTTCCTTGTCCCGCTGGTAGTCGAGCGGGTCGGCGCCGTTGGCCTTCACGGTGTCGCGGCCGGGGACGACGAGGAGGCTGAAGCCATCGCTTCCGTAACGGATCTGACCGTTCGCGTTGGCGGGGCTGCGCTGCCAGCCCTTGGGCGTCCCGACCTCGAAGCCCTCGGCGTCCCTGCGCAGGGTGTAGCCGGGTGCGAGCGCGACGGCGGAACGGCTGGTCTGCGGCTGCTGCGCGCCGGAGGAGCCCGCGGATGACGGCCCCCCGGAGTCCTGGGAGCCGGGCTCGGGCGCTCCTGACGGGGTGCGGGAGGGGTCGGCGCCGGCACCGGACTCCGTACCGGACTTGGGCATGAACATCACCGCGTACGCGACCACCGCGGCCAGGACCAGCAGGATCAGGACGAGCAGCAGCCGGCCGAGCCGGCGCGGTGCGTGCGTCCCCTCCCGCTGCGGGCGGGGCGGGGTGCGCAACGCCTTCGGGCCCTTGGGCTCGCGCGGCGGCTTGGGACTCCTGGGCTCGCGCGGCTGAAGCGTGGCCCGCTCCGCGGGTTCCAGCCGCTCCTTGGTGTGACGGTGCCGGCCGTGCGCCGCCCCGCCGCGGCGGCCGCGGCGCTTGCGGACGAGCTCGCCCCGGCGGCGTACTACGGGCAGCCGGGTGGCGTCGGCCGAGGGCAGCGTCACGACGTCGAGACCGGCCTCCGGCTCGGGCGCCGACCGCACGAGGGAGCGCAGCCAGCCGCGCAGTTCCTCGAAGTCCGGGCGCTCGGTGGGGTCCTGCCTCAGCAGCGACTCGACGACGGGCCGCAGCGGCCCGCACTCCTCGGCGAAGGCGGGCGGTTCACCGCAGACCATCTGGACGAGTTCGGCGGCGCTCTCCTCCGGATACGGGGCGTGGCCCTGTACGGCGCGGTAGAGCAGGGCGCCCAGCGCCCAGAGGTCGGTGGAGGGGCCGATGGGCGGTGCCAGCTGCCAGTTCTCGTGGACCGGACCGGCCTGCTCGGGCGCCCAGCGCTCGGTGACCGCGCCGACGACGGCGATCCGGGCCTGCCGGGCCCGCTCGGCGGCGAGGGTGGTGGCAGGGCCTCGGTACGCGGACCGGTCACGGCTTCCGGCGACGATCTCGTCCCACCGGCCCGGGGCGGTCTCGCGGGTGCTGGCGGGCAGTTGCGGGCGCACGGCCGGGGTGGTGCCCTGGCGCCGGGAGTCGGCGCGCAGTGCGTCCTCGCTGGATCCGCCCGCGGACACCGGGCGCCCGCGGCCGGGGCCGTCGTCCCAGGAACCGGTCAGGTGGAGCCGCCGGGGCGGTGCCTTGCCATCACCGTCGTCGGCGTCATCGTCGGCGGCGGCGTAGTTGCCGTTGAAGTCACCGCTGTCGAAGCCGTCGCCCTCGTCGTCGTACGGATCCTCGTCGTCGTAGAGGTCCTGGGCGTCGTACGCGGCCGGGATGCCGGGCCGGGCGAGGGGCGGCTGCGGGTGGGCGGGCCGCGGGACCGGAAGGATGCCGGTTTCCTGCGCCTCGTCCGTACCGGCCCGGCGCTCCTCCTCGCTGACTCGCGCGGCGGCGCGGGCGCCCGCACGGTATGCGGCGATGGCGCCTGCCCGCGCGGCCCGCGCCTGCGCGCTGCCGGCCTCGGATGCGGGGACGGGCACGGTGGCGGGCGGTGCGGGCGGCGGCGGCCGGCGCACGGACTCCAGCTCGCCGGCTCCGTAGGGCTGCGCCGGACCGCCCCCGGACCCCGACTCGATGGCCGCGGGCCCGCGGGAACCGGGCACCTCGGGCCGGCCGTACGGATCGGCGCCCTCGGGCTCGATCGCGGGCGGGCCGTAGGAATCGGCGCTGTCCGGCGGGGCGTACGGGCCCGTGGGCCCCGACTCGATCGCGGGGGCGCCGTAGCCGCCCTCGCCGTCGTCGTCGGTGCGCGGCACCGGAACGTACCCGCAGAGCGCTTCCTCCGCCGCCCCGGCCGCCAGGCCCGTCAGCACGACGCGTCCGTCGTCGCAGATGAGCACCGTGCGCACGGTGATGTTGCGGTGGGTCCAGCCGTGGGCGTGCAGGACGCGCAGCGCGGTCAGGACGTCGGAGCCGATCTCGGCGGCCCGGTACGGATTGAGCGGGTGCTCCGCGAGCAGGGCCGCAAGCGGCCGGGCCGCGACCAGTTCGCTCACGATCCAGAGCGATCCCGCCTCGGCGAACACGTCGAAGACCTGGTCCAGGCGCGGGTGGTCGGGCACCTGGGCCGCCGCCTGGGCGGCCTCGATGGCTCGCCGGACCGCCGGATCGGTGGACCTGCGCACCGTGCGTCCGCTCGTCCGCCGCGCCGCCGTGGGCAGCCCGTCCGCGTCGAGCACCTCGGCGTCCACGACCTCGGGCAACGGCACCTGACGGACCAGTACCTCTTGGCCGCTATAGGTGTCGAACGCCCGGGTCTCGACCAGTTCGTACTCGTCGGACGGGGGCAGCGGAAGGCGGTAGCGGTCGGCAAGTACCCGACCCGCATAGTCGTCCACGACGCCTCCCCAGAGCGCGCTGTCCCCCGGTCACGCAGACCGCACGAAGCCATCAATTGCAGTCACTTGCTGTGCAATTGACTTGTGGTTTCGGCTGCGTACGGTCTTCGGGTTCTCACAATACGTGGCATGAGGCGGCCGCGCGGCGGGTCGGCGCAACCCGGCCGGGCGGCTTGTCTCAGTCGAGCGGCTTGAAGGTGTCGAACGCCGTCCTGCGCAGCGTCCGGCACTCCGCGCCGTCCCACTCGTCGGACTTGCAGCTGATCATGATCGAGTAGCCGCGCTTGGCATCGACCTTGAATCCGCGGTTCAGGATCCGGCTTCGCTGGCCGTTCTCGTTCCGTTCGAACTGCCAGTCGGCGACGGTCGGGTAGCCGTTGTACTCGACCGGCTTTATCCCCAGGTGGCGGTAGCCGTTGCTGGAGGCGGCGACCGCGCTCTTCAGCGCCTTCCAGGCGCCGGCCGCGTCCTGGCCGGGCGAGCTGTTGTAGTCGACCTGGACGCGCGGGTATCCCTTGTCGATGTTGTAGATCCCGCCGGAGTTGATGCCCGCTATCGAGTTGCGCCGGAAGCCCTCGGGCATGGCCATGGTGAAGTGGAACCGCTTGTCGGTGACCCGCTTGTACCCGGCGGGCAGTGCGTCGGCGCCGTCCGAGCCGTCGCCGGAACCGTCCGGCCCCGTGCTCGCGTCGTCGTCCGCGCCCTGGCTGCCGCTGCCCTTCGCGTCCTCGTCCTTGCCCTGCTCCTTGCCGCTGCCCTGTTCCGTGTCGCCGGAGCCGCCGGAGCCGCTGCCGGCGGAGGATCCGGCCGAGGCGGACGTGCCGTCCTTGGACTTGCCGGCGTCGTCGGAGCCCTTGTCGTCCCCGCCGAGCGTGAGCGCGAGGACCGTGCCGAGCACGGCGAGCACGATGACGGCCGCGATGATCGCCAGCGTGCGGCGCGGCACCACGTCCGTGAGCGAAGCGCGGGGCGGAGTGACCGGCGAGGTGGCCGGACGCGGCGGCGGCACGGCGCCCGAAGGGGAGGCCGTGACCGTCGCGGGAGCCGTGGTGGGCCGGGCCGGGGTGGAGGCGACCGCGCCGGCGCCGGCACCGGCGGCCGCGGCGGGTGCAGCCTTCGCGTTCCGCACGGAGCGCAGCGCCCCGCGCAGCCGGTCGCGTGTCCCCTCGCCCGTATCGGCGGACTTCTTCGCCGCCTTGGGCGGGGCGTCGGCCACGTTCTTGGGGAGGGCCATCACCTGGGTGGCATCGGCCGGCGGCGGCACCGGAAGCTCCGGCTGCTCCGGGGCGTCGATGACGGCGTTGAGCAGGGCGCGCGCGCCCGCGTCGTCGAGCCGCTGCTCGGGGTCCCGGGCGAGCAGCCCGTAGATGACCTCCTCCAGCGGGCCCGCGTTCTTCGGCGGGTCCAGCGGTTCGGTCATCACGGCGGTCAGGGTCGCGATCGCGGACCCCTTGTCGTACGGCGGGCAGCCTTCCACGCTCGCGTACAGCAGTCCGCCGAGCGACCACAGGTCGGCCGGCGGCCCGGGCTTGTGCCCGCGGGCCCGTTCCGGCGAGATGTACGAGGGGGCGCCGACGAGCATGCCGGTGGAGGTGACCGACGGGTCGCCCTCGACCTGGGCGATCCCGAAGTCGGTCAGCACGACCCGGCCGTCCTCGGAGATCAGCACGTTGGACGGCTTCACGTCGCGGTGCAGGATGCCCTCGCGGTGCGCCGAACGCAGCACGTCGAGGATGGCCAGGCCGACCTCGGCCGCCCGTCGCGGCGTCAGGACGCCGTCCTCGCGCACCGCCTCGGCCAGCGACTTGCCCTCGATGAGTTCCATGACGATCCACGGCCGGTCGTCCTCGTCGACCACGTCGTAGACCGTGACCGCGCCGTTGTTCCGGATCCGGGCGATCGCCTTGGCCTCGCGCAGCGTACGCGTGATGAGCCGGCGCTTCTCGTCGTCGTCGATGGCCGTGGGGAACCGCAGTTCCTTGACCGCGACCGTGCGGCCCAGCGTCTCGTCGACGGCGCGGTGGACCGTGCCCATTCCGCCCCGGCCGAGCACCTCCCCGAGCCGGTACCGCCCCGCGAGAAGACGTCCGTCCTTGTCCCGTTGGGGCCCCCGTGCCTGCTCCGCCTCCGACATGCGTCCCCTCTGCGATCAACCCGCCCTGGCAGAGCGTTCATTGTCCCTCACCCCTGGACCGGTCCTGGTGCCGGGTCCGGGGACCGTCATGTTGTGGCCGGAGGAAGGGATTTCCTGCCGGGCACGTACGGCGCGGCGCTGCCGTGCCATGGCCGCGCGCCCCCACTGGTTCCCTGCCCAGGGAACCACATTCCACCCGGGCACCCTCCTGCCTACCACGGCCCGGTCGTCCGGAGCGACGGTCAGGACCGCCGCGTTCCCGGCCCGTCCTTGCGTACCGCCCCGAAGGCCTGTCCCAGAACGTCACCGCCACCTTCGAACCCACGCCGTGAGCACCGGAGTTCCAGCACCCACGCCCAGATCCCGCCCGGCGGAGGCGACCGGCGGGCGGGACGGCAGGGCGGCCGCCTCCGCGGGGCGACAGGTGAGCGGGGCGGCGGGGCGGACGGACAGAGGGCGGCGGGCGACGAGGTGGCGTTGACCCGCGAGACCGGCACGATCCGAACGAAAGGCCCTAGATGGGCACGATGTCCGGTGCTCCCAGCCGCGCCGCGTCCGCGGTCAGGTCGTCGGGCTGGCGCTGCGACTCCCGTTCCGCCTCCACCCGCTTCTCGTAGTGCGCGACCTCACGGTCGATCCGGCCCTCGTCCCAGCCGAGCACCCGCGCCATCAGCTCCGCGCACAGCCGTGCGGAGCGCGTGCCCCGGTCGAAGGTCTCGATGGAGATCCTGGTGCGACGGGTCAGTACGTCGTCGAGGTGGCGGGCCCCCTCGTGCGAGGCCGCGTACACGATCTCGGCCTTCAGGTAGTCGTCGGCGGACGGCAGCGGTTCACCCATCACCGGGTCGGCGACGATCAGCTCCAGGATCTCCTCGGTCATGGAGCCGTACCGGTTCAGCAGGTGCTCCACCCGGGCGACGTGGAGGCCGGTCCTGGCGGCGATCCTGGCCCGTGCGTTCCACAGGGCGCGGTAGCCCTCGGCCCCCAGCAGCGGGATGTCCTCCGTGACGCACTCCGCGACCCGCTGGTCGAGGCCGTGCACCGCCTCGTCGACGGCGTCCTTGGCCATCACCCGGTACGTGGTGTACTTCCCGCCCGCGACGACGACGAGGCCGGGCAGCGGGTGTGCCACCGTGTGCTCGCGCGACAGCTTGCTGGTCGCGTCCGACTCGCCGGCCAGCAGCGGCCGCAGCCCTGCGTAGACGCCCTGGACGTCGTCCCTGGTCAGCGGGGTGGCCAGGACCGAGTTGACGTGTTCGAGCAGATAGTCGATGTCCGCGCTGGACGCCGCCGGATGCGCCTTGTCCAGGTCCCAGTCGGTGTCCGTCGTCCCGACGATCCAGTGCCGTCCCCACGGGATGACGAAGAGGACCGACTTCTCGGTGCGCAGGATCAGGCCCGTGGAGGAGTGGATGCGGTCCTTCGGAACGACCAGATGGATGCCCTTGGAGGCCCGTACGTGGAACTGGCCGCGCTCGCCGATCAGCGCCTGGGTGTCATCCGTCCAGACGCCGGTGGCGTTGACCACCTGTTTGGCCCTGACCTCGTACTCACCGCCCGCCTCGACGTCCTCCACCCGGGCGCCGACGACGCGCTCGCCCTCCCGGAGGAAGCCGATCACCCGCGCGTGGTTCGCCACCTGCGCGCCGTACCCGGCGGCGGTGCGCACCAGCGTCGCCACATAGCGGGCATCGTCCATCTGGGCGTCGTAGTACTGCAGGGCCCCCACGAGGGCGTCCCGCTTCAGCGCCGGCGCGACCCGCAGGGCCTGGCGGCGGGAGAGGTGCCGGTGCACGGGCAGTCCGCGGCCGTGCCCGGACGACACCGACATCGCGTCGTACAGCGCGACGCCCGAACCGGCGTACAGCCGCTCCCAGCCCTTGTGCTGCAACGGGTAGAGGAACGGCACCGGCTTCACCAGGTGCGGGGCGAGGCGCTCCAGCAGCAGCCCGCGCTCCTTCAGCGCCTCGCGGACGAGCGCGAAGTCGAGCATCTCCAGATAGCGCAGCCCGCCGTGAATCAGCTTGCTCGACCTGCTCGACGTGCCGGACGCCCAGTCGCGCGCCTCGACCAGTCCGGTCGAGAGCCCTCTTGTCACCGCGTCCAGTGCCGTCCCGGCGCCGACCACGCCCGCCCCCACGACCAGCACGTCCAGTTCGCGCTCGGCCATCGCGGCGAGCGCCTGGGCGCGCTCCGCGGGTCCCAGTGTCGCTGTCCTCACTGCTGCCTCCCGGTAGATCGGGGTGGTCCGGCACGGGGATGCGGTCCGACCGCGGGGTCGGGTGCCCGTGCCCACCTCTCGATTCTGTCCGCGCTCCGCGACTTCAGCCACCGCCTGTGGACAACACCCGGACGACTGGGGCCACACAATGCGGCATATAGGTCATATTTACGCCTAGTCTGACATTGCGCTGTCCCCAGCAGTTGCGCTTTCTCTCCTCATGGTCTTAGACCGACCGGCACATGAGGGGTGGAAGAAGGAGCGGGGCGGGGTGCGTGCAGCTGCAAGGCGGAGGATTGAGGCATGGCGGAGCCATGGTGATTGACGACAACGCCGCAGCTGCACGCACCCCGCCCCGCGACGCCACCCCTCATGTGCCGGTCGGTCTTAGGGAAGGACGGCCACCCACGTGCCTGCAGACCTCGCCGTCATCGGACTCGGTCACCTCGGCCTGCCCCTCGCCCAAGCCGCCGTCGCCGCCGGTATCCAGACCATCGGCTACGACACCGACCCCCGGGCCTTCGCGGAGCTCTCCGCAGGCCGCACCCCCGTCGAGGGATCGCTCACCGCGTCGGACATCCGCCGGATGCTCTCCGGCGGATTCCGCCCCACCACCAACCAGGCCGAGCTTGGCCGGGTCCGTACCGCCGTGATCTGCGCACCCACGCCCCTCGGCCCCGACCGCACCCTCGACCTCACCGGCGTGGGCGCCGCCGCCCGCGCCCTGGCCGCCCGGCTGCGCCCGCACACCACAGTGCTGCTGGAGTCGGCCGTCCCGCCCGGCACCACCGAGAGCTTTCTGCTCCCCCTCCTCGAAGAGGGCTCGGGGCTGCGCGGCGGACGCGACTTCCACCTGGCCCACTCCCCCACCCGGCTCGACCCCGGCAACCGCACCCACGTCTACGCCAACACCCCCAAGGTCATCGGCGGCCTCACCCCCGCCTGCACCGAGTCGGCCGCGGCCTTCTACAGCCGGCTCACCGACAAGGTCGTCCGCGCCCGGGGCCCGCGCGAGGCCGAGATGACGAAGGTCCTGGAGACCAACTTCCGGCACGTCAACATCGCCCTGGTCAACGAGATGGCCGTGCTCTGCCACGACCTCGGCGTCGACCTGTGGGACGTCATCCGGTGCGCCGAGACCAAACCCTTCGGCTTCCAGCCCTTCCGCCCGGGCCCCGGCGTCGGCGGCCACGGCGTCCCGGTCGACCCGGGCTACCTCCCGTACAACAGCCGCACCCCCGGGCACCCCCTGCGGATGGTCTCGCTCGCCCAGGAGATCAACGACCGGATGCCGCAGTACGTGATCCAGCGCTGCGCCACCCTCCTCAACGAGCACGGGAAGTCCGTCCGCGGCGCCCGGGTCCTCCTCCTCGGCGTCACCTACAAGCCGGACCTCGCCGACCAGGAGGCCTCCCCCGCCCGCGGGATCGCCACCCGGCTGATGGACATGGGGGCCCAGATCGGCTACCACGATCCGCACGTCCTGGACTGGCGCGTACGCGAACTCCCGGTCCCCCGTGCCGATTCGCTGTACGAGGCGGCCTCCAGCGCCGATCTGACGGTGCTGCTCCAGCACCACCGCACGTACGACCTCCAGGGCCTCGCGGTGAAGGCGCAGCTCCTTCTCGACACCCGCGGCGCGACCCCGGCAGGAGCCGCGCACCGGCTCTGAAACCGCTCCCCGCTCAGTCCCCCCAAGGATTCCGGTGGGCCGATGTCGGAACCGGCTGCTAGCCTGCGGCGTCACTCATCGCACACCCGTGCGCAGACGTCCCAGGGGGAACCCAACATGAGCACGCCCGTACCACCGCCGAACCAGCCGCACGACGCCCAGCCCCAGCCCGGCAACCCGTACGCGGCCCAGCCCGGCCAGCCCCAGCCCGGCGCCCCGACCGGCAACCCGTTCGCGGGTCAGCAGCCCGTCGGCGCCCCGTACGGCGGCGGCGCCCCGTTCGCACCGGTGGCACCCGCGCGTAACAACGTGGGCCTCGGCATCCTCGTGGCGTTCGTCGCCGCCCTCGTCGCGGCCGGGATCTACGGCGCGATCATCGGCGCCACGGAGCACGAGATCGGCTACGCGGCCGTGGGTGTCGGCGCCCTCGTCGGCCTCGCCGCCGGCAAGCTCGGCGGACGCAACCCCGCCCTGCCGGTCGTCAGCGCTGTCTTCGCGCTGCTCGGCGTGTACCTCGGCCAGCTGCTCGGTGCGGCGATCCTCCTCAGCGACATCATCCCGCTCTCGGTCTCCGAGATCTTCTTCGATCACTTCGGCGACCTGAGCAAGGCGTGGAAGGAAGAGATCGACTTCATGGGCGTCGTCTTCTTCGTGGTCGCCGGCGTCGTGGCGTTCTCCACGGCCCGCAAGACGTCCGACTAGTCGGACCGCGGGCACGACACACGCAGGAGGGCCCGGACCGCGATCGCGGTCCGGGCCCTCCTGCGTGTGCGAAGAAGTCAGCGGCGGTGCTGCGAGTCCGCCACCGTCACCTCGACGCGCTGGAACTCCTTGAGGTCGCTGTACCCAGTCGTCGCCATCGCCCGGCGCAGCGCGCCGAAGATGTTCATCGAGCCGTCGGGGGTGTGCGAAGGACCGGTGAGGACCTCCTCCGTCGTCCCGACGGAGCCGAGGTCGACCAGCTTGCCGCGCGGCACGTCCTCGTGGACGGCCTCCATGCCCCAGTGGCGGCCGCGGCCCGGCGCGTCCGTCGCGCGGGCGAGCGGGGAGCCCATCATCACGGCGTCCGCACCGCAGGCGATGGCCTTCGGCAGGTCGCCGGACCAGCCGACGCCGCCGTCCGCGATCACGTGCACGTACCGGCCGCCGGACTCGTCCATGTAGTCACGGCGGGCACCGGCCACATCGGCGACCGCGGTCGCCATCGGGACCTGGATGCCGAAGACGTTGCGCGTGGTGTGCGCGGCGCCGCCGCCGAAGCCGACGAGGACACCGGCCGCGCCCGTACGCATCAGGTGCAGGGCCGCGGTGTACGTGGCACAGCCGCCGACGATCACCGGGACGTCCAGCTCGTAGATGAACTGCTTCAGGTTGAGCGGCTCGGCCGCACCCGAGACGTGCTCGGCGGAGACCGTCGTACCGCGGATGACGAAGATGTCCACGCCCGCGTCGACGACGGCCTTGGAGAACTGGGCGGTGCGCTGCGGGGAGAGCGCGGCGGCGGTGACGACACCCGAGTCGCGCACCTCCTTGATGCGCTGCCCGATCAGCTCCTCCTGGATGGGGGCGGAGTAGATCTCCTGGAGTCGGCGGGTCGCGGCCTCGACCGGCATCTCGGCGATCTCGTCGAGGAGCGGCTGCGGGTCGGCGTGCCGGGTCCACAGGCCTTCCAGGTTGAGCACGCCGAGGCCGCCGAGCTCGCCGATGCGGATGGCGTGCTGCGGGGAGACGACGGAGTCCATGGGAGCGGCCAGGAACGGCAGCTCGAAGCGGTAGGCGTCGATCTGCCAGGCGATCGAGACCTCCTTCGGGTCGCGGGTCCGGCGGCTCGGGACGACGGCGATGTCGTCGAATGCGTATGCCCGGCGGCCGCGCTTGCCGCGCCCGATCTCGATCTCAGTCACGATGTGTGGCCTTTCCCTCTACGTCTGCGCTGTCCAGTATCCCCGACGCACGCGTGAGGGGCGGTCCCGGGAACCCGGGTCCGCCCCTCACCTGCGCTGTCGCGTTACTTCCTGCTGTAGTTCGGTGCTTCGACCGTCATCTGGATGTCGTGCGGGTGGCTCTCCTTGAGACCCGCCGAGGTGATCCGCACGAAGCGGCCCTTGCTCTCCATCTCGTCGACCGACGCGGCGCCCACGTACCCCATCGTCTGGCGGAGGCCGCCGACGAGCTGGTGCAGCACGTTGGCCAGCGGGCCGCGATAGGGCACCTGGCCTTCGATGCCCTCGGGGACGAGCTTGTCGTCGGAGGACACCTCGGCCTGGAAGTAGCGGTCCTTCGAGTACGAGCGGCCCTGCCCACGGGACTGCATCGCGCCCAGCGAACCCATGCCGCGGTACGACTTGAACTGCTTGCCGTTGATGAAGAGGAGCTCGCCCGGCGACTCCTCGCAACCCGCGAGGAGGGAGCCCAGCATCACGCTGTCGGCACCGGCGGCGAGCGCCTTGCCGATGTCGCCGGAGTACTGGAGGCCGCCGTCGCCGATGACCGGGACGCCCGCCGCACGGGCGGCCAGCGCGGCCTCGTAGATCGCGGTGACCTGCGGGACGCCGATGCCGGCGACCACACGGGTGGTACAGATCGAACCGGGTCCGACGCCCACCTTCACGCCGTCCACGCCGGCGTCGACCAGGGCCTGGGCGCCGTCGCGCGTCGCGACGTTGCCGCCGATGACGTCCACGTTCACGGCCGACTTGATCTTCGCCATCCAGTTGAGGGCGTTGCTGTTGTGGCCGTGCGAGGTGTCGACGATCAGGAAGTCCACCCCGGCCCCGGCCAGCGCCTGGGCGCGGTCCAGCGCCTCCGGGCTGGCACCGACGGCCGCGCCGACGAGCAGGCGGCCCTCGCCGTCCTTGGCCGCGTTCGGGTACTGCTCGGCCTTCTTGAAGTCCTTGACCGTGATGAGGCCCTTGAGGATGCCCGCCTCGTCGACCAGCGGAAGCTTCTCGATCTTGTGGCGGCGCAGCAGCTCCATGGCGTCCACGCCGGAGATGCCGACCCGGCCGGTGACCAGCGGCATCGGCGTCATGACCTCACGCACCTGACGCGAGCGGTCCGACTCGAACGCCATGTCGCGGTTGGTGACGATGCCGAGCAGCTTGCCCGCCGGGTCGGTGACCGGGACGCCGCTGATGCGGAACTTGGCACAGAGCGCGTCGGCCTCGCCGAGCGTGGCGTCCGGGCTGACCGTGATCGGGTCGGTGACCATGCCGGACTCGGACCGCTTCACCAGGTCGACCTGGTTGACCTGGTCCTCGACCGAGAGATTGCGGTGCAGTACGCCGACGCCGCCCTGACGGGCCATGGCGATGGCCATACGGGCCTCGGTCACCTTGTCCATCGCGGCGGAGAGCAGCGGGATGTTCACCCGTACGTTCCGCGAGATGAGCGTCGAGGTGTCGACCGCGTTGGGCAGCACTTCAGATGCGCCCGGCAGCAGCAGCACGTCGTCGTATGTCAGCCCGAGCGTCGCGAATTTCTCGGGCACTCCGTCGACGTTTGCAGTCATGACACCTTCCCCAAATGGCCTTGATCGGTGCGGATGTCCATGCTAACGGCCTCCGGGGGTGTCTCATTCCATGAACAAGATCACCAGGAGGTTCTGTAGCTTCCTACGGCCTCGTTCCGCGGCGCCACAGGCCCGGCTCACTGCTCCGCGAGGGCCCTCAGCCGGCTGAGCGCACGGTGCTGGGCGACCCGGACCGCACCCGGCGACATGCCGAGCATCTGGCCGGTCTCCTCGGCGGTGAGCCCGACGGCGACCCGCAGGACCAGCAGTTCGCGCTGGTTCTCCGGAAGGTTGGCGAGGAGCTTCTTGGCCCAGGCCGCATCGCTGCTGAGGAGCGCCCGCTCCTCGGGGCCGAGCGAGTCGTCCGGCCGCTCCGGCATCTCGTCGGAGGGCACCGCGGTCGATCCCGGGTGCCGCATCGCGGCACGCTGGAGATCGGCCACCTTGTGGCCGGCGATGGCGAAGACGAAGGCTTCGAAGGGCCTGCCGGTGTCCTTGTACCGCGGCAGCGCCATGAGCACCGCGACACAGACCTCCTGCGCCAGGTCCTCCACGAAGTGACGGGCATCACCGGGCAGCCGGTTCAGCCGGGACCTGCAGTAGCGCAGCGCGAGGGGGTGGACATGGGCCAGCAGATCATGGGTGGCCTGCGCGTCGCCCTCGACGGCGCGATGCACCAGGGCACCGATCACCGTCGTTCCGTCCTCGCGCATCGAACCATGGTGCCCCGGCGCCGCGTCATCCGCGGCACCGCGTCCGTAGTTGTGCACTGAAGCGTTATGAGCGGGTGCGCCGGAAGTCATGTCCTGCGCCCTCCCCTTCCGCTCGACCGAATCGTTCCCGAGGAACTCCACGTCTCAAGGATGCGTCATCGGCCGGGAAGCGTCACATGCCGCCGGTGCGGCGGGCTGCACGGGTGGGGTACGAGCAGGTCGCGTCCGGGGACACGACCCGGCCCGCACCCCTCTCCCGAGGGTCCCCCGTCCGCCCGCGAGCGGACGGGGGATGGATCGGCGGCCGGTCACGGCCCGCCCTCAGCGGACCAGGCCCCAGCGGAAACCGAGCGCCACCGCGTGCGCACGGTCCGAGGCGCCGAGCTTCTTGAACAGGCGCCTCGCGTGCGTCTTCACCGTGTCCTCCGAGAGGAACAGCTCACGGCCGATCTCCGCGTTGGAGCGGCCGTGGCTCATCCCTTCGAGCACCTGGATCTCACGCGCTGTGAGCGTGGGCGCCGCACCCATCTCGGCCGAGCGCAGCCGGCGCGGGGCGAGCCGCCACGTCGGATCGGCCAGGGCCTGGGTGACGGTCGCCCGGAGCTCCGCCCGGGAGGCGTCCTTGTGCAGATATCCGCGGGCCCCGGCGGCGACCGCCAGCGCGACACCGTCCAGGTCCTCGGCGACGGTCAGCATGATGATCCGCGCCCCGGGGTCGGCGGAGAGCAGCCGCCGGACCGTCTCCACACCCCCCAGACCGGGCATGCGTACGTCCATCAGAATCAGATCCGAACGGTCGGCACCCCAGCGGCGGAGTACTTCCTCGCCGTTCGCGGCCGTCGTCACACGCTCGACGCCGGGCACGGTCGCGACCGCGCGACGGAGCGCTTCTCGGGCAAGCGGGGAATCGTCGCAGACGAGGACGGATGTCATGACCGCCCTCCGCAGCTGATGCGCGTCACCTTGAGCCTCCAGGCTGTTACAAGTCGTCACCTGTGCGGTTGACGCTCTCGGACATTTGCCCGATCGCCTTCTCTGCCAACCGCCTCCGCACTCTCAACGATGGTCACTCGAAAGAGTTACGGGTCGGACGACCGAGTTCGGCACTCTACGTGAGGGGCCGGACACGGAGGAGAGCGCCACGAGGTCGTCCAGCCGTCAACCGAATCTCCACAGGAACTTATGCACCATTTAGCCGATTTTCTTCCCTTTTGCTGGTGTCTGTGGCTAGATTCGCAATCAGTCATATTTACATCTACTAACACCGTAGATGTACGGTCATGGGCAACAGCACGACGGACGACCACGACGTTTCCGACTCAGCATGGTTTCGAGGGGACAAGCAATGGCAGATTTTTCCCGCCTTCCCGGACCCAACGCCGATCTGTGGGACTGGCAGCTGCTGGCGGCCTGCCGAGGGGTCGACAGTTCACTGTTCTTCCACCCCGAGGGGGAACGCGGAGCCGCCAGGAGCGCCCGCGAGACCTCCGCGAAAGAGGTCTGCATGCGATGCCCGGTACGCGCCGAGTGCGCAGCCCACGCACTGGCGGTACGCGAGCCCTACGGAGTGTGGGGCGGACTGACGGAGGACGAGCGCGAAGAGCTCATGGGACGGGCCCGCAACCGGCTGATCGCCGCGGCGGCACCCTCGTTCCCGCCCGGGCACGGCTGAGCCCCACTACGCTCCACCAGGGAAGAAACGTTTCTCCACCCGGGCCGTGGGCGCATGCCCTCTTCGCTCGGGTGCCCGCGGGCGCGCACCCTTGCCCGCTCGGGCCCGAGGGCCCGAGGCGGACCGCTCAGCGGGCCGCCGCATGCGAGAGCTGGTCCAGGGTGGCCGCCACGGCCGGGACCTGCGCCAGGTCGGGCAGGGTCAGCGCGACGATCTCGCGCTCGATGGCCGGCTCCACCGTGACGGTCCGGGCGCCCCTGGGGCGTACCGACTCGATCGCCAGCGCCGGCAGGACGGCCACCCCGAGACCCGCGCCGACCAGTCCGATCACGGCCGGGTAGTCATCGGTCGCGAAGTCGATCCGCGGGGTGAAGCCGGACGCTTCGCAGACCTCCACCAGCTGACGGCGGCAGCGCGGGCAGCCGGCGATCCACGACTCTCCCGCGAGTTCGCCGATGCCCACCTCGGCCCGGTCGGCGAGCTCGTGACCTTCGGGGAGCAGTCCGATCAGCCGGTCGGTGAGCAGGGGGCGCACCACCAGGTCGTCCCACTCCGCGCCCGGCGTGCCGTAGCGGAAGGCCAGCGCGATGTCGCAGTCACCGTCGCGCAGCATCTCCACCGAGCGGGGCGGCTCGGCCTCGACCAGGGAGACCCGAGTGCCGGGATGGGCGGCCCGGAGCGCGGCGAGGGCGCCCGGGACCAGGGTGGAGCTGCCGCTGGGGAACGAGACGAGCCGGACCCGGCCGGCCCGCAGCCCGGCGATCGCGGCGACCTCCTCCTCGGCGGCGGTGAGCCCGGCGAGGATGCCCGAGGCGTGGCGTACGAGCGCCTCACCGGCCTGCGTCAGCCGCATCTCGCGTCCGGTGCGGATCAGCAGCGTGGTGCCCGCCGAGGACTCCAGCGCCTTCATCTGCTGGCTCACGGCGGGCTGGGTGCAGCCGAGCTCGCGGGCGGCGGCGGAGAAGGAGCCGGTACCGGCCACGGCGCGCAGGACTCGGAGATGACGGGCTTCGATCACCCTTAAAATATAAGGGATTCTTGGGTCAGAGGCGAGTTAATGGCGTGCGCCTTTGAGCCGGGAGTCGTTAGACGTTCGGGCATGACTGCGATGACTGTGCTGACCGTGAACGCGGGCCGCCCCGTGGCTGCGTCCTACACCAACGCCCCGGGCGGCATGACCGGGATCGACAAGCGCCCCGTCGAGGGGCTCGTACGGGTCTGCGACCCGGGTCCCGAGGGTGAGGGCGGCAGCGGCCTGGCCGGGGACACGGTCTGCGACCTGCGCTATCACGGCGGCTCGCACCAGGCCGTGTACGCCTTCGCCCGCGAGGAGCTCGACACGTGGGAGCGGGAGCTGGGGCGCCCGCTGCCCAACGGCTCCTTCGGCGAGAACCTGACCACGGACGGTGTGACGGTCAGCGGCGCGCTGATAGGCGAGCGCTGGCGGATCGGTGCCGAGCTGGTCCTCGAGGTCACCTCCGGCCGGATTCCGTGCCGTACGTTCGCGGGCCACGTCGACGAGGAGCACTGGGTCAAGCGGTTCACGCAGGCCGCCGTGCCCGGCGCTTACCTCCGCGTGATCACGCCGGGCAGCATCCGGGCCGGCGACCCGGTCGAGATCGTGCACCGGCCCGGCCACGAGGTGACGGTCGAGCTGCAGTTCCGGGCCGTCACGACCCGGAGCGAGCTGCTGCCGCTGCTGCTTCCGGCAGGCGAGGCCCTGCACCCCCGGGCGCTGCGGAAGGCGCGCGCGTACGCGGCCCGTCAGGGCTGAGCGGGGAGCGGCGGGCGGGTCGTCCGGTGGTGTGCGCCGGGCACTAACGTGCCGCGTATGACGACTGCACTGATTACGGGCGCGACCGCGGGCATCGGGGCCGCCTTCGCGCGGCGGCTGGCGGCCGAGGGGCACAACCTCGTCCTGGTGGCCCGCGACACCGACCGGCTGCGGGAACAGGCCACCGAACTGCACGACCGGCACGGCATCGAGGCCGAGGTGCTGACCGCGGACCTGTCCCGGGACGACGGGATCGCCGCCGTCGAGGCCCGGCTGGCCGACCGCAAGGAGTCGGTCGATCTCCTGGTCAACAACGCCGGGTTCGGCAACAAGGGCCACTTTCTCGACGTCCCCATGGCGGACGAACTGGCGATGCTGAAGGTGCACTGCGAGGCGGTCCTGCGACTGACCTCCGCGGCCGCGGCCGGCATGAAGGAGCGGGGCAGGGGCGGCATCGTGAACGTGGCCTCCGTGGCGGCGTTCGTGCCGCGCGGCACGTACGGGGCGTCCAAGGCGTGGGTCGTGCAGTTCACCCAGGGCGCGGCGAAGGACCTGGCCGGTTCGGGCGTGCGGCTGATGGCGCTCTGCCCCGGCTTCGTGCGGACCGAGTTCCACCAGCGGGCCGGGATGGGCACGGGCAACATCCCGGGCTGGATGTGGCTCGACGCCGACAAGCTGGTGGCCACGGCCCTGGCGGACCTGGCGCGCGGCAAGTCGGTCTCGGTTCCGGACGCGCGGTACAAGGCGCTGATGGGTCTGGTGAAGGTGACGCCGCGCGGCCTGCTCGGAGGGGTCACCTCCAAGACAGGCCGCAAGTACGGACCCCAGTGAGCGCCGGGTTACCGCACCCCGTGGCCCGCGTAGGCGCCCATGTTGGGGGCGCCGGGCTTCAGCCGGTTGCCGAAGTAGTCCTTGCCGCCGTTGTCCTCGATGACGGCTCCGGCGGCAAGGGCGGGCGAGCCCGTGCCGAGCCGGAAGTCCTCCCGCAGCTTCGGGTCGGCCGTGATGCCGCCGGGGTTCGGGCGGGTCATGTCGATGCCGTGGAAGGCGTTGTGGTCGAAGGAGAGCCCGGGAGTCGGGTTCTTGAAGAGGTAGCCGCCCGTGCCCTCACTGACGAAGACGTTGTTGCGGATTGACAGTTCGTGCTGGGTCGTGGAGGGGCTTCCGGCATCGTCCTGGACGAGGAAGCCGGGGATCTGCTCCTTGTTGTGGAAGGTGTTGTTGTAGATCTCGGTGCCGAGGATCGGGCCCCAGCAGTTCTGGACGAGGCGGGCGCCGTCGTTGCGGCTGACGTTGTAGCGGGCGACCGTGCCGATGGTCTTCGCGCCGCTGTACGGGCAGATCAGCAGGAAGCCGCCCTTGTTGTCGTGGCTGTTGTTGTACTGGAAGACGGTGTTCCGCGAGGCGCCGTCGGCGTCGAAGGACATGCCGTCATGGGTGTTGCCGCCGCCCGAGACCTCGTTGTACTCGACGGTCGTGTCGTCGGTGTTGAAGGTCCAGATGCCCGCGTTGGCGGAGGGCGAGCGGAGCTGGAAGCCGTCGACCCGGTTGTGGTCCACGCGGGCGCCGCTCGTCGTGTCGAGTTTCATGCCGTCACCGGCGAGGGACTTCAGGGTGTTGTGGTGGATACGGACGCCGGTGCTGGGGGTCCACTCCCCCGGGTAGACGTTCGGGTCCTGCTGCTGTCCGACCAGATCGCGCTTGGAGAAGGTCGACTTGAAGTAGATGCCCTCGCGGTCGACGTCCTCGATGCGGTTGTGCCCGATGTCCAGCCCGTCGTACCAGCTGGCCTTGGCCGTGCCCTCCACCGCGATGTGGATGGCGCTGGAGCCGGCCACCGTCTTGTAGTCGCCCCCGCGCACATCGTGGATGTAGAGACCGCTGATGTCGAAGCCCCGGGCGACGCCGTAGTCGGTGAGGCGCAGGCGGACGCCGTTGCGCTCGCTGCCCGGGTTGTCGGCGTTGGTGATCTCCAGGTCCCTGAGGTGCACGTACTGCGTGTTGGAAAGCAGGACGGTGTCGTGTGCGCCCGCGCCGTCGAGACGGGCCCGGTCCGGGCCGGTGCCGTAGTCGGCGATGGTGAACGGTGCGCGTTCCGAGCCGGTGCCCGTGGGGGCGAGGGTGCCCGTGCAGGTGGCGCCGCGCCTGAAGAGCAGCCGGTCGCCGGGCCCGTAGGTGTGCGCATTGGCTTCGGCGAGCGTGGTCCAGGGATGCTGACTGCTGCCGGTGGCCCCCTGGGGGTTGGCGCCGCAGTCGACATGGAAGGTTCGGCGGGCAGGTGCCGCCTGAGCGGAGTCCGGGCCTGCGAGGGTCAGACCGGCGGGGGCGATCAGGGCCGCGAGCGCCACGGCGGTGAGGCGATGTCTCACAATTCCTCCGTACGAACAGTCAGGGTCGGGACGGGCCGGGAACGGCCGGATCGGCATCGCCGGGAATCCTGGACTCGGACTGATCGAACGTCAATGGATTACGTTTGAATGATCGAAACTCCCATCGTTCGATCACGTTGGTCTAGGGTCGGACACCGGCTCCGGAACCGGCCGGGCCAGGGCCGGGTCACACACTGCGAGGGGACTGCCGCCGTGCGCGAAAGTGCTGCTGAACGTCATGACCGCCTGCTCGGGCTGGTACGGGACCGGGGCTCCGCCCGAGTGTCGGACCTGGCATCGCAGCTGGGGGTCTCGCCCGTCACGGTGCGCCGGGACGTCGAGGACCTGGCCGGCCGCGGCCTGCTCGACCGGGTCCACGGTTCGGTGTCCTGGCCCCAGGACACCGAACCCGCCACGGGGCCGGGCGGCGCGGGCAACGGCCTGGTCCTCGGCATGCTCGCGCCCTCCGCGACCTACTACTTCGCCGAGGTCATCCGGGGTGCCCACGAGGCCGCCGCACGGGCGGGCGCCCGGCTGATCCTGCGGATCTCCGACTACCGGCCGCAGGAGGACCAGGCCCGTACCGAGGGGCTGCTCTCCGCGGGCGCCGAGGGCCTGCTGGTCGCGCCCGGCTGGCAGCATCCGGGCGACCCGTCGGCGTTCGGCGACTGGATCGGCTCACTGCCCGTCCCGACCGTCCTGCTGGAGCGCAGGCCCGCCGCCGGATCGCCCCTGGACGTCCTGGACCGGGTCTGCTCGGACCACGCGCACGGGGTGCTGCTGGCCGTGCGCCACCTGGTGGACCTCGGGCACGGAGCGCCCCTGCTGATGGCCCGCGCGGACTCCCCGACCGCCCTGGCGGTGCGCTCCGGATACGCGGAGGCGCTGACCGTGCTGGGGCTGCGCCCGCCGCAGGACGTGATCGACTCCGTACCGGCCGAACTGGCCCCGGAGGCGTTCGAGCAGGCCGTGCAGGCGCTGCGCGAGGCGGTCCGGTCGGGGGTGGCGACGGCGGCGCTGATCCACAACGACGTCGACGCGATCCAGGTGGTCCAGCGCCTGGCGGAGCTGGACGTACGGGTCCCGGAGGACCTGGCGCTGATCGCGTACGACGACGAGGTGGCGGCCCTCGCGGACACCCCGCTCACCGCCGTGGCCCCGCCCAAGCGCGAGGTGGGCCGCCACGCGACGGAGCTGCTGGTGGAGCGGCTGGGCCAGGGCGCCGGCGCCCCCCGGCGGCACCTGACGCTGCTCCCGCAGCTGAGGGTCAGGGACTCCTGCGGAGCGCCTCTCCTGTAGGCGTACCGAGGCTTCCGCACACAACTCTTCTGATCTTTTTTCGATCAATCGATCTTTCGCTCTTGACTTCGGTCACGGCTGGTTCAAGGATCACGGCCAACGCCAATGTCGCCGTCTGTTCAGGAGCCTCGCTGTGAGCCGCAGTTCGAGCAGAACCTCCCTCGCCGTAGTCGGCGCCGCCACCGCCCTCGCCGTTCTCACGGCCTGTGGCGGCAGCGGAGACGACAGTTCCGCCGCCGGAAGTGACGGCAAGCCCGTCAGCGTCACCTTCTGGGGCTGGACCAAGGGATCCAAGGAAGTCGTTGACGCGTTCAACGCCTCGCACACGGACATCAAGGTGGTGTACGAGGAGATCCCGTCCGGCAACGCGGGCGGCTACGCCAAGATCTCCAACGCTGTGAAGGCGGGCAACGCCCCCGACCTGGTCTCCATCGAGTACCCGCAGCTTCCGGAGTACGTCAGCCAGGGCGCCCTCCAGGACATCGGCCAGTACTTCACCGAGGACATCCGGAAGAAGCTGCTGCCCCAGGCGGTGGAGCTGACGACACTCGGCGGCAAGAACTGGGCCGTCCCCTTCGACGCCTCGCCGCAGTCCTTCTACTACCGCAAGGACCTGTTCGAGAAGTACGGCGTCGAGGTCCCCAAGACCTGGGACGACTTCCGCAAGGCCGCGGAGAAGGTAAAGAAGGCCGACAAGAAGGCCCGGATCGGCACGTTCTTCCCCGACGACCCGACCACCTTCCAGGCGATGGCCTGGCAGGCCGGCGCCCAGTGGTACAAGCCCGAGGGCGACACCTGGAAGGTCGACACCACCGACGCGGCCACCAACAAGGTCGCCGACTACTGGCAGGGTCTGCTCGACGACGACCTGATCCGCGCCAACGCCTCGTTCAGCCCCGAGTGGACCAACTCCCTCAAGAACGGCGGCACCGTCGGCTACCTCGGCGCGGCCTGGGGCGCCGGTGTCCTCAAGGGCACCCTGCCCGAGCAGAGCGGCAAGTGGGCCGTCGCCCCGATGCCCAGCTGGGACGGCACACCGGCCAGCGGCATGCTCGGCGGCTCCACCTTCGCGGTGACGAAGGACAGCAAGAAGGCCGAGGCGGCGGTCGAGTTCGCCACCTGGATGTCGACCACCCCGGAAGGCATCAAGGCCCGCATCGAGTCCGGCACGTCGAGCGCCTTCCCTGCCGCGGCGTCCCTGCGCCCGGTCGCGAAGAAGGCGTTCGACGCGGACTTCTACGGCGGCGAGGACATCTACCAGGTGTTCGAGGACGCCGCGACGTCCATCGGCCCGAACTGGAACTGGGGCCCGACGACCGGCACCACGAACACCACGATGAAGGACCAGTTCGGCAAGGTCGCAAGCGGCGGAACCACCGTCAAGGACGCCGTGAAGGCCGGGCACGACGCCACCGTCGCCGAGCTGAAGAAGCGCGGTCTGAAGGTCGAGGACGCAGGCTGATGAAGCACGCCCGGACCACCAGAGCCGCCGCCGTCCTGCTGGGGCCCTTCTTCGTACTGTTCACGCTGGCGATGGTGCTGCCGATCGGATACGCGGTCTGGCTCAGCCTGTTCACCGAGAAGCAGTCCGGCCTGGGCTTCGGCGGCACCGAGACCGTCTTCAGCGGACTCGACAACTACACGGCGGCCCTGGGCGACCGGGCATTCCGCGAGGGCTTCGGCGTACTCCTCGGATACTGCCTCTTCTACATCCCGCTGCTCCTCGTCGGAGCCCTCGCCCTCGCGCTGCTGCTGGACTCCACGCTGGCCCGTGCCCGTCGGTTCTTCCAGCTCGCGCTGTTCCTGCCGCACGCGGTGCCCGGCATCATCGCCGCACTGATCTGGGTGTACCTCTACACACCGCAGCTCAGCCCGGTCGTCAGCGCCATGGAGTCCGGCGGCATCGGATTCGACTTCTTCTCGCCCGGAGGGGCCCTGCCCTCCGTCGTCAACATCGCGCTGTGGGAGTGGCTCGGCTACAACATGGTGATCTTCTACGCCGCGTTGCAGGCCATCGACCGCTCCGTACTCGAAGCGGCCACGGTCGACGGGGCCGGCGCCTGGCGCATCGCGGTCGGCATCAAGGTCCCGCTGATCCGCGCCTCCGTCGTGATGGTCGCGCTGTTCACCGTCATCGGCTCGCTCCAGCTGTTCACCGAGCCGCTGATCCTCAACAAGGGAACCGGCTCCGCCGTCACCTCCACCTGGACGCCGAACATGTACGCGTACACCGCGGCCTTCGAGCGCAACGACTACGGGCTCGCAGCGGCCGCCTCCATCCTGCTGGCGCTCACGGCCGCGCTGCTGTCCTTCGTCGTCACCCGCTTCACCGGCCGGAAGGGCAAGAAAGCATGAGTTCCCCCGCCTCCCGCGGCCGCTGGATGTCGAAGACCGCGGTCAACGGCTTCCTCCTGCTCGCCGTCGTCTACATGCTCTTCCCGCTCGTCTGGCTGGTCACCGCCGCCACGAAGGACACCGGCGATCTGCTCGCCGGCAACGCGTTCTCCTTCGACGGCTTCAACCTCGGCGAGAACCTGTCGAACCTGGCCTCGTACGGCGACGGCATCTACTTCCGCTGGTACCTCAACAGCCTTCTGTACGCGGGCGGCGGGGCGATCGTCTGCTCGCTGATCTGCGTCGCCGCGGGATACGCCTTCGACAAGTACGAATTCCGGGGCAAGGAGAATCTGTTCGGCCTGGTGCTGATGGGTGTGCTCGTCCCCACCACCGCGCTCGCCCTGCCGATGTACCTGCTGGCGTCCAAGGTCGGACTGGTCAACACCTACTGGTCGGTGCTGATCCCGGTGCTCGTCAACCCGTTCGGCGTGTATCTCGCGCGGGTGTTCTGCTCGGGCTACATACCGAACGAGGCGCTGGAGGCCGCCCGTATCGACGGGGCGGGTGAGCTGCGCATCTTCTGGTCCGTCGGTCTGCCGATGGTCATGCCCGGCTTCGTGACCGTCTTCCTCTTCCAGTTCACCGCGATCTGGAACAACTTCTTCCTCCCCCTCGTGATGCTCTCGGACCGCAAGCTCTTCCCGCTGAGCCTCGGTCTGTACTCGTGGAACACCAACACCCATGGCGAGCCGAGCTTCTACCCCCTCGTCGTCACCGGCTCCCTGCTCGCCGTCATCCCGTTGATCGTCGCCTTCGTCTCCCTGCAGCGGCACTGGAAGGCGGGACTGACCGCCGGAAGCGTCAAGTGACCGTCCACGCGAGCCCCGAGGAGTACGAGTTCCACCATGCAGCACGCCTCTGACAACCGGCCCCGTGCCCTGCTCGCGATGGGCCCCGGCATCGCCGGACGTCTCCTCGCCGAACGCCACCACACCCGGCTGGCCGCCCTCACCCGTACGGACACGCGTCTCGTCGCCCATGACCTGGCCGATCCGACGCCCGAGGTGGCGGCCGCGCTCGCCGAGGCCGACGTGCTCTTCACCTGCTGGGGCGCGACGCCGCTCACCGCGCCGGTCCTGGCCGCCGCCCCGCGGCTGCGTGCGGTGGTGCATGCGGCCGGGTCCGTGAAGCACCACATCACCGACGCCTGCTGGGAGCGGGGCATCGCCGTCACCTCGGCGGCCGGGGCCAACGCGCTGCCGGTGGCCGAGTTCACCCTCGCCGCGATCCTCTTCGCGGGCAAGCAGGTCCTGGGCTCCGCGCAGCGCTACCGCGCCCTGCGCACCAGGCACGACTGGCTCGACGAGCTGGACGGCACCGGCAACTACCGCCGCACGGTGGGGATCATCGGCGCCTCCCGGATCGGGCGCCGGGTGATCGAGCTGCTGCGCCCCTTCGATCTCGACGTCCTGCTGTACGACCCGTACGTCAGCGAGGAGGGGGCGGCACGGCTCGGTGTCCGCCTCACCACGCTCGACGACCTGTGCGCGAGCAGCTCCGTCGTCTCGGTGCACGCCCCGCAACTGCCCGAGACGCACCATCTCGTCGGCGCCGCCCAGCTGGCGGCGATGCCGGCGGGCGCGACGCTGATCAACACGGCGCGCGGGTCGCTGGTCGACGAGGACGCGCTGCTCCCCGAGCTGACGAGCGGGCGGCTGCACGCGGTCCTGGACGTGACGGACCCCGACCTGCCGCGGGCGTCCTCACCGCTGTACGACCTGCCGAACGTGCTGCTGACTCCGCATGTCGCGGGGTCGCTGGGCAACGAGCTGCACCGGATGGCGGACCAGGCCCTGGACGAACTGGAACGCTTCGCGGCCGGCCGGCCGTTCGCGGACCCGGTGCACGGGGAGGGGCTGTCCCGCTCGGCGTGACCCTCCCCGGGCCCGAACACGCAACGCAAGAGGCCCGGTATCCCCCGAGGGGATACCGGGCCTCACCGCTTGCGCGGAAAGCTACACGCTAGTGCGAGTGACCGTGGCCGT
The DNA here is from genome assembly GCF_044742205.1 of Streptomyces sp. NPDC087901. Lineage (NCBI taxonomy): Bacteria > Bacillati > Actinomycetota > Actinomycetes > Kitasatosporales > Streptomycetaceae > Streptomyces > Streptomyces sp. NPDC087901. The sequence continues at coordinate 444,568 of NZ_JBIUUC010000003.1, forward strand.
GACCGGCGTCGGCCTCGTCCTCGGCCGGCTTCTCGACGACCAGGGTCTCGGTCGTGAGCAGCAGCGACGCGATGGACGCGGCGTTCTCCAGCGCGGAGCGGGTGACCTTGACCGGGTCGATGACGCCGGCCTTGACCAGGTCGCCGTACTCGCCGGTCGCGGCGTTGAAGCCCTGACCCTTGTCGAGGTCGGCGACCTTCGAGGTGATGACGTAGCCCTCGAGGCCCGCGTTCTCCGCGATCCAGCGGAGCGGCTCGACGGCGGCGCGGCGCACGACCGCGACACCGGTGGCCTCGTCGCCGGTCTTGCCGAGGTTGCCCTCGAGGACCTTGACGGCGTGGACCAGAGCGGAGCCACCACCGGAGACGATGCCCTCCTCGACCGCAGCGCGGGTCGCGGAGATGGCGTCCTCCAGACGGTGCTTCTTCTCCTTGAGCTCCACCTCGGTGGCCGCACCGACGCGGATCACGCAGACACCGCCGGCCAGCTTCGCCAGGCGCTCCTGGAGCTTCTCGCGGTCCCAGTCCGAGTCCGTGGACTCGATCTCGGCCTTGATCTGGTTGACGCGGCCGGCGACCTCGTCGGACTTGCCGCCACCGTCGACGATGGTGGTGTCGTCCTTGGAGACGGTCACGCGGCGGGCGGTGCCCAGCACGTCCAGACCGGCCTGGTCGAGCTTGAGGCCGACCTCCTCGGCGATGACGGTCGCACCGGTGAGGGTGGCGATGTCGCCGAGCATGGCCTTGCGGCGGTCACCGAAGCCCGGGGCCTTCACCGCGACGGCGTTGAAGGTGCCACGGATCTTGTTGACGACCAGGGTCGACAGGGCCTCGCCCTCGACGTCCTCGGCGATGATCAGCAGCGGCTTGGAGGCACCGGCCTGGATGACCTTCTCCAGGAGCGGCAGCAGCTCCTGGATCGAGCCGATCTTGCCCTGGTGGATCAGGATGTACGGGTCGTCGAGGACGGCCTCCATACGCTCCTGGTCGGTCACCATGTACGGGGACAGGTAGCCCTTGTCGAAGGCCATGCCCTCGGTGAAGTCGAGGTCCAGACCGAAGGTGTTGGACTCCTCGACGGTGATGACACCGTCCTTGCCGACCTTGTCCATCGCGTCCGCGATGAGCTCGCCGACCTGGGTGTCCTGCGCGGAGAGCGCGGCCACGGCGGCGATGTCGGACTTGTCCTCGATCGGGCGGGCCGTCGCGAGGAGCTCCTCGGAGACGGCCTTGACCGCGGCGTCGATGCCCTTCTTCAGGGCGGCCGGGGACGCGCCCGCGGCCACGTTGCGCAGGCCTTCGCGGACGAGCGCCTGGGCCAGGACGGTGGCGGTGGTCGTACCGTCACCGGCTACGTCGTTGGTCTTGGTCGCCACCTCCTTCACCAGCTGGGCACCGAGGTTCTCGTACGGGTCGTCCAGCTCGACCTCGCGCGCGATGGTGACACCGTCGTTGGTGATGGTGGGCGCACCGAACTTCTTGTCGATGACGACGTTGCGGCCCTTGGGGCCGATCGTCACCTTGACCGTGTCGGCAAGCTTGTTGACGCCGCGCTCGAGGGCGCGACGGGCGTCCTCGTCGAACTTCAGGATCTTCGCCATGGAGCTGAACTGTCCTCTCAAAACAAGAACTGCGCCCCTCGCCGCCCGGCTAGTCATTTCGCAGGGGGCCAGGGGCGCAGAACAGAAGCAAACGTTAAGTGAATTACTTCTCGATGATCGCGAGCACGTCGCGAGCCGAGAGGACGAGGTACTCCTCGCCGTTGTACTTCACCTCGGTGCCGCCGTACTTGCTGTACAGCACGACATCGCCGGTCTTGACGTCGAGCGGAAGGCGCTCGCCGTTCTCGAAGCGGCCCGGGCCCACGGCCAGGACGACGCCCTCCTGGGGCTTCTCCTTGGCGGTGTCGGGAATGACCAGGCCGGAGGCCGTGGTCTGCTCGGCGTCGAGCGGCTGGACCACAATGCGGTCCTCGAGCGGCTTGATCGCAACCTTGGTGCTGGTCGACACGATCCGGTCTCCCCCTTCGGAGATCTCACGGGGTTATCAGTCTTTGGGTGGCGACCAGGTGGGCCCGTCGTCGCGGGTGCCGGACCTGCCGGTCGCACAGAACTGCTGGCACTCTCCAGTGGGGAGTGCCAGCACTGAGACTATGACCGCGATTAGCACTCGGTCAAGCGGAGTGCCAATTCACGCCCCTCGTGGCGTCCGGTCGCCCCCTGTCGGGACCCGCCCGGCACAGGGAGAACGCCGCAAGCGTCCGGACCGTTCCGCACGTCAGGAGCGCCGGCACCCCGCATCCGCGGCCGCCCCGCCGCGCGGCCCCGACCGCTCCGGCCACCAGCGGACCGGCGGGCGCACCCGGGCGTCCCCGGCCGCCGCGGCGCGGCCGCAGGCGACGACGACCATCGCCCCGGGCGCCCCGTGATCACCGCGCACCGCCGTGGGCCGCACCTCCACCGCACTCGGCGACGGGTTCACCCGCTGCGCCGCCTTCCGGCCCAGCCGCTCGATCGCGTCCACCGACTGCGCGCAGCCGGCTGCGGTCAGGAGCGCACCGGCGGTCAGCAGTCCGGCCAGCAGCCGGTGCGCCCTGCTCATACGTAGTCCTCCAGCCGGGCCACCGCGTATCCCTTGTCCGTGATGACCTTCATGACGGACCGGATCAGGTCGGGCATGCTGCCCTTCCAGTCCTTCTTGCCGCGGAAGTGGGTGAGGATGATGTCGCCGGGGTGCAGGTCCTGGTCCTCCTCCCGCCACTCCATGTGGTCGGGGAACGCCTCGGCCGCCCAGAGGGGCACGGCCGTGATGCCGCAGGACCTGGCGATCCGCAGGGTGTCGCCGTTGTAGTTGCCGTACGGCGGCCGGAAGAGCCGGGGGCGCTCGCCGTACTGCTGCTCGATGATGTCCTGCTGGTCGCAGATCTCCCGCTTCTGCTCCTCGTGGGAGAGGCCCGGCATGTAGCGGTGGTTCAGCGTGTGGTTGCCGAGGACGACACCGCGGGCCTGGGCCTCCTTGAAGTACCCGTAGTCGTCGCGCACCAGGTAGTCACTGAGGAAGGCGCTGTACGGGATGCTCAGCTCCGACATCATCCGCAGCAGCTCGGGGTCCTTGTCGTCCCCGTCGTCCATCGTCAGGAAGACGACCTTCTCCTTGGTGGGGACCGTGGTGAAGACCGGCGGCAGCGAGGCGTCGCCGCCCTCGACCTCGAAGCCCTTGCGGGTGGTGATGTGCGGCTTCGCGGCGGGCGGCGCCGGCGGAGCCAGCGGGGTGCTCGCCAGGCCCCACTTCTTGGCGGCGACCGCCCGTGCGGCCTGGGCGCGGCGCACCTTCTCCGCCTTCGCCGCGACGGAGCCCACCGCCCCTGCCGGGGGGCCGCCCTGCTGTCCGGCCCGGGCGGCGGCCGCGCGCGCCGGATCGGCCGGGGCACGGTCACCGGTCCCGGCCGCACAGCCCGACCCGACGGCGGCGACCAGGAGCGCGGCGAGGACCGCGTAGCCCGGCCGGCGACGCAAGTGTCCCTGCGCGCGCCTCTTCCGCCCCTGCCCGTCCGACACCGCACCCGGTCTGCGCCTCTTCATGTCGAATTCTTCCTTTTGTCGTACTGGCTGCATGGCGCCGCATCCTGCCAGCCCGGGATCGGGCATCCGGCCCGACACAGCGCCCGCCCCGCACGGTCCCCCGGCTGGCGCGCAGCCGACTGGCCCACAATGGGGCGGGTGAACGCTCTCGCCCCGACCGGCCCGTCCGACGCCCCCGACCCTCTCGCCGCCTTCCTGGCCCTGCGCACCCCCGAGGGCGCCGAGCTGCTGGCCGGGCTGCGGTCGTACGACCCCGCCACCGAACTGGCCACCGCCACCCGGCTGCGCCGCAGTCACCCGGCCGCCCTCGTCTCGGCGGCGCTGGGGCAGGCCCGGCTGCGGCAGCGGGCGGTGGCGAAGTTCGGGGCCGAGGACGCGCACCGGATGTTCTTCACGCCGAACGGGGTCGAGCAGGCGACCCGCACCTCGGTGGCCGGCTACCGCGCCCGCCGGTTCGCGGACGCCGGGGTGCGCAGCGTCGCCGACCTCTGCTGCGGGATCGGCGGCGACGCGATCGCCCTGGCCCGGGCCGGGATCTCCGTACTCGCCGTGGACCGCGACCCGCTGACCGCCGAGGTGGCCCGCGCCAACGCCGTCGCGCTCGGCCTGGACGCGCTGATCGAGGTGCGGTGCGCCGACGTCACGGAGATCGACACCTCGCCCTACGACGCCGTCTTCGTCGACCCGGCCCGCCGGGGCGGACGCGGCCGGATCTTCGACCCGGAGGCGTACTCCCCGCCCCTGTCCTGGGCCATGGCGGCCGCGCTGAAGGCCCCCAGGGCAGCGCTGAAGATCGCCCCGGGTGTCCCGCACGAGGCGATCGGGCCGCAGGCGGAGGCCGAGTGGATCTCGGACGGCGGCGACGTGAAGGAGGCGGTGCTCTGGTTCGGTGAGGGCTTCGAGGCGGGTTCGTACCGCGCGACCCTGCTCCCGTCGGGCGCCACCCTGTCCGCTCCGGCCGCACTGCCCGCCCCGCCCGTCGGCCCGGTGGGCCGCTATCTGTACGAGCCGGACGGCGCGGTGATCCGGGCGCATCTGGTCGCCGGGATCGTGGAGCGGTGCCACGGCCGGCTGTTCGACGAGATGATCGCGTACGTCACGAGCGACGAGCTGTACGACTCCCCGTACACCTCCGGCTACGAGATCACCGATCAGCTCCCGTTCAACATGAAGCGGCTGAAGGCGCTGCTGCGGGAGCGGAAGGTCGGCGTCCTCACGGTCAAGAAGCGCGGCTCGGCGGTCGAACCGGAGGAACTGCGCAGGAAGATGAAGCTCCAGGGCCCGAACGCGGCCACGGTCTTCCTGACCCGGGTCGCGGACGCGCCGACGATGCTGATCGGCCGTCCCGTGACCGGCCCGGAGGCCGGCCTCGGGTGACTGCGGACGGCCTCAGGCGAGGTCGGTCAGGTCCTCCGCGTACACCTGCGAGAGCGGCTGCGGACCCACGTACTGCTGGCAGTTGCACTGCCCCGACTCGAAGCGCACCGGCTTCTTCTGCTCGTCCCACGCGGTCGGCACCTCGACCCGCTCGTGGCACTTGCCCTGCTTGTCGTGCTTGGCGAGATGGTGCGTGCAGCCGCAGACCGGCTCCGGCGGCCTGTTCGCCGCCTCGACCGCCAGCCGTTCCTGCTTGTCGGCCTCCAGCAGCTCCAGCCTGCGGGTGTGCCGATTGCGCAGCGCCGTACGGACGTTGTCGACCACCCAGCCGAAGCCGCCCGTCCAGAAGATGATGAGCACCCACCAGTACCACGCCATGAAAACGCCCTCCCCCAAAGTCGCCCGTGTACGCGCCAAGGATAGGGCCGGGGTCAGCGGTGGGCACCGCCGCCGGAGGAGACGAGAGGCTCGGGTGCGGCCGCGCCGGCCAGTGTCCTCAGGATCCAACGCCGGTGCCAGAAGGCCTTGGTGATGCCGATGAGGCCAATGAGCCAGGCGATGAACCCGAGGCCCATGACCAGAGCCATCAGACCGTAGGTGTCGTCGCCGCGGACGGCGCCCGCCGGCACCGCGAAGCAGGCGTACAGCCCGCACGCGCAGAGCGCGAAGGACCCCAGCAGCCAGGCGAGGCTCACGCCCGGCAGCCGGTACGCGGCGTCGCTCGCCGGATCACGGTCCAACGCGCCCCACTGTGCGAGCAGTCGGCGGATCTCCCGGTCCCGGCGCAGACCGATGACGACGAGGATGACGGCCGGCAGCAGGCAGCAGGCACCCATGGCCAGCATGATCGCGCCGAAGGCGGCGCTGAAGATGTCGTACGACTCCTCGAAGGTGACGAAGGCCGCGCCGATCAGCGCCCAGCCGAGTGCACCGAGCGCGCCCCACAGCCACAGCAGCCCGAGCCGTCCGGGCCCCAGGTGCATCCTCACCAACGCACCGAGAATGAAGGCCCGGTCGGCGAGCAACGCGCCCCGGTCGGGCCAGGAACGTATCTCCACGGGCGGCGGGGGCGGCGGCAGCGCTGAGCGAGGGGGCATGCGCCAGACCCTACCGAGCGCCGGGGGCCGCCCCACGCCCGACCGACCACCGCGGCTGTTCGTCCTTGCCGGCGGTTGTTCACTGCCGGGCGCAGACGCCGTTGAGCGCATGGCACCGTCCGACACCGCACCCAACGATGCCTGTTGATGCAGTCGCAGTTGCCATCTGCACAGGACGGTTCACGTGTCCATCCCCCCTGGGCGGGACTGCGCTTTCGGTCGCCCGGCTCCCTGCCGAGCCCCTCACCGCCCACAGCTCACAAGGCGGGCCGAGATCAAACGCCGGTTTGCAGACTTTTTTATGATTAGTGCAGTTATTAACCTGTTTGGCCGACTCGTCTGCCTGCCAAGGATGAGGGCAAGCACTGGCACGAAGGAAGGCGAGTTCGGCATGGCGGATTGGGTGAAGATCGCGGGCAGTCTCACTGCCATCTCCGCGGGGTCCAGGACCACGGTGTGGGGTGTCAACGCGGCAAGCAGCATCTTCCGGTACACCAACTACGACGCCAGTCCGTGGATCAACATCCCAGGAGGTCTCAGCGACATCGGCGCGGGCGCCGACGGCACCGTGTGGGGCGTCAACGGCGGCAACCAGATCTACCGGTACACCGGCGACCAGGACGGCTCCAACCCCTGGAAGGGCATCTCCGGCAGCCTGGTCCGCATCGACGCGGGCTCCCGCACGAACGTGTGGGGGGTGGACTCCGCCAACTCCATCTACCGGTACACGAACCACGACGCCAACCCGTGGGTCAAGATCCCCGGGGCGCTGAGCGACATCGGCGCGGGCGCCGACGGCACCGTGTGGGGCGTCAACAGCGGCAACCAGGTCTTCCGGTACACCGGGGACCAGGACTCCTCGAACCCGTGGAGGAACGTCTCCGGCAGCCTCAAGCGCATCGCGGTGGGGTCCCGCACGAACGTGTGGGGCGTCGATCCTGCCGGCAGCATCTACCGGTACACCAACAACGACGCCAGTGGCGGCAACCCGTGGATCAATATCCCGGGCACCGCCATCGACATCGCCGCCGGCGCCGACGGCACCGTGTGGCACATCAACAGCGGCGCGGAGATCTACCGGTACACCGGAGACCAGCCGAGCTGATCCCTGTCCTACGAGCGCTGCGGTCCGGCCTGGAACCAGGTCGGACCGCAGTACCGATGCCGCATGACACCCGTGTCAGGCGTTGCGCAGGGCCTCGATGTCGAGGCGCTTCATGCCGAGCATCGCCTTCATGGCGCGGGCCGCCTTGTCCGGATCCGGATCGGTCAGGGCCTCACCGAGACCGGGCGGGATGATCTGCCACGAGACGCCGAACTTGTCCTTGAGCCAGCCGCACTGGCTCTCCTGTCCGCCGTCCGCGGTGAGCCTGTCCCACAGCCGGTCCGCCTCCTCCTGCGACGCGCACTCGACGGAGAGGGAGACGGCCTCGCTGAAGGGGAACTCGGGGCCGCCGTCGAACGCGATGTACTCGGCGCCGTCCAGCTGGAACCGTACGGTCATCACCGCGCCCTCCTCGCCCGGTGAGGCCGCGGTCCAGCGGGTCACGTCCAGGACGCGCGAGTCGCCGCCGATGACGGAGATGTAGTGGTCCGCCGCCTCCTCGGCCTGGCCTTTGTCGAACCACAGGAACGTGGTGACCTTCTGCATGGTCTTCTCCTCACTCGGTGGTGCGAAACGCCGTGCAGGGTAGACCGGTGGCAGGCCTGGAACTCATCGGCCGGCCCGGCCCAGGAGCAGGGCCCGTTCCCGTTCGTTGCGGGTGAGCTCCGCCGCCCGTACGAACTCGGCGCGTGCCTCGTCCGTACGTCCCATCCGCTCCAGCAGATCCCCGCGGACGCTCGGCAGCAAGTGGTACGCCTTGAGCGCGGGGTCGGCGGCCAGCGCGTCGACCAGGGCCAGTCCGGCGGCCGGGCCCTCGGCCATGGAGACGGCGACGGCGCGGTTGAGCTCGACGACCGGGGACGGGGTCAGGGTGGCTAGGCGATCGTAAAGGGCGGCGATGGCGGCCCAGTCGGTGTCCTCGTACCGGACCGCCCGCGCATGGCAGGCAGCGATGGCGGACTGGAGGGCGTACGGCCCCAGGGCCTGCCCCGCCTCCGCGGCCGTCTCGCTCGCCCGGAGCAGGGCCGCGAAGCCGCGGCGGATCAGCAGCCGGTCCCAGCGGACCCGGTTCTGGTCGGCGAGCAGCACCGGGGCACCGTCCGGCCCGGTCCTGGCGGCGGTGCGGGATGCCTGGAGCTCCAGCAGGGCGGCCAGCCCGTGCGCCTCGGGCTCCTGCGGCATCAGCCCGGCCAGCACCCGGGCCAGGCGCAGCGCGTCCTCGCAGAGCGCCGGGCGCAGCCAGTCGTCGCCGGCGGTCGCGGCGTAGCCCTCGTTGAAGACCAGGTAGATGACTTCGAGCACCGATCCGAGCCGGGCCGCGCGCTCGGGGCCGTACGGCACCTCGAAGGGGACTCCGGCCCGGCCGAGTGCCCGTTTGGCGCGGACGATGCGCTGGGCGACGGTGGGCTCGGTGGTCAGGAAGGCGCGGGCGATCTCCTCGGTGGTGAGGCCGCCGAGGAGGCGCAGGGTGAGGGCGATCCGGGCGTCGGTGGAGAGCACCGGATGGCAGGAGGTGAAGATCAGCCGCAGCAGGTCGTCGTCGATGCCGTCCGGGTCCGCGGCGCCCGGGTCCGGTTCGGCGGAGACGGTGTCCAGGTCGCGGCCCATCTCGGCCAGCTTGCGGGCGTACGTCTCGCGGCGGCGTACGAGATCGATGGCGCGGTGCTTGGCCGTGGCCATGAGCCAGGCTCCCGGGTTGTCCGGGACGCCCGACTCCGGCCACTGTTCCAGCGCGGCGACCAGCGCGTCCTGCGCGAGTTCCTCGGCGATGCCCACGTCCCGGACGATCCGGGCGACACCGGCGATGATCCGCGCGGACTCGATCCTGAATACCGCTTCAACCGCGCTCGCTGCCGTCACGGCCACCCATCAGAGCAGCCGTGCGGCACCCGGGCAAGCGCGACCGGCCGGTCAGCCGGCGGTCAGCCGGTCGCTTCGTCGATGGCCCGGATCTCGGAGGTGACGCTCCAGCTCTCCGGGTGGCACTGCAGGAACCGCTTGGTCCATTCCAGTGCCTCGTCCTTGTCCTTGCACTGGAGGATGGCGTACCCGCCGACGACTTCCTTGGTCTCGGTGAAGGGCCCGTCGGTGTAGCTGAGCTTGCCTCCGGCCCAATGGACGCGGGTGCCCTGGGCGGTCGGGGTGAGGCCGGCGGTCTCCAGCATCACTCCCGCCTTGGTGATCTCCTCGAACAAGGCGCCCATGCGCTTCTCGAAGTCGGGGTCGGGCTCGAAACCGGCGGCGGCCTGCTCGTCGATGCGGATGAGGGACATGAAGCGCGGCATGGTGACTCCTCGGTCGGGAGGGCGGGGGCTTTCCCTGCCTCTCACCTCTGCGTCGAACGGGACACGGCCGGATCGACAGTTCCCCCGGAATTCTTCGGAGAATCCTCCGGACCGGCGAGCGGACGGGCCGCGAGGGCGGCCGCCGTCCACCCGGTACTTCCCCGAGATGGTCACCGCCGAGGACGCGGCGGAGCTGCCCCGGCTCACCGCGATCAAGGACGACTGGCGGGCGTACGCCACCGACTACGAGGTGGCCGACGAACTAGACGCGATCATCACCGGTCTGCTGGACCGAGGGACTCGAAGCGCCAGCGGTGCACCGGCCGGGTGACGATCCCCGCCTCCGGCTCGGGCAGCTCCGGCAGCCCGTCGCCGTAGGCGCCGTCCCACCAGGTGATGACCAGGACCCGGTCCTGCGGGGCGCGCAGCAGCTCGCTGCGCAGGGGCGGCCGCTCCAGCTCACCCGCGCGGGCGCGCGCCCACTCCAGCAGTTCCGCGCCCCGGCCCTCGGTGGCCCGGGCCTCCCACATCAGGGCGACGGTCGTACCGTTCCCGCTCATGAGTACAGGTTGTCCTTGCTGATCTCGTGCACATGGTCGTGCGTGTGGGCGTGGTCGTGACCGGCGCCCGGCACGTGGGTCTCGGTGACCGGCAGCGACGAGTCCGCCGAGAGCTCCAGGTCGGATGCGGGCCGGTTGCGGGCCACCATCTCCGCACCCAGCGCGGCGACCATGGCCCCGTTGTCGGTGCACAGCCCGGGGCGCGGCACGCGCAGCCGGATACCGGCCCGCTCGCACCTCTCCTGCGCGAGCGCCCGCAGCCGCGAGTTGGCCGCGACACCGCCGCCGATCATCAGGTGGTCGACGCCCTCGTCCTTGCAGGCGCGGACGGCCTTTCGCGTGAGCACGTCCACCACGGCCTCCTGGAAGGACGCCGCCACGTCCCGTACCGGCACCTCCTCGCCCGCGGCGCGCTTCGCCTCGATCCAGCGGGCCACGGAGGTCTTCAGGCCGGAGAAGGAGAAGTCGTACGCGGGGTCGCGCGAACCGCTCAGGCCGCGCGGGAACGCGATGGCCTTCGGGTCGCCCTCCTTCGCGAGACGGTCGATGACCGGACCGCCGGGGAAGCCGAGGTGCAGCACCCGGGCGATCTTGTCGAAGGCCTCGCCGGCAGCGTCGTCGATGGTCGCGCCGAGCGGCCGCACGTCGTTGGTGATGTCGGGGGCGAGCAGCAGCGAGGAATGCCCGCCGCTGACCAGCAGTGCCATCGTCGGCTCGGGCAGCGGGCCGTGCTCCAGCTGGTCGACGCAGATGTGCGAGGCGAGGTGGTTCACGCCGTACAGCGGCTTGTTCAGCGCGTACGCGTACGCCTTCGCCGCCGAGACGCCGACGAGCAGGGCGCCGGCGAGTCCGGGGCCCGCGGTGACGGAGATGCCGTCGAGGTCGCGGCCGGTGACGCCGGCCTCCTTCAGGGCGCGCTCGATCGTGGGGACCATCGCCTCCAGGTGCGCGCGGGAGGCGATCTCCGGGACGACGCCGCCGAAACGGGCGTGCGTGTCGACGCTGGACGCGACGGCGTCGGCGAGCAGCGTCGTCCCGCGGACGATGCCGACGCCGGTCTCGTCGCAGGAGGTCTCGATGCCGAGTACGAGCGGTTCGTCAGCCATCAGTCAGTCTCGTTTTCTTGTACGTGGAGGCGCATGACGAGTGCGTCGATGTTGCCCGGCTGGTAGTAGCCGCGCCGGAAGCCGATCGGTTCGAAGCCGAAGCGCTCGTACAGCTTCTGCGCCCGGGTGTTGTCGACCCGGACCTCCAGCAGCACCTCGGCGCACTCGAAGGCCGTGGCGTGCTTCAGCAGATCGGTCAGGAGCTCGGAGCCGAGCCCGCCGCCCCAGTGGCCTCGGGTGACGCCGATCGTCTGTACGTCGGCGAGGTCACCGGCCGCGGCGAGGCCCGCGTATCCGACGATCCGGCCGGAGACCGGGTCCTCGGCGACCACGTAGCGGCGGGTGGCCTGCGGGCCGCGGGCATGTGCCAGTTCGGACCAGAACATGCCGGCCGACCAGGCGTCGTCCGGGAACAGCTCGTGCTCCAGAGCGAGCACCGGGTCGATGTCCCACCAGCGCATCTCGCGCAGCACTGCGGTCGTGGCGGTCACTTCGGCGTGACCACCTTGTAGTTCTTCGGAACCTGCGCGTCGGGCCTGCGCAGGTAGAGCGGCTGGGGCGGCAGCAGCTCCGTCCCCGCGGCGAGGTGTTCGGCGGCGAGGGCCGCCATCGCGCCGGCGGCGACGTGCTCGGGGCCGCGCGCGTCCGGGAACGCGTCCGGGTAGAGCACCGCTCCCGCCCCGACGACGGGAAGGCCCGCGAGCTGCCCGGCGATGTCGGCGGGCCGGTCGACGGCGGGTTCACCGGTCCGGGTGCGGGGGTCCTCGTACCGGGCCCAGTACACCTCCTTGCGGCGGGCGTCCGTGGCGACGGCGAACGGGCCCTCCACCCCGGACTGCCCCGCGGCGTACGCGAGAGCGTCCAGGGTGCACAGCCCGTGCACGGGCACGGACAGCGCCGAGCCGAAGGTCGCGGCTGTCACCAGGCCGACCCGCAGCCCGGTGTACGGGCCGGGGCCGACCCCCACGACCACGTCCGTCACGGCGTCGAGTGTCACACCGGCCTCGGCGAGGACCCGGTCGACGGCGGGCAGCAGCAGCTCCCCGTGCCTTCGGGCGTCGACCTGACCGGACTCGGCGACGACGCGGGTCCCGTCGTGGAGGGCGACGGTGACGGCGGGGGTGGCGGTATCCATAGCGAGCAAGAGCACGCAAACAGCCTACGGCTCCGCCGCGGGCGGTACGGCGCCCCGTACGGCGTCCAGGTGCGGGGGTGCTCCGGTGCTACCGTCACCGGGGTATACGCGGAGTACGTGTAAACGCTTGTACGACTTACAGCGGACTGCAACGGCGAAAGAGGCGCGAACGGTGGCTAGGGGCAGCTCGGGAATCGTGGCCGCGCTCACTGCGGCGGCCGTGGCCGTGGTCGGATTCCTTGCCTACCAGGCGTCGGCGAACGTCCCCGACAACCTCGGCGTCACGCCGAAGGCGTCCAGCAGCGCGTCGGCCACGGGCGGCCATGCCAAGCCGAAGGCGACGAAGGACCCGCTCGCCGTGCCCGCCGCGTCCGGCACGGGAGTGCGCGTGGTGTACGCGCTGGGTGACCGCCGGGTGTGGCTGGTGAACGCGAAGAACAAGTCGACCCGGACCTTCAAGGTGATGCCGAGCGCCGTGAGCGCGCTGCCGGGCACCTACCGGGTGAGCTCGCGCTCCGGCAGTGTCACGGGCTCCGACGGAGTGCCGATCGAGCACGTGGTCCGGTTCGCGACCAACAACGACGTGGCCATCGGGTTCAGCGCCGCGCAGGACGGCACGATGGAGAGCCCGGACCCGACGCTGAAGGCGGGCGGCGTACGGATGTCCCGCGAGGACGGCAACGCGGTGTGGACGTTCGCCACGGTGGGCGTGAAGGTCGTCGTCGTCCGCTGAGGGCCGGCAACGGAGCGGGAGCGGACGGGCGGGTTCAGGCCCGCTTCGTGTTGGGTCCCGTGCCCTCGCGCGGTGTGGGAGCCACGCCGCGCGGGCGGGGTGCGACGGGTGGGGTGGAGACCGCGTCGGCCGCCGCCCCGGCTGCGAGCAGGTCTCTCATCGATACCGCCCGCGGCGGCTGCACGTCACGCTCGGATGTCGGCATGGACGCCTCCTAGGGCTCCGGGTGGAAGGCACAGTTAGGCAGACCTAACCTGCTCTCGCCCTCCATGTCACCACGCCCGCACCGCCCCGCGCAACAATGTGCCGACACCATGTCGGGAAACAGGCGCGGCGGCGACAGCCTCTCAGGCCCCCGCCACGTGCCACGGGGCCCAGGACTCCGCGCGCAGCCCCGCCCACCGTGCGCCGACGCCCACGAGCGTCACCTCGCGCCGTTCGTCGTCCGTGTCGCCGACCGCGCGGTCGATCAGCACCTGGAGCCGGTCGTCGGAGAGCTCCTCGACCTTGCCGTCGCCCCACTCGACGACCACCACCGAATCCGGCAGCGACACATCGAGGTCCAGGTCCTCCATCTCGTCGAGCCCGCCGCCCAGGCGGTACGCGTCGACGTGGACGAGCGCCGGGCCGTCGCCGAGCGGGGGGTGGACGCGGGCGATCACGAAGGTGGGGGACGTGACGGCGCCGCGCACGCCCAGTCCCTCGCCGAGACCGCGGGTCAGAGTCGTCTTCCCGGCGCCGAGCTCACCGCTGAGCATCACCAGGTCGCCGGGGCGCAGCACACCGGAGATCCGGCGGCCCAGGGCCTGCATCTGTTCGGGTGATTCGACGGCCAGCGTCACGGCGACGGCGTCGTGCGCGGTGACGTGGGTGGTGTCGTGCGCGGTGTCGTGCGCGCTGCTCTGCGCGATGCCGGACGCCGTCCCGTGCGCGGTGTCTCCGGCGGGCTCAGCCGCCGGGCTGTTGTGCGGTGCTTCCATGCCCGCCAACGTTAGAGGATTCGGGACGGCCCCCGGCCCTCACCCGCGGGCCTCGGAGGACTCCGGTACGGCTCCGGCCCGCACCAGCAGGTCCGCCAGCCGGTCCGTCACCGTCTCCGGGTGCTCCAGCATCACCAGGTGCCCGGCATCCGGGACGATGACCAGCTCCGCGTCGGGCAACTGGTCCGCGATCGCCTCGCTGTGCGAGCTGGGCGTCACCAGGTCCTTGTCGCCCGCCAGGATCAGCACCGGGACGTCCCTGAACAGCGGCAGCGCATTGCTCTTGTCGTGCTCGGCGAAGGCCGGGTAGAACTCCGCGACGACATCGATCGGCGTGGACTCGATGAGCCGCTCGGCGAACCGCTCGACCGCCGGGTCCACGTCCCGTGAGCCGAACGAGTACCGCTTGATCAGCCCGGCGAACAGATCCGCGGTCGCCCGCCTCCCCCGTTCCACCAGCTCCGCCTGCGAACCGAGCGCCTTCAGCACACCGGGCAGCACCCGCCGTACCGCGTTCACACCCGCCACCGGAAGCCCGAAGCTGACCTCGCCGAGCTTCCCGCTCGACGTGCCGACGAAGGCGACGGCGGCGACCCGGTCGCGCATCAGGGCCGGGTACTGGTCGGCCAGCGCCATGATCGTCATGCCGCCCATGGAGTGCCCGACCAGCACCACGGGCCCCTCGGGGACGGCCGCGTCGATGACGGCCTTGAGGTCGCGGCCCAGCTGGTCGATGCCGACGTGCACGCCCTGCGCCTGCGCCCGGCCGCGCTCGGAGCGGCCGTGGCTGCGCTGGTCCCAGTGGACGGTTCGCACGATGCCGCGCAGGGCCGCCCGCTGGAAGTGCCAGGAGTCCTGGCTGAGGCAGTAGCCGTGGCTGAAGACGACCGTCACCGGGGCGGGTGCCTTGCGCCCGAAGAGACGGCGCCGGCGCGGACCGGCGGCGGAGCCGGGGGGCGTGCCGCCCGTTCCCGTACCGCTGCCCGGGTCGACCTCGTCGATCTCGTAGTACAGCTCGGTGCCGTCGTCGGCCGCCGCCCGGCCCGGCATACCGCGCAGCGAGCCGTACGGTCCGGTGGCGTCCAGGGCCAGCCTGGCCCGCTTGCGCATGCCGCGGCCGACCGTCAGCCGCTCGACCGCGACCCCGGCCGCCGCGCCTGCGGCGATCACACCTATGGCGGCCCCGGCGATCCCCGCCCGGCGCCAGCCGGCCGCCGAAGCGGCCGTCGCCACCGCGTCCACCGTGCTGATCTCACTCACCGTGCCGCGCTCCTCGTCGGTCGTGTCGTGTCCGTCGGGTCAGGGTCGAAGGGCCGGCCCGGTCTCCTGCGATCTTGTCCGGCCGTCCCAGGACGTGCTCCGATCGTGCCTGGTCAGGGGCGCTCGTTCGGTCAGGACCCGGCCGTGGGGCCCTTCGGCGTTTCGTCGTCCCGGTAGACCCGCGGCACTCTGCCGCTGATGCGGGTGACGATCTCGTACGCGATCGTGCCGGCCGCCTGCGCCCAGTCCTCGGCGCTCGGCTCGCCCCGGTCCCCCGGGCCGAACAGCACGGCGTCGCTGCCCACCGCCGGCTCGTCCCCATGGAGGTCGACGACGAACTGGTCCATGGCGACCCGGCCCGCGACCGTCCGCCGGACACCGTCGACGAGGACCGGGCCGCGGCCCGAGGCATGGCGGGGGATGCCGTCCGCGTACCCGAGCGGCACCAGGCCGAGCGTGGTCTCGGCGGACGTCGTGTAGTGGTGCCCGTAGCTGATGCCGTGACCGGCCGGCACCCGCTTGACCAGGGCGACGGACGCGGCGAGCGTCATCACGGGACGCAGTCCGAAGTCGGCTGGGGTGCCGAGCTCGGGGCTGGGCGAGATGCCGTACATGGCGATCCCGGTCCGTACGAGGTCGAAGTGCGACTCGGGGACCGTAAGCGTCGCCGGGGAGTTCGCGATGTGCCGCACCTCGGGCTCGACACCGGCCTTCTCCGCGTACGCCACCATGTCGCGGAACGTGTCCAGCTGAGCGGTGATCGACGGGTGCCCGGGCTCGTCGGCGCAGGCGAAGTGGGACCAGAGGCCGGTGATGCGGACCGTGCCCGCCTGCTCGGCCGTGCGGGCGGCGGCGACCAGTTCGGGCCAGTCGGCGGGCTGGCAGCCGTTGCGTCCGAGGCCGGTGTCGGCCTTGAGCTGGATACGGGCGGGCCGGCCCGCCTCCGCTGCCGCGGCGGTGACCTCGCGCAGCGCCCACATGCCGCTCACCGACACGTCGATGCCGGCCTCGATCGCCTCGCGCCAGGGCCCGCCCGGCGTCCACAGCCAGCACATCACCCGGCCGCCGAGACCTGCCGCGCGCAGGGCGAGCGCCTCGTGCGGGGTGGCGGTGCCAAGCCAGGTGGCGCCGGCTTCGAGCGCGGCGCGCGCGCAGCGCTCCGCCCCGTGCCCGTACGCGTCGGATTTGACCACGGCCATGAGTTGCGCCCCGGACGCCCTGGCCCGCAGAACGCGCACGTTGGCGCGGAGTGCGGCGAGGTCGATCTCGGCACGGGCTCTCAAGGACGCTGTCTCGTTCATCGCGCCCAGTGTCTCAGAGGCGCACGGCAGTGCCCTCGGGCGACGGCCGCGGCAGGGCGCGGCGTGTGGGTGGACGCGCACGTCAGCGGCGGTGCAACTCGTGTTCCACATGGTCGACGAGGACCGGGACGTGGCTTTGCGGGACGTCCTTGACCGCCGTGACCAGCGTCACCGGACCGCCCTCGCGCAGCAGCGCCGTCAGCTCGTCCACGGCCGCCGCCTGCACGGGGCCGGCGAGCTCGGCGCGGTAGCGGTCCACGAAGGTGTCGTACCGGGTCCCGGAGCGGTCCTCGTGGTACCAGGAGCGCAGTTCGTCCGACGGAGTGAGGTCCTTGAGCCACCGGTCGATCGCGGCCCTTCCCTTGGACACGCCGCGCGGCCAGAGCCGGTCGACGAGGACCCGGGTGCCGTCGCCGTCCTCCTGGGGGTCGTACACCCGCCGTACGCGCACGTCACCGCTGCTGCTCACGACCGAACCACTCCCTTCGCCGCCGCACCCCCTGTGACCCCGCCTCAGGATCGCTCAGGCCCGTACGTCCCGCCATGCCACCGCGATCGCCTCCGCGACGTCCTGCGCGGCGACCGGGGAGCCGTCGGAGGCGTGCCGGGCGGCCAGGCCGTGGAGGTGGGCGCCGACGGACGCGGCGTCGCGCGGAGCGAGGCCCGCGGCGAGCAGCGAGCCGGTCAGCCCTGAGAGCACGTCGCCGCTGCCCGCGGTGGCCAGCCAGGAGGTGCCGGTCGGGTTGACCCTTACGGGCGTGTGCGGGGCGTCGGTGGCGATCAGGGTCGTCGACCCCTTGAGCAGGACCGTGGCACGGAACCGGGCGGCGAGTTCGCGTACGGCGGCGAGTCGCCCCGCCTCGACCTCCTCGCGCGGTACGCCGAGCAGCGCCGCTGCCTCCCCGGCGTGCGGGGTGAGGACGGTGGGCGCGGTGCGCGCCCGCACGACGGCGGCGTCCAGCAGCCGCAGCCCGTCCGCGTCGACGAGCACGGGCACGTCCGTGGCCAGCACGTCGGAGACCGCCCCGACGGCGTCCGTGCCGTCGCCGAGCCCCGGCCCGACCACCCACGCCTGCACGCGCCCGGCCTTCGACGGCGGGCCCGCGTGGACCAGGGTCTCCGGATGCCGCGCGATCACGGCGTCGGCCCCCGGCCCGACGTAGCGCACGGCCCCCGCCCCGCCGCGCAGCGCCCCGGAGACGGCCAGCACCGCCGCCCCCGGGTATCGGGCCGATCCGGCGACGATCCCGACGACGCCGCGCCGGTACTTGTCGCTCTCCGCGGCGGGCACGGGCAGCAGCGCGGCGACGTCCGCGTACTGGAGCGCCTCCAGATCGGGTACGTCCGGCAGTTCGGCGCCGAGCCCGATGTCGACGAGGTGCAGGGCTCCGGCCCGTTCGGCGGCCGGGTCGACGAGCAGCCCCGGCTTGTACGCGCCGAAGGTGACGGTGGCGTCCGCGTGCACGGCGGCCCCCAGCACCTCGCCGGTGTCGGCCTCGACGCCGCTCGGCAGATCGACGGCGACGACGGGCACCCCGTGGGCCGCGTAGTGCTCCACCACGGCGGCGGCGTCGGGCCGCAGTCCGCCGCGCCCGCCGATGCCGGTGATGCCGTCCACGACGAGGTCGATGTGCCCGCCCCAGTCGCGGTGCGGGGCGACATCGCCGCCGTCCATCACCCGCCCGCCGGCCGCCAGCAACGCCGCGGTCCCGCCCTCGTGGGCCCGGCCGGGCGAGACGCGTACGGCCACGACGCCCGCGCCGCGCCGGGCCAGCCGGGCCCCCGCGTACAGCGCGTCGCCCCCGTTGTCGCCGCTGCCGACGAGGAGGACGACCCGGGAGCCGTAGACGCGGCCGCCGCGCCGCAGCAGATCGGCGCAGGCGGCGGCGAGTCCGGCGGCGGCGCGCTGCATCAGCGCACCCTCCGGGAGCCGTGCCATCAGGGCCTGTTCGGCGGCCCGTACGGTCGAGACGCTGTAAGCGGTACGCATGGCTCCAACGTACGCAGGAATCCGCGCGCACGCGTCGGCTCAGCCCTCCGCGATCACCACCGCCGAGGCGATGCCCGCGTCATGGCTCAGCGACACGTGCCACTGCCGTACGCCCAGTTCCGCGGCGCGCGCGGCGACCGTGCCGCGGACCCGCAGCCGGGGCTGCCCGGTCTCCTCGACGTACACCTCGGCATCCGTCCACAGCAGCCCGCCGGGCGCGCCGAGCGCCTTGGCGAGGGCCTCCTTCGCGGCGAACCGGGCGGCCAGCGAGGCGATCCCGCGCCGCTCACCGCCGGGCAGCAGCAACTCGCTCTCCACGAAAAGGCGTTGAGCCATCTGCGGCGTACGCTCCAGCGCCGCGTCGAACCGCTCGATCTCCGCCACATCGATCCCGACCCCGATGATCACGTACGCACCCTCACTGCTCGCTCACGACTCACTCCACGGTGACGGACTTCGCCAGGTTGCGCGGCTGGTCCACCTCGTTGCCGCGGGCCGTCGCCAGCTCGCAGGCGAAGACCTGCAACGGCACGGTG
The DNA here is from genome assembly GCF_044742205.1 of Streptomyces sp. NPDC087901. NCBI lineage: Bacteria > Bacillati > Actinomycetota > Actinomycetes > Kitasatosporales > Streptomycetaceae > Streptomyces > Streptomyces sp. NPDC087901. The sequence continues at coordinate 463,613 of NZ_JBIUUC010000003.1, forward strand.
GCGACCAGCGGCTGAAGCAGAGTAGGCGTTGCGGGGATCCGGATGAGGTGGTCGGCGTACGGAACGACCTCCTCGTCGCCCTCCTCGGCGATGACGACGGTGAGGGCGCCGCGGGCCCGGATCTCCTGGATGTTCGACACGATCTTGCCGTGCAGCACCGAGCGCCCCGCCGGGGACGGCACCACGACGACGACCGGCAGCCCGTCCTCGATGAGCGCGATCGGCCCGTGCTTGAGCTCGCCGGCGGCAAAGCCCTCGGCGTGCATGTACGCGAGCTCCTTGAGTTTCAACGCGCCTTCCAGGGCGACCGGATAGCCGACGTGCCGGCCGAGGAAGAGCACGGTGTCGTGCGAGGCGAGCGACCGGGCCAGCTCACGCACCGGCTCCATCGTCGCCAGGACCCGGTCGACGGACCCGGAGATCTCGGAGAGCTGACGGATGACGGTACGGACCTCGTCGCCCCACTTGGTCCCGCGCACCTGGCCGAGATAGAGGGCGACGAGATAGCAGGCGACGAGCTGGGTCAGGAACGCCTTGGTGGAGGCGACGGCGACCTCGGGACCGGCGTGCGTGTAGAGCACGGCGTCGGACTCGCGGGGGATGGTCGAGCCGTTCGTGTTGCAGATGGCGAGGACCTTCGCGCCCTGTTCGCGGGCGTGCCGCAGCGCCATCAGGGTGTCCATCGTCTCGCCGGACTGCGAGATGGCGATGACGAGGGTGTGCGGGTCAAGGATCGGGTCGCGGTAGCGGAACTCGCTGGCGAGCTCGGTCTCGCACGGGATCCGGGTCCAGTGCTCGATGGCGTACTTGGCGATCATCCCGGCGTGGAACGCGGTCCCGCAGGCGACGATCACCACCTTGTCGACCTCGCGGAGCTCACCCCGCGTGATCCGCACCTCGTCGAGGTGGAGTGTGCCCTCCGGGTCGATCCGGCCGAGGAGGGTGTCGGTGACGGCCTTGGGCTGTTCGGCGATCTCCTTGAGCATGAAGGAGGCGTAGCCGCCCTTCTCGGCGGCGGAGGCGTCCCAGTCCACGTGGTACGCACGCACCTCGGCGGGCTCCCCGTCGAACCCGGTGACGACGACCCCCTCCCGCCGCAGCTCGACCACCTGGTCCTGGCCGAGCTCGATCGCGGAGCGGGTGTGGGCGATGAACGCGGCGACGTCGGAGGCGAGGAAGGCCTCGCCGTCGCCCACCCCGACGACGAGCGGCGAGTTCCGCCGGGCCCCGACCACCACGTCGGGCGCGTCCGCGAACACGGCGACGAGCGTGAACGCACCTTCGAGGCGCCGGCAGACCTGCCGCATCGCTTCCGCCGGGTCCGCGCTCTGCGAGAACGCCTCGGCGAGGAGGTGGGCGACGACCTCGGTGTCGGTCTCGGAGAGCAGGTCGTGGCCGCGCCGGCCGAGCTCGGCGCGCAGGGCGGCGAAGTTCTCGATGATCCCGTTGTGGACGACGGCGACGCGTCCGGCGTTGTCGAGGTGCGGGTGGGCGTTGACATCGGTGGGGCCGCCGTGGGTGGCCCACCGGGTGTGCCCGATCCCGGCGCTCCCGGCCGGCAGCGGCCGCTCGACCAGCACCTTCTCCAGGTTGACGAGCTTCCCGGCCTTCTTGGCGGCGGCCAGCCCCCCGTCGGCGAGGATCGCGATCCCGGCGGAGTCGTACCCCCGGTACTCCAGCCGTTTGAGACCGGCGACGACGACGTCCTGCGCCGACTGCCCACCGACGTAACCCACGATTCCGCACATAGTGGTCCTTTCCTGGTCACCAGCCCCTGTTCTTCGCATAGTCGCAGAAGCAACCACTATTTCAAGCCCACCAACCAGGCCGGTCGGGCACTTCGAGCCCGTCGGGCCCGGCCCCCATCTACCGCGCGGGCACCCGCGACGCCTCCGGCACCGGGCGCCCGGCACCCTTCGGGGCTCCCTTCACCAGCACCAGCACCGCCACCCCGGCGACCATCCCCACCACTCCGGCCACCACGGCCGCGGTGTTCAGCCCCGACGCGAACGCCGCCCGCAGCGCCTGCTCCGGCACCCCCGCCGCCCGCAGCCCCGGCGCACCGCCGCCCGCGAGGGCGTGGGACCGCCCCTCGCTCAGCGTCTCCCCCATCCGGGAGGTCAGCACCGTCCCGAACACCGCCACCCCGAAGGCGTACCCGAGCTGCCGGAAGGTGTTGACCGCGCCGCCCGCCATGCCCGCCCGCTCCGGCTCCACCGCCGCGAGCGCGGCGCCCGCGAGGGCCGGGGACACCAGCCCGGTGCCGATGCCCGCGACCACGAGCCCCGGCAGCAGCGCCGGCCACGAGGAGCCCGCGCCGAGGACCGCCTGGCCGAGTGTGCCGACACCGATCAGGGCGAGCCCGACGCCGATGGTCAGCCTCGGCTGCACCCCGTGCAGCAGCCGCCCGCCGACGGCCGCCACCACGAACGCCGTCGCGGCCAGCGGCAGGAGCGCCAGGCCGCCCTGGACGGGGCTGAGCCCGAGCACGGTCTGCAGCCAGATCGAGGTGTACGGCAGTACGGCGAAGGCCGCCATGTTGTACGCGAGCGCCCCGGCCATCACGCCGGTGAACGCGGACTTCCGGAACAACGACAGCTCCAGCAACGGGTGTTCGACGCGCCGTTCGACGAACACGAAGCAGAGCAGGGCGAGCACGGCGATCCCGAACGTAGCGAGCGTGCGCCCCGACGTCCATCCCAGGCTCCCCGCCCGTACGACGGCGTACGTCGCCGCCGCCGCGAACACCGCGAAGCTCGCGGTCCCCGCCCAGTCGATCCGCCGGCCCCGTGCACCGCGCGACTCGGGCACCGTCCGGGCCGTCAGCCAGACCGCGGCGACACTGACCGGAAGGTTCACGAAGAAGATCCAGCGCCACCCGGGCCCCTCGGTCAGCAGTCCGCCGACCACCGGCCCGATCGCTGCGGCGCCCCCGCTCACCGCGCCCCACAGCCCGAGCGCGACGGACCGCTCCCTGCCCTGGTAGACGGAGGCGAGCAACGGCAGCGTGGTCGCGAACATCGCGGCCGCGCCCACCCCTTGGACCCCGCGCGCGGCCACCAGCAGCGCGGGCGACGAGGCGAGCCCGCAGGCCAGCGAAGCGACGGCGAAGAGCACGACGCCCGCGACATGGACCCGGCGCCGCCCGAGCAGATCGGCGGCGGCCCCGATGCCCAGGAGCAGCGCGGCGAGCGCGAGCGCGTAGCCGTCGATGACCCACTGCAGATCGGAGAGCGACGCTTCCAGCGCCCGTGCCATGTCGGGCAGCGCCACGATGACGATCGTGACGTCGAGCAGCAGCATGAACGTTCCCAGACAGACCGCGGTGAGCGGCCCCCACTTGCGCATGTGTTTCTCCCTGTACGCCTGTACGGCTTCGGTGTGGCCGGCGACCACTCCCGTACGATCGGAGAGGTGCGGCCGAAACCACCGGCCGGAGGCCATCAAGCGCCGGAATTCGACATGAACGAGGCAAGCACCCATGGAATCCGACACCGTGGGCGACGCCCTCGACCTCCAGATCCTGCACGCGCTGGAGCTGGACGCCCGCGCCCCGTTCAGCCGGATCGCGACCGTGCTCGGCGTCTCCGACCAGACCGTGGCCCGCCGCTTCCGCCGGCTGCGCTCCGAGGCGGACCTCCGGGTCGTCGGGGTCCGCTGCGCGGCCGCCGAGGACTCGCTCGACCACTGGCTGCTGCGCGTGCGCTGCGCGCCCGAGGGCGCGACAGCCATCGCCGAAGCCCTGGCCAAGCGCCCGGACACGGCGTGGATCGGCCTCACTTCGGGCGGCACGGAGGTGACCTGCACGGCGAACGTCCGCTCCCGGGACGACGCGGACGACCTGCTCCTCGGCAAGCTGCCGCGTACCCCGCACATCGTCGACATCCGCGCCCACCAGCTGCTGCACCGCTTCTACGGCGGCCCGTCCGGCTGGCTCCACAAGAGCGGCGCGCTCTCCCCCGGCCAGGCAGCCGCCCTCACCGCCACCACACCCCTCCCGGACCACCCCGGCCCGGCCGTCATCACCGCCGAGGACGAACCGCTGGTCGCCGCCCTGGAGGCGGACGGCCGGGCCACGTACCCCGAACTCCAGAAGGCGACGGGCCGCTCCGAATCCGCGGTGAGACGCCGCATGGACCGGCTCGTGGCCTCGGGCGCGCTCTACGTGGACGTCGAGTTCGACGCCGCCCCCTTCGGCTTCCGCCACCCGACCATGCTGTGCATCACCGCCGCACCGCGCGCCCTCCACACGGTGGGCGAGGCGCTCGCCACCCACCCGGAGGTCGCCTACGCGGCGGCGACCACGGGCCCGTCCAACCTGGTGGCGGTGGTGATCACCCGCGACACGGGCCACCTGTACCGCTACCTGAGCGAACACCTGGGCGCGCTGGAGGGCGTCGAGCACGTGGAATCGATGCCGTTCCTGCGGCGCGTCAAGCAGCTGACGTACCGGCCGTTCCGGGGGTAGCCCGAGGCGACGAGCGGTAAAGTAGGAACGGCTCATACTTTGAGCCATTCCTACTTCAGGAGAGCCCGTGGCCTTCACCGGACGCACCCGTGAGCTGCGCATCCTCGGAGCATGGCTGGAGCGCGTCGTCTCGGCGACCGGCGGCAGCGCCGGGCAGGCACTGGTGATCAAGGGCCGACGGCGGATCGGCAAGACGCGGCTCGTACAGGAGTTCTGCGCACGGTCCGGGCAGCCGTACGTCTTCTTCCAGGCGACCCGAAGTCAGCCTGCTCCCCTCGCACGGCGTGCGCTGTTCGACGCCGTCGCCGGTGGCCAGGGGATGCGGGACCACGGATCGGCGCTGGAACACGCCGCCGCCCCCGAGGACTGGGTCCGGACGCTGGCCGCCGTCGCGGCCGCCCTGCCCGCGGACGAGCCGGTGATTCTCGTACTGGACGAAGTCCCCTGGCTGTCGGAGTCGGACCCGGGGTTCGACGCGGCACTCAAGACGGCGTGGGACATGCACCTGTCCACGAAACCGGTGCTCCTGCTGCTGCTCGGATCCGATATGGCGATGATGGACCGGCTGACGTCGTACGACCATCCGTTCTACGGTCGGGCCGGCCAGTACACGGTGGGGCCGCTCAGTCCTGCCGACGTACAGGACTCCACGGGGCTGGATGCCGCGGCAGCACTCGACGCCTATCTCGTCACCGGGGGCTTCCCCGAAGTCGTGACCGGCTGGCGGACCGGGGAATCAGTCGCCGGATATCTGGACCGCCAGGTGGAGGACCCCTCATCGGTCCTGCTCACGACGGGTGAGCGATCCCTCGCGGCGGAGTTTCCCGCTCGCCTCCAGGCAGGCCGGGTGCTCCGGGCGATCGGCTCCGGCGAGCGGACGTTCTCCGGTATCGCGGCAAGCACGGGGGGCGCCGACGGGCGCGCCCTGGCACACGGCACGCTCGCCCCGATACTGACCGAACTCACCGAGGCGAAGCGGATCGTGGCCGCCGATCTCCCCCTGTCCACACGTGCGGCCCCCAAGCTCAAGCGCTACCGCATCGCGGACACCTATCTGCGCTTCTGGCTCGCACATCTGGAGGACGCCGTCGCGCAGGCGGAGAGAGGCAGGGGCGAGGTCTCAGCCGCACGTATTCAGCGTTCCTGGCCGTCGTGGCGGGGACGCGCGGTGGAGCCGGTGATCAGGGAGTCACTCGCCCGCCGGATCCCCGACGGCCTCTTCCCCGAGGCCGTCGAGGTCGGTGGCTGGTGGAACAGGCAGAACAACCCCGAAGTCGACCTCATCGGCGCGGACAGCCGGCCCGTGGCGCGCCGCGTGTCCTTCGTGGGGTCGGTGAAGTGGCGCGACGAGACACCGTTCGGGACACGCGATCTCGCCGAACTCGTCGCCTCCGCACAGCAGGTACCGGGGGCGGAGGCTGCCGCGCTGGTCGCCGTCAGCCGTCGACCTCCGACGGGCGCGGCTGCCGAGGGACTGACCGCGCACTGGGGACCGGAGGACGTCATCGCCGCGTGGCGATGACCGACAAGCGCCTCCGGACCGGGAAAAGAATCTTCGAGGATCTTCACTAACGATGTAGAGAATCGCCCGTCGGCCCCGTTCGTGGGGTGGGAGCGTCGCAAGGGCGCTGCGCACACCACCGAGGAGTTCTCATGCCGAAGTTCATGCTGTTGGTCAACCACGACGGCGGAGTGTTCGACGAGCCGATGGACACATGGGCGCCCGGCGACATCGCGGCGCACTTCAACTACTACGAGGCCCTCTCGAAGGAGCTGACCGAGAGCGGCGAGATGGTCTCCTTCACCGCCCTCGCGGACCCGAGCCAGGCCAGGATCGTCCGGGCGGACGGCGCGGCGGCCCCGATGGTGACCGACGGTCCGTACGCCGAGTTCAAGGAGTTCCTGGCCGGGTTCAACATCTTCGACGTCGAGTCCGAGGCACGAGCCCTGGAGATCGCCGCCCGCATCTCCGCGGTCCCCGGCCCCGGTGGCGTACCGACCCAGCAGCCCGTCGAGGTCCGCCAGGTGATGGTCGACCACTGAGCCGGGCCGGACCCCGTCAGCAGGTGGAAAATTTGGTTGAGGTTCGGATGATCGCGTGGCAGGCTCGCCCGCCTTGACCGAGATCACCACGTTGCACGACGACAGGGGGCCATCGATGCATCCCTGGTGGCGCGTCCGCATCTCCACGCGTCGTGGACATCCGGGGTCTCGTTGACCAGCACGTGGAGGGCCGATGGCATCGATCAGGCAGTTCCAAGTCACCTTCGACTGCGCGGAGCCCGAGCGCCTCGCTCGCTTCTGGTGCGAGGTGTTGGGATACGTCGTACCGCCCCCACCGGACGGGTTTGCCACGTGGGACGAATTCAAGCTCTCGCTGCCACCTGAGCAGCGGGACGCGTGGTTCGCCTGTATCGATCCGTCAGGGGTGGGCCCGCGCCTGTACTTCCAGCGCGTCCCCGAAGGGAAGGCCGCCAAGAACCGTCTGCATCTCGACGTGCGGGTCGGCACCGGACTCGTGGGCGAGGAACGGCTCGCCGTACTTGAGGCCGAGTGCGCACGTCTGGTCCCGCTCGGCGCGGTACACCTGCAAACGCTGTATGACGGTACTGATTCCTGCATCCCGATGCAGGACATCGAGGGCAACGAGTTCTGCATCGACTGAGGAGCCGCGAACGCACCGCCCTTCCCCTGTCCCCGTGGGCCGACACGAAGAACCGCCCCGCGCGGTGGGGTTACGGGTCACGAGTCGGCTGCATCCAGGACCTGCGGCGCGAAGGTGCGCGGCAGGTCCTGGGGGCGTGCGCGGACTGTGTACCGGTCAGTTGGCCGATGCGTACGAGACGAAGTCGGCCCAGGCGCCCGCGCCCACCGCCTCGTCCGTACGGTCCAGGAACTCCGGCTTCGGAATCCGCGTCCCGGCCTCCACCTTGTAGACGAGGTTCTCCCCGTATCCGATCACCTCACCGAGCTCCGCAGCGCGTAACCCCGCCGCCTCTCGCCAGAGCCGGATCTGCCGGCCCACCGCCGCGATCACCGCACCCGAATCATCTTCGGGTGCGACGTCCCACCCTGAGCCGTCCGTACCGTCGTTGACACCCATACGCCACCCGCCTCCACCCGTGACCGGCACCCGACCGCTGTACGCGTGGGACAGGTCCGTACAGCCGCTGGACAGTCACCGTCCGTACACGTGTCGATGCTGTTCAGGGTAGGCGCGGGCGGCCACGCTGAGTGACGTGAACCGAGAAATCACCCAACCGCGTGCCCGCAGCGGCCAGTTCGCCGTACAGCTCTCCGCGACCCGTCGGGGCGCCCGGCTCGCCCGGCTGCTGGCCACCGAGCAGCTCCGTTCCTGGGGCCTGCCGCTGGACGACGCGAGCCATGTCGTCGCCGAACTGGCGGCCAATGCGGCGCTGCACGGATACGTACCCGGGCGGGACTTCCGCGTCCTGCTGACGGTCGACGGGGACACGCTGCGTATCGAGGTGGCGGATGCGCGCGGGGACCAACTGCCCCGCGTCCAGGAGGCCGGGCCGAACCGTCCGAGTGCGGGCGCGGGTTGCTGCTCGTCGAGGCACTGGCCACACGCTGGGGCATCGAAAACGGGCCGTTCCCGCGCAAGACCGTCTGGGCGGAGATCGCGCTCACCGGGTCGGGAAACCACGACCCGGTGAGCCGCGACGCGATGAAGTACGACGCGGTCGACCGCGACGCGGCGGCTCACGACGTAAAAGGCTTTTAAGTCCTTTGAGAAGAAGAAACCAACCAAGCCCAACCCCACCCGGGTGGACCTCAGCAGGCCCCCCGCTCACCCGCGAGCGCGTCGCGAGCGCCCGTCACTCGCACGGGTGAGGTTGGCCAACAGGGCTGGATTCCGCCCCGGTTGCCTGGCATATGCTCACGAAACCGAACTTCAGACTGTGACGGCCCCCGCCGGGATTGGCATCCCGAGCGAGGGCCTGACCACCGAGGAAGAGGAAAGCTTCCCGATGGATACCCAGCAGGATATCTCCCCCTCCCGCGCGCCCTCCCGTGCCCCGTCCGGCGGCGTCGTCCACGTGAAGGTGCGCCACAGCAGCCACTTCACGGTCATCGGCAACCACCTCGCCCAGCACCACGAGCTCTCGCTCATCGCGATCGGCCTCGCCACGCACATCCAGTCGCTGCCCGCCGGGGCGAAGGTCGGCATCAAGTGCCTGGTCGAGCGCTTCCCGGAGAGCGAGGCCCGTATCGCCGGAGCGCTGCGCGAACTCGAATCGCACGGCTACCTCAAGCGCACCCGCGAACGTCTCCCGTCCGGCCGCGTCGTCACCCGCACGACCTCGTTCAACCAGCCCTGCACGGCAACGCAAACGGCCCGCCCGGCGGTGAAGTCAGGAGCGAAGCGGGCGCCTACAGCACCTGAAAAGGCCCCGAGAACCGCCCACATCGCTCTCGACTCGACGCCGCCCTCGTTGACGCCCGAGCCCCCGTCGGCGCCGCCGAGGCCGACCCCGCCCCTCCCCCTGCCGGAGACGCCGAGTCCCGAGCTGGACCGGACGGCCTCGGCGCTCCTGGTCGCCCTGAACCACCGGGCGACCGCGTTCGACCTCTCCGAGGACGACGTCCAAACGCTCACCCCCGCCATCGCCGCCTGGCTCGAACGCAAGGCCACCCCCGCCGCCATCAGGCAAGTGCTCACGACGGACCTGCCCGTGCCCCTGAAGTACCCGGTCAAGTTCCTCGGGCACAGGCTGACCAAACAGCTCCCGCCGCCGCTCCCGCCCACCGGCCGGTCCCCGCTCTACGACCCGCTGCAGAACTGCGACGGCTGCGAACGCGCCTTCAGAGCCCCGGAACCGGGGAACTGCGCCGAGTGCCGGTGGGAGCTCGCCGCTACGGCCTAGCCGCCGCGTCCGGCGACCGCAGCCAGCCGCCCGAACGAGCCGTCTCGCGGGCCGTACGAAGGAGTTGGGCCACGACGGGTCGTGCACCCCGCCCCCTCGTCAGAAGGTGCAGCTCGATGACGGCTCCCCCGGACAACGGCCTCCACACCAGGCCTGCGGGAAGGCTCGACGCGGCCGAACCGCCGACCACGGAGACCGCGTCGCCGCGCACCACCGGGGTGTGACCGGCGTCGAACGACAGCGGGCGCAGCATCAGTTCCGGGTGGACGCCGACCCGGTCCAGGATTCCGGTGATCGCGTCGTAGTGGCCGGGGTTGGCCTCGCGGGGGTGGACGAGGAGGGTCTCGGCGGTGAGAGCGGCGGGGTCGATGACGGATTCGGTTGCGAGGCGGTGTCCGGCGGCCATGAGGACGCCCTGCGGCTCCAGCCGCACGAGCGTCCGCACCAGCTCGGGAGTGGGCGGCGGGCAGCGGACGAGGCCGGCGTCGAGGGTGCCGTCGGCGACCGCGGCCAGGATCTCGGCGGTGGGGAGCAGGCGCGTGGTGACGGTGAGGCCCGGCAGCCGTCCGGCCAGGGCGGCGAGGAGTGCGGGGGCCGTCTCGTAACTCGTACTCATGCTGTACCCGAAGGCCAGCGTGCCGTGCTCGCCTTCGGCGAAGCCGCGTACGTCGCGCCAGAGCCGGTCGGCGTCCTCGCAGAGTGCGGTGCCTCGCTCCATCAACACCCTTCCCGCTTCGGTCGGTTCGACGGAGTGGGTGGTGCGGTCGAGGAGCTGGACGCCCAACTCCTTCTCCAGTTCGCGTATCTGCCTGCTCAGGGCGGGCTGGGCGATGTGGAGGCGCTCGGCGGCGCGGGTGAAGTTGCGTTCCCCGGCCACGGCCAGGAAGTAGCGCAGGCGCCGCAGTTCTGACATGCGCAGCAGCATACGAGCCCCGGCTGACCAGCGGTGATGCCGACCGGTTCTGGACCGATCGAGAACAGGTCTTTCCCTGTCCGGACCTCCCCTTCCTAGCCTTCAGGAATCAGAGCGCAGAAGCCGCAGGAAGGGCCACCGCAATCATGGAAACCACCCCCACCCCCACCCCCAAGGACGTCGTCCTCGACTACATGCACACGCTTGCCGCGGGTGACATGGACCGGCTGCGGGCGTTCTTCGACGCCGACGTCACCTGGACGCTCGCCGGGGACCTGCCGGTGTCGGGCACGTGGACCGGGCCGGACGAGATCTTCGACGAGTTCGTGGCGCAGATGGCCGCCCGGCTGGTGCCGGAGTCGCTGGAGATCGAGTTCGAGGGCGTGATCGCGGAGGGTGAGCGCGTCCTGGCGGAATGGAACACGCGGGGTCTGACCCGGAAGGGGGCCAGGTACGACCAGCACTGCCTGGCCGTGTTCACGGTACGGAGCGGCCGCATCGCCTCGGTCCGCGAGCACTTCGACACGCTGCACGCCCAGACCGTCGTCTTCGCGTGAGGAAGGGGCATCCGATGAGAGCGGTGATCCCCACGACCGATGGCCTGGTCCTCCTGGGCGAGGCTCCGGAGCCCGATCCGGCTGCCGAGGAAGTACTGGTCGCGGTGGAGGCGTACTCGGTCAACCGGGGCGAGACGTTCCAGCTGGACGGGCACCTGGACCGGCGGTGGGCGGGCTGGCGGCCCGGCAAGGATGTCGCCGGCACGGTCGTACGGGCCGCGGCCGACGGCACGGGCCCGGCGGCGGGCACCCGTGTGGTGGCCCACCCGCCCGCGTACGGCTGGGCTGAGCGCGTCGCGGTACCCGTCCACAGCATCGCCGAACTCCCGGACAGCATCGACGCGGTGACCGCGGCGGCCCTCCCCCTGGCGGGCATCACCGCGCTCCGGCTGCTCCGGGCGGCGGGCCCGGTGGCGGGCCGGCGGCTGCTGATCACCGGGGCGAGCGGGGGCGTCGGCCACTACGTCACGGAGCTGGCGGCGTCCTCGGGCGCGGCGGTGACGGCGGTCAGTGCGACGCCGGAGCGCGGGGCGAGACTGCTGGACCTGGGCGCTTCCGCCGTAGTGACGTCAACGGACGAGGTACGGGGTCCGTACGACATCGTCCTGGAGTCGGTGGGAGGCGACTCCATGCCCGCCGCCCTGGCCCGGCTGGCCCCGGGCGGGCTGCTGGTCTGGTTCGGCCAGGCGAGCCGTACGCCGGTGACGCTGGACTTCTTCGACTTCTTCAAGGGCCCGGCCCAGGCCCGTATCGCCCACTTCGACTACACCCGCGCGGACACGACGTACGCCGACGACCTCACCACGCTGGTCCGGCTGGTGGCCGGCGGGCGGCTGCACCCGGAGATCGGCTCGGTCCGGGACTGGTCGCGGACCGGCGAGGTCATCGCGGACATCCGGGGGCGGCGGGTGCGGGGGAACGCGGTGCTGACGGTGGGGTGAGTGGGGGCAGGCCCGCATAGGCGCCAGGGGGCTCGGCCTCCGCACGGACGTCGCCCCCTGGAGCCCGCACAGGCGTCAGGCGGATCGCAGGAGGGCTGCGCCGGGGCTCGCTCCCGGGTCGAGGACCGCGGCGGCGATCCGGTACTCCCCGGACAGCGAGGTCCACAGCTCGTCGAGCAGCTCCTCCGGAGTCCGGGCCCGGGTGACGGACTCGGCGAAAGGCTGCGCCGTCGCCACGTCGACGCCGTCCGAGCGGTAGGTGGTCAACAGAACGACTTCACCCGGCTCCAGGTCCTTCACCGTCAGCGTCATGACGTTGGCGGAGGTCCGGGATCCGCTGCTGGGGCGGGCGGCGCCGAACACCGCGGCGTTCGGCGCCCGCCTGCTGAGCAGCGCGGTGATCCGGGAGGTGAGGATCGGCGGGTCGGGTTCGTAGGCGAGGTCACCGAGCGAATCGGCGGCCGACGCACCGGCATGCAGCCGGTCCGCCACGGTGGACACCTGCTCGCCGTTGCCGAACACCAGCCAGTCGGCGGTCTGCTGGGCCGCGACGTAGTGGCGCAGCGCGTCGTGCGCGGTCGCGGCGGCCGGGGCCACCACCAGTTCGTCACCCTGGGGCAGCAGGGTGCGGTCCCGGGAGGCGGCACTGCGGCCGGTCAGGAAGTAGCCGCCGCACACGTCGCCCGAGAGCGTGCGGGCGCAGAGCACCCCTCGCCCGGGGTAGCGGTTCTCGGCGAGCAGGGTGGAGAGGTCGGTCATGGTGCCACGTCCGTTCTTGCCTTCGTCCCGGAGGATGCCGCGCCCGCCCGGCCGGGCGGTGGGGCCGCTGATCCGATCTGCCGGATGGTCAGCAGGGTGTGCAGGGGCACGTCCAGGCGGGCCAGCCGGTCGGCGGTGCCGTCGTGCCGGTCGACGATGACCCAGGCACCGGCCACATGATGTCCCATGCCCCGCAGCAGTTCCGTACAGCGTTCCAGGCCGGCTCCGGCGCCTGCCACGCCGTCGACCAGGGCGAACGAACTGGCGGGCGGAACAGCCGTGCTGAGGAGCCCGGGCACTCCGGATCCTTTCGGCCCGCGGCGCAGCGTCCGGGCGGGGCGTCGCCACCCTGTCCGAAACCCCCCTGAGCTGCGCTTTCACGCGCTCCGCCGAACGACTTCGCGCGCCGGTGCTGCGACGGGGCGACAATCACAGGGAGGAGTGACACGCGGGACCCGGCTGCGCGGCCCCGCAGACGGGTCCGGAAGCACAGAATCCACCTCGTGTTGCATGATCATGCGAGGTGATGCATAATCTTCCTATGTCTAAGGTCCTCACCTCCCTGCCCACCGGCGAGCGCGTCGGCATCGCCTTCTCGGGCGGCCTCGACACTTCGGTCGCGGTCGCGTGGATGCGCGACAAGGGTGCCGTCCCGTGCACCTACACCGCCGACATCGGTCAGTACGACGAGCCCGACATCGCCTCCGTGCCCGGCCGCGCCAAGGCCTACGGCGCCGAGCTCGCGCGTCTGGTCGACTGCCGTGCGGCGCTCGTCGAGGAGGGGCTGGCCGCGCTCACCTGCGGGGCGTTCCACATCCGCTCGGGCGGGCGGGCGTACTTCAACACCACGCCGCTCGGCCGCGCCGTCACCGGCACGCTCCTGGTGCGGGCGATGCTCGAGGACGACGTACAGATCTGGGGCGACGGCTCCACGTACAAGGGCAACGACATCGAGCGGTTCTACCGCTACGGTCTCCTCGCCAACCCGCACCTGCGGATCTACAAGCCCTGGCTGGACGCGGACTTCGTGACCGAGCTCGGCGGCCGCAAGGAGATGTCGGAGTGGCTGGTCGCCCATGACCTGCCCTACCGCGACAGCACGGAGAAGGCGTACTCCACCGACGCCAACATCTGGGGCGCCACCCACGAGGCGAAGACCCTGGAGCACCTGAACACCGGCGTGGAGACCGTCGACCCGATCATGGGCGTGAAGTTCTGGGACCCCTCGGTCGAGATCGAGACCGAGGACGTCACGATCGGCTTCGACCAGGGCCGCCCGGTCACCATCAACGGCGAGAAGTTCGACTCCGCCGTCGACCTGGTGATGAAGGCGAACGGCATCGGCGGCCGTCACGGCATGGGCATGTCGGACCAGATCGAGAACCGGATCATCGAGGCCAAGAGCCGGGGCATCTACGAGGCCCCCGGCATGGCCCTGCTGCACGCCGCGTACGAGCGCCTGGTCAACGCGATCCACAACGAGGACACCCTCGCCCAGTACCACAACGAGGGCCGCCGCCTCGGCCGTCTGATGTACGAAGGCCGCTGGCTGGACCCGCAGGCGCTGATGGTGCGCGAGTCGATCCAGCGCTGGGTCGGCACCGCCGTCACCGGCGAGGTGACGCTGCGGCTGCGGCGCGGCGAGGACTACTCGATCCTCGACACCACGGGCCCGGCGTTCAGCTACCACCCGGACAAGCTGTCCATGGAGCGCACCGAGGACTCCGCGTTCGGCCCGGTCGACCGGATCGGCCAGCTCACGATGCGCAACCTCGACATCGCCGACTCCCGCGCCAAGCTGGAGCAGTACGCGGGCCTCGGCCTGATCGGCACCGCCAACCCGGCCATCGGCGCGGCCCAGGCCGCCGCCACCGGCCTGATCGGCTCACTGCCGGAGGGCGGCGCCCAGGCCATCGCCTCCCGCGGCGAGGTCTCCGAAGCCGACGAGATGCTGGACCGCGCCGCGATGGAGTCCGGCACGGACTAGTACTCCCAGTACTGCCAACTCGCAGAGAAAGGCCGGCTCGGCGCCCTGTGCGCCGGGCCGGCCTTTTCGCTGCCCCAAGGCACCCGGACGCAGGCCGGCCCGGCGCCATCGCGGGCGCCGGGCCGGCCTGTTTCCGTCAAGCGGTCACGCTCAGTGCGAGCGTCGCTTCTGCGACCCGTGCGGGGTCGCCTTCGACCGGCGCTGCACCAGGATCAGCGCACCGCCCGCGGCCGCGACCGCTGCGGCGATGCCCAGCGGGAGGAGCATCGGCGCCCCCGTGTCCGGCATCTGGCCGCCGTGATCGCCGGGGTTCGTGGACGTAGGGCCGGGCCACGGCTGGGAGTGCGTGGGGGCCGGGGTGGGGCTTTGGGTGTGCGTGGGAGCCGGAGAGGGACTGTGGGTGGGCCTGTGGGTGTGGGTCAGAGTGGGAGAGGGACTGTGGGTCGGCCTGTGGGTGTGGGTCGGAGTAGGAGAGGGACTGTGAGTCGGCCTGTGGGTGTGGGTCGGAGTAGGAGAGGGACTGTGAGTCGGCCTGTGGGTGTGGGTCGGAGTAGGCCTGTGGGTGGGCCTGTGGGTGTGGGTCGGAGTAGGAGTCGGGGTGGGAGTCGGCGTCGGGGTGGACGTGCTGACCTGAATCGTCGCCCGGTCCGGCGGCGACTTCACCGCGCCGCCGTTGCCCGTCGCGACCGCGTGGTTCACCACGCTCCCCCGCTCCACGTCGTCCTCGTCCACCACATAGGTGCCCGTGCAGGTGGTGCTGTCGCCCGGTGTCCCCTGCCCGGCCAGCGTGGTGGACTCACAGGTGACGCCTTCGAGGAGGTCGTCGTGGATACGGAGATCCTCGACCGGGCTGTCGGTGACGTTGCCGACCACGTAGCTGTACTCCACCTCGTCCCCGAGTTCGTACGGCTGCGAGTCGTCCACCTGCTTGTCGAGGGTCAGACCGACCACGCCGCCCAGGGGCAGATCCACACTCGACGGCGGGGAGACGACCGCCTCGTCACCGCTCCTGCCGGATGCTTCAGCGGTGTTGGAGATGTAGCCGCGCCCGGCGTCGCGACCGGTGACGGTGTAGGACGCCGTGCAGGTCATCGTCGCTCCGGCGGCCAAGGTGGTATCCGGGCAGGTCACCGGTCCGACGGTGGGGTCGTCGACGGTGACGTCGGTGAGGTCGGTACCCCCCGAGTTCGTCACCACGAATTCGTACGGCACCCGCGTCCCCGGCACGATCACCTCGGGCAGCGGCTCCGCGATGCTGACCTGCTTCACGAGATTGAGCTCCGGCAGGGGTTTCAGCGAGCGGGCGGAGAGCGTACGGATGAGGTGGACGTCGGTGAAGCCCCCCGTCGACGCACCGAAGCCGAACTTGTACGTGGCGGGGACCGGCTGGGGAGCGGCCGTCTCAAGGACCTGCTGAGTCCCGTTCCCGTCATGGAAGTCGACCAGCACCGTCAGCGTCGGGTCGGGGGCCGGGCTCACGCGCACCGTCACGGTGCGGCGGGACGCCTCCAGGATCTGCTGCGCCGCTTCGGGCGTCGTCCCCGCAGGGAGGTCGGCCGCGGTGGTCGGCCCCTGGAGCTTGCCGGGAAGGGTGGACGGCCACGGCGCCGTCGTCGTCAGGTTGCTGGTGGTGGCGGCCAGGAAGCAGTAGCCCTCGGTGCCGTCGCCGGGCCCCCGCACCGTGACCATGTTGCTCCCCGGGCCCGGAACGCGGAATCCCGTACCGGCGGGGGAACGCCGCGCGCAGCCGTTGCCGCGATGTTCCCAGTCTCCGAAGTAGTTCCCGAGGACGTCCAGGCCGACGCCCAGATATCCATGGTCGACACCTGGCACGAAGTCCATGTTCGCGTCGTCGTTCGGCAGCTTCTGGGCGTAGCCGAGGCTCCCGCCGAACGCCCCTGGCCCCGACAGGTCGGATGCCCCGTCCACCAGGAAGAACGAGATGCCGTCCGCCGGGTTCGCGACCGGCGTGCCTCCGTACTGCCATTGGTCGAAGGAGACTTCCAGCCCTTCGTTCGCGGGCAGCGCCTTGTTGTGGATCACCGCAGAGGCCCGGTCGTTGCCGGCGTCCGTCAGCTGGAGGTAGCCGTACGGTGCCCCGTTGCGGGGCGGTACGGGCCCCACCGCCGTGTCGGAGCAACCGCCCAGCGGATGCGGCGTGTTGCCTGCGGGCGGCTGCTCGGGCGCGGCGCCCGTCAAGCAGGCCGGCCCCACCGCTTCGAAGTCTCCGTTCGCGGTCGCTCCGGTGAAGGTCTCCTCCACCAGGGTGGGCGAAACGGCTGCGGCACTGCTGCCCGTGGCCGGCACGGCGCCGGGCAGCAGGGAGATCGCCATGATCGCTGCCGTCAGAGCCAGGGCTCCGGTCGACAGCGCCACGCGCCGTTGGCGGGCGGCCTGCACAGAATGAAGTCGTAGCATAAATGGGACAATATGCACGGTCTTGTGCAGCATGGCGCGGCACGCCGCAGGCCTCCCTCCCCACCCCCCATCCGCCGGAACCCGGCCCCCGCCCGTCCCCCACGTGACCGACCCCACCCCCCACTCCGTTAAAACTCCCGCAACAATGAACCCGTGATCACTTCGCCGACACGGAGCACGAACCGACGCGCCGAGAACGCCGCGACGCCGTACGTCGACCTCTCCCGGGCGGAGTGGAGCGCGCTGCGCGACAAGACGCCGCTGCCGCTGACCGCCGACGAGGTGGAGCGGCTGCGCGGGCTCGGGGACGTCATCGACCTCGACGAGGTGCGGGACGTCTACCTGCCGCTCTCGCGCCTCCTCAATCTGTACGTCCAGGCCACCTCCGGGCTGCGCAGCGCCCTGAACACCTTCCTCGGGGACGCGGGCAACGGGCACGGGGAGCAGCGCGGGACCCCGTTCGTCATAGGGGTCGCGGGCAGTGTCGCGGTGGGCAAGTCCACCAGTGCCCGTATCCTCCAGGCGCTGCTGGCCCGCTGGCCGGAGCACCCCCGGGTGGAGCTGGTGACCACGGACGGCTTCCTGCTGCCGATGAAGGAGCTCCACTCGCGCGGGCTGATGTCACGCAAAGGCTTCCCGGAGTCGTACGACCGGCGCGCCCTGACCCGCTTCGTCGCCGACATCAAGGCGGGCAAGGACGAGGTGACGGCCCCCGTCTACTCGCACCTGATCTACGACATCGTGCCGGACGAGCGGCTCACCGTACGGCGCCCGGACATCCTCATCGTCGAGGGACTGAACGTGCTGCAGCCGGCCCTGCCCGGCAAGGACGGCCGCACCCGGGTCGGGCTCGCGGACTACTTCGACTTCAGTGTGTACGTGGACGCGCGGCCCGAGGACATCGAGACCTGGTACCTCAACCGCTTCCGCAAGCTGCGCGCGACGGCGTTCCAGGACCCGTCCTCGTACTTCCGCAAGTACACCCAGGTCTCCGAGTCGGAGGCGATGGAGTACGCGGCGACGATGTGGCGGACCATCAACAAGCCCAATCTCGTGGAGAATGTCGCGCCGACGCGGGGCCGTGCCACGCTGGTGCTGCGCAAGGGCCCCGACCACAAGGTCCAGCGGCTGTCCCTGCGCAAGCTCTGACCCCGGAAAGGGTGCACCGTGCTGCATCTACGCCTGATCGTCCCGGCCGACCGTACGGACGAGGTGACGGGCCTGCTGGAGCGGACCGTCGGCACCACCCATCTCGTGGTGCTGCCGGGGGTGGCGCGCAACCCGGCGGGCGACGTGGTGATGTGCGACGTGGCGCGGGAGGCGGGCGACGAGCTGATCGGGGCGCTGCGGCGGCTCGGGATCGACGAGCACGGGTCGATCACCGTGGAGAACCTGGACCTGACACTCTCCGCGAGCGCCGACCGGGCCGAGGAGGAGGCGCCGGGCGAGGGCGCGGACGCGGTGCTGTGGGAGGAGCTGACGGACGTCACCCACGAGGACTCGACGTTCAGCATCACCTACGTGTCGTTCCTCGCGGTCGCGACGATGCTCGCCGCCTGCGGTGTGATGCTCGACAACGCGATCCTGATCGTGGGCGCGATGGCGGTGGGCCCGGAGTTCGGGCCGCTGGCCGGGATCTCCACGGCCCTGGTGCAGCGCGCCCCGCGTCTGGTGTGGCGGTCGTTGTGGGCCCTGGTCGGCGGTTTCGCCGCGGCGATGGTCCTGACGGCCGGCTTCGCCTGGCTGATGGACGTCCTCGGGCTGTTCGACGCCGCGATGATCGAGGCGGACCGGCCGAACACGGCGTTCGTCTGGCAGCCGGACTGGATGTCGTTCGTGGTGGCGTTCCTCGCGGGCATCGCCGGGACGCTCTCCCTGACCTCGGCGAAGTCCGGGGCGCTGATCGGTGTCGCGATCTCGGTGACGACCGTGCCCGCCGCGGCGAATGCGGCGGTGGCGTTCAGCTACAGCGACTACAGCCAGATGACCGGGTCCATCCAGCAGTTGCTGGCGAACCTCGGCGGGATCGTGCTCGCGGGGACGCTGACGCTGCTGGTCCAGAAGGGCCTGTGGGTGGTGACCCTCCGCCACCAGCGGACGCACCCGAAGCCGCCTGCGCACGCGGACGCGTAGGGGGCGGGTGCGCGCTGTCCACGCACCCGCCCCCCGCACCGGTCCCTGTTAACCCAGCGCGGACTTCACCACGTCGGCCAGGCGTCCGGCCACCGCGCGCGCCTGCTCGATGTCGGCCGCCTCGACCATGACCCGTACCAGCGGCTCCGTACCCGACTGGCGCAGCAGCACACGGCCGGTGGCGCCCAGTTCGCGCTCGGCCTCGGCGACGGCCGCGGCCAGCTCCGGGGAGGTGGCCACCCGGGACTTGTCGACGTCCGGCACGTTGACGAGGACCTGCGGCAGGCGCTCCATCACACCGGCCAGATCGGCGAGCGAACGGCCGGTGGCAGTGACGCGGGCCGCCAGCATGAGGCCGGTCAGCGTGCCGTCGCCGGTCGTGGCGTGGTCCAGGACGATGACGTGTCCGGACTGCTCGCCGCCCAGGGCGTAACCCTCGGCCTTCATCGACTCCAGGACGTAACGGTCGCCGACGGCCGTCTGGACCAGCTGGATGCCCTCGCGCTCCATGGCGATCTTGAAGCCGAGGTTCGACATCACGGTGCCGACCACGGTGTCCTTGCGCAGCTGCCCGGCCTCGCGCATGGCGAGGGCCAGCACGGCCAGGATCTGGTCGCCGTCGATCTCCTCGCCCGCCCCGTCCACTGCCAGGCAGCGGTCGGCGTCGCCGTCGTGGGCGATGCCGAGGTCGGCGCCGTGCTCGACGACGGCGGCCCGGAGCAGCGACAGGTGCGTGGAGCCGCAGCCGTCGTTGATGTTCAGACCGTCCGGATCGGCACCGATCGTGATGACCTCGGCCCCGGCCCGTGCGAAGGCCTCGGGCGAGACGTGGGCGGCAGCGCCGTGCGCCTCGTCGAGGACGACCTTCAGGCCGTCGAGCCGGTTGGGCAGGACGCCGATGAGGTGGGCCACATAGCGGTCGAAGCCCTCGGCGTAGTCGCTGATCCGGCCGACGCCTGCGCCGGTGGGACGGGCCCACGGCTCGCCGGTGCGGTGCTGCTCGTAGACCGTCTCGATGCGGTCCTCCAGCTCGTCGGCGAGCTTGTGGCCGCCGCGGGCGAAGAACTTGACACCGTTGTCCGGCATGGCGTTGTGGCTGGCGGAGAGCATCACTCCGATGTCGGCACCCAGGACACCCGTGAGGTAGGCCACAGCGGGGGTCGGCAGCACGCCGACGCGCAGGACGTCGACGCCCGCGCTGGCGAGGCCGGCCACCACGGCGGCTTCCAGGAACTCTCCGGAGGCTCGCGGGTCGCGGCCCACCACGGCCGTCGGCCGATGGCCCTCGAAGGTGCCCGCCTCGGCCAGTACGTGCGCCGCCGCGACCGAGAGGCCGAGCGCTAGCTCGGCCGTCAGGTCCGCATTGGCGACACCGCGCACGCCGTCCGTGCCGAAGAGTCGTCCCACTGGTGTCCTCCGAAGGTGCTCCGAAACGCAAAAATTCAGACTAAGTAAGCAACAAGCGTATGAATGCCTTATGCCGTTATATGCCCGTGACCGCCAATAAACGAACGCCCCGGCAGCACGAGTGTGCCGCCGGGGCGAACGTATAACGCGGTTGAGCAGGCGGTTTAGCGCTTGCTGTACTGCGGGGCCTTACGGGCCTTCTTGAGACCGGCCTTCTTGCGCTCGACCGCACGGTCGTCACGGCAGAGGAAGCCGGCCTTCTTCAGCGTGGCGCGGTTGTTGTCCACGTCCGCCTCGTTCAGCGAGCGGGCCACGCCGAGGCGCAGGGCGCCGGCCTGACCGGAGACGCCGCCACCCGAGATGCGGGCGATGACGTCGTAGCGGCCGTCGAGCTCGAGCACCTTGAAGGGCTCGTTGACTTCCTGCTGGTGCACCTTGTTGGGGAAGTAGTCCTCAAGGGTGCGACCGTTGATCTTCCACTTGCCGGTGCCCGGAACGATCCGGACGCGGGCGATGGCGTTCTTGCGACGGCCCAGGCCGGCCGCCGGCTGCGGGTCGCCGAAGCGGCCCGCGAGCGACTCGGAGGTGTACTCACCCTCGACGGGGACCTCCGACTCGAAGGTGGTCACCTCGGCGAAGGTCTCTTCGCCCTCGGTGACCTCGGTGCCCTCGACGGGCGTCTCTGCAGTGGTCTCGGCCACGATTCTCCTCAGATCTTTCTTTACGTCTTTGGGGGGAGGCCGGAACTACTGCGCGACCTGGGTGATCTCGTACGGGACCGGCTGCTGCGCAGCGTGCGGGTGCTGGTCGCCCGCGTAGACCTTCAGCTTCGAGATCATCTGACGGCCCAGGGTGTTCTTGGGGATCATGCCCTTGATGGCCTTCTCGACGGCCTTCTCGGGGTTCTTCGCGAGGAGCTCGTCGTAACGGACGGAGCGGAGACCACCCGGGAACCCGGAGTGGCGGTACGCCATCTTCTGGGTCTTCTTGTTGCCGGACAGGTGAACCTTGTCGGCGTTGATGATGATGACGAAGTCGCCCATGTCCATGTGGGGGGCGTAAATCGCCTTGTGCTTGCCTCGGAGGAGGTTCGCAGCCGTCGTGGCCAGACGCCCGAGAACGATGTCCTCGGCGTCAATGATGTGCCACTGGCGAGTGACATCGCCGGGCTTGGGGCTGTACGTACGCACTTCGTAGCCTTCGCTTCTTCAGTGGATGGGGTCCAGACACACGGCACCCCTGAAGCGATGATGCAGCTGGGGCTCACAATGCCGGGGACGCTGCCCGTATGCGAGCCACTGGTAACTGCTCCAGGGAACCTACGTAAGGGCCCTTCGCGTGAGAACGACGAAGCCAATACGTATAACAGTCACCGACACTACCCGCCCCGCCCCGGACGGGTCAAAACGCGGGGCCCTTGGGCGGGCGGCAGTGGAGGCCCTGGGCTCGGGGGCCTGGGCGTTGCCCCTGTCCGGGGCGGGGTCCCTTGTTCGTTGTGCGGGTGTCCCCGTGGGGGTTCGCCGTTCCCCGGTGGGTGGGGGTCCGGGGCCCCTCCGGGGTGTCTCCTCGGACGACGAACGTTCCGCGGGTACGCAAAGCGGCCCGGGTATCCGTTCGTCGTCCTGCGGGGACTCCCCTGCACGGCCCCGGACCCGGCCGCCCTGCGTCTGCGGCCGTTGTATCGCCGGTGTGCAGACGCGGGTGATGCCGGGTGGGGCCGTGCAGGGGGGTCCCCGCAGGAAATGGCGTACGACCCGGGTCCGCGGCGTTGCCGGGTGCACACGCTATTTCTGAGGAGACGCCCCGGAGGGGACCCACCCCCACCCACCGGACACGGCGCACCCCACACCACGCGGAGGGTGTCACCGGGCCCTTTCGACCCGCCGCTCGTCCCACACGGGCTCCGTCGTCTCGCGTACGAAGCCGTCCGAACCGAACACCAGGTACCGGTCGAAGGACTTCGCGAACCACCTGTCGTGCGTGACGGCCATCACCGTCCCGTCGTACACCTCGAGGCCGTCCTGGAGCGCCTCGGCCGACTCCAGGTCCAGGTTGTCGGTCGGCTCGTCCAGCAGCAGCGCGGTCGTGCCGGCCAGCTCCAGGAGCAGGATCTGGAAGCGGGCCTGCTGGCCGCCGGACAGCTTCTCGAACGGCTGGTCCCCCTGCCGCTCCAGCTCGTACCGCCGCAGTACGGACATGGCGCCGCCCCGGTCCTTGGCCTGCTCCGTCCACAGGATCTCGACGAGGGTCTTGCCCAGCAGCTCCGGATGGGCGTGGGTCTGCGCGAAGTGTCCGGGCACCACTCTCGCCCCGAGCTTCCACTCCCCCGTGTGCGCCACCGTCTCGCCCGCGAGCAGCCGCAGGAAGTGCGACTTCCCCGACCCGTTGGAGCCGAGGACGGCGACCCGCTCCCCGTAGTAGATCTCCAGGTCGAACGGCTTCATCAGGCCGGTCAGCTCCAGGTTCTTGCAGGTCACCGCCCGCACCCCGGTCCGGCCGCCGCGCAGCCGCATCTTGATGTCCTGCTCGCGCGGCGGCTCCGGGGGCGGGCCGGCGTCCTCGAACTTCTTGAAGCGGGTCTGCATCGCGTGGTAGCGGTTGGCCATGTCCGGGCTGTTCGCCGCCTGCTGCCGCATCCGCAGGACGAGCGCCTTCAGCCGGGCGTGCTCCTCCTCCCAGCGCCGCAGCAGTTCCTCGAAGCGAGCGAACCGCTCCTTGCGGGCCTGGTGGTACGTACCGAATCCGCCGCCGTGCACCCAGACGTCACTGCCGGCCGGGCTGGGCTCCACGCTGACGATCTTCTCGGCGGCCCGGGACAGCAGCTCCCGGTCGTGGGAGACGAAGAGGACCGTCTTACGGGTCTCCCTCAGCTTCTCCTCCAGCCACCGCTTGCCGGGGACGTCCAGATAGTTGTCCGGCTCGTCGAGCAGCAGCACCTCGTCGGGCCCGCGCAGCAGCGCCTCCAGCACCAGCCGCTTCTGCTCACCGCCGGACAGCGTGCGCACCTCGCGCCACTGCGCCTTCTCGTACGGAACGCCGAGCGCCGCCATGGTGCACATGTCCCAGACCGTCTCGGCCTCGTATCCGCGCACCTCCGCCCAGTCGCTCAGCGCCTGCGCGTACGTCATCTGCGCGGCCTCGTCGTCGGTGGTGAGGATCAGCTCCTCGGCCCGGTCGACGGCGCCCGCGGCCTCGCGGATCCGGGGCTGGGCGACGGAGACCAGCAGGTCGCGCACCGTGCGCTCGTCGCGCACCGAGCCGACGAACTGCTGCATCACGCCGAGTCCGCCGCTCACCGACACCGAGCCGCCGTGCGGCTGGAGCTCACCGGCGAGCAGCCGCAGCAGCGTGGTCTTCCCGGCGCCGTTCGCCCCGACGAGGGCGACCACGGCACCGTCCGCGACGCGGAACGAAGCATCGCCGAGCAGCACCCGCCCGTCCGGTAGGTAGTACTCGAGATGGCCTGCTTCAAGATGTCCCATGTACAGCATTGTCACGGGCAGCGAAGCCCTGGCCCAACCGGATTACCTTCGGTCTAGGATTCGCGGCATGAGCTTTGGGCAAGGGGGGCCCTCCTGGGGGCCCGGGGGCACTGGGACTCCGGACTGGGCGGCGCTGGCCGAGACATCCGCGGCACGCGCCAGGCGCAAGAAGTGGCTGATGATCGGCGGGGGTGCGCTGGCCACCGCGGCGGTCGCCGCGATCGTGGCGACCGCGGTCATCTCGGCCAACAAGGACGACTCCGGCGGCACGTCCGGGAAGAACGCGAGCGAGCTGCCGTCGGCGACGGCTCTGCCGAGCGACACGGCAGAGCCCGAGCCGTCGTTCTCGTCGGTGGCCCCGCCGCCCCCGCCGGATCCGAAGGACTACATATCCGACGTGAAGAAGGACCGGGCGCCCGTCACGGTCGACGCCTTCTTCCCCGGCAAGAAGCTGACGATGGGCGACCGCGTCTACTCCAAGGGCGCGACGCACCGCACCACGAAGTGCGCCACGGCCACCAAGGACGCGCTGGGCTCGATCCTCACGAACAACGGCTGCGACCAGGTCATCCGGGCCACGTACAGCCGCAGCGGTGTCGCCGTGACCCTCGGCCTCGCGGTCTTCGAGACGGAAGCCCAGGCCAAGAAGGCGGCCCAGCAGGCCAGCGGCAGCATCGCACCGCTCAGCGGCTCAGGTGTGCAGCCGTTCTGCCGCGCCGGTTCCTTCTGCCGCCGCACGGCCAACTCCTACGGCCGGTATGCCTACTTCGCGATAAGCGGCTTCACCAGCGGGAAGAACGTCACCAAGGCCGACAAGGAGGTGTTCGCCGTCGGCGACGACCTGACGAACTTCACGTTCCGCCAGATCCGCCACCGCGGCGAGGTCCAGGCCTCGGCGGCAGCCACCGCCCCCACCACCTGACCTGCCCGTCCTTCGGTTCAGCCAACTCTCCCGGATGCGGAGGACCGCTGCTGTGCGTCTCGTCTTCCTGGTCTCCTTCCTGCGCATCCTGCGCCACCGTGATGCCGTCGGCGTCGACCTTGCCCCCGACGAGGCCGTGGTCCTGGACCCGCCGGACGCCCCGCTGCGGGCCGCACTCACCGCGGCGACGGCCGGCGACCACGCCCCGGCGCGGGAGCTCCTCGCCTCGACGCGGCTGCACGCGCAGTGGGAGCGCAGGGACGCGTACGTGGGCCGGCTGGCCAGGACCGCGCTGCACCACGACGGCTGGCTGGACGCCTGGCTGTCGGAGTCCCCCGACGACCCCGACGCCCTTCTGGTCGTCGCGGACTTCCACCTCCACCAGGCGTGGAAGATACGGACGGACGCCCGCGCGAAGGATGTCGAACGGGACCAGTTCCAGGCCTTCTTCGCGCTCCTGGAGGACGCCGTGCCGGTGATCGGCGCCGCGGCCGAGCTCAACCCCGCCGACCCGGTCCCCTGGCGCATCGCACTCACCCACGCCCGCGGCACGCAGGCCCCGCGCGAGGTCTTCGACGCGTATCTCGCCGAGGCCGAGGCCCGCGACCCGCACCACTTCGGCTGCCACGCGCAGGCGCTGCAGTACCTGTGCGCCAAGTGGTACGGCTCGCACGAGGAGATGTTCCGGTACGCGGAGCGGGTGGCCGAGTCCGCCCCGCCCGGTTCGAAGCTGCACGCGCTGCCGCTCCAGGCGGCGCTGGAGTACCGGCTGTCCGAGGCGGACGAACCCGAGGGCCCCGACCCGTACGGGCCCAAGGTCGCGGCAGCCATAACCCGCGCCCTGGCCCTCTCCGACACCTACGACGGAGCGGGCGACCGCGAGGCGGCCGGCTTCCGCAACGACCTGGCCCTGATGCTGATCATGGCCGACCGGCCGGCCGAGGCCCTCGACGTCTTCCGGGCCATCGGCGTCCACGCCACCGAGTACCCGTGGAACCGGCTCGGCGACCCCCGTACCGAGTTCCTCGAAGCCCGGTCCGACGTCCGGCTCGACCTCGCCGCACGGATCCCGCTCTTCGGACGCCCGCCCGAGCCGCCCGCCGTCGCCCCCGACTGGGCGGCCCTCACCCCACGCGCGGTCGCCATCGTGCCCGCACCCCCGGCCGCCGTGGCCCAGGCGGCTCTGGTCTGCGGCTTCTCCTTGCGTACGGCCCCGGCGGGCGAGGGATACAGCTATGTCGAGGTGGTCCCCGAAGCCTCCCGCGGCCGGCGCGCGGCACTGCTCCCGGAGGAACCGCTGACCGCGGCGGCGGAGACCTTCACGACCGGCGAGAGCTGGCCCGCACTGATCCTGCACCGCACCCCCGAGCGCTGCGCGGTCACCGCCCTCCACCAGGGCCGCCGGATCGTCACGCACACCTGGGACACCGAGTCCCCCGCCCCCGACCACGCCGATGTGCAGGGAGCCGCCGGCGACCTGGCCCATCTGTACCGGGTGGCGGACCCGCGCCCCCTGGCGCACATCCTGCGTGCCACCGGCGACCCGGTCCGCCACCAGGCCGATCTGGTGTCCGCCCTCGGCCTGCCGCCCGTACCGCCGGGCTTCGGCGGCGACACCGAGGTCCTCGGTGACATCCCCGGCGCCCGGGTACAGGCCCGCCGCTCCATCCTGGCGGGGATGCGCGACACGATGACGACGAGCGCCGGCAGCCATCCGCCCGCGCCCGGCCACGACACCCCACGGACGGGCCGCTGGTGGCTGACCCGTGCCGCCGCGCTGGTGTTCATCGGCGCGGCGGCGGTCCTCGCCTGGTGGAATCCGCGGATCGGCTGGTTCCGTTCCTCGCTGCTGAGCGGCGCGGCACTGTACCTGGCGGGCACCCTCACGGCGGAGCTGCGCCGGCGGAGGCGCACGGCCCCCTGACGGCCGCCTGACCGGACGTCAGCAGCAGCCGGCCCCCGGAAGCGTCCGCACGTTGCGCGCCTCCACCGCCCTGGCCGCGAGCAACTCGTCGACCGGGTACGCGACTTCCTCCAGCGTCAGCCCGTGCGGCCGCACCACGTGCACCCCGGGATCGCGCACCCGGGCCGCCAGCACCTCGGCCGGCCAGGGATACGGGCGGCGACCGTCGCCCACGAACAGCATCGCCCCCACCAGCGCACGCACCATGTTGTGGCAGAAGGCGTCGGCCTGCACGGTCCCCGTGATGATCCCGGACGCCTCGTCGCGTACCCAACTCAGCTTCTGCAGCGTCCGGATGGTCGTCGCACCCTCGCGCTTCTTGCAGTACGCGGCGAAGTCGTGCTCCCCCGTCATGCGCGCCGCCGCCGCGTTCATCGCGTCGAGGTCCAACTCCCGGTCGTGCCACAGCACATGACCGCGCACCAGCGGATCGACCCCGCCGGGGACGTCCGACACCCGGTACGCGTACCGCCGCCACAGGGCCGAGAAGCGGGCGTTGAACCCGGCCGGCGCCTCCTCGATCCGCCGGATCCGCACGTCGGGCGCCATCCGCCCGGCCATCCGCCGCAGCAGCATCGAAGCGTGCTCGGCCCACACCTCGGCCGGCAGGTCCACGTGCGCGACCTGCCCCCGGGCGTGCACGCCGGCATCGGTGCGCCCGGCCACGGTCAGGTCGTAGGTGCGCGGGGAGCGGGTCACGGTCCGCAGCGCATCCTCGATCTCGCCCTGGACGGTCCGCCGGCCGGTCTGCTTCGCCCAGCCCGAGAAGTCCTTGCCGTCGTACGCCAGGTCCAGCCGCACCCGGACGAAGCCGGGCTCCACCACGTCACTCACACCAGCGATCCTCTCAAGATCCGTACACAGCGAAACGGGCCCGCACCGCCCCGAAGGGTGATGCGGGCCCGTCCAGAGGTCTCAGAACGCTCAGGCGTCCTTGGACTCCTCGTCGGCCTCGGCCGGCTTGGCGTCCTCGACGGACTCGACCGGGGTCTCGTCCTTCTTGAGGGCGTCTTCCTTGACCGCACGCTTCGTGGCGGCCTCGGCCTCACCGGTGGCAGCCTGCGCCACGGTCAGGGCCTCGACCAGCTCGATGACGGCCATCGGGGCGTTGTCGCCACGACGGTTGCCGATCTTGGTGATACGGGTGTAACCACCGGGGCGGTTCTCGTACCGCGGGGCGATCTCGGTGAAGAGCGTGTGCACGATGCCCTTGTCCGTGATCGACTGCAGCACCAGGCGACGATTGTGGATGTCGCCCTTCTTCGCCTTGGTGATGAAACGCTCGGCGACCGGACGCAGGCGGCGGGCCTTGGCCTCGGTCGTGGTGATGCGGCCGTGCTCGAACAGCGACTTCGCGAGGTTGTTGAGAAGAAGCTTCTCGTGCGCAGCGCTGCCGCCCAGACGGGCACCCTTGGCGGGCTGAGGCATGGTTTTCTCCTTGTGTGCTGCACCGGCCGTATCAGGTACCGGTGTCAGTTCCCGTGAGGCGGTCGCCACACGGAAGTATTCAGGTGCCGGCCGTGATCAAGCCCGTCCGGCGATGAGGACAAAGCCCTCGCCCGGTCCGGGGCGCCCGTCAAGGACAGGCACCCCGGCCGGAGGCGACTCAGTACTGCTCGGTCTCCACGAAACCGGCGTCCGCGTCGTCGTCCGCACCGAACGCGTCGGCCGCGGCGGTCGGGTCGAAGCCGGGAGGCGAGTCCTTCAGCGCCAGGCCCATACCGGCCAGCTTCGCCTTGACCTCGTCGATCGACTTCGCACCGAAGTTGCGGATGTCGAGCAGGTCCGCCTCGGAGCGGGCCACGAGCTCGCCCACCGAGTGGATGCCCTCGCGCTTGAGGCAGTTGTACGAGCGGACCGTGAGCTCGAGCTCCTCGATCGGCAGCGCCAGATCGGCAGCGAGCGCGGCGTCCGTCGGCGACGGGCCCATGTCGATGCCCTCGGCGTCGATGTTGAGCTCGCGCGCCAGACCGAACAGCTCGACCAGGGTCTTACCGGCCGACGCCATGGCGTCACGGGGACGCATGGCCTGCTTGGTCTCGACGTCGACGATCAGCTTGTCGAAGTCGGTGCGCTGCTCGACACGGGTCGCCTCGACCTTGTACGTGACCTTGAGCACCGGCGAGTAGATGGAGTCGACCGGAATCCGGCCGATCTCCTGGCCCACCTGCTTGTTCTGGACGGCGGAGACGTAGCCGCGACCGCGCTCGACGGTCAGCTCCATCTCCAGCTTGCCCTTGCCGTTCAGCGTGGCCAGGACGAGGTCCGGGTTGTGGACCTCGACACCGGCCGGCGGGGCGATGTCAGCAGCGGTGACCAGGCCGGGACCCTGCTTGCGCAGGTACATCACGACCGGCTCGTCGTGCTCCGAGGAGACGACCAGCTGCTTGATGTTGAGGATGAGGTCGGTCACGTCCTCCTTGACGCCCGGCACGGTGGTGAACTCGTGCAGGACACCGTCGATACGGATGCTGGTGACAGCGGCACCCGGGATCGAGGAGAGGAGCGTGCGACGCAGGGAGTTGCCGAGCGTGTAGCCGAAGCCCGGCTCCAGCGGCTCGATGACGAACCGCGAGCGGAACTCGTCAACGACCTCTTCGGTCAGCGACGGACGCTGAGCGATAAGCATGTGTGAATCCTTCAGTCGTGGGCGCCCACTATTTGACACCCGACAGATGAAACAAGGATACGGGCGGCACACCCCCGTAGGGGGCATACCGCCCGTACCCACGCTACTGACGCACGGCCGTCACCGACCGCAGCGGATCAGACGCGGCGACGCTTCGGCGGACGGCAGCCGTTGTGCGGCGTCGGGGTGACGTCCTGGATCGAACCGACCTCCAGGCCCGTGGCCTGGAGGGAGCGGATCGCGGTCTCGCGGCCGGAGCCCGGACCCTTGACGAAGACGTCAACCTTGCGCATGCCGTGCTCCTGCGCGCGGCGGGCGGCCGACTCGGCGGCCATCTGCGCGGCGAAGGGGGTGGACTTGCGCGAGCCCTTGAAGCCGACGTGGCCGGCGGAGGCCCAGGAGATCACGTTGCCCGAGGGGTCCGTGATCGAGACGATGGTGTTGTTGAACGTGCTCTTGATGTGCGCGTGGCCGTGAGCGACGTTCTTCTTTTCCTTGCGACGCACCTTCTTGGCTGCGCCCTGACGACCCTTGGGGGGCATGTCTTGACTCCAGATGGAGAGGGGAGGTGATCGGTCCTACAGCGAAGACCGCTGGATGCTGCGGATGTCCGGAGATCCGGACGCTCGCAGTGCGTCCGCTGAGGACTACTTCTTGCCCGGCTTCTTCTTACCGGCGATCGCGCGACGCGGACCCTTGCGGGTACGAGCGTTCGTGCTGGTGCGCTGGCCGTGGACCGGGAGACCGCGACGGTGGCGGATGCCCTGGTAGCAGCCGATCTCGATCTTGCGGCGAATGTCGCCCTGGATCTCGCGGCGAAGGTCACCCTCGGTGCGGAGGTTGGCGTCCACGTACTCGCGGATCTTGACCAGGTCCTCTTCGGCCAGGTCACGAACGCGGGTGTTCGGGTTCACGCCGGTGGTGGCGAGGATCTCCTTGGACCGGGTGCGCCCGATACCGAAGACGTAGGTGAGGGCAACCTCCACGCGCTTTTCGCGCGGGATGTCAACACCTGAAACGCGTGCCATTCAATGGCTCCAGTTGTCATTTCGGGGGTCTTCCGCAGTACCACTCCCGACCGCCGACCTCTCGCTGGGAGAGGTGGTACGCCCGGGTCTCCGGCCCCCGCCGGAGGTGTCGTCAGCCGTGGCTTGGACGGGCACTGCGTATGTACGTTTACGTGCGTCGCGCGAAGTACTGCGAGATGCGAGGGGGTCGTGCGTCAGCCCTGGCGCTGCTTGTGGCGCAGGTTTTCGCAGATGACCATGACCCGACCGTGACGGCGGATCACCTTGCACTTGTCGCAGATCTTCTTGACGCTCGGCTTGACCTTCATGGGATGTCAGGTTCTCCGGGTCAGTGCCAGCACCCCGCCGAAGCGAGATGTGGGCAAGATCTACTTGTAGCGGTAGACGATCCGGCCACGCGTCAGGTCGTACGGGGAGAGCTCCACCACGACCCGGTCGTCCGGAAGGATTCGGATGTAGTGCATCCGCATCTTGCCGGAGATGTGCGCGAGGACCTTGTGACCGTTCTGGAGCTCCACCCTGAACATGGCGTTCGGGAGAGACTCGATCACGGTGCCCTCAATTTCGATGGCACCTTGCTTCTTGGCCACGCTTCGCCTTTCGAATCGGCTACCTTGATCGACTTTCGTCACTCGTATGCGGACACACGGATGCACGAGAGCCGACGAGTCAGTCTACGTCAGCGGACTCCAAAAGACGAATCCGTCAAGTTTGCCCACCGCGGCTGATCCTTAGACCTCCGGGTGGCTTTCAATCACGCCAGCGGGTCGGGAGCCGTCTCCACGCCGTACTGCGCCAGCTTCTCGCGGCCGCAGTCCGGAGCGGTCAGGACCAGCGGGCCCTGCTCCGTGAGGGCGATGCTGTGCTCCCAGTGCGAGGACCAGGTGCCGTCGGTGGTGATGACGGTCCACTCGTCCTCCAGCACCTCGGTACGGGCCGTGCCGAGGGAGACCATCGGCTCGATGGCCAGGCAGAGGCCCGGGACCAGCTTGATGCCCTTGCCGCGCTTGCGGGCGACATAGTTCAGCACGTGCGGGTCCATGTGCATCTCGGTGCCGATGCCGTGCCCGCCGTAGTCCTCGATGATGCCGTACTTGCCCGTCGCCGGACGGGGCTGGCGGCGGATGTAGGACTCGATCGCCTTCGAGATGTCGGCCAGGCGGCCGTTCACCTTCATCGCCGCGATACCCGCCCACATCGACTCCTCGGTCACCCGGGAGAGCTCGACGAGCTCCGGAGCGTGACCGGTGCCGACGAAGGCCGTGTACGCGGCGTCGCCGTGCCAGCCGTCGATGATCGCGCCGGCGTCGATGGAGATGATGTCGCCGTCCTTGAGGACGGTCTTGTCGTCCGGGATGCCGTGGACGACGACCTCGTTGACCGAGGTGCAGATCGTCGCGGGGAATCCGCCGTACCCGAGGAAGTTCGACTTCGCGCCGTGGTCGGCGATCACCTTGCGGGCGACCTGGTCCAGGTCCTGCGTGGTGGCGCCGGGCACCGCCGCCTCACGGGTGGCCGCGTGAATGGCAGCGACCACCAGCCCCGCCTCACGCATCTTCGCGATCTGCTCGGGGGTCTTGATCTGCACCATTGCGCGGCGCCTTTCTGCATGGACGGTGACGGCTGCGGCGTATTCAACTGTACGGCGCAAACAGTCGGCCGCGGCGCCCATGGACGCCGCGGCCGACTGCACTGCAAGTACTACGGGTTTGCTCTCAGCCCTTGTCGGACTTCAGAGCCTCCATGGCCCGCTCGGTCACATCGGTGACCTTGCCGAGCGCGGAGATGGTGACCACCAGGTTCTGCGCCCTGTAGTAGTCGATGATCGGCTCGGTCTGCGTGTGGTAGACCTCGAGCCGGGTGCGGACCGTCTCTTCGCTGTCGTCGTCGCGCTGGTACAGCTCGCCGCCACAGGTGTCGCAGACACCCTCGGTCTTCGGCGGGTTGTACGTCACGTGGAACACGTGCGCGCTCTCGTTGCGGCAGACCCGGCGGCCCGCGATCCGCTTCACGACCTCGTCCTCGGGAACCTCGAGGTCGAGTACCGCGTCCAGCTTTACGCCCTCGTCCTTGAGCATCACATCGAGAGCCTCGGCCTGACCCACGTTGCGCGGGAAGCCGTCGAGCAGGAAGCCGTTGACCGCGTCCGGCTGGGACATGCGGTCCTTGGCCATCCCGATCGTGACCTCGTCCGGCACCAACTGACCCTCGTCCATGTAGGCGCGGGCCTGCTTGCCAAGGTCGGTGCCCTGGCTGATGTTGGCGCGGAAGAGGTCGCCCGTGGAGATGTGCGGAATCGACAGGTTCTTGGCAAGGTACGCAGCCTGCGTTCCCTTGCCGGCACCCGGCGGGCCGACGAGGACGATTCGCATCAGCGGAGGAACCCTTCGTAATTGCGCTGCTGGAGCTGACTCTCGATCTGCTTCACGGTCTCCAGACCCACACCCACGATGATCAGGATGCTCGTCCCGCCGAACGGGAAGTTCTGGTTCGCGCCACCGAAGCCTGCCAACGCCATCGTCGGCACAAGAGCGATCAGACCCAGGTACAGCGATCCCGGCCAAGTGATCCTGTTGAGCACGTAGCTCAGGTACTCGGCAGTAGGTCGACCGGCCCGGATACCCGGGACGAAGCCACCATACTTCTTCATGTTGTCGGCGACTTCCTCGGGGTTGAACGAAATCGCCACGTAGAAGAAGGCGAAAAAGACGATCAACAGGAAGTACGTCGTCAAGTAGTACGGGTGCGTGCCCTTGACGAAGTGGTCCTGGATCCAGGTCGCCCAGCCCGCGGTGGAGTTGGAGAACTGGACGATCAGGGCCGGGATGTAGAGCAGCGAAGAAGCGAAGATGACGGGGATCACACCCGCCTGGTTCACCTTCAGCGGGATGTAGGTGGACGTACCACCGTACGACCGGCGTCCGATCATGCGCTTCGCGTACTGCACCGGGATACGGCGCTGGGCCTGCTCGACGAAGACGACGAGGGCCACCATCACGAAGCCGATCAGGATGACGGTGCCGAACTCGATCCAGCCGTCCGCGAGCTTGCCGCTCGTCTTGATGGCCCACAGGGCGCCGGGGAAGCTGGCGGCGATCGAGATGAACATCAGGATCGACATGCCGTTGCCGATGCCGCGGTCGGTGATGAGCTCACCGAGCCACATGACGGCGGCGGTGCCGGCGGTCATCGTGATGACCATGACGACCGTGGTGAACATCGACTGGTTCGGGACGATCTGGTCGGCGACAGGGCAGCCACTGAAGAGCGCACCGCTGCGTGCGGTGGCCACCAGGCCTGTGCCCTGCAGGATGGCGAGCGCGACCGTCAGATAACGCGTGTACTGCGTGATCTTGGCCTGCCCGGACGACCCTTCCTTCTTGAGCGCCTCGAGTCGGGGAATCACCACGGTCAGCAGCTGAAGAATGATGCTGGCCGTGATGTACGGCATGATGCCGAGCGCGAAGATCGTGATCTGCAGCAGTGCACCACCGCTGAACATGTTCACCAGGCCGAAGAGGCTGTTGTTGCCCTTACTTGCCTGATCAACACAGGTCTGGACGTTCTCGTAGCTCACTCCCGGTACCGGGATGTGCGCCCCGAGCCGGTAGAGCACGATGATGCCGAGCGTGAAGAACAGCTTCTTGCGCAGGTCGGGCGTCTTGAACGCCCGGGCGAACGCGGTGAGCACGGTGCCTCCTGCGACCCCCGCGCAATGCGTAGAGGTGACGGTCTTGAGGATCGACGAATACGTGAAGTCAAAGGGTCCCCGGGACGCATTGCGCCCAGGGGTTACCACAGCAACGGACGCCACCTTACCGGCGTACATGCCCCCCTAGGAACGACCAACCGGGGATGCCCCATATGAGAGGCATCCCCGGTCGGATGTTCAGTGCAACGAACTGTCCGAATAGTCTCAGACGAGCTCGGTGACGGTCCCGCCTGCGGCGGCAATCTTCTCCTTGGCGGAGCCGGAGACGGCGTCAACCGAAACCTGCAGTGCCACGGAGATCTCGCCCTGTCCGAGGACCTTGACGAGGTGGTTGTTGCGCACAGCGCCCTTGGCGACCAGGTCGGCCACCGTGACCTCTCCACCCTCGGGGTAGAGCGTCGCGAGCTTGTCCAGGTTCACGACCTGGTACTCGGTGCGGAACGGGTTCTTGAAGCCCTTGAGCTTCGGGAGACGCATGTGGAGGGGCATCTGGCCACCCTCGAAGCGCTCCGGAACCTGGTAACGGGCCTTGGTGCCCTTGGTACCACGACCAGCGGTCTTACCCTTGGACGCCTCACCACGACCCACACGGGTCTTGGCGGTCTTGGCACCCGGGGCAGGCCGGAGGTCATGCGCCTTCAGCGGCTTGTTCTCCGCCATGTCAGTCGACCTCCTCAACCGTCACGAGGTGGCGGACGGTGTTAGCCATTCCGCGGAACTCGGGGCGGTCCTCCTTGACAACCACGTCGTGCAGGCGCTTGAGCCCGAGCGAACGAAGGGTGTCGCGGTGGTTCTGCTTGCTGCCGATGTACGACTTCGTCTGCGTGATCTTGAGGCGAGCCATTACACACCCGCCGCACGAGCACGAAGGAGAGCCGCGGGGGCGACGTCCTCGAGGGGCAGACCGCGGCGGGCCGCGATCTCCTCGGGACGCTGCAGGCCCTGGAGGGCCGCCACGGTCGCGTGCACGATGTTGATCGGGTTCGAAGACCCGAGCGACTTCGACAGGATGTCGTGAACGCCGGCGCACTCCAGAACGGCGCGCACCGGGCCACCCGCGATCACACCGGTACCGGGGGAAGCAGGCTTGAG
Organism: Streptomyces sp. NPDC087901; assembly: GCF_044742205.1. NCBI lineage: Bacteria > Bacillati > Actinomycetota > Actinomycetes > Kitasatosporales > Streptomycetaceae > Streptomyces > Streptomyces sp. NPDC087901. The sequence goes on from NZ_JBIUUC010000003.1 coordinate 498,913, forward strand.
CAGGACAACGCCCGCAGCCTTCTCGCCCTGGATCGGGTGAGGAATCGTGCCCTGGATACGCGGAACCTTGAAGAAGCTCTTCTTGGCCTCTTCAACGCCCTTGGCGATGGCCGCGGGAACTTCCTTGGCCTTGCCGTATCCGACACCGACGCTGCCGTCACCATCGCCCACCACGACGAGCGCGGTGAAGCTGAAGCGGCGACCACCCTTTACGACCTTGGCGACGCGGTTGATCGCGACGACACGCTCGACGTACGCGGTCTTCTCGGCGGCGCTGGGGCCACCGTCACGGCCCTTCCGGTCCCGCCGCTCGCCGCCACCGGCACCGCTTCCGCGGCGCTGGGGTCCAGCCATTGGAATTACCTCTCTCTGTTACGTCCGCTGTGCGTAGGAACCGGGGCTTAGAACTTCAGCCCGGCTTCACGGGCGGCGTCAGCCAGAGCGGCAATCCGCCCGGCGTACTGGTTACCACCGCGGTCAAACACGACGGCCTCGACGCCTGCGGCCTTGGCGCGCTCGGCGACCAGGGCCCCGACCTGCTTGGCGAGGGCACTCTTGTCACCCTCGACACCGCGGATGGAAGCGTCAAGGGTCGAAGCCGACGCGAGCGTGTGGCCCGCGACGTCGTCGATGACCTGAGCGACCATGTGACGGTTCGAACGCGTCACAACCAAGCGCGGACGCTCGGGCGAACCGGAAATGTGCTTCCGGACGCGGATGTGGCGGCGCTTGAGGGCGGCACGCTTGTAGGCGTCGCCCTTGGCAATCTTTACACCGTATGCCATGGCTTACTTACCCGCCTTTCCGACCTTGCGGCGGATAACCTCGCCGGCGTACTTGACGCCCTTGGCCTTGTACGGGTCAGGCTTCCGCAGCTTGCGGATCTTCGCCGAGACCTCGCCGACCTTCTGCTTGTCGATGCCCTCGACCGTGAACTTCGTGGGCGTCTCGACCTTGAAGGTGATGCCTTCGGGGGCCTCGATCAGGATCGGGTGGCTGTAGCCCAGGGCGAACTCCAGATTGGAGCCCTTCGCCTGGACGCGGTAACCGACACCACTGATCTCGAGCGCCTTGATGTATCCCTGGGTCACACCGGTGATCATGTTCGCCACCAGCGTGCGGGACAGGCCGTGAAGGGCCTTGTTCTGACGCTCGTCGTTCGGGCGGACGACGTTCAGAACGCCGTCCTCACCCTTGGTGACCTCGATCGGCGCGGCAACGGTGTGCGAGAGGGAACCCTTGGGGCCCTTCACCGCGACCGTACGGCCATCGATGGTGACGTCCACACCGGCGGGAACCTGGATGGGGAGCTTGCCGATTCGCGACATGAGCTTTTCCTCCGTTCCCGACTACCAGACGTAGGCGAGGACTTCCCCACCTACGCCCTTCTTGCTGGCCTGCTGGCCGGTCAGGAGACCGTGGGACGTGGAGATGATCGCCACGCCCAGGCCGCCGAGAACCTTCGGCAGATTGGTGGACTTTGCGTATACACGCAGACCCGGCTTCGAAATACGCTTGATGCCGGCAATCGAACGCTCGCGGTTCGGCCCGAACTTCAGGTCGAGAACGAGGCTCTTACCGACCTCGGCGTCCTCGACCTTCCAGCCGGTGATGAAGCCCTCCTGCTGGAGGATCTCCGCGATGTGCGACTTGATCTTGCTGTGCGGCATCTTGACGTCGTCGTGATACGCCGAGTTCGCGTTACGCAGACGCGTGAGCATGTCTGCGATGGGATCAGTCATGGTCATGAGTTGGCCTTCGGCCTCTCTCGCCGGGGTTTCCTGTATGCGCCATCCCTCTCCCCACTCAGTGGCGGGACGGGTGCGGTGCGGGGACCTACGGCGTAGTAAGTCGGTCTAGGGCGGCAGGCGCCCAACCACACAAGCCTACGGCATGTGAGGACGGGCTCCTGCCGACCAGATACTTACCGAGAGTCTCCGGGTAATCCCAACGCCCAAAGGGCGAAGGAGAATTACCAGGAGCTCTTGGTCACGCCCGGCAGCTCGCCACGGTGAGCCATCTCACGAAGGCACACGCGGCACAGGCCGAACTTGCGGTAGACGGAGTGGGGCCGGCCGCAGCGCTGGCAGCGGGTGTACCCGCGGACGCCGAACTTCGGCTTGCGGGCGGCCTTAGCGATCAGGGACTTCTTCGCCACGGTCAGTTCTCCTTGAACGGGAAGCCGAGGTGACGAAGGAGGGCACGACCCTCGTCGTCATTGGTCGCCGTGGTGACCACGGTGATGTCCATGCCCCGGACCCGGTCGATCTTGTCCTGGTCGATCTCGTGGAACATGACCTGCTCCGTGAGACCGAAGGTGTAGTTGCCACGGCCGTCGAACTGCTTCGGCGACAGACCACGGAAGTCACGGATACGCGGCAGCGCGAGCGACAGCGTACGGTCCAGGAACTCCCACATGCGGTCACCACGGAGGGTGACGTGGCAGCCGATCGGCTGCCCCTCGCGCAGCTTGAACTGCGCGATCGACTTGCGGGCCTTGGTGACGGCCGGCTTCTGACCGGTGATCGTGGTGAGGTCGCGCACGGCGCCATCGATCAGCTTGGAGTCGCGGGCGGCGTCGCCCACACCCATGTTGACCACGATCTTGACCAGACCGGGAATCTGCATGACGTTCTCGTAGGAGAACTCCTCACGCAGCTTGCCGGCGATTTCCTCGCGGTAGCGCGTCTTGAGACGCGGCGCAGTGGTGGTAGTCATCAGATGTCCTCACCGGTGCGCTTGGCAACGCGGATCTTGTTGCCCTCGTCGTCAAAGCGGTAGCCGACGCGAGTAACGACCTTGTTGCCGTCCTTCTCAACAACCAGCTGCACGTTGCTGACGTGGACGGGAGCCTCGGTCGTCACAATGCCACCGGTCTGCGAACCGCGAGCGGTCTGACCGGCCTTCGTGTGCTTCTTGACCCGGTTGACACCCTCGACGAGGACGCGGTCCTGAGCAGGGTAGGCAACGATGACCTTGCCCTGCTTGCCCTTGTCCTTACCGGTGATGACCTGAACCAGGTCGCCCTTCTTGATCTTCATGCTTACAGCACCTCCGGCGCGAGCGAGATGATCTTCATGAACTTCTTCTCGCGCAGCTCACGGCCCACCGGGCCGAAGATACGGGTGCCGCGGGGGTCGCCGTCGTTCTTGAGAATGACAGCGGCGTTCTCGTCGAAGCGGATGTACGAGCCATCCTGACGACGACGCTCCTTGACGGTGCGAACGATGACGGCCTTGACGACGTCACCCTTCTTCACGTTGCCACCGGGGATCGCGTCCTTGACGGTGGCGACGATGACGTCACCGATGCCCGCGTAGCGGCGACCCGAGCCACCGAGAACACGGATGGTGAGAATTTCCTTCGCACCCGTGTTGTCGGCGACGCGCAGTCGCGACTCCTGCTGGATCACGTCTATCTCCTGATCGTCTGCCGGTTCCCGGTGGGGAGCTCCGTAAGTGACTTACGAAGGCTCCCCACCGAGCCTGGCGGAACCTGCCTGAGGGGAATGCCCCTCAGGAATTACTTGGCCTTCTCGAGGATCTCGACGACGCGCCAACGCTTCGTGGCGGACAGCGGCCGGGTCTCCATGAGGATGACACGGTCGCCGACGCCGGCGGCGTTCTGCTCGTCGTGAGCCTTGAGCTTGTTCGTACGGCGGATGACCTTGCCGTACAGCGCGTGCTTGACGCGGTCCTCGACAGCGACGACGACGGTCTTGTCCATCTTGTCGCTGACGACCAGACCCTCACGGGTCTTACGGAAACCGCGGTCAGTGTTCGTCTCAGTCACAGTCTTCTCGCTCATCAGACGCTCTCCACCGTCTCGATGCCGAGCTCGCGCTCACGCATCAGGGTGTAGATCCGGGCGATGTCCTTACGGACGGACTTGAGCCGGCCGTGGTTCTCGAGCTGTCCGGTCGCCGCCTGGAAGCGGAGGTTGAACAGCTCTTCCTTGGCCTCGCGGAGCTTGTTGAGGAGCTCCTCGTTGCCCAGCTCGCGCAGCTCGGACGTCTTGGTACCGGCCGACATCACGACTCACCTGCCTCGCGCCGAACAATCCGGCACTTCATCGGAAGCTTGTGAGCAGCGCGGGTGAGCGCCTCACGAGCAATCTTCTCGTTCGGGTAGGACAGCTCGAACATCACCCGACCGGGCTTGACGTTCGCGATCCACCACTCGGGAGAACCCTTACCGGAACCCATGCGGGTCTCGGCAGGCTTCTTCGTCAGGGGACGGTCCGGGTAGATGTTGATCCAGACCTTGCCGCCACGCTTGATGTGACGGGTCATCGCGATACGAGCGGACTCGATCTGACGGTTCGTCACGTACGCCGGGGTCAGCGCCTGGATGCCGTACTCGCCGAACGCAACCTGCGTGCCACCCTTGGACATACCGCTGCGCTTCGGGTGGTGCTGCTTGCGGTGCTTGACCCTACGGGGGATCAGCATTTCGGTCAGGCCTCCGTTCCGGTGCTCTCAGCCGCCGGAGCAGCGGCGGTCGCCTCGGCCTTGGGGGCCTCGGCGGCCGGAGCCGACTGCTGCGGCTTGCGGCCGCGACCGCCACGCTCGCTGCCACCGCGGCCACCGCGGCCGGCCGGACGGTCAGCGCCGCCACGGGCCGGGCGGTTGCCCGCGCGGGCAGCAGCGTTCTCGGCGCGGACCTCGGCGATGTTCTTGACGTCGCCCTTGTAGATCCAGACCTTCACGCCGATGCGGCCGAAGGTCGTCTTGGCCTCGAAGAAGCCGTAGTCGACGTTCGCACGGAGGGTGTGCAGGGGCACGCGGCCCTCGCGGTAGAACTCCGAGCGGGACATCTCGGCGCCGCCGAGGCGACCGCCGCACTGGATCTTGATGCCCTTGGCGCCGGCCTTCATCGTGCTCTGCATGCTCTTACGCATGGCACGACGGAAGGAGACGCGGGAGGAGAGCTGCTCGGCGACGGCCTGGGCCACCAGCTGAGCGTCCACCTCGGGGTTCTTGACCTCGAGGATGTTCAGCTGGACCTGCTTGCCGGTCAGCTTCTCCAGCTCGCCACGGATGCGGTCGGCCTCGGCGCCACGGCGGCCGATGACGATGCCCGGGCGGGCGGTGTGGATGTCAACGCGGACGCGGTCGCGGGTGCGCTCGATCTCAACCTTCGAGATGCCGGCTCGCTCCATGCCCTTCGTCATCATGCGACGAATGGCAACGTCTTCCTTGACGTAGTCCTTGTACAGCTTGTCGGCGTACCAACGGGACTTGAAGTCCGTGGTAATGCCGAGCCGGAACCCGTGCGGGTTTACCTTCTGGCCCATTACCGGGTTCCTTCCTTGCTGCTGACGACCACGGTGATGTGGCTGGTCCGCTTACGGATCCGGTAGGCACGGCCCTGAGCACGCGGACGGAACCGCTTCAGGGTCGGGCCCTCGTCCACGTACGCCTCGCTGATGACCAGCGAAGAGGCGTCAGGGTGGTCGTAGTTGTGTGCAGCGTTGGCGATGGCGCTGTCAAGCACCTTGCCAACCGGCACGCTCGCGGCCTGCGGGGCGAAACGCAGGACCGCCTGAGCCTCCGTGGCATCCATGCCACGGATGAGGTCCACCACTCGGCGGGCCTTCATGGGCGTGACGCGGATGTACCGCGCCTGGGCCCTGGCTTCCATGGTTGTCCCTTCGGTGTGAGTCATAGTCGTTTCCACCCCGCGCTAGCGGCGCTTCGACTTCCGGTCGTCCTTGACGTGGCCGCGGAAGGTGCGAGTCGGCGAGAACTCGCCGAGCTTGTGGCCGACCATCGACTCGGTGACGAACACCGGGACGTGGATCTTGCCGTTGTGCACCGCGATGGTGTGACCCAGCATGGCCGGGATGATCATCGAGCGACGGGACCAGGTCTTGATGACGTTCTTGGTGCCAGCTTCGTTCTGGACGTCCACCTTCTTGACGAGGTGGCCGTCGACGAAGGGCCCCTTCTTGAGACTGCGCGGCATCTAAACCCGCTCCTAGCGCTTCTTGTTCGTCTTGCGGCGGCGGACGATGTACTTGCTCGATGCCTTCTTCGGCGAGCGAGTACGACCCTCCTTCTGACCCCACGGCGAGACCGGGTGACGTCCACCGGAGGTCTTGCCTTCACCACCACCGTGCGGGTGGTCGACCGGGTTCATCGCAACACCGCGGACGGACGGGCGAACGCCCTTCCAGCGCATGCGACCGGCCTTGCCCCAGTTGATGTTCGACTGCTCGGCGTTGCCGACCTCGCCAATCGTGGCGCGGCAGCGGGCGTCGACCAGGCGGATCTCACCCGACGGCATACGAAGGTGGGCCATGGTGCCCTCCTTCGCCAGCAGCTGCACGGAGGCACCCGCGGAACGGGCGAACTTCGCGCCGCCGCCGGGCCGCAGCTCGATGGCGTGGATGGTCGTACCGACCGGGATGTTGCGCAGCGCCAGGTTGTTACCGGGCTTGATGTCGGCGGCAGGGCCGTTCTCGACACGGTCGCCCTGACCCAGGCCGCGCGGCGCGATGATGTAGCGCTTCTCGCCGTCGGCGTAGTGCAGGAGCGCGATGCGCGCGGTGCGGTTCGGGTCGTACTCGATGTGCGCGACCTTCGCCGGCACGCCGTCCTTGTCGTGACGACGGAAGTCGATCACTCGGTAGGCGCGCTTGTGTCCGCCACCCTGGTGGCGAACGGTGATCCGACCGGTGTTGTTACGGCCGCCCTTGCTGTGCAGGGGACGGACCAGCGACTTCTCCGGCGTGGACCGCGTGATCTCGACAAAGTCGGCGACGCTGGAGCCACGACGGCCCGGGGTCGTCGGCTTGTACTTGCGGATACCCATTTCTCAGTCCTCGTCCGATTCCGGACGACTCGACCTCCGCTAGGAGGTCGGGCCGCCGAAGATGTCGATTCGGTCGCCCTCAGCGAGGGTCACGATGGCGCGCTTGGTGTCCGCGCGCTTACCGAAACCGGTCTTGGTGCGCTTGCGCTTACCCTGACGGTTGATCGTGTTGACCCCGGTGACCTTGACCGAGAAGACCGCTTCCACGGCCTGCTTGATCTGGGTCTTGTTGGAGCCGGGCGCGACGATGAACGTGTACTTGTTCTCGTCGAGCAGCGCGTAGCTCTTCTCCGAAACAACCGGCTTGACGAGAACGTCACGCGGGTCGGAGTAGGTCTTGCTCGTGATGGTCGTGCTGGTAACGGTCGCCTCACTCATCAGGCGTCGCTCCCTTCGGTCTCAGCGGTCTGGGGGCCAGACACGAAGGACTCGAAAGCGGCCTGGGTGAAGACCACGTCGTCAGAGACGATCACGTCGTACGTGTTCAGCTGGCCCGGGTCCAGGATGTGCACCTGGGGCAGGTTGCGCGCGGAGAGCCACGCGGCCTCGTCGCTGCGGTCGACGACCAGGAGCACGTTGTTGCGCTCCGAGATCTTGCCGAGCAGCGTCTTGACGGCCTTGGTGGAGATCCCACTCTCGATCACGCCGGTGACGACGTGGATGCGGGAGTGACGCGCCCGGTCCGAGAGGGCACCGCGCAGGGCGGCGGCCTTCATCTTCTTCGGGGTGCGCTGCGAGTAGTCGCGCGGCTTGGGGCCGTGCACGACGCCACCGCCGACAAACTGCGGCGCGCGGGTCGAACCCTGGCGGGCGCGGCCGGTGCCCTTCTGGCGGTACGGCTTGCGGCCACCACCACGGACTTCACCGCGGCGCTTGGTCGAGTGCGTGCCCTGACGGGCAGCTGCCAGCTGTGCGACAACGACCTGGTGGATCAGCGGAACGCTGGTCTTCGCGTCGAAGATCTCCGCGGGGAGCTCGACGGTACCGGCCTTGTCGCCTGCCGGCGAAAGGATGTCAATGGTGCTCATTACCTCAAGCCCCCTTGGCCGCGGTACGGACCAGGACGAGGCCGCCGTTCGGACCGGGGACTGCGCCCTTGATGAGCAGCAGACCCTTCTCCGCGTCAACCGCGTGGATGGTCAGGTTCTGGGTGGTGACGCGCTCGTTGCCCATCCGGCCGGCCATGCGCATGCCCTTGAAGACACGCCCAGGGGTGGCGCAGCCACCGATCGAACCGGGGGAACGGTGCTTGCGCTGGACGCCGTGACCGGCGCCGAGCCCCTTGAAGTTGTGACGCTTCATGACACCGGCGAAGCCCTTGCCCTTGCTCTTGCCCGTGACGTCAACCTTGACGCCGGACTCGAACACCTGGGCGGTGATCTCCTGGCCCAGCGTGTACTCGCTGGCGTCAGGGGTGCGGAGCTCCACCAGGTGGCGGCGGGGGGTCACGTCGGCCTTGGCGAAGTGGCCCTTGAGGGGCTTGTTCACCTTGCGCGGGTCGATCTCGCCGAAGGCGATCTGGACCGACTCGTAGCCGTCGCTGTCGTTCGTACGAACCTGCGTCACGACGCACGGCCCGGCCTTGACGACGGTCACCGGGACAACCCGGTTGTTCTCGTCCCAGACCTGGGTCATGCCGAGCTTCTCGCCCAGGACGCCCTTGATGTTCTTGCTCATCTCGGCCCGTCCCCTCAGAGCTTGATCTCGATGTCGACGCCAGCCGGAAGGTCGAGGCGCATCAGCGAGTCAACCGTCTTCGGCGTGGGGTCGAGAATGTCGATGAGGCGCTTGTGCGTGCGCATCTCGAAGTGCTCGCGAGAGTCCTTGTACTTGTGCGGCGACTTGATGACGCAGTACACGTTCTTCTCAGTGGGCAGCGGCACCGGGCCCGCGACCGACGCACCAGTGCGGGTCACCGTCTCGACGATCTTCTTCGCCGAGGAATCGATGACCTCGTGGTCGTAGGCCTTGAGCCGGATGCGGATCTTCTGTCCCGCCATGGCTACTAGTAGTCCTGTCTCTCGTAACGCTCTGGAACCCGAGGTTCTGGTAACTCCGCCTCCGACCCACGCGGTCGGGCGTGTCGCATCCCCTCTACGAAAAAATCCCGAAGGATTTCCCAACCAAGGGGGTGCGGGCCTGAGACCGCGCTGCCGGGGGTGGAACCCCACCGGGCGCCTGGCCGGTGCCACACATGCGCTTCCCGAAAGATTCCCGTACGTCCGGCCCTTACAGGGCCGACGAGTACTGTGGGACTCGCTTCCGGTCCTCCCGGCGGGAGGCGCGCAGCATTGACACTCAACCGAGCAACCTGGTCAGTGTGCCATACGGGGCACGAGCCTGGCCAATCGGGCGGAGGATCTTACCCCCCGCGGATGGATGGTCAAACGCAGGCACGCTCCGTAACGCACTCACCCCCGCCTCCGCCGCGATATTCGGTCGAGGCCCGCACGCCCCGGGCCCTACAGTGACCGGCCGGGACGGCTCAGGCCGACCGCCACACGGGGGTGGGAGAAGGAGCGGGGCTGCGTGCGTGCGGCTGCAGGGCGGAGGATCGAGGCAACGCGGAGCGTTGCTGATCGACGACAACGCCGCAGATGTGCGTGACCGGCCCCCGCGACGCCGCCCCCATGTGCCGGGCGGCCTCAATCACGGGGGCACAGAACATGCGTACGCACTATCCGCGGACCCCGCATCTGCCCTGGTCACCCGGGGCCACCTCGGACGACGTACGGATCGGCGACCTCGCCGCACTGACCGGCTCGCAGGTCGTCGTCACCGAGAAGCTGGACGGCGAGAACACCACGCTGTACGCGGACGGGCTGCACGCCCGCTCCCTCGACTCGGCGCACCACCCCTCCCGCGGCTGGGTCAAGGCGCTCCAGGCCCGCATCGGCCCCCGCATCCCGGCGGGGTGGCGGATCTGCGGCGAGAACATGTTCGCCCGCCACTCGATCCCGTACGAGGACCTGGCCGGCCACTTCTACGGCTTCTCCGTGTGGGACGGCGAGGTCTGCCTGGAATGGGACCGGACCGTGGACTTCCTGCGGGACCTGGGGATTCCGACGCCGGCGGTGCTGTGGCGCGGCGTGTTCGACGCCCGGGCCGAGAAGGCGCTGCGCGCGCTGAGGCCGGATACGGAACGCCAGGAGGGGTACGTCGTCCGCCCCGCTGAGGGCTTTCCGGCCGCGGCGTTCGGGCGGCGGGTGGCGAAGTGGGTACGGCCGGGCCACGTCACGACGGACACCCACTGGATGCACGCGGAGGTGGTGGAGAACGAGCTGGGTCCGGCCGCCGCCTTGTGGGCCGTGCGTTCGGGCGCCCCGGTGGACCCCGCGGCCCTCGCCGTCGCCGCGGGCACCGGTCCGGGCGACGCGGCCGCCGCTCTCGCGACGGGCGACGCCTTGGACGCCGTGGGCCGCAACGGCGACGACCGGCTGGCCGGCGTGCTCGCCGCTCTGCTGCACCGCACCCCACGGGCCGCACTCGCACCGGTGCTCACCGGACCGCTCGGGATGCCGCTCGCCCGCCGGACCGCGGACCTCGTCGGCCTGTACCCCGCGCTGCACCGCCCCTACCCGGACGACGATCGCCACGGCGGCCTGGCGCGGATGTCGCTCGCCGCCGACCTGACCGTCCTGCACGCGCTGGCCTCGGTGCTGGCGGACGGGCCCGAGGCCCGTGAGCAGGTGGACTGGTCGGCGCTGCACGCGGCGGACGTGGCGGAGCCGTCCGGACTGCCCGAGGCCTTCTCCGGCCTGGCCCCGGACACCGCCGCGCGCTGCCTGGCGCAGGCCCGCGAGGCGTACGCGCTGGGCCGCATCGCCACCGCGGAGGAGGCCGTCGCCGCGACCTGGCGGTGGCGGTCCGGGGACTTCCCCTCCCTGATCCACCTGGTCGGCCCCTCCGGCAGCGGGAAGAGCACCTTCGGCCGCGGTCTGCCGGGCATCGCCACGTACCTCTCGCTCGACGACCTGCGCGAGGCCCGCGGACCGCGCGCCGACCAGAGCGCCAACGCGGACGTCCTGCACGAGGGGCTGCGGCGCCTGGACGCCGCCCTCGTCCCCGGCGCCACCGTGGTCTGGGACGCCACCTCGCTCAACCCGCACCAGCGCTCCCTGGTGCGAGGCGTCGCCGAGCGCAGGAACGCCCTGGTCACCCATGCCGTGGCGTGGATCGGTGAGGACGAGCTGACCGCGCGCAACGCCCGGCGCAGCCACCCGGTGCCCCCGGAGGTCCTGGCCTCCCAGCTGCGCCGCTTCGTACCCCCGTATCCCGGCCGGGCCCACCGCACCTGGTACATCGGGACGAGCGGAACCGTGGAGGACAAGACCTGATGCGTACGAGCGAGGAGATCTACCACCGGGTCCGCTGGGACGCCCGGTTCGACCCTGCGCGCTTCGTCCTGGGCGTCGCCCAGCGAGGCCGGGACCCCAAGCGGGTGCCGCTGGAACGGTTCACCCCTGGCGGGGACGTCCCCTGGCACCGGGTGCTGTTCTTCGAGGCGGACGGCGAGGTGGTGTGGGACCGGTCCACGGGCACCGACCGGATCGACGCGACGGACGCGGGCCGGGTGCGGAGCCCGCGCCGCCTGCCGTCCCCTTACTTCACCTCCCGCGTCCCGCACGCCTTCTCCCTTTCTACTGGCACCTGGGAGCCGTCGCCCGCCCGGCCCCATGGCCCGTCCGGACCGCTGACGGTGCTCACCTGGAACACCCTCTGGGACCGGTACGACAGCGACCGCATCGACACCGCCCGGCGCCGCCCGCTGCTGCTCGACGCCCTGCGCGCGGCGGACGCGGACGTCATCGCGCTCCAGGAGGCGGAACCCGCGCTGCTCGCCCTGCTGCTGGACTGCGACTGGGTGCGCGAGGGGTACGTCCTCGCCACCGACCCGGCCGGCCGCGATGTACCGGACTGCGGACTCCTGCTGCTCAGCCGGCTGCCGGTGAGCGAGGCGGGCCTGCACGCGCTCGGCCCGCACAAGGCGGTGGCCGCGGCCGTCGTCGAGACGGCCGAGGGTCCGGTCACGGTGGCCGTGACCCACCTCAGCAGCGACCACTCCCCCGAGGGCGCCACCCGCCGCAACGCCGAACTGACTGACCTGGCAACGGGGTTGGCAGGCATCGAGGGTGAGCTACTGCTCGTCGGCGACTTCAACGACGGCGGCGACCACCCGCAGACCCGCCTGGCGATGACGGACGCCTGGACCGAGGTGCACGGCCCCGCCGATGCCACTCCCACCTTCGACCCGTCAGTGAACCCTCTCGCCGCCGTCTCCTCCCTCTCCGGCCGCGTCTCCCGACTGGACAGGGTCCTGCTGCGCACGGAACGGCTGCGTGCCCGGTCGGCGGCCCTGACCGGCGAGACGCCCGGCCCGGAGGGGCTGTACGTCTCCGATCACTACGGGGTACGGGTGGAGCTGGGCCCGCCCCCCGTACCGGCGGCGACCGAGGGAATCGCGGAACGGGTCGCCGCGGCCCTCCCCGCGACCGACACCCACTACCTCGCGGAACGGGTCGCCGCGGCTTTCCCCGGCGCCCGGGTCCACGTCGTCGGCTCCCGGCGCATGGGCTGCGCGGCACCCGGCGCGGACCTCGACCTGGTCGCGGCGCTGCCCGGCGCCCCCGATCCGGCAGCCGTACGACACCGGCTGGCCGCCGCGTTCCCGGAGGTTCGGGACCTGCGCGCGGTGGCGGGTGCCCGGGTGCCCGGCCTGCGCTGGCACGTCGACGGCCTCCGCGTCGACCTCGTCACCGTGGCGACCGCCCCCCTCTCCCCCGCCGAGGCGGTCGCCCGCCGCACCGAACTGGGCGAGGCGGCGGCGATCGCCCTCAGCGCGGTGAGCGACGCCGAAGCGGTGCTCGCGGCGGCGGAGCCGCACCGGGACGCCTTCGCCGCCCTCGCCCGGGACGTCAAGGCGTGGGCCGGGGCGAGGGGTCTCGACGCCGCGCCGTGCGGCGGCCTGCCGGGCCTCGCCTGGGCGGTCCTCGCCGCCCGTACCGCACACGAGGCGGGCGACCTGCCGCCGCTCGCACTGCTCCGGCACTTCTTCGCGACCTGGGCGGCGTGGGACTGGGGGGTGGCGGTGGGCGGGGCTGCGGCAACCGCGTCCCCCGTCACGGTGCTGACCCCGACCGCGCCGGTGCGCTCCTGCACCACGCAGGTCTCGGTCGCCGGCCGCGACCTGCTCGCCGCCGAGCTCTACCGCGCGTGGGAAATCCTGGAGTCCGCCGGGGCCGGGGACGACCCGCGCTCCTTGTTGTCCGCACCGCCACAGCTGCACGAGCAGCACATCGCCTGGGCCCTCGCGTCCGTTCGCCCCGGCCCTGACCAGGACCGACTGCGCGGCAGGCTCCTCGCCCTGACCACCGCCCTCGCCGACGCGGGCGCCCCCGACTGCCGCATCTGGCCGCGCCCGCTCACCGTCGGCGGCCGCACGGGGTACGCGATCGGGCTCGGCGCGACGCCGCCCGCCGCGCACCGGCTGGCGGAGATCGGGGCGGAGGTGCTGCGGGGCATCCGGGACGCGTCGCTGGCCCCGGTACGTATATAGGGAGTCAGCGCCGGGCCGCGTACGGGACGAAGCCCGCCCATGCGGCCTCACCGAAGGTGAGCTGCGGGCCGGGCAGGTTCTTCGAGTCGCGGACGTGTACCTAGTCGGGGGCTGTCGCGCCTGGGGCATAGCGCAGCTCGCAGCCCGCCACGGCGACCCCCGACCCGCTTGCGGAGAGCGGGCGCGGCCTGCTCATCGTCGAGGTACTCGCCGACCGCTGGGGCATCGTCCCGGGCCCGGTCCCACGCAAAACGGTGTGGGCGGAACTCGACCTCGTACGGTGACCGAATCCACCGGGTCGTGGACACCCACGACCTCCTGGTCCACGACCCGGTGAATCACGACGCGGCTGCCCGCGACGTCTAAAGGCCTCAAAGAACTCAGGGAAATAACCCGACCAAACCCAACCCGACCCCTGTCCTGACCTGCGTCACTCGCGCGGGTGACAAATGGCAACTGGGCTGGATTTGAGGCGGGTTGGTCGGCATATGCTCGCCGCGACAACCACAGACACGAGACGGCCCCGGCCGGGACTGTAATCCCGACCGAGGCCTGACCACGAGGAAGACGAGACCCCTTCCCGATGGATACGCAGCAGGTTATCGCGCCCCCGTGCGCCCAGCCCGGCTTCCCCGGCACCCGGCCCGACGTCACGCCGACATCCGGCGTCATCCACGTCAACGTCCGCCACATCTCCGGCTTCACGGTGATCGGCAACCACCTCGCCCAGAACCACGGCCTCTCCCTCATCGCGATCGGGCTCGCCGTCCACATCCAGTCGCTGCCCGCCGGGGCGAAAGTCGGCATCAAGGTCCTCACCGCCCGCTTCCCGGAAAGCGAAGCCCGCATCGCCGACGCCCTGCGCGAACTGGAAGCCACCGGTTACCTCCAGCGCAGCCGCGCACGCCTCCCCGACGGTCGCGTCATCACCCGCACCATCTCGTACAACCGGCCTGGAGCGGAAGCACCGCCGCTCACCCAGGCACTGCAGCGACAGCCACGACCGCGGACGCGGCCCACCGAACACGTGGAAGCGATCCGGGCACCCAGCACCCCCGAACCAGCCCCACAATCCGCCCGCATCACTCCCGACTCCCCGCCGCCACCGGCGCCCGCCCCGGCCCCCACACCCGTGGGCGTCGCCCCCGGCCCCGTGCGCGTACCGGCACCTACCGCCCCCAGGACACCGGCCCCGCCGCTCCCCCAGCCCCGGGTGCCCTCTGCGGAACTGACTCAGTCGGCTACGGCCCTCCTCGCCGATCTCCGCCGCCACGCACCCCAACTCAGCCTCGCCGAGGACGACATCGCCGCCCTCGCCGCCGGTGTCGCTGCCTGGCTCGAACGCGACACCCACCCCGACACGATCCGCCACGCCCTCACCGGAGACCTCCCCACGCCCGTCAAACACCCGGCGCGCTTCCTCCGCCACCGCATCACCACCCTCCTGCCGCCCCCGCTCCCCGGCATGCAGGACCTCGCCCCGCCACCCCGCCGCAAGATCGTCGTCATCCCGCTCCAGAACTGCGACACCTGCGACCGCGCCTTCCGCGCCACCGACCCAGGACACTGCCGCGACTGCCGCACCGAACACACCGGCGCGCACACAGCCGCCTGACTGCCACCCTCGTCCCGAAACGGAACCGCATGGTCAGCCCACCGCACGAGGCGATGCACCGCATCTTCCAGGATTACCCGGGCCTCTTCTCCCGCGTCTCCGAGATCCTCGGCGTCAACATCCCACCGCCCACATCGGCCACGGCCCTACCCACCGACCTCACCGAGAACAGCCCCGTCGAACGCCGCGTCGACACCCTCCTGCGCATCGAAACCGAGAACGACGGACCCTTCCTGCTCGCCATTGAGGCCCAGGGCAAGAAGGACCCACGCAAGACCACCAGCTGGCCCTACTACGTCAGCTATCTCCACAACAAGTACAGCGCCCTGCCCGTCCTCCTCCTGGTCATCTGCCAGGACCTCGCCACCGCCCAATGGGCCGCCCGGCCCATCACCATCGGCCTCGGCCAGTGGCAGACGCTCACCCTCAGCCCACTTGTCGCCGGTCCGCACAACATGCCCGTCATCACCAACGTCGCCGAAGCCCGCAAAGACCTCGCACTCGCCACCCTCGCCGCCATCACACACGCCGACAATCCAGACGTCGGTGCCATACTGAAAACGCTGTCCGCCGCGCTTCGGGACACACCGGAGAACATCACCGACCCGATCGTGGAACTCACCGCACAGGGCCTGGGCAACCGTCCGGCCGCACAACAGTGGAGGAACCTGGTGGCCGTGGACACCTCTTTCTACAAGTCCTTCATGTCCGAGGAAATCCGCGACGAAGGCCGGGCCCAGGGCAGGGCCGAAGGCCACGCCGACAGCCTTCTCCTGCTGCTCGACGTACGCGGTATCGCCCTCACCGACGAGACCCGCGAGCAGATCAGCACCTGCCAGGACCCCCAGCTCCTGCGCCACTGGCTCCAGCGCGCCGCCACCGCCACCACCACCGAAGAAGTCTTCGGAGAGCAGTAGCCCGTCAGCCGGAATGGCCGACTGGGGCGTTGGACCTGTCGACAGGCTCATGGCAGACGTCTCGGGCCTCCCGCATGCCCGGGCCACGCCCCACCTCGGTCGTCGTCCTTCATGCCGCAGAAAACATGTTGGCCGGCTGCCCCCGAGGTGCGACGATGCGGCTGTTCCCGCACGCGGAGGGCCATTGTTCGCTTTCGTCTGTTCGAGGTGCGGCGCCGAGCTGACCGGTCCGCTGTCGCACGTCTCTCTTCCGGTGCACACCCATCAGATCTACGGCAACGGCGCCCAGATGCCCGTACTCATGGAAGCGGGAACGTTCGCCGTCGACCCGGAGCCCTCAGGACAGCCTTGGCGACTGTGGGACGAGGTCGACCCGGTGGAGGCCGCGGCCCGCGGCGTCTACGCACCACTCTTCTCCCTGTCCGACGGCGCTCCCCGGGCGATCGTGATCGCACCCGGAGATATCCGCGGTACCCGGCTGACTCCCGAGAACGGCAGCGGCGCCTGCTGCGGCCTCGACGGGCGCGAGGGCCCCAACATGGCCTGAAACCTTCCGGCGTCCATCACGGCCTGTTGCATCGCTGGCCGGCATGACGAAACGGTCCCCACCGCCCGAAGGCGATGGGGACCGAGCTCACGCTCACTGGGTGCCGTCACGGAGACGGTCCGACCGCGACAGGTGGTGTGTTCACCTCACGGATCAGACTGCTCTCAGTCGGACCGCAGGACCATTGGCCATCGTCAGGCCTGGACCGAGTACAGCCCCGAGCACTTGCTGTATGAGCTGTTCTTGACGCATACCTTCAATTGGAAGAAGGCGCCCTCTGGAAGGTTTCCGGTCTGCTGCACGGTGTAGGGCGAGGCGTGCCCCTGGGTCGTCACCCTACGGAGCGGCTCGACCCAGTCCATCTGGAGCTCGGCGTAGATTCCGTAACCGTCCGCCAGTTGGTCGGTGGCCCAGAGGGTGTCCCCGTTGGCCTGCCACTGCCCCTCGCCGGCGTACTTGCCGCCTACGTAAGCCTCGATGTCGCGGCTCTTGCCGTCTTCCCAGTTCCCGTTGACCTTGAGGGTGACGGTCGGCGCTGCACTCGCGGAACCCGCGCCGAGCGTGATCGCACTTCCAGCCAGGATCGCCGTCGCCGTGAACAGCGCTGCAACCCTGTTTCGTACCGTGCTTCGCATGAATCCCCCTCATGACTGCATGGCAAAGTGCCATGTACACGCAATACCCTATCGACATGCCACATCACGCGCCAACTCAGGCTCCGCACTGGACCGTTGGTCGATGCACCCGGCCCACGACCCGTGCGCTCAGGCCTCGCCGGACCTGAACCGGATCCTGGCTCTGACAGACTCCCGCCATGCCTGTACGTACCGCTCAGGGCTGGGCCCTGCGCCCCGCCACCCCCGAGGACCTAGAAGCCATGGTCGAGCTGCGGGCCGTCGTCATGCGCCCGGATCTGGTCCGCCTCGGCCGCTTCGACGAGCACCGGGTGCGCCGCCGGCTGCGCGACTCCTACCTGCCCCAGTACACCTCGGTGATCACCGTCGACGGCAACTTCGCGGGCAGCGTCACCCTCCGCCCCCACGAGGACGGGCACTGCCTGGAGAACTTCCTCCTCGACGCACAGCTCCAGGGGCAGGGCATCGGCTCGGCCGTCCTGAGCACCCTGCTGGCCCGTACGGACGCCGAAGGGGTGCCGGTCCGCCTCAACGTGCTCCAGGGCAGCGCGGCCCGGCGGCTGTACGAGCGGTACGGGTTCACGCTGGAGCACGAGGACCCGGTCGACGTCTTCATGGTGCGCCGGCCGCCCGCCCTCACCGCCTGAGACAAGAAGAAGGGCCCCGTCCCACCGCTTGCGCGGCGGGACGGGGCCCTTCTCGGTGCTCTTGTGCGGAGCTACCAGGTCAGACGCTCAAGTAATTACTTGAGGATCTTGGTGACCTGGCCGGCGCCCACGGTCCGGCCACCCTCACGGATGGCGAACTTCAGGCCCTCTTCCATGGCGACCGGCTGGATCAGCGCGACGTTCATGAGGGTGTTGTCACCCGGCATGACCATCTCGGTGCCCTCGGGAAGGGTCACAACGCCCGTTACGTCCGTGGTACGGAAGTAGAACTGCGGGCGGTAGTTGTTGAAGAAGGGGGTGTGACGGCCACCCTCGTCCTTCGACAGGATGTAGGACTGCGCCTCGAACTCGGTGTGCGGCGTGACCGAACCCGGCTTGATGATGACCTGGCCGCGCTCGACGTCCTCGCGCTTGATGCCACGAAGAAGCAGACCGACGTTCTCACCGGCCTGGCCCTCGTCGAGCAGCTTGCGGAACATCTCGATGCCGGTGACCGTGGTGGTGGTCTTCTCGGTCTTGATACCGACGATGTCGACGGTCTCGTTGACCTTGAGGACACCACGCTCGATACGACCGGTGACGACGGTGCCACGACCGGTGATCGTGAAGACGTCCTCGATCGGCATCAGGAACGGCTTCTCGACGTCACGCTCGGGCTGCGGGATCGACTCGTCGACGGCCTTCATCAGGTCGAGGACGGTCTGGCCCCACTCCTTGTCACCCTCAAGAGCCTTGAGCGCCGAGACCTTGACGACCGGAAGGTCGTCGCCCGGGAACTCGTACTCGGAGAGGAGCTCACGAACCTCGAGCTCGACGAGCTCCAGGATCTCCTCGTCGTCCACCATGTCGGCCTTGTTCAGGGCGACGACGATGTACGGAACGCCGACCTGGCGGGCCAGGAGCACGTGCTCCTTGGTCTGCGGCATCGGGCCGTCGGTCGCGGCGACAACGAGGATGGCGCCGTCCATCTGCGCCGCACCCGTGATCATGTTCTTGATGTAGTCGGCGTGCCCGGGGCAGTCGACGTGCGCGTAGTGACGCGACTCCGTCTGGTACTCGACGTGCGCGATCGAGATGGTGATACCGCGCTGGCGCTCTTCGGGAGCCTTGTCGATCTGGTCGAAGGCCGAGGCCTCGTTCAGGTCCGGGAACGCGTCGTGCAGCACCTTGGTAATGGCGGCCGTAAGGGTCGTCTTACCGTGGTCAATGTGACCGATGGTGCCGATGTTGACGTGCGGCTTAGTCCGCTCGAACTTTGCCTTCGCCACTGGGTCCTCCTGCGGAGTGGTTCTGTACGCCTTGCTTCATCGGCGCCAGGTGATCTTTGCTGGGATGCCGGGGCCGGGGGCATTCGACGCATTGCATGCGCGCCGCGTCAAATGCCCCACCAGGCTCCGGTGATAAGCCTAAAGCGTCAACTCGGGGAGTTACTCGCCCTTGGCCTTCGCGATGATCTCCTCGGCGACGTTCCGCGGAACCTCGGCGTAGGAGTCGAACTGCATCGAGTAGCTTGCGCGACCCGAGGTCTTGCTGCGGAGGTCTCCGACGTAGCCGAACATCTCCGAGAGGGGCACGAGGCCCTTCACGACGCGAGCGCCGCTGCGCTCCTCCATGGCCTGGATCTGGCCACGGCGGGAGTTGAGGTCGCCGATGACATCACCCATGTAGTCCTCGGGCGTGGTGACCTCGACGGCCATCATCGGCTCAAGGAGCACGGGGGACGCCCTGCGGGCACCCTCCTTGAACGCCTGCGAACCGGCGATCTTGAAGGCGAGCTCCGAGGAGTCGACCTCGTGGTAACCGCCGTCGAGAAGGGTGATGCGAACACCGACCATCTCGTACCCGGCCAGGATGCCGAACTTCATGGCTTCCTGCGCGCCCGCGTCCACCGAGGGAATGTACTCACGGGGGATGCGGCCACCGGTGACCTTGTTGACGAACTCGTAAGACGCGTCGCCACCCTCGATGGGCTCCATCGAGATCTGCACCTTGGCGAACTGGCCGGTTCCACCAGTCTGCTTCTTGTGCACATAGTCGATGCGATCGACGGTCTTGCGGATCGTCTCGCGGTACGCCACCTGGGGCTTGCCGACGTTCGCCTCGACGCGGAACTCGCGCTTCATGCGGTCGACGAGCACCTCGAGGTGAAGCTCGCCCATACCACCGATGATGGTCTGGCCGGTCTCCTCGTCGGAGTGCACCTGGAAGGACGGGTCCTCCTCGGAGAGGCGCTGGATGGCTACACCCAGCTTCTCCTGGTCACCCTTGGACTTGGGCTCGATGGCGACCTGAATGACCGGCGCCGGGAAGTCCATGGACTCCAGGATGACCGGGTTCTTGTCGTCACACAGCGTCTCACCGGTGGTGGTCTGCTTCAGGCCCATGACGGCGACGATGTCGCCCGCGCCCACCGAGGGGATCTCCTCACGCTTGTTCGCGTGCATACGGTAGATCTTCCCGATGCGCTCCTTCTTGCCCTTGACCGAGTTCAGCACCGCGGTGCCGGCCTCGAGGCGACCGGAGTAGATCCGGACGAAGGTGAGCTTGCCGAGGTGCGGGTCGCTCGCGATCTTGAACGCCAGGCCGGAGAACGGCTCGTCGTCCGAGGGCTTCCGCTCGATGACCTTCTCCGGGTCCTTGACGTCGTGGCCTTCGATGGCCTCGACGTCCAGGGGGGAAGGCAGGTAGCGGACGACCGCGTCGAGCAGGGGCTGAACGCCCTTGTTCTTGAACGCGGTGCCACAGAACACCGGGGTGACGGTGACCGAGTCGGCGGTGCCCTTCGATGCGAGGGTGATCCGACGGATCGCCTCGTACAGCTGGTCCTGGGTGGGCTCGACGCCCTCCAGGTACAGCTCCATCATCGCGTCGTCGTTCTCCGAGACGGCCTCAAGGAGCTTGCCGCGCCATTCTTCGGCGGCCTCCTGGAGGTTGTCCGGGATCTCGATGACGTTGTACATCTCGCCCTTGGCGGCCTCTTCGGGGTACACGAAGGCCTTCATCGTCACGAGGTCGACGACACCCGTGAAGTCGGCCTCGGCGCCGATGGGGAGCTGCATGACGATCGGGACGGCGCCAAGGCGCTGGACGATCATGTCGACACAACGGAAGAAGTCGGCACCGGTGCGGTCGAGCTTGTTGACGAAGCAGATACGCGGCACGCCGTAGCGGTCCGCCTGACGCCACACGGTCTCGGACTGCGGCTCGACGCCGGCCACACCGTCGAACACGGTGACGGCACCGTCGAGGACGCGGAGCGAACGCTCCACCTCGACGGTGAAGTCGACGTGACCCGGGGTGTCGATGATGTTGATGGTGTGGTCAACATCGTTGAGCGGCCAGTGACAGGTCGTCGCGGCGGACGTGATCGTGATGCCGCGCTCCTGCTCCTGCTCCATCCAGTCCATCGTGGCAGCGCCGTCGTGGACTTCACCGATCTTGTACGAGACGCCGGTGTAGAACAGGATCCGCTCAGTGGTGGTCGTCTTGCCCGCGTCGATGTGGGCCATGATCCCAATGTTGCGGACCTTGGCCAGGTCAAGCGAAGTGGTGGCCATAAGGCTCAATCTTCTCTCGGTCTCGATGGGGTAAGCGACTACCAGCGGTAGTGCGCGAAGGCCTTGTTCGACTCGGCCATCTTGTGGGTGTCCTCGCGCTTCTTGACGGCAGCGCCAAGACCGTTGGAGGCGTCGAGCAGCTCGTTCATGAGGCGCTCGGTCATGGTCTTCTCGCGACGGGCGCGGGAGTAACCCACGATCCAGCGCAGCGAGAGGGTGGCGGCACGACCGGGCTTGACCTCGATCGGCACCTGGTAGGTGGCGCCACCGACACGGCGGGACTTGACCTCGAGCGAGGGCTTGACGTTCTCAAGCGCGCGCTTCAGCGTGATGACCGGGTCAGCGCCGGTCTTCTCGCGGAGGCCTTCCATGGCGCCGTACACGATCCGCTCGGCGGTGGAACGCTTGCCGTCGAGCAGGATCTTGTTGATCAGCGAGGTGACAAGAGGAGAGCTGTAGACCGGGTCAATGATGACCGGGCGCTTCGGGGCGGGGCCCTTACGAGGCATTCTTACTTCTCCTTCTTGGCGCCGTAGCGGCTGCGGGCCTGCTTGCGGTTCTTGACACCCTGGGTGTCGAGCGAGCCGCGGATGATCTTGTAACGAACACCCGGCAGGTCCTTCACACGGCCACCACGCACGAGCACGATCGAGTGCTCCTGCAGGTTGTGTCCCTCGCCCGGAATGTAGGCCGTGACCTCGATGCCGGAGGTCAGACGCACACGCGCGACCTTCCGGAGCGCGGAGTTCGGCTTCTTCGGGGTGGTCGTGAAGACACGCGTGCAGACGCCGCGACGCTGGGGCGAACCCTCGAGCGCGGGCGTCTTGTTCTTCTCGACCTTGTCCTGCCGGCCCTTCCGGACCAGCTGCTGAATCGTAGGCACTACTTCTCCGGTTTCTGTGTGCCGTCGGTGAAACTAACCTGGAACATCCCCGACCCACGCGGTCGGGTGTGTCGAATACTGCGGGCCACTCCCCTGGAGCAGTGGAAGCACAGATTGCGATGGCCAAAGACGGGCTCGCCGTGCGGTTGAGGACACGCACACGAACCCAGGCACACCCCAGGCACAAGGTCTGAGCGTACCTACCTCATGGACTCCGGTCAAAACAAATGCTGTCCGCCAGGACACGCCGGGACGGTGCCCGGCTTGCTGCCTGACCCATGCGGGATGCCGCAGGGCCCCTCACGGGCCTCTCAGCGCCCTTCAAGGGCTCCACCCACCGTACGCCCCACTCCGACGGAGTGACGCATCGCACGCCGGAGGGCGGCCACCCCGTGCATACGGGATGACCGCCCTCCGGTCGAATCAAGCGACTCGCTTACTGGTTGTACGGACCGTAGTCGTAGTCCTCCAGCGGAACGGCCTGGCCGGAGCCCGTGCCGAACGGCGAGTAGTCGATGTCGTCGTAGCCGACGGCCGAGTACATCGCGGCCTTGGCCTCTTCGGTCGGCTCGACCCGGATGTTGCGGTAGCGGGACAGACCCGTACCGGCCGGGATGAGCTTACCGATGATGACGTTCTCCTTGAGGCCGATCAGGGAGTCGGACTTGGCGTTGATCGCCGCGTCCGTCAGAACCCTGGTCGTCTCCTGGAAGGAAGCCGCGGACAGCCACGACTCCGTCGCCAGCGAGGCCTTGGTGATACCCATCAGCTGCGGCCGGCCGGAGGCGGGGTGACCGCTCTCCTGGACCACACGACGGTTCTCGGTCTCGAACTTCGAACGCTCGACGAGCTCGCCCGGCAGCAGTTCCGCGTCGCCGGACTCGATGATCGTCACACGGCGGAGCATCTGCCGGATGATGATCTCGATGTGCTTGTCGTGGATCGACACACCCTGCGAGTTGTAGACCTTCTGGACTTCGCCGACCAGGTGGACCTGGACCGCACGCTGACCGAGGATCCGCAGCACGTCGTGCGGGTTGGTGGCACCCACGGTGAGCTTCTGGCCCACCTCGACGCGGTCGCCCTCGCCCACCAGCAGACGGGCGCGCTTGGAGATCGGGAAGGGGATCTCCTCGCTGCCGTCGTCCGGCGTGACCACGAGCTTCTTGGTCTTCTCGGTCTCCTCGATCCGGACCCGGCCTGCGGACTCCGAGATCGGGGCGACACCCTTCGGCGTACGGGCTTCGAAGAGCTCGACGACTCGGGGCAGACCCTGGGTGATGTCGTCACCGGCCACACCACCGGTGTGGAAGGTACGCATCGTCAGCTGGGTACCGGGCTCACCGATGGACTGGGCGGCGATGATGCCGACCGCCTCACCGATGTCGACCAGCTTGCCGGTGGCGAGCGAGCGTCCGTAGCAGAAGGCACAGGTGCCGACCGCGGACTCACAGGTCAGGACCGAGCGGGTCTTGACCTCCTCGACGCCGGCGCCCACCAGGGCGTCGATCAGGACGTCACCGAGGTCGACGTTGGCAGGCGCGATGACCTTGCCGTCGATGACGACGTCCTCGGCGAGCATGCGGGCGTACACCGAGGTCTCGACGTCGTCCGTCTTGCGGAGCACGCCGTCGGCACCCTTGACCGCGATCTTCAGCTTGAGGCCACGGTCGGTGCCGCAGTCCTCCTCGCGAATGATCACGTCCTGCGAGACATCCACCAGACGACGGGTCAGGTAACCCGAGTCGGCGGTACGCAGGGCGGTGTCCGCCAGACCCTTACGGGCACCGTGCGTGGAGATGAAGTACTCCAGAACGGTGAGGCCCTCACGGAAGGACGCCTTGATGGGACGAGGAATCGTCTCGTTCTTGGCGTTGGACACCAGACCACGCATACCGGCGATCTGACGCATCTGCATCATGTTTCCTCGGGCACCCGAGTCAACCATCATGAAGATGGGGTTCGTCTTGGGGAAGTTCGCGTTCATCGCCTCGGCAACCTCGTGGGTCGCCTTGGTCCAGATCGCGATGAGCTCCTGCGTGCGCTCGTCCTTGGTGATCAGACCGCGCTCGTACTGCTTCTGGACCTTCTCGTCCTGGTCCTCGTAGCCCTTGACGATGGCCTTCTTGGCCTCGGGCACGACGATGTCGGAGACGGCCACGGTGACGCCGGAACGGGTCGCCCAGTGGAAGCCCGCCGCCTTCAGGTTGTCGAGCGTCGCCGCCACGATGACCTTGGGGTAGCGCTCGGCGAGGTCGTTGACGATCTCGGAGAGCTGCTTCTTGCCGACCGAGTAGTCGACGAACGGGTAGTCCTCGGGCAGCAGCTCGTTGAAGAGCGCGCGGCCCAGGCTCGTCCGCAGCCGGAAGGTGTCACCCGGCTGGTACTCGGGCTCGCCCTCCTCGGCGACCGGCGGCACCCAGCCACGCGGCGGGATGGTGCCCACCGGGAAGCGGATGTCGACGGACGACTGGAGCGCCAGCTCGCCGGCGTCGAACGCCATGATCGCCTCGGCCGTGGAGCCGAACGCGCGGCCCTCGCCCTTGGTGTCACGGAGCTCGCCGTCGGTGGTCAGGAAGAACAGACCCAGCACCATGTCCTGCGTAGGCATGGTGACGGGACGACCGTCGGCCGGCTTCAGGATGTTGTTCGAGGACAGCATCAGGATGCGGGCCTCGGCCTGCGCCTCCGCGGAGAGCGGCAGGTGCACGGCCATCTGGTCACCGTCGAAGTCCGCGTTGAACGCGGTGCAGACGAGCGGGTGGATCTGGATGGCCTTGCCCTCGACCAGCTGGGGCTCGAAGGCCTGGATGCCGAGGCGGTGCAGGGTCGGTGCACGGTTCAGCAGCACCGGGTGCTCGGCGATGACCTCTTCGAGGACGTCGTACACCACGGTGCGGCCGCGCTCGACCATGCGCTTGGCCGACTTGATGTTCTGCGCGTGGTTCAGGTCCACCAGGCGCTTCATCACGAACGGCTTGAAGAGCTCCAGCGCCATGGCCTTCGGCAGACCGCACTGGTGCAGCTTCAGCTGCGGGCCGACGACGATCACGGAACGCGCGGAGTAGTCCACACGCTTACCGAGAAGGTTCTGACGGAATCGACCCTGCTTGCCCTTCAGCATGTCGCTGAGGGACTTGAGCGGGCGGTTACCGGGACCGGTGACCGGGCGACCGCGGCGGCCGTTGTCGAACAGCGCGTCGACGGCCTCCTGCAGCATCCGCTTCTCGTTGTTCACGATGATCTCGGGGGCACCGAGGTCAAGGAGACGCTTGAGGCGGTTGTTGCGGTTGATCACACGGCGGTACAGGTCGTTCAGGTCGGAGGTCGCGAAGCGGCCACCGTCCAGCTGCACCATCGGACGCAGGTCCGGCGGGATGACCGGCACGCAGTCGAGCACCATGCCCTTGGGCTTGTTGCTGGTCTGCAGGAACGCGGAGACGACCTTGAGGCGCTTGAGCGCACGGGTCTTCTTCTGGCCCTTGCCGGTACGGATGATCTCGCGGAGGCGCTCGGCCTCCTCGTCGAGGTCGAACGACTCCAGGCGCTTCTGCAGGGCGGCAGCGCCCATGCAGCCGTCGAAGTACGTGCCGAAGCGGTCACGCAGCTCGCGGTAGAGCAGCTCGTCGCCCTCGAGGTCCTGGACCTTGAGGTTCTTGAAGCGGCTCCACACCTCGTCGAGGCGGTCGATCTCGCGCTGCGCACGGTCGCGCAGCTGCTTCATCTCACGCTCGGCACCTTCGCGCACCTTGCGGCGCACGTCGGCCTTGGCGCCCTCGGCCTCGAGCTCGCCGAGGTCGGTCTCGAGCTTCTTGGCACGGTTCTCGAGGTCCGAGTCGCGACGGTTCTCGACCTGCTGGCGCTCGACGGAGACGTGAGCCTCCAGCGACGGGAGGTCGCGGGTGCGGCGCTCCTCGTCGACGAACGTGATCATGTACGCGGCGAAGTAGATGACCTTCTCGAGGTCCTTCGGCGCGAGGTCCAGCAGGTAGCCCAGGCGCGACGGGACGCCCTTGAAGTACCAGATGTGGGTGACGGGAGCGGCAAGCTCGATGTGGCCCATGCGCTCACGGCGCACCTTGGCGCGAGTGACCTCGACGCCACAGCGCTCACAGATGATGCCCTTGAAGCGGACACGCTTGTACTTGCCGCAGTAGCACTCCCAGTCCCGGGTCGGACCGAAGATCTTCTCGCAGAAGAGTCCGTCCTTCTCGGGCTTGAGCGTGCGGTAGTTGATGGTCTCCGGCTTCTTCACTTCGCCGTGGGACCAGGTCCGGATGTCGTCCGCGGTGGCAAGGCCGATCCGCAGCTCGTCGAAGAAGTTGACGTCGAGCACTTGTCGTCAATCCCTCTTTCGGGGGTTCGAGCCCCCTCGCGTCACGCGAGAAATCGGGGCACTTCAGCAATGGTCTGAACGGGTCCGGGGAGAGCCGGCCGGATCACAGGGATCCGGCCGGCCAACCCGTC
The DNA here is from genome assembly GCF_044742205.1 of Streptomyces sp. NPDC087901. NCBI lineage: Bacteria > Bacillati > Actinomycetota > Actinomycetes > Kitasatosporales > Streptomycetaceae > Streptomyces > Streptomyces sp. NPDC087901. The sequence continues at coordinate 525,573 of NZ_JBIUUC010000003.1, forward strand.
AGACCTCTTCGACGCTGCTCGGCTCGCGCCGGGACAGGTCGATTCCGAGCTCCTCCGCCGCGCGGAAGACGTCCTCGTCCGTGTCGCGCATCTCGATGGACATGCCGTCCGAGGACAGCACCTCCACGTTGAGGCAGAGCGACTGCATTTCCTTGATGAGCACCTTGAAGGACTCGGGAATGCCGGGCTCGGGGATGTTCTCGCCCTTGACGATGGCCTCGTAGACCTTCACGCGGCCGGTCACGTCGTCGGACTTGATCGTCAGCAGCTCCTGGAGGGCGTAAGCGGCACCATAAGCTTCAAGGGCCCACACCTCCATTTCACCGAAGCGCTGTCCACCGAACTGAGCCTTACCACCCAGCGGCTGCTGGGTGATCATGGAGTACGGACCCGTCGAACGAGCGTGCAGCTTGTCGTCGACGAGGTGGTGGAGCTTGAGGATGTACATGAAGCCGACCGAGACCGGCTCGGGGAACGGCTCGCCGGAGCGGCCGTCGAACAGGTTGGCCTTGCCCGAGGGCTGGACCAGCCGGTCGCCGTCGCGGTTCGGGATCGTGGCCTGGAAGAGGCCGGTGATCTCGTCCTCGCGCGCACCGTCGAAGACGGGCGTGGCGACGTTGGTGCCGGGGGCGACCTGGTCGGCGCCGATGAGCTGCAGGCGCTTGGCCCACTCGTCACCGAGGCCGGAGACGTCCCAGCCGCGGCTGGCGAGCCAGCCGAGGTGGATCTCCAGGACCTGTCCCGGGTTCATTCGGGACGGGACACCCAGCGGGTTGAGGATGATGTCGACCGGGGTGCCGTCCTCCAGGAACGGCATGTCCTCGATCGGGAGGATCTTCGAGATGACGCCCTTGTTGCCGTGACGGCCGGCGAGCTTGTCACCATCGGTGATCTTGCGCTTCTGCGCGACGTAGACGCGGACCAGCTGGTTCACGCCCGGCGGCAGCTCGTCGCCCTCTTCGCGGTCGAAGACGCGGACGCCGATGATCTTGCCGATCTCGCCGTGCGGCACCTTCAGCGAGGTGTCGCGCACCTCGCGCGCCTTCTCACCGAAGATCGCGCGGAGCAGGCGCTCCTCGGGGGTCAGCTCGGTCTCGCCCTTGGGCGTGACCTTGCCGACGAGGATGTCACCGGCCGTGACCTCGGCACCGATCCGGATGATGCCGCGCTCGTCGAGGTCCGCGAGGACCTCTTCGGAGACGTTCGGGATGTCCCGGGTGATCTCCTCCGGACCGAGCTTGGTGTCACGGGCGTCGACCTCGTGCTCCTCGATGTGAATCGAGGAGAGGACGTCGTCCTGCACGAGGCGCTGCGACAGGATGATCGCGTCCTCGTAGTTGTGACCTTCCCACGGCATGAACGCCACGAGCAGGTTCTTGCCGAGGGCCATCTCACCGTTCTCGGTGGCCGGTCCGTCGGCGAGTACCTGGTCGGCGACGATCCGGTCGCCTTCGGAGACGACGACCTTCTGGTTGACCGAGGTGCCCTGGTTGGAGCGCATGAACTTCGCGATGCGGTACGTGGTGTACGTGCCGTCATCGTTCGTCACGGTGATGTAGTCCGCGGAGACCTCCTGGACCACACCGTCCTTCTCGGCCTTCAGCACGTCACCGGCGTCGGTGGCGCAGCGGTACTCCATGCCGGTGCCGACGAGCGGCGCCTCCGACTTGATGAGCGGCACCGCCTGACGCATCATGTTCGCGCCCATGAGGGCACGGTTGGCGTCGTCGTGCTCCAGGAAGGGGATCATCGCGGTGGCGACGGACACCATCTGGCGCGGCGAGACGTCCATGTAGTCGACTTCGGTGCCGGGCACGTAGTCGACCTCTCCGCCACGACGGCGGACCAGGACGCGGGGCTCGGTGAAGCGCAGGTCGTCGGAGAGCGTCGCGTTCGCCTGGGCGATGACGTAACGGTCTTCCTCGTCGGCCGTGACGTAGTCGACCTCGTCGGTGACCTGGCCGTCGACGACCTTGCGGTACGGCGTCTCGATGAAGCCGAACGCGTTGACGCGGCCGTACGAGGCGAGCGAACCGATCAGACCGATGTTCGGGCCTTCAGGGGTCTCGATCGGGCACATGCGTCCGTAGTGGGACGGGTGCACGTCACGGACCTCGAAGCCGGCCCGCTCACGGGACAGACCACCCGGGCCAAGAGCCGACAGGCGGCGCTTGTGGGTGAGACCCGACAGCGGGTTGTTCTGGTCCATGAACTGCGACAGCTGGCTGGTGCCGAAGAACTCCTTGATGGAGGCGACGACCGGCCGGATGTTGATCAGGGTCTGCGGCGTGATCGCCTCGACGTCCTGAGTCGTCATGCGCTCACGCACGACGCGCTCCATACGAGCCAGACCCGTGCGGACCTGGTTCTGGATGAGCTCGCCGACGTTACGCAGACGACGGTTGCCGAAGTGGTCGATGTCGTCGGTCTCGACGACGATCTCCCGGCCGGACTCGCCGGTCGTCTCGGTCTCACCGGCGTGCAGCTTCACCAGGTACTTGATGGTCGCGATGATGTCGTCGCTGGTGAGGACACCGGCGTCGAGCGGCTCATCCGCGCCGAGCTTCTTGTTCACCTTGTAGCGGCCGACCTTCGCGAGGTCGTAGCGCTTCGGGTTGAAGTAGAGGTTCTCGAGCAGCGTCTGAGCAGCCTCGCGCGTCGGCGGCTCGCCCGGACGCAGCTTGCGGTAGATGTCGAGCAGCGCGTCGTCCTGGCCCTGGGTGTGGTCCTTCTCCAGGGTGGCGCGCATGGACTCGTACTCGCCGAACTCCTCGAGGATCTGCTCGGTGGTCCAGCCGAGAGCCTTCAGGAGGACGGTGACGGACTGCTTGCGCTTGCGGTCGATGCGGACACCGACCATGTCGCGCTTGTCGATCTCCATCTCCAGCCAGGCACCCCGGGAAGGGATGATCTTGGCGGAGAAGATGTCCTTGTCGGACGTCTTGTCGATCGACGAGTCGAAGTAGACACCCGGCGAGCGGACCAGCTGCGACACAACGACACGCTCGGTGCCGTTGATGACGAAGGTGCCCTTGTTGGTCATGAGCGGGAAATCGCCCATGAAGACCGTCTGGGACTTGATCTCGCCGGTCTCGTTGTTGGTGAACTCGGCCGTGACGAAGAGCGGGGCGGCGAACGTGAAGTCGCGCTCCTTGCACTCGTCGATCGAGTTCTTCGGGGGCTCGAAGCGGTGGTCGCGGAACGTAAGCGACATCGACCCGGAGAAGTCCTCGATCGGTGAGATCTCCTCGAAGATCTCCTCCAGGCCGGACTTGGTGGGGACGTCTTGTCCACTGTCCAGAGCAGCCTCGACGCGAGCCTTCCAGGCGGCATTACCGAGGAGCCAGTCAAAGCTCTCGGTCTGCAGCGCGAGGAGGTTCGGAACCTCGAGGGGCTCCTTGATCTTTGCAAAAGAGATGCGCAGCGGGGCGGTGCTGGCACCGTTGTTCGTATTCGCGGTCGAGGCGTTGCGCGAGGCGGCCAAGAGGGGGTCCTTCCGAGGGCTCGGACTCACTACGCGCGTACCGGTCCCAAACTGGACAGGTGGACAGGTATCCCAGGTGAGGGAGGTTCGGTCCACGGTGCACAAGATGGGTATGCCCCTGGTGACGGGCAGGAGGCAGCTAACAGGCAGCGCAAAGGGTCAGTGTAGCCAAGCGGCACACTGATGTCCAGTCGGGGTTCTCAGAGACCCACGTTGCTCTCAACAGCTGTTCTCAACACCTATGTCTAGCCCTGCGCGGGGTGCGCTCTTCTTTACTGCCCTCTTCGCCATCGATCCATGCCTCGGATTCGGATCGATGTGACGACGCGCCTTGAGAATTGCGCGCCGCGTGCGGTTCGTCAAGGCCCCCCAGCCGGGACAGGTCCCGAGACCCGCGCCCGCCGCCCCTCCGCGCCGCCCGTGCCCGCCACGAGAGGCGCACGGCGAAGATCACCATACTCGTCAACACGGGAAGAGCAAGGCACCCACCGCGGGTACGCCGAAAGGCGATCACCCGTACGGGTGATCGCCTTTCGCGATGTGACGTCCGTGCCTCGCGGCACGGGGGTCCAGACGAGTCAGAAGACTCGCAGGGTCACTTGACCTCGACGGAGGCGCCGGCGGCCTTGAGGGACTCGGCAGCCTTCTCGGCGGCCTCCTTGGCGACCTTCTCGACGACGGGCTTCGGGGCGCCGTCGACGAGGTCCTTGGCCTCCTTCAGGCCGAGGGAGGTCAGCTCACGCACGACCTTGATGACCTGGATCTTCTTGTCACCGGCGGCGGTGAGGATGACGTCGAACTCGTCCTGCTCGGCCTCGGCCTCGGCGGCGGGGCCACCGGCGGCGGGACCGGCAACGGCGACGGCCGCGGCGGCGGTGACGTCGAACTTCTCCTCGAACGCCTTAACGAACTCGGAGAGCTCGATGAGGGTGAGCTCCTCGAACTGGGCGAGCAGGTCTTCCTGGCTGAGCTTCGCCATGATGGGCGATCCTTCCACTAATTCGGCTGGTGCCGGGTGTATATGAAGGCGGGCGTACGTTCGGCCCGCTGCGACCGTCGCCCTAGCGGGCGGCGATCATTGCGCGAGCCGAATTACTCGGCACCGCCCTGCTCGGCCTTCTTGGCACGAAGCGCCTCCGCGGTGCGGACGAACTTCGACGGCAGAGCCTGGAAGAGCTGTGCAGCCTGAGTCTGCTTGCCCTTCATGGCGCCGGCCAGCTTGGCGAGCAGAACCTCGCGGGACTCGAGGTCCGCGAGCTTCTTGATCTCATCGGCGGACAGCGCCTTACCGTCAAGGACACCGCCCTTGATGATGAGGTTGGGGTTGTCCTTGGCGAAGTCACGAAGACCCTTCGCCGACTCCACCGGGTCACCGGTGACGAAGGCAACCGCCGTCGGACCTGCGAACAGGTCGTCCAGCGTGTCGATCCCGGCCTCGTTGGCCGCAATCTTGGTCAGCGTGTTCTTCACCACGGCGTACTGGGCGTTCTCACCGAGCGAACGGCGCAGCTGCTTGAGCTGTGCCACGGTGAGACCCCGGTACTCGGTCAGCACGGCGGCGTTCGAGCTGCGGAACTGGTCCGCGAGCTCGGCTACCGCTGCAGCCTTGTCGGGCCTTGCCATGAGCGTCGGCCTCCTTCCGGGTGATGAGGACCGCTCAAAAGGCCCCGGAAAGACGAAACGCCCCGGCGCAGGCGCCAGGGCGAAGCTCGACCGAACGAAGTCCGGGAGCTTTTCCACAGTCACCTGCGCAGGTCGTCCGTACTCAACGGATCCTTCGGTTGCCGTCCCCCTTGCGGGTTCAGAGCAACGACCAGCGGTCTTTGGCTTCTGCAGAAGAGTACGCGACCGAGGTCGCGCCGAGCAAATCCGTCCCGGTTCGGGTGGTCCGAGAGGTTTGGAGGGCCCTTCTAGGAGGCACTCCCGGCGGTCGCGCCCTGCTGCTGCTGGAGCAGCTCCTTGAACCCGATGGTCTCGCCGGCCGGCGGCTGCTCGACCGAGACCTTGGTCCCGTAGTCGCTGTAGAACACCGTCGAGTTGAGTTCGCCGGTCTTCATCTGCCCGCGCTCGGTCTTCTTCACCAGGAGGTCGTTCCCATCGACCCAGATGTCGACCTTCTCCGTGGTGATCCCGGCGTCGTTGAGCTGCTTCTTGAGAGCGGTCAGCTGCTCGGCGTCCAGCTTCGAGGTCTTGGCGGTCAGCTCGGCGACATCGACCGTGCCGGAGTAGTGCGTGGTGGCGACACCGCGGACCTGCTCCTTGCCGATCTCCTTCACATCGCCCGAGGCCAGCAGCGACTTCACTCCCTGGTCGGGAGTGGTGTTCTGCATCTGGTCCTTCATCGCCGCCCCGGAGGCGCCCCCGAGCTCGGCGAGGTCGTCGTAGGAGTAGCTGATCCAGCGCTTGCCGCCGGTCTGCTGGGCCAGGGCAGCGCCCATGTCCGCCGCGTAGCCGTCCTTGAAGTAGCGAGCCTGCATCGTGCCGGTGCCGCCGGCCTTCTTCATGGTGTCGGCCATGGCGCCGCCGGTGTAGGTGATCTCCATGGTGCCGGTGACGCCGTCGCTCCAGTCGAGCGCACCGGACTGCTTCATGGACATGGCACTGCCCATGACCGTGGTGCCCTCGACCTTCGCCGAGTTCGCCGCACCGGTCTTCTTCTGCACATCGAGCAGGGCGGCGATCGCGTCGACCTTCACGACGCCGCCGCCCTTGCTCGCTTCCTTGCCCTCGGTCGTGCCGCCGTCGTCCGATCCGCCGCAGGCCGCGACCGACGTCAACGCCGCTGCCACAGCCACAGCCAGGCCCACACGCCGTACGGTACTGGTCCTCATGTCCGCTTCCACCCCTCGTTCGGCTCTCTGTGACCCGCACGCTAGCGCACGGCACCGACAAGCCACTGGTACGTACATACGAGGACGGGCCCCGCACCTCGAAAGGTTGCGGGGCCCGTCAATGTCACACGTGACACGGCGGTCGAACGAGCGCGGAGGCTCAGACGGAGGCCGGGTCCTCCTCGACGAGGAGGTTACGGGTGCGGTTGGAGTCCAGCGGGATGCCGGGGCCCATCGTGGTGGCCAGGGTGGCCTTCTTGATGTAGCGGCCCTTGGCGGCGGACGGCTTCAGACGGAGGATCTCGTCCAGCGCCGCTGCGTAGTTCTCCACCAGCTTGGTCTCGTCGAACGAGGTCTTGCCGATGATGAAGTGCAGGTTCGAGTGCTTGTCGACGCGGAACTCGATCTTGCCGCCCTTGATGTCGTTGACAGCCTTCACGACATCGGGGGTGACGGTGCCGGTCTTCGGGTTCGGCATCAGACCACGCGGGCCGAGCACGCGGCCGAGGCGGCCGACCTTGCCCATGAGGTCCGGGGTCGCGACGACGGCGTCGAAGTCCAGACGGCCCTTCGCCACCTCGTCGATGAGCTCGTCGGCGCCGACGATGTCGGCGCCCGCGGCTTCCGCGGCCGCAGCACGGTCACCGGTCGCGAAGACCAGGACCCGGGCGGTCTTGCCGGTGCCGTGCGGGAGGTTCACGGTGCCACGGACCATCTGGTCGGCCTTGCGAGGGTCAACACCCAGGGCAAACGCGACCTCGACGGTGCTGTCGAACTTCGTGGAGGCGGTGTCCTTGGCGATACGGACGGCCTCGAGCGGGGCGTAGTTGCGCGCCCGGTCGATCTTGGCGTCCGCAGCGCGGAGGTTCTTGCTGCGCTTCACTTCTACTCCTGTGGTTTCAGAGTGTGGAGTCGTGGTGCGGACCAGCGCTTGGTCCTACCACTGAGGGGGTGGGGCTGAATCAGCCTTCGACCGTGATGCCCATGGAACGGGCGGTGCCGGCGATGATCTTCGACGCGGCGTCGAGGTCATTGGCGTTCAGGTCGGGGAGCTTCGTCGTGGCGATCTCGCGGACCTGGGCAGCCGTCAGCTTGGCAACCTTGGTCTTGTGCGGCTCGCCGGAGCCCTTGTCCACACCCGCGGCCTTGAGGATCAGCTTGGCGGCCGGCGGAGTCTTGGTGATGAAGGTGAAGGAGCGGTCGTCGTAGACCGTGATCTCCACCGGCACGACCATGCCACGCTGCGACTCGGTCGCGGCGTTGTAGGCCTTGCAGAACTCCATGATGTTGACGCCGTGCTGGCCCAGTGCGGGGCCGACCGGCGGTGCCGGGTTGGCCGCACCGGCGTTGATCTGGAGCTTGATAAGCCCCGTGACCTTCTTCTTCTTGGGAGGCATGTGCTCTCTCCGGGTCCTAGTGAGAGTTTTCGCCGTCATCCGGTCATCCGGATGCAGGCATACCGCACAACGATAACGGGTATAGCTGCGCGACCAAAAACCGAGCAGGTCAGACAGGCTGTGACGGCCGGTCTGACCTGCTCGGTAGGCATGTGTCCAGAAGCTGGCGGGAAGCGCTAGTTCTTCTGGATCTGGTCGAAGCTGAGCTCGACCGGGGTCTCGCGGCCGAAGATCTCGACGAGACCCTTGACCTTCTTCGAGTCGGCGTTGATCTCGTTGATCGTCGCCTGCAGGGTCGCGAACGGGCCGTCGGTGACCGTGACCGAGTCGCCCACCTCGAAGTCCAGCACCTGGACCTCGACCTTGCGGGACGGAGCCGGCTTGCCCTCGGCCTCGGCTGCCTCGCGGGCCGCCTTCTCCTCGGCCTCGGGGGCGAGCATCTTGACGATCTCGTCCAGGGTCAGCGGGTACGGGTCGTAGGCGTTGCCCACGAAGCCGGTGACGCCAGGAGTGTTGCGGACGACGCCCCAGGACTCGTTCGTCAGGTCCATGCGCACCAGGACGTATCCCGGGAGCTTGTTCTGACGGACGTTCTTGCGCTCGCCGTTCTTGATCTGGACGATTTCCTCCTCAGGCACCTCGGCCTGATAGACGAACTCCTCCACGTTCAGCGAGACGGCGCGCTGCTCCAGGTTGGCCTTCACACGCTTCTCGTAACCGGCGTACGTGTGAATGACGTACCACTCGCCCGGGAGGGTGCGGAGCTCCTCGCGCAGGGCGGTGACGGCGTCGACGGGCTCGGCCGGCTCGGCCTCTTCCTCGTCGGACTCGTCCGTGGCTTCGTCGGCGTCCTCGTCCGCGGCTTCCTTGTCGGAGGCCTCGTCCTCGTCGCTCTCGTCCTCGTCGTCACCGGACTCGGCCTCGGCGGCCTCGTCGGCGGACTCGGTGTGCACTGCGGCCTGCTCGGCGGGCTCGCCCGCGGCGGTGTCGGCAGCTTCAGCCTGGTCCGGCTCCACAGCGTCCGCCGCCTCGACGATGTCGAGCTCGTCCTCGGCGGACTCGAAGGCGCCCGCCGTCGGCTCGACGGCGTCGTTCAGGTTCGGGTCAGACACGGTGGCTGCTTCTTCCTGGATACAAATGGGTGGAACATGCGAAAGGGGCGCCCATGAGGCGCCCTCCGCGGGATCAGCCGAAGACGTACTTGATGACCCGCTGGAAACCGAAGTCAATCACGGTAACAAGACCAATCATGACGACTACGAACACAATCACCACTGAGGTGTATGTCGTCAGCTGGTTGCGAGTCGGCCAGACAACCTTGCGAAGCTCGGCGACGATCTGGCGGTAGAAGAGCGCGAGACGGCCCAGAGGGCCCTTCTTGCCGCGCTTGCCGCCCTTCCGGGTCTTCTTCTTCGACTCGGGGACTTCATCCTCGGCATCAGGCATGTCGATGGAGCCCACGGCGTCCGTCACGCTTCTCACCTGATTCCGGGTCATGGCCGTGCCGCGCCCGGTGAAGCCGCACGGCAGTGCATTGAAGTACGTACATGCGCACACATCCCGGCGAAGGAGTGTGTAGCAGGGCCGGAGGGACTTGAACCCCCAACCGCTGGTTTTGGAGACCAGTGCTCTACCAATTGAGCTACGACCCTTTGTGGTTTCCACCAACCTACCGCATGTCCCCGGATGCTCCGGGTGCAGGAACGGTGCGGCTGGTGAAGGCCAACGACAGGTGAGTGTACGTGCTCAGCGGCCCGGCGTCGAACAGATAGCTCCCGACCGTTCCTGTCCGATGCTGCCCGGTTGTCTGTCCGCATGGTGTCCGACTGCTGTCCGGTCCCTGAAACCCCTGTGCCGACGGGGAATACGGTCTGGGAGCATGGGGGCATGAGCGCTGCTACTTCTCCCTCCGAGCGCCGGGTCTCCGCCCGCATCGGTGCCATCTCAGAGTCCGCCACCCTCGCCGTCGACGCCAAGGCCAAGGCCCTCAAGGCCGCCGGCCGTCCGGTGATCGGCTTCGGTGCGGGCGAGCCCGACTTCCCGACCCCCGGCTACATCGTCGAGGCCGCGGTCGAGGCCTGCCGCAACCCGAAGTACCACCGCTACACCCCGGCAGGCGGGCTCCCCGAGCTCAAGGCCGCCATTGCAGAGAAGACGCTGCGCGACTCCGGCTACCAGGTCGACGTCTCCCAGATCCTGGTGACCAACGGCGGCAAGCAGGCCATCTACGAGGCCTTCGCCGCGATCCTCGACCCGGGCGACGAGGTCATCGTCCCGGCGCCGTACTGGACCACCTACCCCGAGTCGATCCGCCTCGCCGGCGGTGTCCCGGTGGAGGTCGTCGCCGACGAGACCACCGGTTACCGGGTCTCCGTCGAGCAGCTGGAGGCGGCGCGCACGGAGCGTACGAAGGTCGTCCTGTTCGTCTCCCCCTCGAACCCGACCGGTGCGGTCTACAGCGAGGCTGACGCCGAGGCGATCGGCAAGTGGGCCGTCGAGCACGGCCTGTGGGTGCTGACCGACGAGATCTACGAGCACCTGGTCTACGGCGACGCGAAGTTCACCTCGCTGCCTGCGATCGTGCCCGAGCTGCGCGACAAGTGCATCGTGGTCAACGGTGTCGCCAAGACGTACGCGATGACCGGCTGGCGCGTGGGGTGGATCGTGGGTCCCAAGGACGTGGTGAAGGCCGCGACCAACCTGCAGTCGCACGCCACCTCCAACGTCTCCAACGTCGCCCAGATCGCCGCACTGGCAGCCGTCTCCGGGAACCTGGACGCGGTCGCCGAGATGCGCACCGCCTTCGACCGGCGCCGGCAGACCATCGTGCGGATGCTCAACGAGATCGACGGCGTGCTGTGCCCGGTGCCCGAGGGCGCGTTCTACGCGTACCCCTCGGTGAAGGCGCTCCTCGGCAAGGAGATCCGCGGCAAGCGCCCGGCCACCTCGGTCGAGCTGGCGGCGCTGATCCTGGACGAGGCCGAGGTCGCGGTCGTTCCTGGCGAGGCCTTCGGTACGCCGGGTTACCTGCGGCTTTCGTACGCGCTGGGTGACGACGACCTCGTCGAGGGTGTCACGCGGCTCCAGAAGCTGCTGGGCGAGGCCAAGGCCTAGTACCTCCCGTATTTCAGTGGCGACCCCCGGCTCCGGCCGGGGGTCGCTTTCTTGTTCGCTTATCCGTTCGAGCAGCAACTCGATGGGGAAACCGGCTACCGCGACACCCCGTCCGTGCGGCAGGATCTTGGAATGGAGCGTGATGTACGGCTGTTGCCCAAGGCCCACCTGCACTTGCATTTCACCGGGTCGATGCGGCCCACGACACTGCTCGAACTCGCCGACAAGTACGGCGTACGGCTGCCCGAGGCCCTGACCGGCGGCGAGCCCCCCAGCCTGCGGGCGACGGACGAACGCGGCTGGTTCCGTTTCCAGCGGCTCTACGACATCGCCCGGTCCTGCCTGCGGTCGCCCGAGGACATTCAGCGGCTGGTGCGCGAGGCCGCCCAGGAGGACGTGGCGGACGGCTCCGGCTGGCTGGAGATCCAGGTCGACCCCACCTCGTACGCACCCCTGCTCGGCGGGCTCATTCCGGCGATCGAGATCATCCTGGACGCGGTGGACAGCGCGTCGCGCGAGACCGGGCTGCCGATCCGGGTGGTGATCGCGGCCAACCGGATGAAGCATCCGCTGGACGCCAGGACCCTGGCACGGCTCGCGGTGCGGTACGCGGACCGGGGTGTCGTCGGGTTCGGCCTCTCCAACGACGAGCGGCGCGGCATGGCCCGTGACTTCGACCGGGCCTTCGCCATCGCCAGGGAGGGCGGGCTGCTGGCGGCGCCGCACGGCGGTGAGCTGTCGGGCCCCTCCAGCGTCCGCGACTGCCTGGACGACCTCGACGCATCCCGGGTCGGGCACGGGGTGCGGGCCGCCGAGGACCCGCGACTGCTGCGCAGGCTGGCGGAGCGCGGCGTGACATGCGAGGTGTGCCCGGCGTCGAACGTGGCACTCGGCGTCTACGAGAAGCCGTCCGACGTACCCCTGCGCACTCTGTTCGACGCCGGCGTGCCGATGGCGCTCGGCGCGGACGACCCGCTGCTCTTCGGCTCCCGGCTGGCCGCGCAGTACGACCTCGTACGGCGCCATCACGCGTTCACCGACGAGGAGCTGGCGGAACTGGCGCGTCAGTCGGTACGGGGTTCGGCGGCGCCCGACGCGGTGCGGGCGGAGCTCCTGACGGGCGTCGACGACTGGCTGGCCAAGCCGGCCAGCTGATCCGCCCCGGCGCGGCCTACGGGACAGCTCTCACCCCGCGAGGCCGCTCAGCAGCATCCGGGCGATCGAGGCGGCGAAGTCGTCGAGCGACTGGGGAGGCCCGCCGGTTTCCGTGGCGTCGTAGGCGAAGGCCCGCTGGGCGCAGGCCCCCAGCAGCAGAGAGGCGGCGGCGTACGTGTCGGCGTCGGCTCGTACCCGGCCTGCGGACTGTTCGGCGCGCAGATACGCGTCGACACCGCGGATGGGCATATGGGGGCCGGTTCCCAGTTCGCGCATCGCCGCGTTGTGACGCTCCTTGAGCCTCGGCTCGGCGTACAGGGACGCGGCGATCGGGAAGCTCTGCTCGTAGAAGAGGGCGGCCTCGCGGGCGATCTCGGTGAGGTTCCGCTCGACCGTCCGTTCCCCCTCCCCCGGGTCGGAGATCAGCTGCTTCAGGATTCCGCCGACCCTGGGCAGCCGCTCCTTCAGCACCACCACGAAGAGCTCCTCCTTGCTCGGGAAGTGCTTGTAGAGCGCGGCCTCCGAGCAGCCGGCGGCCCTGGCGATCTCCTTGGTGGTGGCCCGGGCCAGTCCGATGGTGAGCATCAGCTGGTGGGCGGCGTCGATGATGCGGGCGCGGGCCGGCTTCTGCTCCATGTGCACTCCGATGAAGCTTGACGAGTGGGTGAGTATCCGCTCACTCTAGAGGTGAGTGAATACTTACCCACCCGAGGAGGGTGCGCAATGAAGCTCACAGTGTTCGGCGCGACAGGCGGTATCGGGCAGGAGATCGTCCGCCAGGCGGTGGCGGCGGGGCACGAGGTGACGGCGGTCGTCCGTGATCCTGCGCGGCTGCCGGTGCCGCTCTCCGATGTCACGGTCCACACGGCAGCCCGCGTGGACGACCCGGAGGTGCTGCGCGAGGCGGTCGCGGGGCGCGACGCGGTGCTCTCCGGCCTGGGCGCACGGGGCCGCAGGGCCGACGGGATCGCCGAGCGGCTGACCCGCAGCGTCCTGACGGCCATGGAGGCGGAGGGGACACGGCGGCTGCTGGTGGTGAGCGCGGCCCCGGTCGCCCCGAAGCCCGCGAACGACCCGCTGCTCGACCGCATGATGCTCGCGGCGATCGGCAAGATCCTCAAGGAGGTCTACGCGGACCTCACCGCCATGGAGGCCGCGCTGGCGGCCTCCGCCACGGACTGGACGTCGGTGCGTCCGCCGAAGCTCACGAACGGGCCGCTGACGGGTATCTACCGGACGGTCGTCGGCAGCAACCCGCGCAGCGGCAGGTCCATCTCCCGGGCCGACGTGGCCCACGCGATGCTGGCGCTGATCGGCGACCCCGCGACGGTGAAGCAGGGGGTGGGCGTGGCGTACTGAGGGACGGGCTCCGTCAAAGGGTCACGCCGACGGTCACCGGTTCGTTGACGAGCGTGACGCCGAAGGTCTCGTGGACCCCGGCGACGACCTCGCGTGCCAGGGCCAGCAGGTCCTCGGTGCTCGCCGTGCCCCGGTTGGTGAGGGCGAGGGTGTGCTTGGTGGAGATACGGGCCGGGCCGGAGCCGTATCCCTTGGTGAAACCGGCACGGTCGATGAGCCAGGCCGCCGAGGTCTTGGTGCGTCCCTCGCCCGCGGGGAAGGCGGGGGGCGTCACGTCCGGTCCGAGGCGCTGCGCCACGCGGGCGAGGAACGCCTCGAACTGTGCCGGGTCCAGGATCGGGTTGGTGAAGAAGGAGCCGGCCGACCAGGTGTCGTGGTCCTCGGGGTCGAGCACCATGCCCTTGCCTGCGCGGAGCCTGAGCACGGTTTCGCGGGCGGCCGCGGCGGGAACGCGCTCCCCTTCCTCGACGCCCATGGCGCGAGCCGTTTCGGGGTACTTGAGGGGCGCGGACAGGCCACCCGCCTCTTCCAGCCCGAAGCGGACACGCAGCACCACGAACCGGTCGGGTTCGGCCTTGAAACGACTGTGCCGGTACGCGAAGGCGCACTCGGAGTTCGGGATCGTGACGGTTTCCCGGGTGTGCCGGTCGTAGGCGACGACCTCCGTGATGGTGGACGACACCTCCTGCCCGTACGCCCCGACGTTCTGGATCGGCGTCGCCCCCGCCGAGCCGGGGATGCCGGCCAGGCATTCGAGGCCGGCCAGTCCGGCCTCAACACTGCGGGTGACAGAGTCCGTCCAGATCTCTCCCGCGGCCAGTTCGAGCGTCGCCCCGTCCAGGACGAAGCCCTTGGTCGCGATGCGCAGGGCGGTGCCTTCGAAGCCCTTGTCGCCGATGACCAGATTGCTGCCGCCGCCGATGACCAGGAGCGGGGTGCCGCTGTCGTCGGCCTCGCGCACGGCCTCGACCACTTCGGCGTCGGTCGTCGCGGTGAGGAGGCGGGTGGCGGGGCCGCCGAGCCGGAAGGTGGTCAGGGGGGCAAGGGGCGCGTCGTGGAGTTCCTGCACGGGGACAAGAGTACGGTCCGCTCCCCCGCCGTCGGGGCGGGGCCGCGGACCGTATGGGCGTGACAACGTCTCAGGCGGGTACGGGGACCCGGGCCTCGGGCTGGTCGGGCGCCTGCACCGAGGCGTGTCGGCGGCGCGGGATCAGCAGGGCGGCCAGCGCGGCGAGCGCCACCACTCCGGCGCCGATCCAGACCGCGGGGACGGTCCCGTCGGTGAAGGACCGCGCGGAGCCGTAGCCCCCCTGCGAGGAGAAGACCGTGGCGAGCACGGCGACCCCGAGGGCACCACCGACCTCGCGCAGCGCGTTGTTGGCGCCGGAGGCGATGCCCTGTTCGCCGGGGCGGACGCTGGACATCACCAGGCTGGCCGCGGGTGCGAAGTACAGGGCCATTCCGACGCCGCTGACGATCAGTGCGGGCAGCTGCGAGACGTAGGAGGCGTCGGGGGCGAGGGCCATGGCGAACAGGGCGAGTCCGACGGCCTGGAGGGCGAGCCCGGTCACGACCACCGGACGGCCGCCGAGGCGGTCGGCGAGTATCCCGGCGATGGGCGCCACCAGCATCGGCATCCCGGTCCAGGGCAGCATCCGCAGACCGGCCTCGGTGGGCGAATAGCCCAGGACTCCCTGGAAGTACTGGCTGAGCAGGAAGATCGAACCGAACATGCCGAGGAACATCAGCAGGCTGGCCATGTTGATCCCGAAGAACGCCCGGTCCTTGAAGAGACGCATGGGCAGCATCGGGTTCTTCGCGTGGAAGCCGTGGTGGATGAACCCGCCGAGAAGTGCGGTACCGGCGATCAGGGCGGTCAGGACGGTGGGGCTGGTCCAGCCGTCGGCATTGGCGTTCACCAGGCCGTAGACGATCCCGAAGAGCCCGCCGCTGACCAGGAGGGTGCCGGGGACGTCGAGCCGGGAGTCCGGGGCGTGGGACTCGGCCAGGCGCAGCCGGGCGAGCGGCAGGAGGAGCAGGCCGATCGGAACGTTCAGCCAGAAGATCCACTGCCAGGAGAGGTGTTCGGTGAGGCTGCCGCCGATCAGCGGGCCGCTGGCCACCGCGAGTCCGGTGACGGCGCCGAAGATGCCCAGCGCGGCGCCGCGGCGGGCAGCCGGCACGGCGGCCGTGAGCAGGGTGAGGGTCAGCGGCATCATGATCGCGGCGCCCACGCCCTGGACCGCGCGGAAGGCGATGAGCTCGTTGATTCCGGGCGAGAGGGCGGCTGCGGCGGAGGCGCCGGTGAAGACGGCGAGTCCGATGGTGAAGAGGCGCCGGCGGCCGAACCGGTCACCGAGGGAGGCACCGAACATCAGCAGCACGGCGAAGGTGAGGGTGTACGCGTTCACCGTCCACACGAGCTCCTCCGGTTCGCCGCCGAGGCTCTCACGGATGGACGGCAGGGCGGTGGTGACGACGAGGTTGTCGAGGGCGGCCATGAAGCCGGCCACGCTGGTGATGACAAGGGCCCAGACCGCTCCCGAGCGGCCTCTCGTGTGCTGGTCCACTGCTCCCCCTGAGGGTTAGTTATTGATGACTAACTTTCATGGACAGAAAACCGGGCCGAGCGAACCCGGGTGGCACTGTTCAGACGGGCAGCCTGTTCAGACTGGCGGCCCGTTCAGACGGGCGACCTGTTCAGGCAGGCAGCCCGTTCAGGCAGGCGGCCTGGCCGAGTCGTAGAACCTGGACCAGATCCGGTGATCCGCCGGATAGCCGAGCGAAGTCAGGGTGTTGACGAGCATGCCGTAGGCGAGAAACGTGGTCGCCTCGTCGGGATCGGCCCCGAGTGTGAGGGCGATGTCGTCGAACATCTGCAACCATCCGGCCCGCAGCGACTCGCCGAACTCATGGTCCCCGGCCGCCTCCGCCGCCGCGACGGCCGCGTACATCTGCATCTGCATCAGCAGCCGGTCGGGGTCGTGGACGATCAGGCGCTGATAGGCCGCGGCCATGGCATGCAGCGCCTCGTTACCTTCGAGCCCCTCGGCGGCGTCCGCGAAGACCTTGCGGGTGTCCATCAGGCACCGCTCGGCGGCGGCCAGGAACATGGCCTGCTTGTTGGAGAAGAGGCGGAAGAGATACGGCTGCGAGACGCCCACCCGCCTGGCGATCGACTCGGTGGACGTGGCGTTGTACCCGCCGCGGGCGAATTCGGTGATCGCCGCACGGATGACGCTCTCGCGCCGCTCGTCTGCACTCATCCTTGCCATGCGAGCTAAGTTAGTAGTCAATCACTAACTTAGTCAACCGGGACGCCGCGGCCGCCCATACGTAAGGGGCACGGCCCCATGGACCGTGCCCCTTACGTCATTCAGCTCTTCACGTCATTCAGCTCTTCGCGGCGTCAGCCGAGCTGCACCACGGCGCGGGACATGCCCAGCACCTTCTTGCCGTCGCTCATCGCCGTCAGGTCCACCCGGACCCGCCCGTCGTCCAGCAGTGCGGCCACCTTGCCGCTGACCTCGATCAGCGCGCCCTTGTCATCGTTGGGCACGACGACCGGCTTGGTGAACCGCACCCCGTACTCGACGACCGAACCCGGATCGCCGGCCCAGTCCGTGACCACGCGGATCGCCTCGGCCATGGTGAACATGCCGTGGGCGATCACATCCTCCAGCCCGACCTCGCGGGCGAACTTCTCGTTCCAGTGGATCGGGTTGAAGTCGCCCGAGGCACCCGCGTACTGCACCAGCGCCGCCCGGGTGACCGGGAAGGACCGCGGCGGCAGCTCCGTACCGACCTCGACCGAGTCGTAACTCACCTTCGCCGTCATCACGCCTCCTCGGCGGCGCGCGCCACCAGCTTCGTCCACGCCGTCACGACGTGCTCACCGGACTCGTCGTGGACCTCGCCACGAATGTCCAGAATGTCGTTGCCCGCCATGGACTTGACCGCCTCGATGGTCGAGGTGACCGTCAGCCGGTCCCCCGCCCGCACCGGACGCACGTAGACGAACTTCTGGTCACCGTGCACCACCCGGCTGTAGTCCAGGCCCAGCTGAGGGTCCTGCACGACCTGACCGGCGGCCTTGAAGGTGATCGAGAACACGAACGTCGGCGGTGCGATCACATCGCTGTGACCGAGCGCCCTGGCCGCCTCGGGGTCGACGTACGCGGGATTGGCGTCGCCCACCGCCTCGGCGAACTCACGAATCTTCTCCCGGCCGACCTCGTACGGCGGGGTGGGCGGATACGTCCGTCCCACGAAGGACTGGTCGAGCGCCATGAGCTCGCAACCTCCTGATGAAAGACGAAGGGGCCGGAGAGCGGCCCCGTACAACGACACGAGGCCGCCCCCAATGGGGACGGCCTCGTGTACGAGCCTGATTCAGCGCGTTTCGCGGTGCGCAGTGTGCGAGTTGCAGCGCGGGCAATGCTTCTTCATCTCAAGACGGTCCGGGTTGTTACGCCGGTTCTTCTTGGTGATGTAGTTCCGCTCCTTGCACTCCACGCAGGCCAGCGTGATCTTCGGGCGGACGTCGGTGGCAGCCACGTGAGTGCTCCTTGGACGGACGGTGGACGGATGAACGCAAAAAAAGAGTAGCCGATCGGAGGACCGACCCCACAATCGGCTACTGTTAGTAGCGGTGACCGGACTTGAACCGGTGACACAGCGATTATGAGCCGCTTGCTCTACCGACTGAGCTACACCGCTTTGATGACTGAGTCCCCCCGCCGAAGCGGGGTTTCCCCTTCACCAGAGCCCCAATGCGGAATCGAACCGCAGACCTTCTCCTTACCATGGAGACGCTCTACCGACTGAGCTATTGGGGCGAGCGATGAAGACATTACACGGTTGGTTGCCGATCGCCCAAATCCGTTTCGAAGCCCCATCCCGAGCCCTTGATCAGCACCGCTCCGGGACCCTGACCGGCACCGCCCCGAGCCCCTTGATCAGCCACTCGTCCACCACTGGCTCCATGCGTGAGGCTGAGCCCCCGCGCGCCATGGGACCGCGCCGGTACGACTATTTCGCTCCTCCTCGAACCTGACCGAGCACCCCCCTAGGCTCGACTCACTCTGTGTGATCTTGTCCCCCTTCCAGGAGCCGCGATGCCCGACAGTCAGCCGCGGCAGCCGGACGACCACGCGGCCGATGCCACCCGCGGCCAGGAGGGCTCCGCGCTGACGCTCTGCGGCGCCCGCCTCACCGACGGCCGCATCGTGGACGTACGGCTCGACGGCAGCCGCATCGAGGCCGTCGGCACCGCCGGCAGCCTCGTCGCCCCCGGCGCACGCGTGGACCTGCGCGGCCACCTGCTGCTCCCCGCCCCCGCCGAACCGCACGCCCACAGCGACACCGCGCTCACCGCCGACGGCGCCGGACCAGACGCCCCCGGCCCCCCCTCGCAGCACCCCGACGACATCCAGCGGCGCGCCACCGAGGCCGCGTTGCTGCAGCTCGGCCACGGCGCGACCGCCCTGCGCTCGCACGTACGGATCGGCGACATACAGGGCCTCGGCGCCCTCCAAGCCGTTCTGCAGGCCCGCCGCTCGCTGCGCGGGCTCGCCGATCTGACCGCCGTCGCCGTCCCCCGGCTGCTCACCGGCGTCGCGGGCGCCGGCAATCTGGCGATGCTCCGCGACGCGCTCAAAATGGGGGCCGGAGCCGTCGGCGGCTGCCCCGACCTGGATCCGGACCCGACGGGGTACGCGGAGGCCGTCCTGGAGGTCGCCGCCGAGCACGGCTGCCCCGTCGACCTGCACACGGACAGTGACGATCCGGCCCGGCTGGCCCGGTTCGCGGCGATGGCCGGCGGAATGCGGCAAGGGGTCTCCCTCGGGCCCTGTGCCGGCCTCTCCCGGCTTCCCGCGGAAGCCGCCGCCCGCGCCGCCGACCAGCTCGCCACAGCCGGTGTGACGGTGATCTGCCTCCCCCAGGGCGGCTGCTCCGGGGCCGAGCACCGGGGCACGGCTCCCGTACGGCTGCTGCGCGCGGCCGGGGTGCGGGTCGCAGCGGGCAGCGGAGCGCTGCGCGACCTCGCCAACCCGGTGGGACGCGGCGACCCGCTGGAGGCCGCCTTCCTGCTGGCCTCGCAGAGCGGGCTGCGGGCCGAGCAGGCCTACGCGGCGGTCTCCGCGGAGGCCAGACGCGCCATGGGACTGCCCGAGGTGAGGGTCGAGGCCGGCTTCCCCGCCGAGCTGCTCGCCGTACGCGGGGAACAGCTGACCGGGGTGCTCTCACTGGCGTACAGCCGGATCGTGGTGCACCGCGGCAGGGTGGTCGCCCGGACCAGTGCGGTGCGCGAGTACTGCGACTCGGAGACGGACGGCTCGTTCGGGCTGCCGCGCCAGGGCAGGCCGGATTCCGGGACCTGCGGCGGGCCTTGAGCGCGGCGGCGCTCACCGGCGTACCGTCGACTCCATGCGCATTGTCATCGCAGGTGGACATGGTCAGATCGCGCTGCGGCTGGAGCGGCTGCTCGCTGCGCGCGGGGATGAGGCGGTAGGCGTCATCCGCAACCCGCAGCAGAGCGAGGACCTCCGGGCGGCAGGCGCCGAACCCTTGGTCCTGGACCTCGAATCGGCCTCCGTGGAGCAGACCGCCGAAGTGCTGCGCGGCGCCGACGCGGTGGTCTTCGCGGCCGGTGCGGGCCCCGACAGCGGCACGAGCCGCAAGGACACCGTGGACCGTGGGGCCGCGGTGCTCTTCGCGGACGCGGCGCAGCAGGCGGGGGTGCGGCGCTACCTCGTGGTCTCATCCATGGGCGCCGATCCGGACCACCCGGGCGACGAGGTGTTCGACGTCTATCTGCGGGCCAAGGGGGCGGCGGACGCGTACGTGCGCTCCCGCCCGGCCCTCGACTGGACGATCCTGCGCCCCGGGATGCTGACCAACGACGCAGGCACCGGGCAGGTCCTGCTCGCCGCGTCGACCGGGCGCGGCCCGGTACCGCGCGACGACGTGGCGGCGGCACTCCTGGAGCTGCTGGACACCCCGGCCACGGCAGGGCTGACGCTGGAGATGATCTCGGGCAATGTGCCGGTGTCGGTCGCGGTGAAGGACATCGCGGGAAACTGACGCCGGGCAATGTGCCGGTGAGGGCCGTCGCGGGGGCAGTTCCCGTTCCCCGTCACCGGCCGTCCCGGTCAGTCCCCCTTCAGTCCCCCGTCGCGGGACGGACGGTAATGCCATGCCGCTCCAGCAGAGCAGCGGTGACCCCGTCGCCCTCGCGCAGCTCGCCGGCGAACGTACCGTCATAGACCGCCCCACGCCCGCACGAAGGGCTGCGGTCCATCAGCAGCGCCTCGGTGCAGCCTGCCCCGCGCGCGGCCTCCAGCGCCCGTCCGGCGCCGTCCACGAACGCCTCGGTGACATCGTGTCCGGTGTCGTCCACGACGCGCGCCCGGCCGTCCAGCACGTCGTGGCCGTCGCCGCCGATGATCTCGGCGGGACGGCGGGGCGTGGGCAGTCCCGCGGCGACCTCGGGGCAGAAGGCGACCGGCCGTCGCCCGCCGAGGGCGGCGGCCATCTCCGCGGAGGCCCTGCCCCGTCCGTCGAACCGGCAGGGAATCCCCCGCAGACACGCGCTGACCAGTACGGATTCCATGTTCACGCCCCTCGTCGCGGCACAACAGAGAAGGCCCCCGTCCGAAGAACGGGGGCCTTGCTATGTGGCGGCGCCAGGGTTCGAACCTGGGTAGGCTGAGCCGGCAGATTTACAGTCTGCTCCCTTTGGCCACTCGGGCACACCGCCAAGGGATGCTGCCGTGAGACCCGCCTTGCGGCGGCGCTCGGTGGCAACGACGTAAACGATACCTGATGCCCGGGGGTGCTACGCCACTGGATTGACCAGCGGCCTCGACGGGCGTGGGTGGCTAGGCTTGGTCGGCGGCGTGGTGCCTGCGGGCTCTGCGACCGCTCCTGTAAGCACTTCCTTTCCAGCACCCGATACAAGGAGCCACACGTCATGGCCGACTCCAGTTTCGACATCGTCTCGAAGGTCGAGCGGCAGGAGGTCGACAACGCCCTCAACCAGGCCGCCAAGGAGATCTCCCAGCGTTACGACTTCAAGGGCACCGGAGCGTCGATCTCCTGGTCCGGCGAGAAGATCCTGATGGAGGCGAGCGGCGAGGAGCGGGTCAAGGCGATCCTCGACATCTTCCAGTCCAAGCTGATCAAGCGCGGCATCTCGCTGAAGTCGCTGGACGCGGGCGAGCCGCAGCTGTCCGGCAAGGAGTACAAGCTGTTCTGCACGATCGAGGAAGGCATCTCCCAGGAGAACGCCAAGAAGGTCGCGAAGGTCATTCGCGACGAGGGCCCCAAGGGCGTCAAGGCTCAGGTCCAGGGCGACGAGCTGCGGGTCAGCTCGAAGAGCCGGGACGACCTGCAGGCCGTGCAGGCGCTGGTGAAGGGCCAGGACTTCGACTTCGACGTCCAGTTCGCGAACTACCGGTAGGACGCGGCGGTCCGGGTGCGGGGCGGAATACGCCGCTCCGCACCCGGACTGCATGTCCGAATACCGCCGGTCGTGGCGTTTCGGGCGACGCAGACTGGTCCGTGGCAGCCGGTGATGCGGCGGGCCGACGGACGAGGAGAGGGACGAGTCATGACCATGTACGCGACGGTCGACAGCCCGCTGGGCGAGCTGTTGCTGGTCGGCGAGAGGACCGCGGGGCCCGTCGGTTCCGCAGCGGGGATCGCTCTCGTCTCGCTCTCCCTGCCGGGCCAGAAGGGCGCGGCAGTCGTTCAGGACGGCTGGGTCCATGAGCCCGCGGCGTTCGGCGGGGTCGTCACGCAGCTGAGGGAGTACTTCGAGGGGCGGCGGACCCGCTTCGACCTCCTGTACGCCGACGGCCGCGGCACGGACTTCCAGCGCCGGGTGTGGGCCGCCCTGGACGGTGTTCCGTACGGGGAGACGGTGTCGTACGGACAGATCGCCGAGCGGGTCGGTTCCTCGGGGGCGGGGGTCCGGGCCGTGGGTACGGCGATCGGGCGCAATCCGCTGCTCGTCGTGCGGCCGTGCCACCGGGTGATCGGCGCGGACGGGGCGCTGCGGGGTTACGCCGGCGGCCTGGAGCGCAAGGAGCAGCTTCTGGGGCTTGAGGGTGCCCTGGCGGCAGGCTGATGACCGGGCTCTTCCCGAGGCCGCGGACCGTGGTCGCACCGGGTGCCGTTCACGTACCCGAGTGGTTGTCGGTCGCACAGCAGCGGGAGTTGGTGGCGGCGTGCCGTGAGTGGGCGCGCGGGCCCGTTCCACTGCGGCACACCGCGTTGCCGGGCGGCGGGGTGATGTCCGTGCGGACCGTGTGCCTGGGGTGGCACTGGCAGCCGTACCGGTACACCCGTACGGCGGACGACGTGAACGGCGCGCCGGTCGCCGCGTTTCCCGACTGGCTCGCGGAGTTGGGGCGGGCCGCGGTGGCGGAGGCGTACGGGCCGGATTTCCCGGTACGGACGTACGCACCCGACGCGGCGCTGATCAACTTCTATGACGACGCAGCCCGGATGGGCATGCATCAGGACAAGGACGAGCGGTCCGGTGCCCCCGTCGTGTCGCTCAACATCGGCGACACCTGTGTCTTCCGCTTCGGCAACACGGAGAGCCGGGGGCAGCCCTGGACGGACGTGGAGTTGGCCTCCGGGGACCTGTTCGTCTTCGGCGGGCCGTCTCGTCACGCGTTCCACGGAGTGCCGAGAATCCGTCCCGGAACG
The DNA here is from genome assembly GCF_044742205.1 of Streptomyces sp. NPDC087901. Taxonomy (NCBI): domain Bacteria; kingdom Bacillati; phylum Actinomycetota; class Actinomycetes; order Kitasatosporales; family Streptomycetaceae; genus Streptomyces; species Streptomyces sp. NPDC087901. Next base: position 548,633 of record NZ_JBIUUC010000003.1, read on the forward strand.
GCGGGTCCCGGGACGGGGATGCGCGGTGGCCGGCTCAATCTGACGCTGCGCGAGACGGGACTCGGCGTCCCGGAGGACGATGGACGTCAGCGGCGTTCGCGGGAGTTCCCGAACAACAGCCGGTAGCCGATCAGCAGGACGAGGGAACCGCCGATGGCGGAGACCCAGGTCGCCGGGTCGAAGAAGTCCTCGTTGTCGATCGTGCGGTCCAGGAAGCGTGTCGCTATCCAGCCGCCCAGGAAGGCGCCGACGATTCCGATGAGGGTGGTCCCCACGAGGCCGCCGGGGTCGCGGCCCGGCAGCAGGATCTTGGCGATGACGCCTGCGACAAGTCCAAGAATGATCCAGCCGATAACAATGGTCATGCGTGCGAACCTACCCGTCACTCGGTCTTGGAATCCAAGACGTTCGTGCCGGTCGGGCGGTTGCGGAGCCCGGGCTGTGAACTGTCTGTGCTCCGCCCGCCGTACGGGTGGCTACCAGCCGGCGAACTCGTCGTCGGTGCTGACGATCTCCTTGCCGAAAGGCATCAGTGAGACCGGGATCAGCTTGAAGTTGGCGATGCCCAGGGGGATGCCGATGATCGTGATGCACAGGGCGATGCCGGTGGTGATGTGACCGAGCGCCAGCCACCAGCCGGCGAGGACCAGCCAGAGCACGTTGCCGACGCACGAGGGTGCGCCCGCGTCCCGGCGGTCGACGACGCGGTGGCCGAAGGGCCACAGGGCGTAGAGCCCGATGCGGAAGGCCGCCAGGCCGAACGGGATACCGATGATCGTGATGCACAGCAGGAGTCCCGCGAGCAGGTAGCCGAGGAACATCCAGAAGCCGCACAGGACCAGCCAAATGACGTTCAGAATCGTCTTCACGGTCGATGACCTGCCATCTGCTCGAGTCGGGCGATGCGCTCGGCCATGGGCGGGTGGGTCGAGAACATCTTGGACATGCCCTGTCCGGGGCGGAACGGATTCGCGATCATCATGTGGCTCGCGGTCTCGATCCGGGGCTCGGGGGGCAGCGGGAGCCGTTTGGTGCCGTCGTCCAGCTTGCGCAGGGCGCTGGCCAGGGCCAGCGGGTCGCCGGTCAGCTGGGCACCCGAGGCGTCCGCCTCGTACTCACGGGAGCGGCTCACGGCCAATTGGATCACGGATGCAGCGAGCGGGCCCAGGATCATGATCAGGAGCATGCCGAGGATGCCGGGGCCCTCGTCGTCGTTGGATCGGCCGATCGGGATCAGCCAGGCGAAGTTGACCAGGAACATGACGACGGAGGCGAGTGCTCCGGCGACGGACGAGATCAGGATGTCGCGGTTGTAGACATGGCTGAGCTCATGGCCGAGGACGCCGCGCAGTTCCCGTTCGTCCAGGATCTGGAGGATGCCCTCGGTGCAGCAGACCGCGGCGTTGCGCGGGTTGCGGCCGGTCGCGAAGGCGTTGGGTGCCTGGGTCGGGGAGATGTAGAGCCGTGGCATGGGCTGGCGGGCCGCGGTGGAGAGCTCACGGACCATGCGGTAGAGCTGGGGCGCCTCGAACTCGCTCACCGGGCGGGCGCGCATGGCCCGCAGCGCCAGCTTGTCGCTGTTCCAGTAGGCGTAGGCGTTGGTGCCGAGGGCTACGAGGAGCGCGACGATCAGGCCCGTGCGTCCGAAGAAGCTGCCGATGACGATGATGAGTGCGGAGAGACCACCGAGGAGTACGGCGGTTCTCAGCCCGTTGTGCCGGCGGTGCACGGTACGCCCTCCAAGTGGTGCAGCAGGGGAACCCTTGCTTGGTGGTGCTCCACTCCCCAGTGGAGCCTCCCGTACTGGTCAACGCCAGGCGAGGAGAGCTAGTTCCCTTGTGCTCGCTGCCGCAGGGCCCGGCCCGTTCCGGGTGTTGGCACCGGAGCGGGCCGTAGGCCGTACGGGTGGAGACGTGCCGTCGGGTCAGCGCTGGACGGGCAGTTTCGCGAGCGCCAGGGCCTCGGGGTCGGGCTCGACCTCGCTGGTGCAGTGGCCGCAGCGGGAGGCGACGGCCGGGATCGCCGAGTAGCAGCGGGGGCAGTCGCGGAGGGCGGCCTTGATGTCGACCTCCTCCTGGTCCTTCTTGGCGGTGAAGCGGTCCTGGACCTTGGCCATGGGCATGACGACACAGAAGTAGAGGACCGCGGCGGTGATCAGGAAGGCGATCGCGGCGCTGACGAAGAGGCCGTAGGGGAAGGTCACCCCGTCGAACTTGAAGTGCGCCTTGCTGAAGTCGCCGGTGCCGCGGGTGATGATGCCGATCAGCGGCACGATGAACGCGTTGCTGAACCCGGTGACGACCGCGGTGAACGCCGCTCCGACGGCGAGGCCGATCGCCATGGAGATCACGTTTCCGCGAAGGATGAAGTCCTTGAACCCGTTCAGCACTGCTTCTGACTCCTCTGTTGTGATGTGAAGGTTGTATGCGCCGCGCGCGGGCATGACCTTGCCCTGTGCGGACCGCCGGGGGCAAACCGATCTTGGAGTCGTCGGAACAGGGCGTCAGAACAGGTTGACGCCGGCGAACCGGAGGACGGTCTGCGGGGCGCCCGACAGGGCGATGCCGGCGACGGCGGTGAGGACGATCGCGACGGTGAGCGGTGCCGGGGTGCGGTGGCGGGTGTGGGGCTGCTCCGTACCGTCATCGGCGGGGCTGCGGAACAGGGCCGCGGTCCACTGGAGGTAGTAGTAGAGCGCGATCACGACGTTCACCGCCATGACGACGGCGAGCCAGCCGAGTCCGGCGTCGACGGCTGCGGAGAAGACCGTGACCTTGGCGAAGAGTCCGATGATGCCCGGCGGGAGTCCTGCCAGGCAGAGCAGGAAGAAGCCCATCGCGAGGGCGGCGAGCGGGCGGGTGGCGTACAGACCGCGGTAGTCGGCGAGGCGATTGCCGGGGTGGGTACGGGCGACGAGGGCGGCCACCGCGAACGCGCCTAGGTTCACGACGGCGTACATCAGGGCGTACGCGACGGTGGAGCCGATCTGGCGGTCTCCGGCGTACGCGGCCGCGGCGATCGGCACCAGGAGGTAGCCGGCCTGGGCGACGGACGACCAGGCGAGCAGGCGTACGGCGCTGCGGGCTCGGGTGGGGCTCTGGCGCAGCGCCGCGACGTTGCCGACGGTCATGGTCAGTGCGGCGAGGACTGCGAGGGCGGGGCCCCAGACGTCCGCGTACAAGGGGAAGGCGACCACGGTGACGAGGATGAGGCCGGAGAAGCCGACCGCCTTGCCGACGACCGAGAGGTAGGCGGCGATCGGCAGAGGGGCGCCGACGTAGGTGTCGGGGACCCAGAAGTGGAACGGCGCGGCGGCGGTCTTGAAGGCGAAGCCGACGAGGGTGAGGGCGACGCCCGCCTCGGCGAGGGTGGAGAGCTGTCCGGGGACGTCGTCGAGGCGGGTGGCGATCTCCGTGAGGTGGAGGGTGCCGGTCGCCGCGTACACGAAGCTGACGCCGAGGAGCATCACGGCGGTCGCGACGACGGAGGAGAGGAAGAACTTCAGCGCGGCCTCGGAGGAGCGCCGGTCGCCGCGCTTGATGCCGACGAGGGCGAAGGCGGGCAGCGAGGCGACTTCGAGGGCGACGACGAGCGTGGCGAGGTCGCGGGCGGCGGGCAGGAGAGCGGCGCCTGCGGCGGAGGAGAGCAGCAGGAACCAGAACTCGCCGGCCGGCAGCTTACGGGTGTCGCCGATGGAGAGCAGCGCGGTGAGCAGGGCGCCGCCGAGTACGAGGGCCTGGATCACCAGGGTGAAGTGGTCGGCGGTGTAGCTGCAGGCGCGGGTGCCGGTGGTGAGGCAGAAGGTGGAGCGGTCGCCTTCGTGCAGCGGAATGATGAGCGCGAGCGCGGCGACGAGTCCGGCGATGGCGCCGTAGCCGAGGAGCGGCTTGCGCGCCGCGGGGACGAAGAGGTCGGCGACCAGTACGACGAGGGCGACGACCGCGACGGTGACCGGGGGCGCGATCGCGAGCCAGTCGACGGACTGGACGAGGCTGGTGACGCTGCTCTCGGCCGCCGACTGGACGAGACCGGTGCTCTCGGCCGCCGACTGGACGAAGCCGGTGGTGCTCTCGGCCGCTGTGGTCACGACTTGCCTCCTGCGAGGAGCTTCTGCACGGCCGGGTCGGTGAGGCCGAGGAGGACGGCGGGCCACAGTCCGGCGAGGACGGTGAGGGCCGCCAGGGGTGTCCAGGCGGCGAATTCGTAGCTCTGGACGTCGGCGATCGGGTGCGGTTCCTCACGCTTGGCGCCCATGCAGACGCGGCGGACGACCACGAGCAGATACGCGGCGGTGAGCAGGGTGCCGAACGCGGCGATGGACATGAAGGTCAGGAAGGCCGGGCGGCTCAGTCCTTCGGCGGGGTCGAAGGCGCCGAACAGGGCGAGCATCTCGCCCCAGAATCCGGCGAGTCCGGGCAGGCCGAGAGAGGCGATCGCGGCGAACGCGAGGAGGCCGCCGAGGCGGGGCGCGCGGCCGTAGAGGGCGGCGCCGGTGGCTCCGGCGAGGGTGTCGAGGTCTGCGGTGCCGTACCGGTCCTTGACCGCGCCGACCAGGAAGAACAGCAGGCCGGTGATGAGTCCGTGGGCGATGTTGGCGAAGAGCGCGCCGTTGACGCCGGTGGGGGTCATGCTCGCGATGCCGAGCAGGACGAAGCCCATGTGGCCGACGGAGGAGTACGCGATCAGCCGCTTCAGGTCGCCTTTGGCGCCGGGCCGGGCGAGGGCCAGGCAGGCGAGCGATCCGTAGATGATGCCGACGACCGCGAACGCCGCGAGGTAGGGCGCGAAGGTGTGCATGCCGTCGGGGGCGATCGGGAGCAGGATCCGGACGAATCCGTACGTGCCCATCTTCAGCATGACGCCCGCGAGGAGGACGGACCCGACGGTCGGGGCGGCGGTGTGGGCGTCGGGGAGCCAGCTGTGCAGCGGCCACATCGGCGTCTTGACCGCGAGCCCGATGCCGATCGCGAGAACGGCGATGACCTGCACGGACGAGGTGAGGCCGCGGCCGTTGTCAGTGGCGAGTGCCACCATGTCGAAGGTGCCGCTCTTCAGTCCGATGAGGAGCAGGCCCAGCAGCATGACGACCGAGCCGAGCAGTGTGTAGAGGATGAACTTCCAGGCGGCTGCCTGCTTCTGCGCACCGCCCCAGCGGGCGATGAGGAAGTACATCGGGATGAGCACCATCTCGAACGCCAGGAAGAACAGCAGCAGATCGAGGACGGCGAAGGTAGCGAGGGTGCCGGACTCCAGGACGAGGATGAGGGCGACGAAGGCCTTCGGGGAGGGGCCTTCCGGCAGCTTGAAGTAGCTGTAGAGCGCGCAGAGGAAGGTCAGCAGCGCGGTCAGTACGAGGAGGGGGAGCGAGATGCCGTCGATGCCCAGATGGATGCGGACGTCGAGCGCCGGGATCCAGCTGATGTCGGTGGTGGCCTGCATCTTCGACGGGTGGTCGTGGTCGAAGCCGGCGGCCAGCACGATCGCCGCGATAAGGATCACGCCGGTGACGGTCACGCCGTGGCGGAGCACGGCCTGGTCCGGGTTCCTGCCCTTCAGCCCGGGCGGGGCCGGGAGCAGAGCGGCGACGGCTCCGAGGAGCGGGGCGACGACGATGAACGCCAGAAGGAACTGCATCACGGATGCGCTGATATCGATCACGGCTCACGACCCGGCGTTGACGTTGGCGAAGACGACGGCGGCGACCGCCAGGACCAGCGAACCGGCGAGCAGCGCGCTGAGGTAGGTCTGCACGTTGCCGGTCTGCGCGCGGCGGACGGCGGTGCCGAGCCAGCGTGCGCCGGTGGCGGAGCCGCGTACGTAGGTCTCGACGACCTCGCGGTCCAGGAAGCGGACGAGGCTCGCCGCGGCCTGAACGGGGCGGACGAACAGGGCCGCGTACAGGGCGTCCAGATGGAAGCCGGTGGCCGCGTGGCGGTGGAGCGGGCCGAGCAGCAGGCGGCCGGGGTCGGCCGGGTCGGGGGCGTCACCGGCGGTTCCGTAGGCGGCGGTGTGGCTCTCCATGGCTTCGACCTCGACGAGGGCGGGTTCCGCGTCGGGGTGCGCGACGACCGAGCCCATGGGGGTGCGGGCGGCAAGTGCTGTGGTGTGGCGCCAGGCTCCGTAGGTGACGAGGCCGCCGACGAGTCCGACGCCGGTGGACAGTACGGCGGTGGTCAGCGACGGGGTGAGGCTGTGGCCGTCGAACCAGTCGGTGATCACGCCGACGGTCAGGCCGAAGGCCATGGTGGGGACGGCCAGTACCCACAGGACCGAGGTCATGGCGACGGGCTGCCTGCCGTGGTCGGGGGCTTCGGCACCGCGGCCGCGGAAGGCGAGGAGCCACAGACGGGTGGCGTACGCGGCGGTGAGCACGGCGGCCAGGAGGCCGGCGACGAGAACGGTCCAGCCGGCGGCGGCCGGGGCGACGTGCCGGTCACCGAGTGCGGTGTGCTCGGCGGCGACGAGGACGGCTTCCTTGGAGAAGAAGCCGGCGAACGGCGGGATGGCGGCCAGCGCGAGGAGGGCGACCGTCATCGTCCAGTAGGCGTCGGGGATGCGCTTGGCCAGGCCGCCCATGCGGGACATGGCGGCCAGTGAGTTGGTGCCGGCGGCGTGGATGACGACGCCCGCTGCGAGGAAGAGGACCGCCTTGAACGCACCGTGCGAGATGAGGTGGAAGACGGCGGCGCCGCGGTCCCCGACGGCCAGGGCTCCGGACATGTAGCCGAGCTGGCCGATGGTCGAGTACGCGAGGACGCGTTTGATGTCGTCCTGGGCGAGGGCGGCGAGTCCGGAGCCGATCATCGTGACGGCTGCCATCACGGCGAGGACGACGAGGGCGGCACCGGACTCGGCGAAGACGGGGAGGAGCCGGGCCACGAAGTAGATACCGGCGGCGACCATCGTCGCCGCGTGGATCAGCGCGGAGACGGGGGTGGGGCCGGCCATGGCGTCGGGCAGCCAGGTGTGGAGCGGGAACTGCGCGGACTTGCCGGCGACACCGGCGAGGAGGAGCAGGGCGATCAGGGTGGGGTGATCGAGTCCGCCGTGGGCGACGGCACCCAGGATGCCGGTGATGCGGAAGGTGCCGGTGTCGGCGGCGAGGGCGAACAGGCCGATGAGGAAGGGGACGTCGCCGAGCTTGGTGACCAGGAAGGCCTTGAGGGAGGCGGCGCGTGCCTCGGGCGTCTCCCAGTAGTGGCCGACCAGGAAGTACGAGCAGATGCCCATGATCTCCCAGCCGACCAGGAGCACCATCAGGTCGCCGGAGTAGACGACGAGCAGCATCGCGGAGGTGAAGAGGGAGACGAGGGCCGCGTACGAGGGATAGCGGGGGTCGTCGCGCAGATACGCGGTCGAGTAGATCTGCACGCAGCTCGCGACGAGGGTGACCAGGACGGCGACCAGGACGGCGAAGCCGTCGAGGTGCAGCGCGAGGTCGATCGGGACCGATCCGGTGGGGGTGAGCTGGGTCGAGGCGTCGATGGCCGGCCCGCCGCCCTGGCGTGCGGCGACGACTGCGGCGACGACGAGGGAGGCGAAGGAGGGCAGCACGGCGAGCGGGCGGACGAAGCCCGGTGCGGTGCGGCCGAGGAGGAGGCCGGCCGCCGCGCCCAGGAACGGGAGAAGGGGGACGAGGGCGGCGAGGGTCGTGGTGGTCACGCGGTGGCCTCTGCCTTCTTTGCCTTCCCTGCCGGAGCAGTGGCCTGGTCTTCGGTGCCGTTGCCGGTGCCTGTGTGGTCGTCACTGTCGCCGTCCGGGACCGTCTCGGCGTCGTCGGTCTCGGCGGTGTCGCGGAGGCGGTCGATGTCGGAGCTGCCGCGGTTGCGGTACACGGCGAGGACGATCGCCAGGCCGATGCCGATCTCCGCCGCCGCGATGGCGATGGTGAACAGGGTGAGGGCCTGGCCGGAGTGCAGGGCGTCGCGGAGCCAGACGTCGAAGGCGACGAGGTTGAGGTTGACGGCGTTGAGCATCAGCTCGACGGACATCAGGACGAGGATCGCGTTGCGGCGGGCGAGCACTCCGTACAGCCCGGTGCAGAAGAGGAGGGCGGCGAGCACGGCGGGATAGGCGAGGTGCATCAGCTCTTGTCCTCTCGGCTCATGTTCTTCCGGCCCGCGCTCTCCGGGCTCGCCTTCTTCCGGCCCGCGTTCTCCGGGCTCGCCTGCTCCCGGCCCTTGCGGGACAGGACGATCGCGCCGACGAGTGCGGCGAGCAGGAGAACGGAGAGGGCTTCGAAGGGGAGCACCCAGTGCCGGAAGAGGAAGGAGCCGGTGGCCTCGGTGGAGCCCTGGGCCGGCCCGTCAAGCTCGATCCAGGTGGTCCGGAAGGCGTCCACGACGACCCAGACGAGAGTTCCGGCCGCGGCTGCGGCGACCGCCAGGGCGGCCCACCGGTTCTCCGAATCGGCGTCCGGGGAGCGGCCGATGGGGGCCCGGGTGAGCATCAGGCCGAACAGAAGGAGGACGACCACGGAGCCGACGTAGATCAGTACCTGCACCCAGGCGATGAACTCCGCGGTGAGCAGGAGGTACTCGACGGCGAGACCGCCGAGCGCCACGATCAGCCAGAGGGCGGCATGCACCAGCTGCCTGGTCGTGACCGTCACGAGGGCTGCGCCGAGGGTGGCGATGCCGACGAGGACGAAGGCGATCTCGACCCCGGTCGGGGAGAGGAAGCCGGGGTGGCTCGCGGCGGCGAGGACGGGGCCGGAGGTGGCGCCGAGTGCGGTGCCGGCGGCGGTGATCACGCCTGTCCTTCCTGGTCCGTCGGGGCGGGCGGGGCGGCCTCGGCCGCTGCTTCCTGTTCGCGCTGGGTACGGAGCTTGTCCGCCGCCTTGCGGGCGGCGGCGATCTCCTTCGGCTCCTCGGCAGCCGGGTCGAGGGCCGGCGGCTCCGGAACCGTCCACATCCAGTCGCGCAGTTTGTCGCGCTCATGGGTGAGTTCGAGGATGTCCGTCTCCGCGTACTCGAACTCCGGCGACCAGAACAGCGCGTCGAACGGGCACACCTCGATGCAGATACCGCAGTACATACAGAGGGAGAAGTCGATCGCGAAGCGGTCCAGCACGTTGCGGCTGCGCTCGCGGCCTCCCTGGACCGCAGCGGGCACGGTCTCCTTGTGGGAGTCGATGTAGATGCACCAGTCCGGGCACTCGCGTGCGCAGAGCATGCAGACGGTGCAGTTCTCCTCGAACAACGCGATGACGCCACGGGAGCGGGGCGGGAGTTCGGGCTGCACGTCCGGGTACTGGGCGGTGACGGTCTTCTTCGTCATCGTCCGCAGGGTGACGGCGAGGCCCTTGGCCAGGCCTGCGCCGGGGATGCGGGGCCGGGAGGGCGGGGGTGATGCGGTCACTGGTTGATCGCCACCTTCACGATGCCGGTGAGCGCGATCTGCGCGAGAGCGAGCGGGATGAGTGTGGTCCAGGCGAGCTTCTGGAGCTGGTCCTCGCGCAGTCGCGGATAGCTGACACGCAGCCATATGACGACGAAGGCGAGGATGCCGGTCTTCAGGAGCGTCCAGACCCAGCCGAGTCCGTCGGCGCCCAGCGGTCCGTGCCAGCCGCCCAGGAAGAGGACGGTGGTGAGTCCGCACAGCACGACGATGCCCGCGTACTCGGCGAGCAGGAAGAGCGCGAAGCGGAGTCCGGTGTACTCGGTGTACGCGCCGAAGATGATCTCCGAGTCGGCGACCGGCATGTCGAAGGGCGGGCGCTGGAGTTCGGCGAGTCCGGCCACGAAGAAGACCAGGGCACCGACGATCTGCCAGGGCAGCCACCACCACTCGAAGGCGTTGAGGATGCCGGGGAGGGAGACGGTGCCGGCCGCCATCGCCACGGAGGCGGCGGCGAGCAGCATGGGCAGCTCGTACGCGAGCAGTTGCGCGGCGGTACGGAGGCCGCCGAGCAGCGAGAACTTGTTGGCGGATGCCCAGCCCGCCATGAGGGAGCCGAGCACGCCGACGCCCATCACGGCGAGCACGAAGAAGATGCCCGCGTCGACGACCTGGCCGACCGCCCCCTCACCGGGCCCGATCGGGATCGCGACGAGAACGAGGAGGTACGGAAGCAGCGCGACGGCGGGCGCGATCTGGAAGACCCGGCGGTCGGCCTCGGCCGGGACGATGTCTTCCTTCTGCGCGAACTTCACGCCGTCCGCGACGAGCTGGGCCCAGCCGTGGAAGCCGCCTGCGTACATGGGGCCGAGGCGGCCCTGCATGTGGGCCATCACCTTGTGCTCGGCCTGGCCCACGACGAGCGGGACGACCATGAACACGGCGAAGACGATGACGAGGCGAAGGGCGACGTCCAGTACGTCGTTCACTCGGAATCGCCTCCGGTCGGGGGCTCGGGGCGCTCGGGGGGCATGGGTGGCTCGGGGGGCCTGGGTGGCTGCTCGGTGGGAGGCTCAGGCGTCGGCGCGGGTTCCGGGTCAGGCGTCGGCGCGGGTTCCGGGTCAGGCGTCGGCGCGGGTTCCGGGTCAGGCGCGTTGCCGGTCGGGGCGTCGTCGGACGGGGCGTCGTCGAATGCCGGGCGGGCGTCGTGCCACGGCGCTTCCGGGGTCCTCGGCGCGGACGGGGCCGCCGCCTGGGAGTCCTTCGGCTCCTCGCCCGAGGGCGTGGGGGGCGTTGGGGACACCGCGGGCGTCGGGGGCACCGGCGTCTGCTGGCTGGTCGAGCCCTGGGACGCGGTGCGGGTGCGGCGTGCGGGCGCCGTCCGGGGTGCCGGCTCGGTGTCCGTGGCCTCGGTCGGTGCCGCCGGCGGCTGCTGGGCCGCCGAGCCTTCGCTCGCGCTGCGGGTGCGGCGGGCCGGGCGGTCGCCCGCGGGCCTGGCCGCGCGCGCCGGGCGGGCGGGGGCCGGCGGGAGCTGGCCCTTCAGGGGGCCCCACTCGTTCGGGTCGGGCACACCGGGCGGCAGCATCGTGCGGCGCTTCGGGCCGCCGTGCTCCGACTCGCCCGGCTCCTTGGCACCCGGCCAGGCCTTCGCCACGCGCGCCGCGAGGACGAAGTCCTTGCGCAGGGGGTGGCCCTCGAAGCCCTCGGGCAGCAGCAGCGGGACCAGGTGCGGGTGGCCCTCGAAAGCGATGCCGAACATCTCGTGGGTCTCGCGCTCGTGCCAGGCGGCGCCCGCGTACACGTCGATCGCGGTGGGCAGTACGGCCGCCTCGTGCGGCACGGTCGTGCGGACCAGTAGCCGCCGGACACTGCCGCCCGCGGCCGGCAGCGCGGCGACATGGGCGCAGACCCGGAAGCCGGTGCCCGGTTCGTCCACGGCGCTCAGCCAGTCGAAGTAGGTGCAGCCGAGCTCGCCGCGCGCCGTTTCGAGGGCGGCGATCCAGGAGGCGGCGGGCACGTCGACGGTCAGCAGTTCGTACGCCTGCTCCGCCGTGGCGTCCTCGCCGAAGAGCTCGGTGACGGCGTCCGGCAGCTGGTCGTACTTCTCGGCGGCGGTCACTTCCCCTCCTCCCCCGACGAACCCGACGAACCCGGGGCGGACGGCGCGGGCGGGGCAGGCGGGGTAGGCGGTGCGGACGGTGCGGGCGACGAACCCGGCACGGGCGGTGCGGCGACCAGTCCGCTGCGCAGTGCGGCGGTGGAGGGGCGGCTGCCGCCGCCGGTCGCGTAGCGCTCGCCCAGCGACTCGCGCGCGATCTTCTCCTGAAGTTTGAGAATGCCCTGGAGCAGGGCCTCCGGCCGGGGCGGGCAGCCGGGCACGTAGACGTCGACCGGGATGATCTGGTCGACGCCCTTCGTCACGGAGTACGAGTCCCAGTACGGGCCACCGCAGTTGGAGCAGGCGCCGAAGGAGATGACGTACTTCGGCTCGGGCATCTGCTCGTACAGCCGCTTCACCGCGGGCGCCATCTTGTCCGTCACCGTGCCGGAGACGATCATGAGGTCGGCCTGGCGGGGGCCCGGGGCGAAGGGGATCACGCCGAGCCGGATGAAGTCGTGGCGCGCCATGGAGGCGGCGATGAATTCGATGGCGCAGCAGGCGAGTCCGAAGTTGAAGACCCAGAGGCTGTAGCGGCGGCCCCAGTTGAGGACCACCTTCATCGGCTCGGGCGCGAGCCGGGACAGCACGCCCAGGCGCTTCGGCTCCGGGAGGAACGTGGGTACGGGTTCGGCGTCCGCCTCCGGGCCGGGGTGCGGGTGGCCGGAGGACGACGGGCTCGTCACGTCCATTCGAGGACGCCCTTCTTCCATGCGTAGAGCAGTCCCACGGCCAGGAAACCGAGGAAGATGAACATTTCCACCAGCGTCGTCGCGCCGTATCCGGGCGCGGCGAAGACGGTCGCCCACGGGAACAGGAAGATCGAGTCGACGGCGAAGATCACGTACAGGAAGGCGTAGACGTAGTAGCGGACCTGGGTGTGTGCCCAGCCCTCTCCCACGGGGTCCACGCCGCATTCGTAGGTGAGGAGCTTCTCCGGCGTCGGCACCACGGGACGCAGCAGCCGGCCGGCTCCGAAGGCGACGGCGACGAACAGCACGCCGATCACCGCGAGCAGTCCGACCACCGAGTAGCCGCGGAAGTAGTCCGACGCGAGAACGGTCGATCCCGGCAGGTCCGTCACGTCCGTCACGTCCGCCCCCTCGCTCCCTCGAAACCTGTCCGACGATCTGTACGCACGGGAGTCTAGGCCCTGTAAAGGGACGGTAAGCAGTTGCGTCGGGCAACTGGTAGGGATATCCCTACTTCGCCCCCACCCACGAGCCCCATGGCGTCGTGGGGCCGGGCCCGGCAGGCTGGACGTATGACCATGAGCCCCCAGGTACCCGACCACGACGGGCCGCCTCCTGTCCGCTTCGCCTACGACCGGTGGACGTGGAAGGAGATCGCCCATCTCCTCTCCAATCTCCCGATGGCAATCGCCGGATTCGTCTACACCGTGCTGATGGTCGCCATCGGTGTGGGGCTGGCGGTCACGGTGATCGGTCTGCCGCTGCTGGCGCTGGGACTCCAGGGTGCCCGGCTGCTGGGGCGGGCCGAGCGGGGCCGGGCGCGGGGGCTGCTCGGGCTGCGGATCGACGAGCCGAGTCCGATATCCCGGGTCACCCGGGAGGACGGGTTCTTCACGTGGCTGTGGTCGAGCCTCAAGGACCCGGTCGGCTGGCGTGCGGTGCTGTACTCCTTCATGCGACTGCCGTGGGGGGTGGTCACGTTCGTGGTGACGCTGGTGAGCCTCTTCGTCCTGTGGCCCGTACTCCCCTATACGGCGCGGTTCCTGACCAACGCCGACCGCGGCATGGTGCGGGGGCTGTTGTCCCCCTCCGACGAGCTGGAGCGCCGGATCGCCGAGCTGGAGTCGGACCGCGGTGTGGTCGTCGACACGGCCGCCGCCGACCTGCGCCGCATCGAGCGCGATCTGCACGACGGGGCACAGGCCCGGCTCGTGGCCCTCGCCATGGGGCTGGGGCTGGCGAAGGAGAAGCTGACGGACGACCCGGAGGCCGCGGCCAGGATGGTCGACGAGGCGCACGGCGAGGTGAAGGTGGCCCTTCAGGAGCTGCGTGACCTCGCCCGTGGCATCCACCCGGCCGTCCTCACCGACCGCGGACTGGACGCCGCCCTGTCCGCCATCGCCTCCCGCTGCACCGTCCCGGTCACCGTGGGGGTGGATCTGCCGGGGCGGCCGGCGCAGGCCATCGAGGGCATCGCCTACTTCACCGTCTCCGAACTCCTGCAGAACGTCAGCAAGCACGCCCGCGCCACCCGCGCATCGGTCGACGTGTGGCGCGCGGCGGACCGGCTGCTGATCCAGGTCACCGACGACGGCCGGGGCGGGGCCTCGATGGACGGCGGTACGGGGATGGCGGGGCTCGCCGAGCGGCTGGGGGCCGTCGACGGGCAGTTCGTCCTCGACTCCCCGGCCGGCGGCCCGACGACCGTCACCGCCGAGCTGCCCTGGCGCGATCGGGAGAGCGAGAAGACCGTGGCCGGCGCCCCTGCTGCCTGACTCCGGCAGCCGACGGGACGGGGTGGGGTGGGGAAAACCCCCGGCCGAAGAGGGATACCGCCCTCATGGTGCGGGGGCGCTCGGCCCAGCAGTCTTGAAGCAGGCACACGGCACGCGGCGCGGCAGACTCGCAGACGCAGCCGCACCACGCCGACGCACCGCACAGACGCACCACCCAGACGTAGCCGCACACGCAGACCCACCACACAGACGCACACGCAGACGCACACGCAGACGTACACACCAGACGCACCACGCAGAAGCAGACGCAACAGAAGCAGACGTGGAAGAAACGGACGGAACCCATGGCCACGGCATACGGACCGGACACACGGGACCCCCAGCGGCAGGGAAGCGGACCGGGGGACCACGCGACGAAGCACGTCCTGCCGGCGGTGCTGCGTGCCCCCTTCGAGGCGCGGACCTGGCGCGAGTTCGTCTATCTGATGCTGAGCCTGCCGATCAGCATCGTGCTGTTCGTCTTCGCGGTCACCATGACCTCGGTGGGCGCCGGACTGCTCATCACCTTCCTGGGGATCCCCGTCCTGGCCGCGGGCCTGACCATGTGCCGCGGCTTCGGTGTGCTGGAGCGGGCCCGGGCGCGTGGTCTGCTGGGGCTCGACGTGGCTGATCCCGCACCGGTACGGGGCAGGACCGGCGGTCCGATGTCATGGATGGGGGCGGTCCTGAAGAGCGGGGTGTCCTGGCGGCACCTGCTCTACACGCTGCTGCACTTCCCGTGGGCGGTCTTCGCGTTCGGCGTCTCACTGACCCTGTGGGCGTGGGGCTGGGCGGCCCTCACGTACCCGTTGTGGCACTGGGTCTTCCCTGCCTACGCGGGGGTCGACGGGGTTCAGCTGTACGGCGACGCCAACCACCGGGTCTACCTGGACTCGTCCGTCGAGCTTGCTCTGACCAGCGCCTTCGGTCTGGTGTTCGTCCTGGTCACGCCGTGGATCATGCGCGGTCTGACCTCGGTGGACCGGCTGATGGTGGCCGGTCTGCTGGGCCCGTCGCGGCTGGCGACGCGTGTCACGGAGCTGGAGTCGGACCGCGGTGTGGTCGTCGACACGGCCGCCGCGGACCTGCGCCGCATCGAGCGGGACCTCCACGACGGGGCGCAGGCCCGGCTCGTGGCCCTCGCCATGGATCTGGGGCTGGCGAAGGAGAAGCTGACCGCCGATCCGGAGGCCGCGGCCAAGATGGTCGACGAGGCCCACGGTGAGGTGAAGGTCGCTCTCCAGGAGTTGCGCGACCTGGCCCGTGGCATCCACCCCGCCGTCCTCACCGACCGCGGCCTCGACGCCGCGCTCTCCGCCATCGCCTCCCGCTGCACCGTCCCCGTCACGGTCGAGGTCGACCTGTCGTCCCGTCCCGCGCAGGCCATCGAGGGCATTGCCTACTTCACCGTCTCCGAACTCCTGCAGAACGTCAGCAAGCACGCCCGCGCCACCCGCGCATCGGTCGACGTGTGGAGGTCGGCGGACCGGCTGATGCTCCAGGTCAGCGACAACGGGCGCGGCGGCGCCGACCTGACGTCGGGCAGCGGTCTGGCCGGTCTGACCGAGCGGCTGGACGCGGTGGACGGGATCCTCGTCGTCGAGTCCCCCGCGGGCGGCCCGACGAAGGTCACGGCCGAGCTGCCCTGGCGCGGCTGAGCCTCCGGCTCCTCTCCCCGAAACCCGGCCGCCGGGCGGACCCGTACACCGGGCCGCCCGGCGGCCGGGCGTTCCGCCCGGGGACCGGACCGCCTCGACGCAACCCGGCGAACATGCGCGGCGTCCCTGCCGATACTGGGATGCTGGACGGCATACGGGTGGGAACAGCGAGCAGTGGGGGATTCAGCGTCGTGGTGGAGGACAGGGTGCGTGTAGTCATCGCCGAGGATTCGGTACTGCTCCGGGAAGGACTCACCCGGCTGCTGACGGATCTCGGGCATGACGTCGTGGCGGGGGTCGGTGACGCGGAGGCGCTGATCAAGACGGTGGGCGACCTCGCCGGGCAGGACGCGCTGCCCGATGTGGTGGTCGCCGATGTGCGGATGCCGCCGACGCACACCGACGAGGGCGTGCGGGCCGCGGTGCGGCTGCGCAAGGAGTATCCGGGGATCGGGGTGCTGGTCCTTTCGCAGTACGTCGAGGAGCAGTACGCCACCGAGCTGCTGGCCGGGTCCAGCCGGGGTGTGGGGTATCTGCTGAAGGACCGGGTCGCCGAGGTCCGCGAGTTCGTCGACGCGGTGGTCCGGGTGGCTCAGGGCGGCACGGCACTGGACCCCGAGGTGGTGGCGCAGCTGCTGGGCCGGAGCCGTAAGCAGGACGTGCTGGCCGGGCTGACGCCGCGTGAGCGCGAGGTGCTCGGCCTGATGGCGGAGGGGCGGACGAACTCGGCGGTGGCCAAGCAGCTCGTGGTGAGCGACGGCGCGGTGGAGAAGCACGTCAGCAACATCTTCCTGAAGATGGGGCTGTCCCCCAGCGAGGGTGACCACCGGCGTGTTCTGGCCGTCCTGACCTATCTGAACTCCTGATCCCGCACCCTCCCCTCTGACAGCCTGTCAAATGCCTTCCGTCCGGGCCCGTCCCGGGCGGAGGGCGACGGCGGCATCCGGCTGCGGGGAGGAGCCGGACGGGCAGGAAAGAGCGGAACCGACCGTTCACCCCCGAATGCCTCCAGTGAGGGTCCAACGAGGATCCGGGCGGCTGGTGAATCATGGCGGAACAGCACCGAAAAGCGTCTCAAAAAGCCGTCCAATATGTGATCGGCCAGAGGAAGGCGACCCTTACAGACGTAGGGTGGGGCTGGGACCGCCGGCGGGCCGGATGGTTCCGAGCCGCCGCGCCGAGGGAGGTCCAGTAAGTGACCAGCCAGGTCAGTAGCCCAGCCGAACAGGCCGACGAGGCCAGTGAGGCACTCGTAGGGGGACAGCGTGCCCCCCAGTCCGCAACAGCAGGCACCGGCGAGAAGGAAATCCGCCGCCTGGACCGGGTGATCATCCGTTTCGCGGGTGACTCCGGAGACGGTATGCAGCTCACGGGTGACCGGTTCACCTCGGAGACCGCTTCCTTCGGGAACGACCTCTCCACGCTGCCGAACTTCCCCGCCGAGATCCGCGCCCCCGCAGGAACCCTGCCGGGCGTGTCCTCGTTCCAGCTCCACTTCGCCGACCACGACATCCTGACCCCGGGCGACGCGCCGAACGTCCTTGTGGCGATGAACCCGGCCGCGCTCAAAGCCAACATCGCCGATGTACCGCGCGGCGCCGAGATCATCGTCAACACCGATGAGTTCACCAAGCGGCCGATGGCGAAGGTGGGGTACGAATCCAGCCCGCTGGAGGACGGCTCGCTGGAGGCGTTCAACGTCCATCCGGTGCCGCTGACCACGCTCACCATCGAGGCTCTGAAGGAGTTCGGACTCTCCCGGAAGGAGGCCGAGCGCTCCAAGAACATGTTCGCGCTCGGACTGCTCTCCTGGATGTACCACCGGCCCACCGCGGGCACCGAGACGTTCCTGCGGGCCAAGTTCGCCAAGAAGCCGCAGATCGCCGAGGCGAACGTGGCGGCGTTCCGGGCCGGCTGGAACTTCGGGGAGACCACCGAGGACTTCGCGGTCAGCTACGAGGTGGCACCGGCCACCCAGGCCTTCCCCACCGGCACCTACCGCAACATCTCGGGGAACCTCGCCCTGTCCTACGGTCTGATCGCCGCGGGCCGGCAGGCGGACCTGCCGGTCTATCTGGGCTCGTACCCCATCACCCCGGCCTCCGACATCCTGCACGAGCTCAGCAGGCACAAGAACTTCGGCGTCCGCACCTTCCAGGCCGAGGACGAGATCGCGGGCATCGGCGCCGCACTGGGCGCCGCCTTCGGCGGTGCGCTCGGGGTGACGACGACGTCCGGGCCCGGGGTGGCCCTGAAGTCGGAGACCATCGGCCTCGCGGTCTCCCTCGAACTCCCCCTCCTCATCATCGACATCCAGCGCGGCGGCCCCTCCACCGGGCTGCCCACCAAGACCGAACAGGCCGACCTGCTCCAGGCCATGTACGGGCGCAACGGCGAGGCCCCGGTGCCGATCGTGGCCCCGAAGACCCCGGCGGACTGCTTCGACGCGGCGCTCGAAGCCGCCCGGATCGCCCTGACCTACCGCACCCCGGTCTTCCTGCTCTCCGACGGCTACCTGGCCAACGGCTCGGAGCCCTGGCGCATCCCCGAGACCGACAGCCTCCCGGACCTGCGCGTCCAGTTCGCCGGCGGCCCGAACCACGAACTGGCCGACGGCACCGAGGTCTTCTGGCCTTACAAGCGCGACCCGCAGACCCTGGCCCGCCCCTGGGCCGTCCCGGGCACGCCCGGTCTCGAACACCGTATCGGCGGCATCGAGAAGCAGGACGGCACCGGCAACATCTCCTACGACCCCGCCAACCACGACTTCATGGTCCGCACCCGCCAGGCCAAGGTGGACGGCATCGAGGTCCCGGATCTGGAGGTCGACGACCCGGCGGGGGCGAAGACCCTGGTGCTCGGCTGGGGATCGACATACGGCCCGATCACCGCCGCCGTCCGACGGCTGCGCGCCGCCGGACACCCGATCGCGCAGGCGCATCTGCGTCACCTCAATCCGTTCCCGCGGAATCTCGGCGAGGTGCTGAAGCGTTACGACAAGGTGGTCGTCCCCGAGATGAACCTCGGGCAGCTGGCCATGCTCATCCGGGCCAAGTACCTGGTGGACGCGCACAGTTACAACCAGGTCAACGGCATGCCGTTCAAGGCCGAGCAGCTTGCGACGGCCCTCCAGGAGGCCATCGATGCCTGAGACCAACGAACTCCTCCAGCTGGTGCCGAAGACCGAGGCCAAGCAGTCCATGAAGGACTTCAAGTCCGACCAGGAAGTGCGCTGGTGCCCCGGCTGCGGTGACTACGCGGTCCTCGCCGCCGTGCAGGGCTTCATGCCCGAGCTCGGACTGGCGAAGGAGAACATCGTCTTCGTCTCCGGCATCGGCTGCTCCTCCCGTTTCCCGTACTACATGAACACCTACGGGATGCACTCGATCCACGGCCGCGCCCCGGCCATCGCCACCGGACTCGCCTCCTCCCGGCGGGACCTGTCCGTCTGGGTGGTCACCGGTGACGGCGACGCTCTGTCCATCGGCGGCAACCACCTCATCCACGCGCTGCGCCGCAATGTGAACCTGAAGATCCTGCTGTTCAACAACCGGATCTACGGGCTCACGAAGGGGCAGTACTCCCCCACCTCCGAGGTCGGAAAGATCACCAAGTCGACGCCGATGGGTTCGCTCGACGCGCCCTTCAACCCGGTGTCCCTCGCCATCGGCGCGGAGGCCTCGTTCGTCGCCCGTACCGTCGACTCCGACCGCAAGCACCTCACGAGCGTGCTGCGCGCGGCGGCCGACCACCCCGGCACGGCGCTGGTGGAGATCTACCAGAACTGCAACATCTTCAACGACGGCGCGTTCGAGGTCCTGAAGGACAAGGACCGGGCCCAGGAGGCGGTGATCCGCCTGGAGCACGGGCAGCCGATCCTCTTCGGCACGGACGACTCCAAGGGCGTCGTACGGGACTCGCTGACAGGTGATCTGAAGGTGGTCGCCGTCACCGAGGAGAACCGGTCGCAGATCCTCGTCCACGACGCGCACGCCGCGTCTCCGACCACCGCCTTCGCGCTCAGCAGGCTGGCCGACCCGGACACGCTGCACCACACCCCGATCGGGGTGCTGCGCAGCGTCGAACGGCCGGTCTACGACACCCTCATGGCCGACCAGCTCGACACCGCGATCGAGCAGCAGGGCAAGGGCGACCTCGGCGCCCTGCTCGCGGGCAACGACAACTGGACGGTCGTCGGCTAGGACCCTTCGTACGGGCCATGCGGTGCGGCCCCCGGGATCGGCTTCGATTCCCGGGGGCCGCACCGCATTGGCGAACGGGCTGTCTTCCGGAGTGTCCGGCGGCGCCCGACCGGGCACCGGTCGGCCGCCGCGCACCATGTGGCCATGGCCCTGGACCGTCCGGCGTACCGCATCAAACGACAGCTGCTCGGCAAACCGCTGACCACCGAGCACATCAGCGAGGAGAAGCTGAACAACCGGACGGCGCTCGGGGTGCTCGCCTCCGACTGCATCAGCTCGTCCGCGTACGGCTCCGAGGAGATGCTCCGGGTCCTCGTGCCCGTCGTGGGCGCCGCCGCGTTCACACTGCTCATGCCGGTGACCTTCGCGATCCTCCTGGTCCTGCTGCTGCTGACGCTCTGTTACAGCGATGTGGTGACGATCTACACGCGGGCCGGCGGCTCGTACGTCGTCGCCCGGGAGAACTTCGGGCCGAACATCGCACAGATCGCCGCAGTGGCGCTGCTCGTCGACTACATCGTCACGGTCGCCGTACAGGTCTCGGCCGGTACGAACGCGCTCATCTCGCTCGCCCATCTGGCCGGGGGCGGCTTCACCGGCCTGGACCATCTCCAGCTCCCGGTCTCCGTCGCCGTGATCGTGATCCTCGCGTACGGGAATCTGCGCGGGGCCCGTGAGGCGGGACGCCTCTTCGCGCTGCCCGCCTATCTCTTCATGGCCGCCGTCGGCCTGATCATGATCGCCGCCGCGTTGCGCGGTCTGACCGGCGGGCTGCCGCACGCCGATCTGCACGCCGCCGGGGTCGTGCCGCTCGGCTCCCCGGGCGACGGCTGGCTCTACGGCGCCTCGCTCTTCATCGTGCTGCGCGCGTTCGCCAACGGCGGCTCGTCGCTCACCGGGCTCGAAGCCATCTCCAACGGCATCTC
Source organism: Streptomyces sp. NPDC087901 (assembly GCF_044742205.1). Taxonomy (NCBI): domain Bacteria; kingdom Bacillati; phylum Actinomycetota; class Actinomycetes; order Kitasatosporales; family Streptomycetaceae; genus Streptomyces; species Streptomyces sp. NPDC087901. The sequence continues at coordinate 569,383 of NZ_JBIUUC010000003.1, forward strand.
CGCGTTCCGCGAGCCCCAGGGCCGCAACGCCCGCCGGACCCTCCTCACCATGAGCGTGATCCTCGGCGTCCTGGTGCTCGGCGTCTCCACGCTGGCGCACTACACCCATGCCGTCCCGTACACCGACGGCACACCGACCGTCATCGCGCAGGAGGCCCATCTCGCCTTCGGCGGCGGGGTCCTCGGCACGGCCGGGCTGGTCTTCGTGCAGCTGGCGACCGCGCTGGTCCTCTACACGGGGGCAAACACTCCGTTCACCGGCTTCCCCCACCTGGCCAGCTTCGTGGCCGAGGACCGGTTCCTGCCGCGGGTGCTGACCCGGCGCGGGCACCGCCTCGCGTTCTCCAACGGCATCATCGCGCTGACCGTCGTCTCACTGGCGCTGCTGCTGGCGACCGGCGCCAGCGTGGACAAGCTGGTGGCGCTGTACGCGATCGGTGTGTTCACCGCGTTCACCATGGCGGGGGCGGGCCTCACCGTCTACCACCTGCGGCGCCGGGAGCGGTACCGCAGGTGGAAGATCGCGCTCAACGGCATCGCCGCGGTCACCTCGGCCGGCGTCGTGCTGATCTTCGCCGTCACCAAGTTCACCGAGGGCGCCTGGCTGGTCGTGGTGGTCTTCCCGCTCGGGGTGTGGGCACTGATGCGGATCAACCGCGAGTACCGGCGCGAGGCCACCGTGCTCCAGGGCATCCAGGCGCCGGGCGCGGACCGGGCGGCGTTCCGCCGCCATCTGGTCATGGTCCTCGTCGAGACGCTCGACCTGGCAACGCTGAAGGCCCTGCGGTACGCCCATGAGCTGCGCCCCGACGAGATCCGGGCGGTGCACTTCTCGATCGACGAGGCTCACGCGAGGCGGCTGGCCTCCCGCTGGGAGGCGACGGCCGCGACCTCGGTGGCGCTGACGGTGGTGGACTGCCCGGACCGGCGGCTGCGCCATGCGATGAAGGAGCTCGCGTACCGCACCACCGAGGACGGGGACACCTGGCTGACGGTCCTGGTGCCCCGGCGTACGTACAGCAATCCGCTCGGCAAGATGCTGCACCGGGGCACGGGCGAGAAGATGGCGAAGACGCTGACCCGGCTGCCGCACGTAGTCGTGACCATCCTGCCCTTCGACGTCTCGCGGGAGCTGCGGGCGCTGGAGGAGCGGCACCCGCACGGGACGGCCTGACCGCCCGGCCGGACGACCGGCTCCCGTGGCCGCGTCGACTCAGGCGGTACGGCTCTCCTTGCGCGCGTCGTACGCCGCGCGCGCCGTGTCCACCGCGTCCAGACTCCGCTCCGACCAGCGCGCCAGGGCCCACACCTGCTCCGCGGCCTCCCGGCCCAGGCCGGTGAGGGTGTAGTCCACGCGCGGCGGGATCACCGGCTTGGCGTCCCGGTCCACGAAGCCGTCGCGCTCCAGGGTCTGGAGGGTCTGCGCCAGCATCTTCTCGCTGACGCCGCCGACCGCGCGGCGCAGTTCGCTGAAGCGGTACGAGCGCTCCAGCAGGGCGGCGAGCACGAGGACACCCCAGCGGCTGGTGACGTGTTCGAGGACCAGCCGGGACGGGCACATCGGCTCCCGCACATCGGGCCGTCGCTCCAGGTTGCTTACGCTCATGCCAGTACCTTACTTCAAAGTGGGTACTTTCGTTTGGTTAGCGCCACCTCTAAGGTGAGTACCAGAACACATGAACAGGAACATAAGTACCTGAAGAGGAGAAACACCCCATGAGCATCGTCGTCACCGGAGCCACCGGAGAGCTCGGCCGCCTTGTCGTCGAGCAGCTGCTGACCACCGTCCCCGCGGGCGAGATCGCCGCCGTCGTGCGCGACAAGGAGAAGGCCGCCGGTCTCGCGGCCCGCGGCGTGGAGCTCCGGATCGCCGACTACAACCGCCCCGAGACGCTGGCCGGCGCCTTCCGGGCCGGCGACCGGGTGCTGCTCATCTCCGGCAACGAGGTCGGCAGCCGCGTCCCGCAGCACACCGCGGTCATCGACGCGGCCAAGGCGGCGGGCGTGGCCCAGTTCGCGTACACCGGCGTCCTGGGCGGCCCCGACGCCGACTTCCAGCTGGCGGCCGAGCACAAGGTGACCGAGCAGCTGATCCTCGACTCCGGCCTGCCGTACACGTTCCTGCGCAACGGCTGGTACACGGAGAACTACACCGCGAACCTCGCCCCGGTCCTGGCCCACGGCGCCGTCGTGGCCAACGCCGGCAAGGGCAGGGTCGCCTCCGCCACCCGCGCCGACTACGCCGCCGCGGCCGCCGCCGTCCTGACCGGCGAGGGCCACCTGGACGCGGTCTACGAGCTGAGCGGGGACGTCGCCTGGTCGTTCGCGGAGTACGCCGCGGAGGTCTCCAGGGCCTCCGGCAAGGAGGTCGTCCACAACGACGTCCCGGCCGCCGTGCACCAGGAGATCCTGGTCGGCGCCGGCGTGCCCGAGTCCTTCGCGGCGATCCTCACCGACGTGGACGAGGCGGTCCGGCGCGGGCTGCTGGCCCACACCGGCGGCGACCTGGCCCGGCTGATCGGCCGCCCGACGACGCCGCTCGCCGACACCGTCGCCGCCGCGGTGGCCGCCCAGTAGGCAGCACACGACAGGAAGCACCCCACGGCACCCCGGGCCCGGTGTCATGACCGTCTGGCGATACGGCAATGACACCGGGCCCCGTCGGCGCTACCTTCGTCAGGTTGACGGAGTCGTCGACCGACACCTGCCAGGAGGGGCCCGTGAAGGGAAAGAACGAAGAGCGGGCCGGACTCCTTTCCGGCGTCACGGCCTACGGCCTGTGGGGGGTCGTCCCGCTCTTCTGGCCCCTGCTCAAGCCGTCCGGCGCGGTCGAGATCCTGGCCCACCGCATGGCCTGGTCCCTGGGCGTCGTCGGCATCGCGCTGCTGGCCCTGCGCCGCTGGTCCTGGATCGGTGAACTGGTGCGGCAGCCGCGGAAGCTGGCGCTGATCACCGTCGCCGCGGCCGTGATCACCGTCAACTGGGGCCTGTACATCTGGTCCGTGAACAACGGGCACGTCGTCGAGGCCTCCCTCGGCTACTTCATCAACCCACTGGTCACCATCGCCATGGGCGTCCTGCTCCTCGGCGAACGGCTGCGCCCCGCACAGTGGGTGGCGGTCGGCACCGGCGTGGCGGCTGTGCTCGTGCTGGCCATCGGCTACGGACAGCCGCCGTGGATCTCGCTGGTCCTGGCGTTCTCCTTCGCGACGTACGGCCTGGTGAAGAAGAAGGTCAACATGGGCGGCCTGGAGTCGCTCACCGCCGAGACCGCCGTGCTGTTCGTGCCCGCGCTCGGCTACTTGGTGTGGCTGGGCCTGCAGGGCGAGTCGACGTTCACCTCCGAGGGCGCCGGCCACGCGGCACTGCTGGCCGCGACGGGCCTGGTGACGGCCATCCCGCTGATCCTGTTCGGGGCGGCCGCGATCCGCGTGCCGCTCTCCACGCTCGGCCTGTTGCAGTACCTGGCGCCGGTCTTCCAGTTCATTCTCGGAATCGTGTACTTCCACGAGGCGATGCCCCCTGAGCGATGGGCCGGTTTCGGGCTGGTCTGGCTGGCGCTCACCCTGCTGACCTGGGACGCACTGCGGACGTCGCGGCACACGCGGGCCCAGGCACAGACGGCACGGCTGGCAGCGGCGAAGCAGGCCGCCCCGGCCGAGGTGGAGACTCCCACCCCCACACGAATTATTACCTAGTTGCTTTTTTGACTCGGTTGCGTTTCTCTTGTCATCCACGGACGCGCAACCGAGGAGTACGCATGCCCGCATCCCCGACCACGGTGCTGATCGTCGGCTCCGGGCCGACCGGACTGACCCTGGCCATCGATCTCGCCCGCCGGGCCGTCGACGTGACGATCATCGACAAGACCCCTCAGTTCCCTCGCAGTTCCCGGGCCAAGGGCCCCAATCCGCGCTCACTGGAGGTCCTGGAGGACCTCGGCGTCGTCGAGGAGGTGCTGTCCGCCGGATCGGCGCCGCTGCCGATGCGCAAGTACCGGGGCGGCCGGGTGATCGCCGACGCCGACCCGTTCGCGGCCGGGCGCCCGGCACCGGACGCCCCCTACGACCGGCCCTGGCTGATCGCCCAGTGGGGGCTGGAGGAGATCCTGCGCGCCCGGCTCGCGGAGTACGGCGTACAGGTCGGCCTCGGCACCGAACTCATGGGGCTGGTCCAGGACGAGGACTCCGTGACGGCCACCCTGACCGGCGGCCGGGAGCTCGTAGCCCGGTACGTGGTGGGCTGCGACGGCGGCCACAGCGCGGTGCGCAAGCTGCTCGGCCTCACGTTCGAGGGAAAGACGGACGAGGAGCAGGTGATGGTCTGCGGCGACGTCGAGGTGGAGGGCCCCGACCGCGGCGTCTGGCACCAGTGGTTCGACGAGGACGGCGGCGTGATGCTCTGCCCGATCCCCGGCACCCGGTCGGGCTGGTGGTTCCAGGCCGGCCCCGAGACGGACGCCTCCGGCGGCCCCGTACCCCCGTCGCCGGAAAGCTTCCGGCGGCTCTTCGCCAAGCACACCCGGCTGCCCGGCGAGCTCCTCACCCGGGCCACCCTGCTCTCCACCTACCGGGTCAACGAGCGCATGGTGGACCGCTACCGGGTGGGCCGGGTGCTCCTGGCCGGCGACGCCGCCCATGTGCACGCCGTCGCGGGCGGGCTGGGGATGAACACCGGCATCCAGGACGCGTACAACCTCGGCTGGAAGCTCGCCCGGGTCGCCTCCGGCCGGGCCCTGCCGGACCTGCTCGACACGTACGAGGAGGAGCGGCTGCCGATCGCCGCCCGGACCCTGGACTTCACCTCGGAGCGGCTGCGGGCCACGATGGAGGCGATCAAGAAGCCGGGCGGCGGCCTGGACTCGGCCATCACCCCGCAGACCTACGGCCTGGCGGACGGCTACCGCTGGAGCTCCCTGGCCACCTGCGGCGGCACCGACCGGCTGCGCGCGGGAGACCGCGCCCCGGACGCGCCCTGCCGCGACGTGGCCACCGGCACCCCTCGCCGGCTGTTCGAGGCCTTCACCGGACCGCACTTCACCCTGCTCGGCTTCGGCCCGGGCACGGCGCAGGCCCTACGGGAGGCGGCCGAGGCGCACGACGGCGACCTGCGGGCGTACGGCGTGGACGCGGGCGGCCCGCACGACCTGGCCGACGACGGCGGCCACGCCCGCTCGGCGTACGGCATCGGGCCGGACGAGGCCGTTCTGGTCCTCGTCCGCCCGGACAACCACGTGGGCCTGATCGCCCCGGCCGGGGACCTGGAGGCGGTCGGTGCCTATCTGAACGGTGCGGCATTGGAGCGAGGTTGAGCGCGTCACGGTGGGTAATCCACGCCTAACGCTCTGCTTATATTTTCCTCATACTTATGACCCGATCCTTGCGCACCTCCGGAACGTCCCGCACGCTCCTGCGCACCGCGACCGCCACCGCCGCTCTGTCCGCTCTGACGCTCCTCGCCTGCGGCATCGCTCCCACCGCAGGCGCGGACGACACCGTGCGGACCGTCCACCCGTCGGGCCTCGGCCCGACGGGCCCCTGGTTCCGGCTTCAGGAAACGACCCCCGACCGGGACCCCGGCATCCAAGAGGTGTCCCCGAAGCCCGACCCGGTCCATCTGAACGGCAGCCTGCGCCTGGCCATCGGCCCCGGTGAACAGGCCCAGGCCGCCCACTACTTCAACGCGACCTGGACGCCCGAGCCCCTGCAGCCGCTGCTGGACGCGGGCATCTCGTACTGGGCCTACACCTCCAGCGAGGGCTCCAGCGTCACCAACATCGGCGCCAACCTCCAGCTCCCGGCTTCCTGCGGCGGATTCACCACCCTGTCGTTCGAACCCGGCAACAACACGGACGAGCAGGGCGAGGCGCTGAAGCCGGACACCTGGCAGAAGTACCGGTTCACCGCCGACTCGGTGATGCGCACCTCGCGCGCCGTGGCCGGCGTCCCGGCGGGCGGGGACGCCCCGCTGTCGCACTTCATCGCGGAGTGCGAGGGGGCTTACGGGGTGATCGCCAACATCGGCCGGCTCGGCGACGCGAACGGCCGCCTCAACACCTTCGTCGACAACATCACCGCCAAGGGCACCACCTGGGACTTCGCCGTCACCGGCCGCGCGACGGCCGCGCTCACCGTCCCCGAGAAGATCGAGGCGGGGGACGGCCCCCGTCCGGCCGACGCCTCCTACACCGATCCGGACGACGGACCGGAGTACCCCGGCATCGGCACTCGTCTGACCCTCAAGGGGCCGTCCGGCCTCCGGGCGGACCAGCTGACCGTCATGTCCGAGGGCGCCACGGTCCCTCTGACGGGACACCCGGACGGGACGCTCACCGGCGAACTGCGGACCAACCTCCGGGCGGGCGGCACGCTGGAGCCCGGTGGAAAGGCGGGCGCCGCGTTCACCCTCGCCGCCGCCGAGGGGGCACCGAGGGGCCGGCTCGACGTGACGACCGAACTGACCGTCACCATCGCCGGCGTCGACGGACCGATTCGCACGGGCGTGACCGCGACGGAGAGCACCCGGATCACGGCCGCCGACGTCGGGGAGCCCAGCCCCTCGCCCAGCCCCACCCGCACCCACCACCCCAAGCCGACCCCGTCCGGCGGCGGCCACGGCGGCGGTCACGGCAACGGGAACGGACACTGGGGTGGCGGCAGCACCGGCGGCAGCCACAGCAACGGCGGCGGCAGCCACGGCGGCAGCAGCGGGAGCCCCGCTGGCAGCCACGGCAGCACCGGTGGAAGCACCGGCGGCGGCTCGATGCCCAACGGCCCGGTCGACGCGGGCGACGGTTCCACCGCGCTGACCGGCAGCGGCTCCACCGGCCTCTCCGGTATGGGTGCGGCAGCCGCCGCGGCCGGGCTGCTGGCAGCGGCGGGCGCCGCTCTCGGCGGGCTCCGCACGGTCCGGCGCCGGCGCGGTTGAGCGCCCGCACCCAGCGGGAACGGCCCTCACGGCGGCCGTTCCCGCGCCTGATCGCGGCGGCCGGGCTGAGCCCGGCCGCCGCGGCGGCACTCGTCCTGCTCCTGGGCTCCCCCCTGACGGAGCCCGGTATCCCCGCCGCAGCCCCCCGGTCCGGCGCCGTCGCATCGGACGGGGCACCCGCGCCCGCCTCCCGCCCCCTCCGCATCGACATCCCCGGCCTCCGGGTCAGCGCACCCCTGGTGGACCTGACCCTGGACGCCCGGGGCAAGCTCGGCGTCCCCGACCCGGCGGAACGCAATCTGGCCGGCTGGTACCGGGACGGGGTGACACCGGGCTCCCCCGGCACCGCCGTCGTGGTCGCCCACGTCGACACCCCGACCGGCCCGGCCGCCTTCGCCGGGCTCGACACCCTGCGCCCCGGCGCGACGGTCGGCGTGCGCCGGACGGACCGGACCGTCGCGACCTTCCGCATCTACGCGATCGAGGAGTTCGAGAAGAGCGACTTCCCCAGCACCCGCGTCTACGGCCCGACGAAGGACGCCCAGCTCCGCCTCCTCACCTGCGGCGGCGCCTACGACCCCGATGCGGGCGGCTACCAGTCGAACGTGGTGGCGTTCGCCCGCCTGGTGTCGGTTCAGCCCCCGGAATCCACCATTCCGGGCAAGAATGTCCCCCATGACTCTTGAGTGGAAAGTCGTCGTCGACGCCGCCGACCCGCACGCCCAGGCCGGCTTCTGGTCGGCGGCCCTCGGCTACGAGATCGAGGACAACAGCCCCCTCGTCGAACGCCTCCTGGGCCTCGGAGCCGTACCGGAGGCGATCACGACGACGGCGCACGGGCGGCGGGCCTGGCTCGACCTGGCCGCGGTGCGGCACCCGGACGACCCCTACGAGGAGGAGAGCGGGACGGGACTGGGGCGGCGGCTGCTGTTCCAGCGCGTACCGGAGCCCAAGACGGTGAAGAACCGGCTCCACCTCGACCTGCACGCGGGCCCGGAGCGCCGCGACGCGGAAGTGGCCCGGCTGGAGGGACTGGGCGCGAAGGTGCTCCGCAAGGTGGCGGAGCCGGGCGGGACGTGGACGGTGCTGAGCGATCCGGAGGGCAACGAGTTCTGCGTGCAGTGACTCACGACGTCGGTGCCCAGCCTGACCGCCTCCAGGGCGAGCCAGAGCACGCGCCCTTCCCGCACATCGCACTTCCCGGGCTGTGCGTACGTGGGATATCCGCTGTCCCGTTGCCGGGACGCGGTGGTAGAAGAGGCGGTGTGACAATGCCACTTGAGTTCCCCGTTCTGCTGCGACTGATCGACGAACGGTCGACCGCCTTCCGCGCCGCGGTCGCCTCCGCACCCAGCCTCGACGTGCAGGTGCCGACCTGCCCCGAGTGGACGCTGTTCGATCTGGCGCAGCACATCGGCGAGGGGCGCCGCGACTGGGCCGCCACCGTCGCCGCAGGTCCTGCTCCGGCCAAGTCCGCAGCGGAGGGCGCCCCCGTTGCGCCTCGGGAACGCGAGTCGCTGCTGGCCTGGTTGGCGGAGTCCACGGAGCAACTGCTGGACGCACTGCGGAAGGCCGGCCCGGATCGCGGTTGCTGGACGTGGTGGGGGACGTCGCAGTCGCCGGAGACCTCCGGTGCCGTGGCCCGGCACCAGCTCCAGCAGATGGCGGTGCACACCTACGACGCCCAGATCACCGTGGGTGCCCCGCAGCCGCTGTCGGCCGAGGTGGCACTCGACGGTGTCGACGAGTTCCTGTCCACCTGCGTCGCGACGGCGAGTGCCTGGCCGCACAAGCCCGCTACCGTCGACTTCCACGCCTCCGAGGGCCGGTCCTGGCGCCTCTCGCTCTCCGCCGACGGCGCACGGACCACCCGCCTTCCGGGGTCCGGCACCGGGCCGGCCACCACTGCCGGCCCGGACGCGGCCGGCCTCTCGGCCCGGGGCACGGCCGGCGAGCTCGCCCTCATCCTGCACGGCCGTATCCCGATCGACTCCGTGGAGCTCGACGGCGATCAGCGTCTCTTCGACCAGCTCAGCGCCTGGGACCCGGACGAGTAGAACGTGACGCCCCAGGGACAGCCCCTAGGCTTGCCCCATGCCCTTCCCGCCCGCATATGCCCTTGTCGCCACGGACCTTGACGGCACTCTGCTGCGCCGCGACGACACCGTGAGCCCCCGTTCCCGCGCCGCGCTCCGTCTCGCCGCGTCGGCCGGGGCACGGCACCTGGTGGTGACCGGGCGGCCCGTGCCGGGGGTGCGGGAGTTGCTGGCGCGGCTGGGGTACGAAGGGCTCGCCGTGTGCGGGCAGGGTACGCAGTTGTACGACGCCGGGGCGGGGCGCATCGTGCGGGCGGTCACGCTGGACCGGGAGCTGGCCGATGCGGCGCTCGGCAAGATAGAGGCGCAGGTGGGGCCCGTGTTCGCGGCGGTCGATCAGGACGGGGCGGACGGGCGGACACTGATCGAGCCGGGGTACCGGCTGCCGCACGCCTCCCTGCCCGCGCAGCGCACGCGGCACCGGGACGAGCTGTGGGCGGCGCCGGTCGTCAAGGTGCTCATCCGCCACCCCGAGCTGGGCGACGACGCGCTCGCCGCCGCGGCACAGGCGGTCGTCGGGGATCTGGCCACCGTGACGCACTCCGGGCCCGGGACGGTCGAACTCCAGCCGTACGGAATCGACAAGGGCGCCGGCATCGCGCTTGCCGGGGAGTACCTGGGGGTAGATCCGGGCACCGCGATCGCTTTCGGGGACATGCCCAACGACCTGCCGATGTTCCGTAGTTGCGGGTACGGAGTGGCGATGGCAAACGCCCATCCGCTCCTGCGGGCCGCCGCGGACGAGGTGACGCTGTCCCACGAGGACGACGGAGTCGCGGTGGTCCTGGAGCGGGTCTTCGGCCGCTGACCCCCCGGCCCCCGTCCGAACCGGCCGCCCGTCGCCCCGTCAGCGCTTCGGCGCTTCCACGGCCCCCATCGACCGCAGCACGTGGGCGACCAGCGCCGCCACCGTCTCCTCGTCCTGCATGGGCTTGCGCAGGACATGGCGGTAGTAGACCGGGCCGTACAGCATCTCCACCGCGAGGCGCAGGTCCGCTTCCGGCAGGATCTGGCCTTGGTCCTGGGCGCTGCGCAGCCGTTCGACCGCCGCTTCGAAGCGGGGGTCGATCAGCTGGGTGCGTACCGTTTCGGCCAGATCGTCGTCGTGATGGAGCTCGGAGAGTATTCCGGCGTAGGCGGGGCCGTAGGGCGGATCGGCTAGGAACGCGACCGCGCTCGCGACATGGGCGCGGAGGTCCTCGGCGATGTCGCCGGTGTCGGCGAACGGCGTGGCGATGGCCAGCGCCTCCGTGAACGCCTCCAGCAGTACCGCACTCTTCGACGGCCACCACCGGTAGATCGTCTTCTTGCTGACACCGGCCCGCGCCGCGATGGCCTCGACCGTGACGCGGCCGTACCCCTTCTCCGTACAGAGGTCCAGGGCGGCCTCCAGCGTCGCCCTGCGCGAGCTCTCACTCCGGCGCAGCGAACTCGGCGATGTGATCATTCGGTGAGCATAGGTCTGTTTGAGCCAATCCTTGTTGACAGTCCGTCGCCAAAACCCGAACAATACTCAGGCGGGAAACGGAACGTACCGTGTCGGCTCGTTCCTTACCTTTCGCACCGTTCGTGCCGTTCGTGCCGCGACGAGCCGATCGGGGGACGGCTCGCCGGCCGACGGTACGGGTGCCGGAGCCGCTCCCGTCACGCGGTGATGTCCTTCGCCGTGAACCTGGCCCAGGCCGCCGAGCCGAACACCGCCGCGTACAGCCCCTGCAGCTCCAGGTTCTTCAGTACCTCGTCCCAGTACACAGGCGCGCGCATCAGGTCCGAGAAGGACAGCCAGTAGTGCGGGAAGAGATACGGGTGGATCCCGCTCAGCTGCGGGATGGTGTCCACGATCTGCACGGTGATCAGCACCCCGACCGTCGCCGCCATGGCCGCGATCCCGCTGTTGGTGAGGGTCGACACGAAGAGTCCGAGCGCCGCGAATCCGATCAGTGACGCCGCGACCGCCACCGCGACGAGCCCCGCCCGGAGCAGCCCCTCGCCGAAGCCGATCCGGGTCCCGGAGATCGTCGTGACCTCGCCGACGGGGAAGAGCAGCGCGCCCACGGCCAGCGCGGAAGCCGCGACGACGAGGGTCGCGACCAGGCAGAAGGCCAGGGTGGAGGCGTACTTGGCGAGGAGCAGCCGGGTCCGTCCGGCCGGCGCGACCAGGAGATAGCGCAGCGTTCCCGCGTTGGCCTCGCCCGCGACCGCGTCCCCTGCGATGACGCCCACCGCCATGGGGAGGAAGACCGGGAGGGTCGCGGCGAGGGAGGCGAAGACCAGGAAGAGGCCGTTGTTGGTCACCTGGGAGAGGAACGCGGGCCCTCCCCCGCCTCCGCCGGGACCGGCCGACGAGCCGTCCGCCGTCTCGATGCGCACCGCGATCCCGATCAGTACGGGGACGGCGGCCAGCACTCCGAGCAGGGCGATCGTGCGCCACCGGCGCAGCGTGGTGGTCAGTTCGGAGCGCAGGATGCCGAGGGTCCACAGCGGATTGCGCCGGACCGGAGCGGCCTCGGCGGGTGCGAGTTCAGCCTGCGACATCGAATCCCTCTCCGGTGAGTGCGACGAAGGCGTCTTCCAGCGAGGCCCGTTCGACGCCGAAGGACCGGACCCGGACCCCGCCGTGGACCAGGGCGGCGTTCAGGTCCGCCAGTTCGACGGAGCCCGGCGGGGCGTCGGCCCGTACCCGGTCGCCGTCCGGGGTGATGCCGGTGATCCCGTGCTCCTTGAGGATGCGGGCGGCGTCGGCCGGGTCCGGAGTGGTGACGGCGAGCCGGCCGAGGGTGCCCGCGGCGAGGTCGGCGACGGGCCCCTGGGTGATCAGCCGGCCCCGGGCCATGACTGCCGCGTGGGTGCAGATCTGCTCGATCTCGTCGAGGAGGTGGGAGGAGAGGAAGACCGTGGTGCCCTCGGCGGCCAGCTCCCGGACCAGGGCGCGGATCTCCCGCATGCCCTGCGGGTCCAGGCCGTTGGTCGGCTCGTCCAGGACGAGCAGCCTGCGGGGCCGGAGCAGGGCGGCGGCAAGGCCGAGGCGCTGCTTCATGCCCAGCGAGTAGGCACGCGCCTTCTTGCCGGCCGCGGCGGCGAGGCCGACCCGCTCCAGGGCGTCGCCGACGCGGGCGTTGCGGGTGCGCGGATCGGCGGTGGGGTCGGCCCGGTCGTAGCGCACGAGATTGTCCCGGCCGCTCAGGAACCCGTACAGCGCGGGACCTTCGATCAGCGCCCCGACCTGGGGCAGCACGGTGCGGGCCGCGCCCGGCATGGGGTGTCCGAGGACGGTCGCGGTGCCTGACGTCGGATCGATCAGGCCCATCAGCATCCGGATCGTGGTGGTCTTCCCGGAGCCGTTGGGCCCGAGGAAGCCGAAGACGCTGCCGCCCGGGACGGTGAGGTCGAGACCGTCGACGGCGAGCTGGCCACCCCGGTAGCGCTTGGTCAGCCCCCGGGTCTCGATCACGGGCGCGGCCTCACTCACCGCCGGACAGGCCCTGGGCCCGCTCACGGTCCCGGACTCGGTCATGCGTACTCCCCTTGATTCGGAAAGCGGTGGGTACGGAAAGCGGTGGGTACGGAAAACGCGGTTGGTGCCGACAGCGGCTGGTGCGGACACCGGCCGGTGCGGACAGCGGCCGCGGATCGCACCCGCCCCGCCGTACGGAGGCTACGACGGGGCGGGGCGAAAGGTGTACCGGCCGGTGTGTCAGCCGGCGTTGTCCGCAGCCTTCACCAGCGCGTCCTTGGTGACCGCACCGACGTAGACACGGCCGTCGTCCGTCATCAGAGCGTTGACCAGGCGCGTCTTGAAGACCGTGCCCGAGCCGAACTTTCCGGTGACCTTGTCGCCGAGGGCGTCCAGGAACTGCTGCGCCTCGGCCGGTACGTCGCCCGGCTCCGCCGACGGGAGGGCCGCCCCGCCGGGGGTCTTGATCTCGGCGATGGTGTTCCAGCCCTTGCCGATCACGTTCATCCCCTCGAACGCGCTCAGGCCGCCCTTCGCCTTCTCGGCCTCGGCCTTCCCGTGGCCCTCGGCCTCGTCCGCCTCGGTCACCTCGGCGCCCTTGGGAGGGGTGAAGGAGAACGAGGACGCGTCGGGCTTCCCGAAGTCGACCGAGGTGAAGCCGGCGTCGATCGCCGCCTTGCCGCCGCTGCTGGGCTGCAGGGTGAACTTGAGCGGTACGCCGTTCTCCGCGTCCACCGCGACGGTGATCGAGCCGATCGTGGAGCCGCTCTGCTCGGGCTTGATGACCAGCCGGTACGCGTCGCGCCCGGCGACCTGCGCGGTGCCGTCGACCGTGACGGACGTGGTGCCGTCGGCGGCCTTCAGCGCCTGCTCGGCCAGGGCCTTTGGAGTGGTGGGTACGCCCTCCGGGACGGCGCGCTCGCCCTTCTCCGTCTTCTTCCGGTCCTCGCCCGCCTTCTGGGTGGCGTGGTAGACCGCGTTCGACTTGCTGTCGTACGCCCAGACCTGGTCCCCGTTGTGGATCAGGCTGTACTCGGACGCCCGGTCCAGGATCGACACCCGCTGCTTGTCGGGGCCGTCGGCGGCCACCCGGAGGGTGTGCGTGCCGGAGGCCAGCTCGGTCAGCTTGGTCTGCGGGTCGGCACTCGCCGAGCCCTCCTCGCCCGCGCCGTCCGGGACGAAGGAGCCGGCCAGACCGCCCATCGACGGGATGCCGAGGTCGGTGCTGATCTTCACCGTGCCGGAGAGCTGCTGCGTGTCCGAGGCGGCGATCTTCTCGATGAGTTCCTGCGCGGTGATCTTCGGCAGATCGGGGTCTCCCGAGCTGGCGAGCGCCGGGACCAGCCCGATCGTCGCGGCCGCGACTCCCGCCACCGCGACCGGGACGATGTAGCGCACCGCCTTCCGGCGGCCCGCGACGGCGCCCTTGGTGCCGGGCGCTGCCGTGCCGTTGGTGCCTGCGCTGTCGTTCGGTGCCATGTGTGCCCTACCTCCGTGGTCGGCGGCTTCCGTCCGGATGCACTCGTCCACTCCGTGCCGCCATTCTCACCCGTTTTGGTCAGGAGTGGTTGTTCTCCATCTGACCAAATCGGGCGGCTCAAGGCGTCAGCCCGCGGGAGCAACTCCGCGTACCTCTCCGGGATGACGCCGAGGAGCGGTTCCTCCACCGACCAGTAGGGGTTCCGGCGGAAGGCGCTCAGCCGGCGCGGTGCACCACGGCGTCGCACATCTCTTCGAGGGCGTCCTTGGCGTAGCACGAGGGCAGCGGCGCCAGGGTGGCCCTCGCCTCCTGGGCGTACCGGACCGTGTCGCGTCGTGCCTGGTCAAGCGCCGGGTGGGCGCGCAGCCGGCGCAGTGCCTCCTCGAGCCGGCCCGGCTCGTTCAGGTCGCTGTCCAGCAGCTCGACGAGCTCCAGGTCGTCCGGCTTGCCGTCGGCCGCGGCCTGCGCCCTCAGGTGGAGGACCGGCAGGGTCGGGATGCCTTCGAGGAGGTCGGTGCCGGGGGTCTTGCCGGACTCGTGGGAGTCGGAGGCGATGTCGAGGACGTCGTCGGCGAGCTGGAAGGCGACGCCGAGGCGCTCACCGTACTGGGTGAGGATGTCGGTCACCGACTCGTCGGCGCCGGACATCATCGCGCCGAACCGGCAGGCGACGGCGATCAGCGAGCCGGTCTTGCCGCGCATCACGTCGAGGTAGTGCTCGACCGGGTCGCGCCCGTCGCGCGGGCCGGCGGTCTCCAGGATCTGGCCGGTGACCAGACGCTCGAACGCCTCGGCCTGGATGCGGACGGCCTCGGGGCCGAGGTCGGCCAGGATGTGCGACGCGCGCGCGAAGAGGAAGTCGCCGGTCAGCACGGCCACCGAGTTGCCCCAGCGGGAATTGGCGCTGTCGACGCCGCGGCGCACGTCGGCCTCGTCCATCACGTCGTCGTGGTACAGCGTCGCGAGGTGGGTCAGCTCGACGACCACGGCGGCGGGCACCACGCCCGGGGCGTCGGCGTCACCGAACTGGGCGGCCAGCATCGCCAGGAGGGGCCGGAACCGCTTGCCGCCCGCGCGCACCAGGTGCTGGGCGGCCTCCGTGATGAAGGGCACCTCGCTCTTGGTGGCATCGAGCAGCCCCGACTCGACAGCAGCCAAACCGGCCTGGACACCGGCCTCAAGAGCCTGGTCCCGCACGCTCAGTCCGAACGGCCCGACGACGGTCACGAGGGGATCTCCTGTCTGCTGACGATCACACGGAATGTCGATGTGTCGCTGTCATCACTCAAGTCAGCGTATCCGGTCCCCTTTGGATCACCGTGGGCGCCTTCCCGCCACCGCCGGTATGTTCGGGATCAGCTCATACGATCAGGAGTTGTCCCTTTGTCCCACACCGCTACCGACACCGAACCGGCCCAGCCGCCGCCGGGCGACGACCACGCCTTCTTCGGCCAGCCACGGGGTCTGATGACCCTGTCCGGCCTGGAGGTCTGGGAGCGGTTCTCGTTCCTCGGCATGCAGGCGATCCTGGTCCTCTACTTCGCCGACACCGTTGCCAACGGCGGCATGGGGATGGAGGCCGGCACCGCCGCGTCCCTCTCCGCCGCCTACGGCACGCTCGTCTATCTGGTCTCCGTGGCCGGAGGCTGGCTGGCCGACCGGATCCTCGGCTCGTACCGCGCCGTTCTGTACGGCGGCATCCTCATCGCCATCGGGCACTACGCCATGGCAGTGCCCACCGACGCCATGACCTGGGTCGGCCTGGGCCTGATCAGCGCCGGAACGGGTCTGCTCAAGCCCAATGTCGCCACCATGGTCGGCAAGCTCTACCGCACCGAGGACGAGCGCCGTGACGCCGGCTTCGCCCTCTACTACATGGCCATCAACATCGGCGCGTTCCTCGGCCCGCTGATCACCGGCTGGCTCGGTGACCACGCGAGCTGGCACTGGGGTTTCTCGGCAGCCGCGTTCGGTATGACGCTCGGCCTGATCCAGTACGTGCTGGGCCGCCGTCACCTGGCCGGGCGTAAGAACACCGCCGAGTTCGCACTGGCCCCCGGACCCATGCGCCGGGCGGTCCGGCTCATCGTCGTCGGCGTCCTCGTCGTCGCCGCCCTCGCCACCGCGCTGGCCCTCGCCGGCTGGCTCACCATGGACCGGTTCGTCGACCTGCTCACACTGATCTCCGTGATCGCGCCGATCGTCTACTTCGTAGTGATGTTCCGCAGCCCCCGGGTCACCGCGGACGAGCGCGGGAGGCTGCGCCCGTACGTGGTGCTGTTCCTGGCCTCCGTCGTCTTCAACTTCATCCTCTTCCAGGCGTACTCGACGATGATGCTGCTCGCGTCGACCAACGCCCGCACGGAGATCTTCGGCTTCCACTTCCCGGCCAGCTGGTACGCCTCCGCGCTCGGCGCCTTCGAGGTGGCGCTCGCCCCGGTGGTCGCCGCCGTCTGGGCGAAGATGGGCCCCCGCCAGCCGCACGCGTCCAACAAGATCGCGATCGGCGTGATCCTCGGCGGGCTCTCGTTCCTGCTGATGGTCCTGCCCACCTCGGGACACTCCGGGGACACCTACAAGATGGCCGCCTGGTGGATCGTCGGCTCGTACCTGCTGCTCGGGCTCGGCGACATCCTGCTGGAGACCTCCGGCATGTCCGCGACCACCAAGCTCGCCCCGAAGGCGTTCGCCAGCCAGACGATGGCGCTCTGGTTCCTCTCGCTGGCCCTCGCCAACGGCATCCAGGCCCAGATCGTGAAGCTGTACGGCGAGGTCTCCAACCCCGCCTACTTCGGTGTCAATGGCGCTATCGCGGTGGTGGCCGGTGTGGCCGTCATCGCCGCCGCACCCTGGCTCAAGCGCACCATGCACCCCGTCCACTGAGGTACCCCCATGCACATCCAGACCGCGTTCCCGTACGAGACGACCCGCGAGGACCTCTATATCCCGCTCCCGGACGGCACCCAGCTGTACGCCCGGATCTGGCGGCCGGTCACGGACGAACCCGTCCCCGCGCTGCTGGAGTACCTGCCCTACCGGCTGAGCGACTGGACGGCGCCGCGCGACTGGCAGCGCCACCCCTGGTACGCGGGCCACGGCTACGCCTCGGTCCGGGTCGACGTGCGCGGCCACGGCAACAGCGAGGGGATGCCGGGCGACGAGTACGACGCGACGGAGCTCGCCGACGGGGTCGCCGTCATCCACTGGCTGGCCCGGCAGGAGTGGTGCTCGGGCCGGGTCGGCATGTTCGGCATCTCGTGGGGCGGCTTCAACTCGCTCCAGATCGCCGCGCTCGCCCCCGAGCCGCTGAAGGCGATCGTCACCGTCTGCTCGGCCGACGACCGCTACGACAACGACGTCCACTACATGGGCGGATCGGTCCTCGCCGTGGACATGCACGCCTGGGCGGCGACCATGCTGGCCTTCGTCTGCCGGCCGCCCGATCCCGCCGACGTCGGCGACGACTGGCGGGAGATGTGGCTGAACCGGCTCGAAGCCGTGGACCCCTTCATCCACACCTGGCTGGCGCACCAGACGCGCGACGACTACTGGAAGCACGGCAGCGTCTGCGAGGACTACTCCGCCATCGAGGCGAACGTCCTCGCGGTCGGCGGCTGGCACGACCCGTACCGCGACACCGTGCTCCGGCTCGTCGAGCACCTGGACCCCGGGAAGGTCCGCGGGCTGATCGGGCCCTGGTCGCACCAGTACCCCGACCGCGGGCTCCCGCCGGGGCCAGGCATCGGATTCCTCCAGGAGACGCTGCGCTGGTGGGACCAGCACCTGAAGGACAAGGACACCGGCGTCATGGCGGAGCCGCTGCTGCGGTCCTGGATCAGCGAGTCGCACCGGCCGGCCACGGTCTACGAGACGCTGCCCGGCCGCTGGGTCGGGGAGAACAGCTGGCCCTCGGAGAACGTCGCGCCGGTCGCGTACGCCCTCCAGGGCGGGCCGCAGATCGTCGACTCGCCGCAGCAGACCGGGGTGGACGCCGGACGGTTCTTCCCGTTCGGCAACGACGCCGATCTGCCGCCCGACCAGCGTGACGAGGACGCCAAGTCGGTGTGCTTCGAGTTCCCGGTCGAGGCCGCCCCGATCGAGATCCTGGGCCGCCCCCGGGTGAAGCTGCGCATCCGGATGGACGTACCGCGCGGCCAGGCGATCGCCCGGCTCTGCGACGTCGCCCCCGACGGCTCCTCCACCCTCGTCACCCGCGGCGTACTCAACCTCGCCGCGCGCAACGGCCGGGACCGCACCGAGGACTGGCCCGCCGGCGCCACCGAGGACGTGACGTTCGAGCTGAACGGCATCGGGCACACCTTCCCGCCCGGCCACCGGATCAGACTCGCCGTCTCCTCCTCGTACTGGCCGTGGATCTGGCCGCAGGCCGGCTCGAAGGGCTTCACCCTGGAGGCCGACGGCAGCCTCGTCGAACTCCCGGTGCGCCGGCACACCGAGGACCCATCGATCCGCTTCGAGGAGCCCGAGCAGTCGGAGCCGCTCGGCGTCGTCTTCCCCGTCACGCTCGACGAGCAGCGCCCCGAGCGGCTGGTGGTCCGCGATGTCGCCAAGGGCGAGTGGCGGATGGAGGTCGACCCGCGCTACGGCGGCACGCGCGTCTACCCGGACGGACTGGAATTCACCGAGGACGCGGCGGAGACGTACACGATCCAGGAGAGCGACCCGCTCTCCGCGCGCACCCGTTCCGACTGGACGATCCGGCTGCACCGGCCGGAGATGGCCTGGGACGTGCTGGTCGAGACGCGCTCCGAGATCTCCGCCGACGCGAGCGACTTCATCACCTCGAACGAGGTGGTCTGCAAGGAGGGCGGCGAGGTCGTCTTCCACCGGACCTGGGAGAAGCGCATCCCGCGCACGGCGGGCTGAACAGAACCGCCATGTCCCCGCGTGTCTCTCCGGTACGGGGGACATGGCGTAACTTTCCCGGCATTGGGGATGGTTGGGGCACTGCCGTTGGGGGATGTCC
The DNA here is from genome assembly GCF_044742205.1 of Streptomyces sp. NPDC087901. Lineage (NCBI taxonomy): Bacteria > Bacillati > Actinomycetota > Actinomycetes > Kitasatosporales > Streptomycetaceae > Streptomyces > Streptomyces sp. NPDC087901. The sequence goes on from NZ_JBIUUC010000003.1 coordinate 588,327, forward strand.
TCCACGTAACGTGTCCCCCCAAGCGACCTGGAAAGCGAGGCAGCAACAGATGCCCGAGCAGAGCAGCCCGCTCGACGTGGCCGAGGGCGATCCCTTCGGCCCGCACAACCTTCCGTACGGTGTTTTCTCCACCCCCGACCGGCCCGGCGAGCGGCGGGTCGGCGTCCGCATCGGCGGCCATGTGCTGGATGCCGGTGCGGCCGCGCACGCGCTGGGTTCGCCCTATGCGCAACTGCTGGCCCAGCCCGACCTGATGGCCCTGCTCACGGCGGGCCGCACCGCCTGGAGCGACGTGCGCCGGGCGCTGACCGCCTGGGTGACGGTGCCGGCCCACCGCGCGGACATCGAACCGCTCCTGCATCCCGTCGACTCCGTGACGCTCCATCTGCCCTACCGGGTCGCGGACTACGTGGACTTCTACGCGAGCGAGCACCACGCCACCAACGTCGGCCGCATCTTCCGCCCGGACGGCGACGCACTCACCCCCAACTGGAAGCACCTGCCCATCGGTTACCACGGCCGGGCGGGCACGGTCGTCGTCTCCGGTACGGACGTGGTGCGCCCGGCGGGGCAGCGCAAGGCCCCCGCCGACCCGGCGCCCGTCTTCGGCCCGTCCGTCAAGCTGGACATCGAGGCCGAGGTCGGATTCGTCGTCGGAGTCGGCTCGGAGCAGGGCCGCCCGGTGCCGCTCGCCGACTTCCGCGAGCACGTCTTCGGCCTGTCGCTCCTCAACGACTGGTCGGCGCGCGACATCCAGGCCTGGGAGTACGTCCCGCTGGGCCCTTTTCTCGGCAAGTCCTTCGCGACGTCCGTATCGGCGTGGGTGACACCGCTGGAGGCCCTGGACGCGGCCCGGACCGCACCGCCCGCACGCGACTTCCCGCTGCTGCCCTACCTCGACGACGCGGACGAGGAGGAGCCCGGCGGCTTCGACCTCCGGCTCTCCGTCGCGATCAACGGCCAGGTCGTCGCGGAGCCGCCGTTCTCCACGATGTACTGGACGGCCGCCCAGCAGCTGGCCCAGATGACGGTGAACGGCGCCTCGCTGCGCAGCGGTGACCTGTACGGCTCCGGCACCATCAGCGGTGCCGAACCGGCCCAGCGGGGCTCCCTGCTCGAACTCACGTGGAACGGGCGCGATCCGCTCGAACTCCCGGAGGGCAAGCGGACGTTCCTGGAGGACGGCGACACGGTGACGCTGACGGCCTGGGCCCCTGGCCCTCACGGCACCCGGGTCGGTCTCGGTGAGGTGACCGGACGGATCGTGCCCGCGTCATGACCCTGCCGCCACCCGGACCGACTCTGCCCGAGGAACTGCTGCTGCTCGCGCTGGACCCGCAGCGCGGGCGACCGTACTGCCGCGTCCGTTTCCTGGAGTACGCGATGGCCGGGGCGGCCCTGGCGGAGCTGGAGCTCCAGGGGCGGGTCACCGGGGAGCGCGCGTACGTGCGGGTGGCCAGCCCGCTGGACCCGTCCGATCCGCTGCTGGCCGCGCTGATGCGGAGCCTGCCGGCGCCGGGTAAGGACCGGCTGCGTTCGGGGGTGCCGGCCAGGGCCTGGGTCCGGCGCGCCGGACGGCCGGCCCAGGAGATGTATCTGGCGGCCCTGGTGCAGCGCGGCATCCTGGTCCGGGAGACCCGCCGCTTCCTCGGCCTGTTCCCCTACCATCGCCACCCGGCCGGACCGCAGAACTACGCGGGGGCGGTCCGGGAGCGGTTCGCGGCGGCCGAGCGAGCCGGTTTCCCGGACCACCGCAGCCGTGCGCTGGCCGCGCTCGTCTCGGCTGCCGGTCTCGAACCGCACGTGACCGGGGGTGGCGGGTCGTCCCGTTCGGCCATGCGGTCACTGGTCCGCGAACAGTGGCCGGCCCACGCGGTGCACCGCAACGTCGTTCAGGACAAGTCGGACGAGACCGGGGGCAGCCGGCGGAACTTCACGATGGGAGCCGGCGGGGTGTGACCTGCGGCCGGTCACTGGCTCCGCGCCCTTCACCATCGGCCTCGATCTGACCGCGATCGTCTCGCGGCCGCCGGGCGGCGGACCCGCAGCAGCTCCGCCGCACCCCGCGCCATCCTCACTCGTACTCCGGCGGCTCCTCGTCCCAGCCGAACTCCGGATCGGCGTCCCGGACCACGGGGCGAGCGGCCGCAACCGGCGCAGGGGCCGTGTCCGGCGCAGGGGCCGGAGCGGCCTGGGCCGGGGCGGGCACGGGCGCCGGGGGCGCGTCCGTCACCGGGGCCGGCTCCGGGGCGGCGGGGGCCTCCCCCAGCGACGCCAGCACCTCCAGCACCCCCTCCCCGTACGTCGCCAGCTTCTTCTCGCCCAGTCCGCTGATCCCGCCCAGCTCGCCGAGCGACGACGGACGCAGGGTCGCGATCTCGCGCAGCGTGGCGTCGTGGAAGATCACATACGCGGGCAGCCCCAGCTCCTTGGCCTGGGCGCCGCGCCAGGCGCGCAGCGCCTCGAAGACCGGCAGCGCCTCCGGGGGGAGCTCGGCGGCGGCGGCCGAGGACTTCGCCTTCCGCTCGCCCTTCGCGGAGGAGCGGGAAGCGGGCTTCGCGGCCTCCTTGCGGAGCAGCACCTCGCGCTCCCGGCCGAGCACGGTCGCGCTCTCCTCCGTCAGCACGAGCGTGCCGTACTCGCCCTCTACGGCGATCAGGCCCTGGGCCAGCAGCTGCCGGACGACGCCCCGCCATTCCGCCTCGGCCAGCTCCTCACCGATGCCGAACACCGAGAGCTGGTCGTGGTCGAACTGGATGACCTTCGCGGTCTTGCGGCCGAGCAGGATGTCGATGACCTGGCCGGCGCCGAACTTCTGCCCGCGCTCCCGCTTCAGCCGGACCACCGTGGACAGCAGCTTCTGGGAGACCACCGTGCCGTCCCAGGTCTCGGGCGGGGTCAGGCAGGTGTCGCAGTTGCCGCAGGAGGCCGTGGTGGGCTCCTGGCCGAAGTACGTGAGCAGCTGGGCCCGGCGGCACTGGACGGTCTCGCAGAGCGCCAGCATGGAGTCCAGGTGCGAGGCGGCCCGGCGGCGGAACGCCTCGTCGCCCTCCCCGCCCTGGATGAGCTTGCGCTGCTGGACGACGTCCTGGAGTCCGTACGCCATCCAGGCCGTGGACGGGGCTCCGTCACGCCCGGCCCGGCCGGTCTCCTGGTAGTAGCCCTCGACGGACTTCGGCAGGTCCAGGTGGGCGACGAAGCGCACGTCCGGCTTGTCGATGCCCATGCCGAAGGCGATCGTCGCGACGACGACGAGGCCCTCCTCGCGCAGGAAACGGGACTGGTGGGTCGCGCGGGTGCCGGCGTCCAGGCCCGCGTGGTACGGGACGGCCTCGATGCCGTTGCGGCAGAGGTACTCGGCGGTCTTCTCGGTGGAATTGCGCGAGAGGCAGTAGACGATGCCGGCGTCCCCGGCGTGCTCCTCCTTGAGGAAGGTGAGCAGCTGCTTCTTCGGGTCGGCCTTGGGCACGATGCGGTACTGGATGTTGGGCCGGTCGAAGCTGGCCACGAAGTGCTTGGCGTCGGGCATCCCGAGGCGCTGGGTGATCTCGCGGTGCGTGGCACCGGTCGCCGTGGCCGTCAGGGCGATGCGCGGGACGTCGGGCCAGCGCTCGCCGAGCACGGACAGGGCCAGGTAGTCGGGCCGGAAGTCGTGGCCCCACTGGGCGACGCAGTGTGCCTCGTCGATCGCGAAGACGGAGATCTCGCCGCGGGAGAGCAGGCCGAGCGTGGAGTCCAGGCGCAGGCGCTCGGGCGCCAGGTACAGGAGATCCAGCTCGCCGGCGACGAACTGGGCCTCCATCGAGCGGCGCTCGTCGAAGTCCTGCGTGGAGTTGATGAACCCGGCCCGCACGCCGAGGGCCCGCAGCGCGTCCACCTGGTCCTGCATCAGGGCGATCAACGGGGAGATGACGATGCCCGTGCCCCGTCTGACCAGGGACGGGATCTGGTAGCAGAGGGACTTGCCGCCGCCGGTGGGCATGAGTACGACGGCGTCGCCGCCCGCCACCACATGGTCGACGACCGATTCCTGCTCGCCGCGGAACGTCTCGTACCCGAAGACCCGGTGCAGCGTCTGCCGCGCATCGCTCTCGGTCACGCCCGTGGTCATGTCCGTCACGCCTGTCCCGCCCGTCATGCTCATCGCTCTGTTCCCCCGACGGCTGTCCCGTTCTGTCCCTGCGCTCTCCCCTGCCACGATAGGCGCCGCCTACGACAGCGCCGGACGGGCTTGACTTCCAAGCCCGTCCGGCGCTGTCCCAGCAGTGGTGCGTCCGGCTACCTCACGAACACTCCGGCCTGGCTCGCCAGGTCCAGGAAGTACTGCGGGGCCAGGCCCAGCACCAGGGTGACCGCGACACCGACCGCGATCGTGGTCATCGTCAGCGGGGACGGGACGGCGACCGTGGGGCCGTCCGCCTTCGGCTCGCTGAAGAACATCAGCACGATGACCCGGATGTAGAAGAACGCGGCGATCGCCGAGGAGATCACACCGACGACGACGAGTCCGCCCGCACCGCCCTCGGCCGCGGCCTTGAACACCGCGAACTTCCCGGAGAAGCCCGAGGTGAGCGGGATACCGGCGAACGCCAGCAGGAACACCGCGAAGACCGCGGCGACCAGCGGGGAGCGCCGCCCGAGCCCGGCCCACTTCGACAGGTGCGTCGCCTCGCCGCCCGCGTCACGCACCAGGGTGACGACGGCGAAGGCGCCGACGGTCACGAAGGAGTACGTGGCCAGGTAGAAGAGCACCGAGGAGATGCCCTGCGGGGTGGCCGCGATGACACCGGCGAGGATGAATCCGGCGTGCGCGATCGAGGAGTAGGCCAGCAGCCGCTTGATGTCGGTCTGGGTGATCGCGACGATGGCACCGCCCACCATCGTGACGATGGCGATGCCCCACATGACCGGGCGCAGGTCCCAGGTGAGACCCGGCAGCACCACGTACAGCAGGCGCAGCAGCGCGCCGAAAGCGGCGACCTTCGTGGCCGCGGCCATGAAGCCGGTGACCGGGGTCGGGGCGCCCTGGTAGACGTCCGGGGTCCACATGTGGAACGGGACGGCGCCGACCTTGAAGAGCAGACCGGTCAGGATCATCGCGCCGCCGATGAGCAGCAGCGCGTCGTTGCCCATGGTGTCGGCGAGCGCCGGGTCGATCTGCTGGATGGAGCCGTCGACGACGGTGGCGATCTCGGCGTACGAGACGGAGCCCGCGTACCCGTAGAGCAGGGCGATCCCGAAGAGCAGGAACGCCGAGGAGAACGCGCCGAGCAGGAAGTACTTCACCGCGGCCTCCTGTGACATCAGCCGCTTTCGGCGGGCGACGGCACAGAGGAGGTAGAGCGGGAGCGAGAAGACTTCCAGCGCCACGAAGAGCGTCAGCAGGTCGTTGGCCGCCGGGAAGACCAGCATGCCGGCCACCGAGAAGAGGACGAGCGGGAAGACCTCGGTGGTGGTGAACCCGGCCTTGACTGCGGCCTTCTCGCTGTCGCTGCCGGGGACCGACGCGGCCTGCGCGGCGAACGAGTCGACGCGGCTGCCGTGGGACTCGGGGTCGAGCCGCCGCTCGGCGAAGGTGAAGACGGCGACCAGCGACGTCAGCAGGATGGTGCCCTGAAGGAACAGGGCGGGTCCGTCGACGGCGATGGCGCCCATCGCGGTGATGTGTGCCTTTGTCGTACCGTATCCGGCGGCCGCCAGGCCGATCACCGCGGCGAACGCGGCGACCAGGGCCGCGACGGTCAGGAAGACCTGCGTGTAGTAGCGGGCCCGGCGCGGCACGAAGGCCTCGACGAGCACGCCCAGGACGGCGACTCCGATCACGATCAGGACCGGGGTCAGCTGGGTGTACTCGATGACCGGGGCCTTGAACTTCTCGTCCGGGGCGGCCGATGTCACCCCGCTCGCCATTGTCCACAGGCTGTGGACAGCTGTTGCGCTCACTTGGCGGCCTCCACCTCGGGCTGGGGGTCCTTCTTCTGTACGTCCGACATGGTGTGCTGCACCGCCGGGTTGACGATCTCCGTCAGCGGCTTCGGGTAGACACCCAGGAAGATCAGCAGAGCGATCAGCGGGACGACCACCACCAGCTCGCGGACCTTGAGGTCCGCCATGCCCTGGACCTCGGCCTTGACCGGTCCCGTCATCGTCCGCTGGTAGAGGACGAGGACGTAGATCGCGGCGAGCACGATGCCGGTGGTGGCAATGATGCCGACCGCCGGATATGCCGCGAACGCGCCGACCAGGACCAGGAACTCGCTGACGAACGGGGCGAGCCCTGGCAGCGACAGCGTGGCCAGACCGCCGATCAGGAACGTGCCGGCCAGGACGGGCGCCACCTTCTGCACTCCGCCGTAGTCCGCGATGAGCCGCGAACCGCGCCGGGTGATCAGGAAGCCCGCCACCAGCATCAGCGCGGCGGTCGAGATGCCGTGGTTGACCATGTAGAGCGTCGCGCCCGACTGGCCCTGACTGGTCATCGCGAAGATGCCCAGGATGATGAAGCCGAAGTGCGAGATCGACGCGTAGGCGATCAGCCGCTTGATGTCGCGCTGGCCGACGGCGAGCAGCGCCCCGTAGATGATGCTGATCAGCGCCAGGACCAGGACCACCGGGGTGGCCCACTTGCTGGCCTCCGGGAAGAGCTGGAGACAGAAGCGCAGCATCGCGAAGGTGCCGACCTTGTCCACGACCGCGGTGATCAGCACGGCGACCGGGGTGGTCGCCTCGCCCATGGCGTTGGGCAGCCAGGTGTGCAGCGGCCACAGCGGGGCCTTCACCGCGAAGGCGAAGAAGAACCCGAGGAAGAGCCACCGCTCGGTGCTCGTCGCCATGGAGAGCGAGCCGTCGGCGCGGGCCTCGGCGATCTCGGTGAGCGAGAACGTCCCCGTGACCACGTAGAGCCCGATCACCGCGGCCAGCATGATGAGGCCGCCGACGAGGTTGTAGAGGAGGAACTTGACTGCCGCGTACGAGCGTTGCGCGGCGGCGTTCTCGTCACTGCCGGCGTGGGCCCGGTCCCCGAAGCCGCCGATGAGGAAGTACATCGGGATGAGCATGGCTTCGAACAGGATGTAGAAGAGGAAGACGTCGGTGGCCACGAAGGAGAGGACCACCATCGCTTCGACCATCAGGATCAGGGCGAAGAATCCCTGCGTGGGGCGCCAGCGCGAGGAGCTCGTCTCCAGGGGGTCGGCGTCGTGCCAGCCGGCCAGGATGACGAAGGGGATCAGCAGGGCGGTGAGCGCCATGAGCGCCAGCCCGATGCCGTCCACCCCCAGCTCGTACCGCACACCGAAGTCCTTGATCCAGGCGTGCGATTCGGTGAGCTGGTAGCGGCTGCCGCCCGGCTCGAACCGGACGAGCGCGATGCCCGCCAGGACGAGGGTGCCCAGCGAGAAGGCGAGCGCCAGCCATTTGGCGGCGGCGCGCCGGGCCGCCGGGACGGCGGCGGTGGCGACCGCGCCGATCGCCGGGAGCGCCGCCGTCGCTGTCAGGAGGGGAAAGGACATGTGATCAGACCGCCCTCATCAGCAGGGTCGCGGCGATGACGACCGCGGTACCGCCGAACATCGAGACCGCGTAGGAGCGGGCGTAGCCGTTCTGCAGTTTGCGCAGCCGGCCGGAGAGCCCGCCCATGGAGGCGGCCGTGCCGTTGACGACGCCGTCGACCAGGGAGTGGTCGACGTAGACCAGGGATCGGGTGAGGTGCTCGCCGCCGCGGACCAGGACCACGTGGTTGAAGTCGTCCTGGAACAGATCGCGACGGGCCGCCCGGGTGAGCAGCGAGCCGCGCGGGGCGACCGCGGGCACCGGCTTGCGCCCGTACATCGCCCAGGCGATGGCGACACCGATGACGAGCACCACCATGGTGGCGGCCGTGACGGTGGTCGCGCTGACCGGGGCGTCCCCGTGGTCGTGACCGGTGACGGGCTCCAGCCAGTGCAGGAAGCGGTCGCCGATGGAGAAGAAGCCTCCGGCGAAGACCGAGCCGAACGCCAGGACGATCATGGGGATGGTCATGGACTTCGGGGACTCGTGCGGATGCGGCTCGTGGCCCTCCGCGTCGGGCTGCCAGCGCTTCTCGCCGAAGAACGTCAGCAGCATCACGCGCGTCATGTAGAACGCGGTGATCGCGGCGCCCAACAGGGTCACGGCTCCCAGGATCCAGCCCTCGGTGCCGCCCTTGGCGAAGGCCGCCTCGATGATCTTGTCCTTGGAGAAGAAGCCGGACAGACCGGGGAAGCCGATGATCGCGAGGTAGCCCAGCCCGAAGGTGACGAAGGTGACCGGCATGTACTTCCGCAGGCCGCCGAACTTCCTCATGTCGACCTCGTCGTTCATGCCGTGCATGACCGAACCGGCGCCGAGGAAGAGCCCGGCCTTGAAGAAGCCGTGCGTCACCAGGTGCATGATCGCGAAGACGTAGCCGATCGGGCCGAGCCCGGCGGCCAGGATCATGTAGCCGATCTGCGACATCGTCGACCCGGCGAGGGCCTTCTTGATGTCGTCCTTCGCGCAACCGACGATCGCACCGAAGATCAGCGTGACCGCACCGACGACCACGACGACCAGCTGGGCGTCCGGAGCGCCGTTGAAGATCGCGCCGGAGCGGACGATCAGGTAGACGCCCGCGGTCACCATGGTGGCGGCGTGGATCAGGGCCGAGACCGGGGTCGGGCCCTCCATCGCGTCACCGAGCCAGGACTGCAGCGGCACCTGGGCCGACTTGCCGCAGGCGGCGAGCAGCAGCATCAGGCCGATCGCCGTCAGCTTGCCCTCGCTCGTCGCGCCGCTTTCGGCGGCGTCCAGGACGGGGCCGAAGGCGAAGGTGCCGAAGGTGGTGAACATCAGCATGATCGCGATCGACAGGCCCATGTCGCCGACCCGGTTGACCAGGAAGGCCTTCTTCGCGGCGGTGGCCGCGCTGGGCTTGTGCTGCCAGAAGCCGATGAGCAGGTACGACGCCAGACCGACGCCCTCCCACCCGACGTACAGCAGCAGGTAGTTGTCGGCGATGACCAGGATCAGCATCGCCGCGAGGAAGAGGTTCAGATAGCCGAAGAAGCGACGCCGGCGCTCGTCGTGCTCCATGTAGCCGATCGAGTAGATGTGGATCAGCGTGCCCACACCGGTGATCAGCAGTACGAAGGTCATCGACAGCTGGTCGAGCTGGAAGGCCACATCGGCCTGGAAGCCCTCGACCGGAATCCAGCTGAACAGGAACTGGTGCAGCGCGCGGTCGTCGGCACTCTTCCCCAGCATGTCGAGGAAGAGCACCACCGCGACGACGAAGGAGGCGGCGGCGAGCGCGGTGCCGAGCCAGTGACCCACGCGGTCAAGGCGTCGGCCGCCGCAGAGCAGCACCGCCGCTCCGAGCAGGGGCGCCGCGACGAGCAGCGCAATCAGATTCTCTGCGTTCATTGGGTCCAGCGCCCCTCTACAGCTTCATCAGGCTGGCGTCGTCGACCGAGGCCGAGTGGCGGGAACGGAACAGCGACACGATGATCGCGAGCCCGACCACGACCTCCGCGGCGGCGACGACCATCGTGAAGAAGGCGATGATCTGGCCGTCGAGATTGCCGTGCATCCGGGAGAAGGTCACGAACGCGAGGTTGCAGGCGTTGAGCATCAGCTCCACGCACATGAACACCACGATCGCGTTCCGCCTGATCAGCACCCCGGCCGCGCCGATGGTGAACAGCAGAGCGGCGAGATAGAGGTAGTTGACCGGATTCACTTGGCGACCTCCTCTTCTTCTGCGGTGTCCCGGCCGAGCCGCTCACTGGAGCGCTGCTCCAGTGCCTTGAGGCCGGCCAGCGACTCGTGGGACACATCGCGCATCTGGCCGCGCTTGCGCAGCGTCTGCATGACGGTGAGTTCGGACGGTGTGCCGTCCGGAAGCAGTCCGGCGACGTCCACGGCGTTGTGCCGGGCGTAGACGCCGGGTGCGGGCAGCGGCGGCAGGTGGTTGCTGCGCACGCGGTCCTCGGACATCTCCCGCTGGGTCTTGGCCCGTTCGGTGCGCTCGCGGTGCGTGAGCACCATCGCGCCGACCGTCGCAGTGATCAGCAGCGCGCCGGTGATCTCGAAGGCGAAGACGTACTTGGTGAAGATGAGGCTGGCGAGCCCCTCCACGTTTCCGCCGTGCTCCGCGTTGGCCGTGCCGAGTCCGTTGAAGCTGTTCAACGAGGCGTTGCCGATACCGGCGATCAGGAGGACGCCGAAACCGAGCCCGCAGCCGGCGGCCAGCCAGCGCTGACCCTTGAGGGTCTCCTTCAGCGAGTCCGCCGCCGTGACACCGACGAGCATGACCACGAAGAGGAACAGCATCATGATCGCGCCCGTGTAGACGACGATCTGGACGACGCCGAGGAAGTAGGCGCCGTTGGCGAGGTAGAACACCGCCAGGATGATCATGGTCCCGGCGAGGCTCAGCGCACTGTGCACGGCCTTCTTCATCAGTACGGTGGACAGGGCGCCGATCACGGCGACCGTGCCCAGCACCCAGAACTGGAAGGCCTCACCGGTCGAGGTCTGGGAGGCCGCTGCGGCCAGGCCGGTCATGCGTCCACCTCCCGTGCCGCGCCGTTGCTCTCGCTGTCCCCGTCGTCCGGCTTCTCGCCCTTGGAGACGGCGAGCTGGCGTTCCGTACCGGGGGCGGCCTCGGTCACCAGGCCCCGGTAGTAGTCCTGTTCGTCCGTGCCTGGGAAGATCGCGTGCGGGCTGTCGACCATGCCTTCCTCCAGGCCCGCGAGCAGCTCGTCCTTGGTGTAGATGAGGCTCTCGCGGGTGGTGTTGGCGAGCTCGAACTCGTTGGTCATCGTCAGCGCCCGGGTCGGGCAGGCCTCGATGCACAGTCCGCAGAGGATGCAGCGCGCGTAGTTGATCTGGTAGACGCGGCCGTAGCGCTCCCCCGGGGAGTAGCGCTCCTCGTCGGTGTTGTCCGCGCCCTCGACGTAGATCGCGTCCGCCGGGCAGGCCCAGGCGCACAGCTCGCAGCCGATGCACTTCTCCAGGCCGTCCGGGTGGCGGTTGAGCTGGTGCCGGCCGTGGAAGCGCGGCGCCGTCACCTTCGGCGTCTCCGGATACTGCTCGGTCAGCCGCTTCTTGAACATGGCCTTGAAGGTCACGCCGAAGCCGGCCACGGGATTCTGGAACTTCTCTTCCGAAGAATCCGAGGACCCGGAAGCCTGCGCGGACTTCGCCGGCCTCTTGGACCCCGGCGACTCAGACAGTTCAGACACCGTCGGCCTCCTTTCCGTCACTCGGATTTCCGTCACTCTGAGTATCCACGCCGCCACTGACAACGAGCTCGCGCTCGCGGCGCGGCCTGCGCCGCGGCACGGGCGGCAAGGTCTGTCCGGGCAGCGGCGGCACCGGGAATCCGCCCGCCATCGGGTCGAACGCCGGCTCCGGTTCCGCTTGGGCCGCGGCTTCCCGGCCCTTCTTGTCGCGGAAGATGTCGACCACGAAGGAGATCAGCAGGACCGCGATCACGGCCCCGGCCACGTAGAGCAGGATCTTCGAGAAGTCGTAGCCCTCGTTGCGCAGCGCCCGCACCGTCGCGACCAGCATCAGCCAGACGACGGAGACCGGGATCAGGACCTTCCAGCCCAGCTTCATCAGCTGGTCGTAGCGGACCCGGGGGAGGGTGCCGCGCAGCCAGATGAAGAAGAACAGCAGCAGCTGGACCTTGAGGACGAACCAGAGCATCGGCCACCAGCCGTGGTTCGCGCCCTCCCAGAAGGTGCTGATCGGCCACGGGGCCCGCCAGCCGCCCAGGAACAGGGTCGTGGAGACCGCGGAGACGGTCACCATGTTGACGTACTCGGCGAGCATGAACATCGCGAACTTGATCGACGAGTACTCGGTGTTGAAGCCGCCGACCAGGTCGCCCTCGGACTCCGGCATGTCGAACGGGGCGCGGTTGGTCTCACCGACCATCGTGACGATGTAGATGATGAAGGAGACCGGCAGCAGGATGATGAACCAGCGGTCCTCCTGGGCCTCCACGATCTTCGAGGTCGACATCGACCCGGAGTAGAGGAAGACCGAGGCGAACGCGGCGCCCATCGCGATCTCGTAGGAGATCATCTGCGCGCAGGAACGGAGGCCGCCGAGCAGCGGGTACGTCGAGCCGGAGGACCAGCCCGCGAGCACGATGCCGTAGATCCCGACCGAGGCGACCGCGAGGATGTAGAGCATCGCGATCGGCAGGTCGGTGAGCTGCATCGCCGTACGGTGCCCGAAGATCGAGACCTCGTTGCCGGACGGTCCGAACGGGATGACCGCGATCGCCATGAACGCCGGGATCGCCGCGATGATCGGGGCGAGGACGTAGACGACCTTGTCCGCCCGCTTGACGATGACGTCTTCCTTGAGCATCAGCTTGATGCCGTCGGCGAGCGACTGGAGCATGCCCCAGGGGCCGTGCCGGTTGGGGCCGATGCGCAGCTGCATCCAGGCGACGACCTTGCGCTCCCACACGATGGAGAAGAGCACGGTCACCATCAGGAACGCGAAGCAGAAGACCGCCTTGATGACGACGAGCCACCAGGGGTCGGTGCCGAACATCGACAGGTCCTCGGCGGCGAGCACGGCGCCGTGCGGACCCGCGGCCAGTTGAGCGAAGGCACTCACGCCCCCACCTCCGGTGTGACGTCGGAAATGCCGGGTGCGGCGGGGCCGATCCGGACCGGGCCGCCGGGCTGGGCACCGGTGTCGGCCGGGACACCCCGCCCGACGGAGTTCAGCGGCACCCAGACCACCCGGTCCGGCATCTCGGTGACCTGGAGCGGCAGTTGCACGCTGCCCGCCGGGCCGGAAACGGCCAGCAGATCGCCGTCCTTGACGCCCGTCTCGGCCGCGGTGGCGGCGGAGAGCCGGGCGACCGCGGCGTGCCGGGTCCCGGCCAGCGCCTCGTCGCCCTCCTGGAGCCGGCCGAGGTCGAGCAGCATCCGGTGGCCCGCGAGGATGGCCTCGCCGTCGCCGGGCCGGGGCAGCGGCTGCGCCGAGGCGCGCGGATCGTCCGCGTGCGTGCCCTGCCAGCCGCCGAGCCGGTCCAGCTCGCGGCGTACGGACTTCAGGTCCGGCAGCGCGAAGTGGACGTCGAGGGCGTCGGCCAGCATATGCAGCACCCGGGCGTCGTCCGGGGCCACGTTGCGGGTCATCTGCTCGGGCTTCAGCGCCGCCTCGAACATCCGCGCCCTGCCCTCCCAGTTGAGGAAGGTGCCGGACTTCTCCGCGACCGCGGCCACCGGGAACACCACGTCGGCGCGGTCGGTGACCTCGTTGGGCCGGAGCTCCAGGGAGACCAGGAAGCCCACCTGGTCCAGGGCCTCCAGGGCCCGGGCCGGATCGGGCAGGTCGGCCGTCTCGACCCCGGCGACGAGCAGCGCGCCCAGTTCGCCGGTGGCCGCGGCCTCGACGATCTGACCGGTGTCGCGGCCGAAGCGCGACGGGAGTTCGGCGACGCCCCACACGGCCGCCACCTCGTCCCGGGCCCGCGGGTCCGTGGCCGGACGGCCGCCGGGCAGCAGCGACGGGAGCGCGCCCGCCTCCACCGCACCGCGCTCGCCGGCCCGGCGCGGAATCCACACCAGGGTGGCGCCGGTCGCGGTCGCCGCCCGTACCGCGGCGGTCAGCCCGCCCGGCACACCGGCCAGCCGCTCACCCACCACGATCAGGGCGCCCGCACCGCGCAGCGCCTCCGCCGCGACGGCACCGTCGCCGTCGAGGCCGACACCGCCCGCGATCGCGTCCAGCCACTCCGTCTCGGTGCCGGGGGCGGCGGGCAGCAGCGTGCCGCCCGCCTTCGTGAGGCCGCGGGTGGCGTGCGAGGCGACGGCGAAGGTGCGCTGGCCGTGCTTGCGGTTCGCCTTGCGCAGCCGCAGGAAGACGCCGGGCGCCTCCTCCTCGGACTCGAACCCGACCAGCAGCACGGTCGGGGCCTTCTCCAGCGAGGTGTACGTGACACCGCTGCCGTCCAGGTCCCGTCCGCGTCCGGCGACGCGGGCGGCCAGGAAGTCGGCCTCCTCGCCGCTGTGCACCCGGGCCCGGAAGTCGATGTCGTTGGTTTCCAGGGCTACCCGGGCGAACTTGCTGTACGCGTACGCGTCCTCGACGGTCAGCCGGCCGCCCGTGAGGACGCCGGTCCTGCCGCGCGCCGCGGAGAGTCCAGCGGCCGCGGCGGCCAGCGCCTCGGGCCAGCTCGCCGGCTCCAGCTCACCGGACTCGCCCCGGACCAGCGGGGTGGTGATCCGGTCGCGCTGCTGCGCGTAGCGGAAGCCGAAGCGGCCCTTGTCGCAGAGCCATTCCTCGTTGACCTCGGGGTCGTTGGAGGCGAGCCGCCGCATGACCTTGCCGCGCCGGTGGTCGGTGCGGGTGGCGCAGCCGCCCGCACAGTGCTCGCACACCGAGGGCGTCGACACCAGGTCGAAGGGGCGGGAGCGGAACCGGTACGCCGCCGAGGTCAGCGCGCCGACCGGGCAGATCTGGATGGTGTTGCCGGAGAAGTACGACTCGAACGGGTCGCCCTCGCCGGTGCCGACCTGCTGGAGCGCGCCGCGCTCGATCAGCTCGATCATCGGGTCGCCCGCCACCTGGTTGGAGAACCGGGTGCAGCGCGCGCAGAGCACGCACCGCTCACGGTCCAGCAGCACCTGGGTGGAGATCGGGACGGGCTTCTCGAACGTCCGCTTCTTCCCGTCGAAGCGGGAGGTCGCGTCGCCGTGCGACATCGCCTGGTTCTGCAGCGGGCACTCGCCGCCCTTGTCGCAGACCGGACAGTCCAGCGGGTGGTTGATGAGCAGCAGCTCCATCACGCCGCGCTGCGCCTTGTCGGCGACCGGCGAGGTGATCTGCGACTTGACAACCATGCCGTCGGTGCAGGTGATGGTGCAGGACGCCATCGGCTTGCGCTGGCCCTCGACCTCGACGATGCACTGGCGGCAGGCGCCGGCCGGGTCGAGGAGCGGGTGGTCGCAGAAGCGCGGGATCTCGATGCCGAGGAGTTCGGCAGCCCGGATGACCAGGGTGCCCTTGGGCACGCTGATCGAGATGCCGTCGATGGTCAGCGTGACCAGGTCCTCGGGCGGGAGCGCCGCCTCGCCGCCCCCGGAGGGCGCACTCGTGGTGACTGTCATGCGTTCACCCCCTGGGATGCGTTCTTGTCGTCGGCCCAGACGGTCGACCTGGCGGGATCGAAGGGGCAGCCCTTGCCGGTGATGTGCTGCTCGTACTCCTCGCGGAAGTACTTCAGCGAGGAGAAGATCGGCGAGGCCGCGCCGTCGCCGAGGGCGCAGAACGACTTGCCGTTGATGTTGTCGGCGATGTCGTTCAGCTTGTCGAGGTCTGACATCTGGCCCTTGCCGGCTTCGATGTCACGGAGCAACTGGACGAGCCAGTAGGTGCCTTCACGGCATGGCGTGCACTTGCCGCAGGACTCGTGGGCGTAGAACTCGGTCCAGCGGGTGACGGCCCTGACCACACAGGTGGTCTCGTCGAAGCACTGGAGCGCCTTGGTGCCGAGCATGGATCCGGCGGCGCCGACGCCCTCGTAGTCGAGGGGCACGTCGAGGTGCTCCTCGGTGAACATGGGAGTGGAGGAGCCGCCCGGGGTCCAGAACTTCAGCCGGTGACCGGGGCGCATGCCGCCGCTCATGTCGAGGAGCTGGCGCAGCGTGATACCGAGCGGGGCCTCGTACTGGCCGGGTCCCGAGACATGGCCGCTGAGCGAGTACAGCGTGAAGCCCGGGGACTTCTCGCTGCCCATGGACTTGAACCAGTCCTTGCCCTTGTTCAGGATCGAGGGAACCGAGGCGATGGACTCGACGTTGTTCACCACAGTGGGGCAGGCGTACAGGCCGGCGACCGCCGGGAAGGGCGGGCGCAGCCGGGGCTGGCCGCGGCGTCCTTCGAGCGAGTCGAGCAGTGCGGTTTCCTCACCGCAGATGTACGCACCGGCGCCCGCGTGCACGGTGAGTTCCAGATCGAGTCCGGAGCCCATGATGTTCGTACCGAGATAGCCCGCCTCGTACGCCTCGCGCACGGCCTCGTGCAACCGCCGCAGTACGGGGACGACTTCGCCGCGCAGGTAGATGAAGGCGTGCGAGGAGCGGATCGCGTAACAGGCGATCACGATGCCTTCGATCAGGCTGTGCGGGTTGGCGAAGAGGAGCGGGATGTCCTTGCAGGTCCCGGGCTCCGACTCGTCGGCGTTGACCACCAGGTAGTGCGGCTTGCCGTCGCCCTGCGGGATGAACTGCCACTTCATCCCGGTGGGGAAGCCGGCGCCGCCACGGCCGCGCAGACCGGAGTCCTTGACGTACGCGATGAGGTCGTCCGGAGACATGGCGAAGGCCTTGCGCAGCCCCTCGTACCCCTCGTGGCGGCGGTAGGTCTCCAGGGTCCAGGATTCCGGCTGGTCCCAGAAGGCGGACAGGACCGGCGCGAGAAGCTTCTCGGGACTGGTCCCGTTCTTGTCGATTTCGGCGGCCAACGTCATCACTCCCCCTCCTCGGCGGCGGGACCGGCCGGGTGGTCCGGGTCGGAGGCCGAGGTCTCTTGTGGTGCGTCGTGGGAGCTGAGGTGTTCGGCGCCCTTCTGCGGTTCGTCGCGCGGGCTCACGCCGCGCGGGCCCACCACGCGGGGCTGCGGACCGGCCTCACCCTTGGCCAGTTTCAGGCCGATGAGCGAGGCGGGGCCCGCGCCACCGGACGCCGAGACGGCGCCGGGGCGCTCGTCGGGGAAACCGGCCAGGATGCGGGCGGTCTCCTTGTACGAGCACAGCGGGGCGCCGCGGGTCGGCTCGACGGTGCGGCCGGCGATCAGGTCGTCGACGAGCTGCGTGGCGCTCTCGGGCGTCTGGTTGTCGAAGAACTCCCAGTTGACCATCACGACGGGCGCGAAGTCGCAGGCCGCGTTGCACTCGATGTGTTCGAGGGTGACCTTGCCGTCCTCGGTCGTCTCGTCGTTGCCGACGCCGAGGTGGTCCTTCAGCCGGTCGAAGATGGCGTCGCCGCCCATCACCGCGCAGAGCGTGTTGGTGCAGACGCCGACCTGGTAGTCGCCACTCGGCCTGCGCCGGTACATCGTGTAGAAGGTGGCGACCGCGGTGACCTCGGCGGTGGTGAGGCCGAGCACGTCGGCGCAGAACGCCATGCCCGTACGCGAGACGTATCCCTCCTCCGACTGCACGAGGTGCAGCAGCGGCAGCAGCGCGGAGCGGCTGCCGGGGTAGCGGGCGATCACCTCCTTCGCATCCGCTTCGAGCCTGGCGCGCACCTCGGCCGGGTAGGCGGGGGCGGGGAGCTGCGGCATCCCCAGACTGACTTCGCTGCGTGCTTCGGTCACCGGTCGACGCCTCCCATCACGGGGTCGATGGATGCGACGGCGACGATGACGTCGGCGACCTGGCCGCCCTCGCACATCGCTGCCATGGCCTGGAGGTTGGTGAAGGACGGGTCGCGGAAGTGGACCCGGTAGGGGCGGGTGCCGCCGTCCGAGACGACGTGCACGCCCAGTTCGCCCTTGGGCGACTCGACGGCGGTGTACGCCTGCCCTGCCGGGACCCGGAAGCCCTCGGTCACCAGCTTGAAGTGGTGGATCAGGGCCTCCATGGAGGTGCCCATGATCTTCTTGATGTGGTCGAGCGAGTTGCCGAGTCCGTCCGGTCCGAGCGCGAGCTGCGCGGGCCAGGCGATCTTCTTGTCGGCGACCATGACCGGGCCCGGTGCGAGCCGGTCGATGCACTGCTCGACGATCCGCAGCGACTGGCGCATCTCTTCCAGACGGATGAGGAAGCGGCCGTAGGAGTCGCAGCTGTCGGCGGTGGGGACGTCGAACTCGTAGTTCTCGTACCCGCAGTAGGGATCGGTCTTGCGCAGGTCGTGCGGGAGTCCGGCGGAGCGCAGGACCGGGCCGGTGGCGCCGAGCGCCATGCAGCCGGTGAGGTCGAGGTAGCCGACGTCCTGCATGCGGGCCTTGAAGATGGGGTTGCCGGTGGCGAGCTTGTCGTACTCCGGCAGGTTCTTCTTCATGGTCTTCACGAACTCGCGCAGCTGGTCGACCGCGCCCGGGGGCAGGTCCTGGGCGAGTCCGCCGGGGCGGACGAACGCGTGGTTCATCCGGAGGCCGGTGATCAGCTCGAAGAGATCGAGAACCAGTTCACGATCGCGGAAGCCGTAGATCATGATCGTCGTGGCGCCGAGCTCCATGCCGCCGGTGGCGATGCACACCAGGTGCGAGGAGATCCGGTTGAGCTCCATCAGGAGCACGCGCAGGACGGTGGCCCGGTCGGGGATCTGGTCCTCGATGCCGAGGAGCTTCTCGACTCCCAGGCAGTACGCCGTCTCGTTGAAGAACGGCGTCAGGTAGTCCATGCGCGTGACGAAGGTGGTGCCCTGCGTCCAGTTCCGGAATTCGAGGTTCTTCTCGATGCCGGTGTGGAGGTAGCCGATGCCGCAGCGGGCCTCGGTGACGGTCTCGCCGTCGATCTCCAGGATCAGCCGGAGCACGCCGTGCGTGGACGGGTGCTGGGGACCCATGTTGACGATGATGCGCTCGTCGTCGGACTTGGCCGCCGACTCGACGACCTCGTCCCAGTCGCCGCCGGTGACTGTATATACAGTCCCCTCGGTCGTGGCCCTGGGCGTTGCGTGGGGAGTGGTCATCAGGAGTACGACCTCCGCTGGTCCGGAGCCGGGATCTGGGCGCCCTTGTACTCGATGGCGATGCCGCCGAGCGGGTAGTCCTTGCGCTGCGGGAAGCCCTGCCAGTCGTCCGGCATCATGATCCGGGTGAGGGCGGGGTGCCCGTCGAAGACGAGCCCGAAGAAGTCGTACGTCTCGCGCTCGTGCCAGTCGTTGGTCGGGTAGACCGCGACGAGGGACGGGATGTGCCGGTCGTCGTCCGGCGCGGACACCTCCAGCCGGATGAGCCGGCCGTGGGTGATCGAGCGCAGGTGGTAGACGGCGTGCAGCTCGCGTCCCTTGTCACCGGGGAAGTGGACACCGCTCACCCCCGTACAGAGCTCGAAACGCAGGGCCGGGTCGTCGCGCAGCGTCAGGGCCACGGCGGGCAGGTGCTCGCGGGCGATGTGGAAGGTGAGCTCGTCGCGGTCGACGACCGTCTTCTCGATGGCGTTGCCGGGCAGCAGTCCCTGTTCCTCCAGGGCCCCTTCGAGCTCGTCGGCCACCTCGTCGAACCAGCCGCCGTAGGGGCGCGCGGTGGCGCCCGGCAGAGCGATGGTGCGGACGAGGCCGCCGTAGCCGGAGGTGTCACCGCCGTTGTTGGCGCCGAACATGCCCTTGCGTACGCCGATGACCTCGCCGTGCTCGTCGCGCGGGGCGGGCACGCCGCTGCCGTTCTGCGCGGCGCCGTTGTCGTTCTCACTCACCGGAGCAGCCCCTTCATCTCGATCAGGGGCAGTGCCTTGAGCGCCGCTTCCTCCGCCTCACGGGCGGCCTCCTCCGCGTTGACCCCGAGCTTGGAGCCCTGGATCTTCTGGTGGAGTTTGAGGATCGCGTCCATCAGCATCTCGGGCCGCGGCGGGCAGCCCGGCAAATAGATATCAACCGGGACAATATGATCAACACCCTGAACAATGGCGTAATTATTGAACATTCCGCCCGATGACGCGCAAACCCCCATGGAGATGACCCACTTGGGGTTCGGCATCTGGTCATAGACCTGCCGCAGGACGGGCGCCATCTTCTGACTGACCCGCCCCGCCACGATCATCAGGTCCGCCTGCCGCGGCGATCCGCGGAAGACCTCCATGCCGAACCGGGCCAGGTCGTAGCGACCGGCCCCGGTCGTCATCATCTCGATGGCGCAGCAGGCGAGGCCGAAGGTGGCCGGGAAGACGGAGGACTTCCGTACCCAGCCGGCGGCCTGCTCGACAGTGGTCAGCACGAAGCCGCTGGGCAGCTTCTCTTCGAGTCCCATGTGTGCCCCTCAGCCCCTCAGTCCCATTCCAGGCCGCCGCGGCGCCACACGTATGCGTAGGCGACGAAGACGGTGAGCACGAAGAGCAGCATCTCGACGAGCCCGAAGATCCCGAGGGCGTCGAAGGTGACCGCCCAGGGATAGAGGAAGACGATCTCGATGTCGAAGACGATGAAGAGCATCGCCGTCAGGTAGTACTTGATGGGAAAACGGCCACCTCCGGCTGGAGTCGGGGTGGGTTCGATACCGCACTCGTACGCTTCGAGCTTTGCCCGGTTGTAGCGCTTGGGGCCGATGAGCGTGGCGCTGACCACGGAGAAGATCGCAAACCCCGCCCCGAGGGCACCGAGCACGAGGATGGGCGCGTAGGCATTCACGCTCCTCGCTCCTTCCAGTCGTCCTTGACCGTTGGACCGCATCGGGCGACCTGGCTCGCCACCTCACCAAGATCGTGCACATGTGAGGCAGTTCACAAGCCCGACTGCCCCGCATCCTATGCCTGCCGTCCTGTGATCTGCGACACGGGGTACGACAACGTCTTTGTGATCTCCACCACCTGACGAACGATCATGAAGTCGGATGAGCGGTGATCTTCGTACACGAAGCGGCCGAGTGATCACGAGACGTGACATCTACTGCCGTTACCGCTGGTCAAAGAGGTGTCGCCCTATCAAGCCGCAGCGTCGGCCGCCAAATTGGCGATGGACGCGATCGGGTGATAAAGGGATCTGCCCCACTCTGGGATCAAGGCGGGGTCATTCGCACGGGATCCATCCGGAACGAAGTGGACGCATCTCGACATCCATCCCCTATCGGGTGAATGGGGCGCCGTGCGCCGCCAGTTCCCCGCCCGCGGGACGCTCCGGTCGCCGGGCCCTCGCATGCCCGTCACGGCGAGACCATGCTGTGACCTGCGTCACTCGACGAAGGGCGCCATACAAGCGGGCTTGGCCAACCGTGTGAACGGATGGTAAGTGACGGGCAATTCGGGCGTATTGCCGAAAACCCGTGATCACAGCCGTGATCGAGCCTGCCCGATTTGCCCGTTACGGCGTCAATAAGGGCTCTCAGGAAGCGGATTCACAGGTTCCGGACGTAACTGTGTCGCAACACACGTTTCTTGATGGGACCCCTGAGGCCCTGATAGCGCTAGTACCCATGTCCCACACCGCTCTCATACCCAGCCACCGGAAGCCCCGCCGAAACGCCTCGAAGACGGCGCTGCGAGCCGGAGTTGCCGGTGGCGTCCTCAGCACCATCGCGGTCGCAGGCGCCGCCGGTCCGGCCCAGGCCGAGCCGGTGACCCAGACCATCGAGATGCCCACCATCACGGCCGGGCTCTCCACCGCCGTCGCGGCGTCCGCCGAGGCCACGCAGCAGGTCGCGCTCGACCTGGAGACGCAGGCCCACGAGGAAGCCGCGGCCACGACCGCCGCCAAGGCCGCCAAGAAGGCCAAGGCCGAGGCGGTCCGCAAGGCCGAGGCCAAGAAGAAGGCCGAAGCCAAGGCGAAGGCCGAAGCGCAGGCCAAGGAGGAGGCCGCCGAGCGCGCCTCCCGCTCCGCCGCGCGCACGACGCTGAGCGCCTCCACCGGCTCCTCCTCGGGCTCCTCGTCGTCCGCCACGACGTCGTACGCCTCCACCGCCACGGGCTCCGCCGCCTCCATCGTCGCGTTCGCGCAGGCGCAGGTCGGCGACGCGTACGTGCCCGGCGGCACCGGCCCCAACTCCTGGGACTGCTCCGGCCTCGTCCAGGCCGCGTACCGCACGGTGAGCGTCGACCTGCCCCGTGTCTCGCAGAGCCAGTCGACCGCGGGCACCCAGGTCTCGCTGAGCAACCTCCAGCCGGGCGACATCCTGTACTGGGGCAGCGCGGGCAGCGCGTACCACGTCGGGATCTACGTGGGCGGCGGCCAGTTCGTCGGAGCGCAGAACTCCTCCACCGGTGTGGTGCAGCGCTCCCTGGACTACGACATGCCGACCGGCGCGGTCCGCGTCCTCTGAGTTCACGGATTCACAAGCGCCTCGGCGCACATCGAAGGGCCGCCGCTCCCCCGCTCGGGAGCCGCGGCCCTTCGGCGTTTCCGGCAGGTTCGCGACATCACCCCCTGCGGCCACGGGTGATGTCGCGAACCTGCCGGACTCCGTCCGCCCGAGCTTGTGAACTGGCGCGAACAGCCCCCGCGTCACCGAGCACAGGACGGCCCCGCCATGTCCACCACGGCCACCCCCCGCACCGACACCACGTCCCCCACGCCCTTACGCGGCCGTCTGGCCGTCCTCTCCGTGACGCTGGGCATCTTCGTCATCGTCACCACCGAGATCCTCCCGATCGGCCTGCTGACGCCGATCGGGGCCGACTTCGCCGTCGCGGACGGCACGGCGGGCCTGATGATGACGATGCCGGGCCTCCTCGCCGCCGTCGCCGCCCCGGTGGTGACCCTCGCGACGGCCCGCGTCGACCGCCGGCTGATGCTCTGCGCCCTCGTCCTGCTGCTCGCGGTGGCCAACTTCCTCACCGCGGCCGCGACGGCCTACTGGCTGGTGCTGGTGGCCCGGGTCCTGGTCGGCATCACCATCGGCGGCTTCTGGTCGATCGGCGCCGGTCTGGCCGGCCGGCTGGTCCGCCCGGCATCGGCCGCCCGGGCGACGGCGGTCATCTTCGCCGCCGTCC
Source organism: Streptomyces sp. NPDC087901 (assembly GCF_044742205.1). Lineage (NCBI taxonomy): Bacteria > Bacillati > Actinomycetota > Actinomycetes > Kitasatosporales > Streptomycetaceae > Streptomyces > Streptomyces sp. NPDC087901. The sequence goes on from NZ_JBIUUC010000003.1 coordinate 610,948, forward strand.
CCCTCGGCTCCGTGCTCGGCGTCCCCGCCGGCACGCTCATCGGCGATCTGGCGGGCTGGCGCACCGCGTTCGTCACGATGGGCCTGCTGTCCACGGGCGTGCTGGCCCTGCTCCTCCTGACCCTGCCGGCCCTGCCGCCGGACCGGGTCACCCGCCCCGCCGTGCTCCGCGCCATGCTGCGCGGCCCGGCCGCCCGGTTCGCACTGCTGATGACGTTCCTCGTGGTCCTGGCGCACTTCGGCACGTACACGTATGTGACGCCCTTCCTGCGGGAGGTCACCCACGCCGGTCCGGGGATGATCACCGGCTTCCTGCTCGTCTACGGGGCCGCGGGCGTGGCCGGCAACTTCCTCGGGGGCGCCCTGGTGACGCACCGCCCGCACACCGCGTTCGGGGCGGCCGCCGCGACGATCGCCGCCGCGACGGCGCTCCTGCCCGTCCTCGGCCGGTCCGAAGCCGGCGCGCTCGCACTCCTCGTCCTGTGGGGTCTCGGCTACGGCGCGGTGCCGGTCTGCTCACAGACCTGGTTCGCCCGCTCGGCACCCCACACACCCGAGGCGGCCTCGGTCCTGTTCACCGCGTCCTTCCAGGCGACGATCGCCGCCGGCGCACTGGCGGGCGGCTACGTCGTCGACCACGCCTCGCTCCCCGCGGTCATGACGCCCGGCGCCGCGACCGCGGGTCTCGTGGTGCTCGCCGCCCGGATCCACTTCGTACGCCACCGCGGCCGGACGGCCACGTGAAGCCCTCCCGCCGCGGCGCACCGGCGGCGTCCGATCAGTCCAGCGCCTCGACGGCCCTGGTCATCGGGCCGCCCGCATCCCCCGTGTTCAGCACCCCCGCGGGCTCCAGCAGCAGGATGGCGGTCTCCTCGTCGGCGACCGTCCGGTGCTCGACGCCCCGGGGTACGACGACCAGTTCGCCGGGGCCGAGCACCACGTCCCCCTCCCGGAACTGGACGGTGAGCCGCCCGTCGACGACCAGGAGCAGCTCGTCCGTGTCCTCGTGGGTGTGCCAGACGAATTCACCCTTCAGCTTGGCGACCTTGACTTCGTAGTCGTTGACCGACGCGATCCTCTTCTGGGACCAGAGCTCGGTGACCCGGGCGAGCCTTTCACCGATACTGACGGGGGCGGGAACCTCTGTGATGGGCATGCCCCCAGCGTTCCGCGCCCGTCATCGCCGGTCTTGTACGTTCCTGGCATGCCCGCCGACCGGCCCCGTACCGCGATCACCGCCTGGCGACCCGCCGTTCAAGGGATCGCCGAGGTCTTCCACGCGCACTTCACCGACCACGCCTACCCGGTCCACACCCACGACTCCTGGGACCTGATGATCCTGGACGACGGCGCGGTCGACTTCGCCGTCGACCGGCATCGGCACGGGGTGGCCGGAGCCGGAGCGGTCGTCCTGCTGCCGCCCCACGTTCCGCACGACGGGCGTACGACCCAGCCGTCCGGATTCCGCAAGCGGGTGCTCTACCTGGACTCGACGGTGCTCCCCGAGCGGCTGGCAGGTACCGCGGCCGACGGCCCGGTGCACGGGGACGCGCTGTTGCGACAGCGCATCCATCAGCTGCACAACACGCTGCGGAGCCCCTCGGACGCCCTCGAGGCCGAGTCGCGGCTGGCGTTCGTGCGCGAGCGGCTGCTCCAGCGCCTGGAGACGTCCCCGCTGCGCGCACCCGGGCGCGAGGCCAACCGGCTGGCCACCGGACTGCGCGAACTGCTGGACGCCCGCATATCCACCGGGATGTCGCTGGACGAGGCGTCCGCGCGGCTGCACGCCCACCCCACCCACCTGATCCGCTGCTTCACCCGGACATACGGCATCCCGCCCCACACCTATCTCACCGGCAGACGGGTGGACCGGGCACGCCGCCTCCTGCTCTCCGGCGCCCGCCCGGCCGAGGTGGCCGCCGCGGTCGGGTTCCACGACCAGGCGCACCTCAGCCGGCACTTCACCCGCCACCTCGGCTCCCCGCCCGCGCGCTACGCCGGGTCACAGCACGTCAGGACCGCGGGGCCACCTTCGTCAGACCGTTGATGATGCGGTCCATCGCGTCGCCGCCCGTCGGGTCGGTGAGGTTGGCGAGCATCTTCAGGGTGAACTTCATCAGCAGCGGGTGCGTGAGACCGCGCTGGGTGGCGATCTTCATGACCTTCGGGTTGCCGATCAGCTTCACGAAGGCGCGGCCCATCGTGTAGTAGCCGCCGTAGGTCTCCTTGAGCACCTTCGGGTAGTTGTTCAGGGCCAGTTCACGCTGGGCCGGGGTCGAGCGGGCGTGCGCCTGGACGATGACGTCCGCGGCGATCTGGCCCGACTCCATGGCGTACGCGATGCCTTCGCCGTTGAACGGGTTGACCATGCCGGCGGCGTCACCGACGAGCAGCAGGCCCTTGGTGTAGTGCGGCTGCCGGTTGAAGGCCATCGGGAGGGCGGCGCCGCGGATCGGCATCGTCATGTTCTCGGGGGTGTAGCCCCAGTCCTCCGGCATGGAGGCGCACCAGGCCTTGAGGACCTCGCGCCAGTCCAGCTCCTTGAAGGCGGAGGAGGAGTTGAGGATGCCGAGGCCGACGTTGGAGGTGCCGTCGCCCATGCCGAAGATCCAGCCGTACCCGGGCAGCAGCCGGTCCTCGGCGCCGCGCCGGTCCCACAGCTCCAGCCAGGACTCGAGGTAGTCGTCGTCGTGGCGGGGCGAGGTGAAGTACGTACGGACCGCGACACCCATCGGGCGGTCCTCGCGGCGGTGCAGGCCCATCGCGAGGGAGAGCCGGGTGGAGTTGCCGTCGGCGGCGACGACGAGCGGGGCGTGGAAGGTGACCGGGGTCTTCTCCTCGCCGAGCTTCGCGTGCACGCCGGTGATGCGGCCGGTGCGGGCGTCCGTGATCGGGGCGCCGACGTTGCAGCGCTCGTACAGCCGCGCGCCCGCCTTCTGCGCCTGGCGGGCCAGCTGCTCGTCGAAGTCGTCGCGCTTGCGGACCAGTCCGTAGTCCGGGTACGAGGCGAGATCCGGCCAGTCCAGCTCCAGCCGGACGCCGCCGCCGATGATGCGCAGGCCCTTGTTGCGCAGCCAGCCGGCCTCTTCGGAGATGTCGATGCCCATGGAGACGAGCTGCTTGGTGGCGCGCGGCGTGAGCCCGTCACCGCAGACCTTCTCGCGCGGGAAGGCGGTCTTCTCGAGGAGCAGGACGTCGAGTCCGGCCTTGGCGAGGTAGTAGGCGGTCGTGGAGCCGGCCGGGCCTGCCCCGACGACGATCACGTCCGCGCTGTGTTCGGACAGGGGCTCGGTCACGGTCGGATCTCCCGAAGACTCGAATTCGCGTGCCGCGCGGCACATGGCCAGGGCAGTCTATGGGGGCCTGCTGATCAACCTCCGAAGGGCTCCCCGATGTCGATCGCGCCTCCCGCACTCCCCGTCGTTCAACTGCGTGTCCCGACCGACGAGGACGCGGTGGCCTGGCATCGCGCCTTCGACGACCCGGAGGTGATGGAGTTCTTCGGCGGTGCGTCCGACGAGCTGTCCATGTACGAGGAGTGGACGGCCCGCCAGCGCAGACACGACGCGGAACTCGGCTTCTGCCTGTGGACCGTGCTCGACGGCAGCGGCGAGGTGCTCGGCTTCACGGGCGCGCAGCCGTGGCCGCAGAGCGCGTACGGACCGGTGGGCGAGATCGAGATCGGCTGGCGGCTGACCCGGTCCGCCTGGGGCCGCGGTTACGTGACCGCGGCCGCGCGCCTCACGCTGGAGCGGCTGCGCGCGGCCGGGGTGGAGCGGGTGGTGGCGACGATCGACGCGCTCAACGAGCGGTCGATCGCCGTGGCCCGGCGCCTCGGCATGGAGGAGGCGGAGAGCTTCACGACGCCCCGGGAGGGCCAGGAGGCGCGGTGCTTCCGGCTGGAGCTGAACCGCTGACGCCCCGGGTCAGCCGGCGCCGTCGGCATCCGGGCGGACCGGGCCGTCCGGGCCGTCCGGGGGCTTCCGTTCGGATCAGGCCGGAGCCCGCGAGCCCGGAATGATCCGGACGCGAGGTCCTAGGAGCCGCCGGGGGCGTTGACCTGGTCGGTGGGCATGTCGTTGTCGGACTGTCCGGTCGACGGCGCGTCCCTCGACGGCTCGCCGCTCCGGACCGGGGCGGGCTTGTTGTCGTCGCTGTTCCGGTCCTTCAGCGCCAGCACACCGGCGGTCACCCCGCCGCCGACGAGCAGCGCGGCGGCGAGCGTCGCGCACCAGATGACGACGGTCCGTCTGCGGCCGGACGGTTCGGGGGCGGGGGCGGGGGCGGGGGCAGGATCGGAAGTGGAAGTGGAAGTGGAGGCGGAAGCGGGCATGTACGGGCCCGGAGCCGCCGGGTACGCCGGGTAAGCCGGGGGAACCGCCCCGGCACGCCCCGTCAGCCGCAGCAGGTACGGCGCGAGGAACACGGCACCGCCCACCCACAGCAGGCCGAACAGCAGCACGTCCGAGACGCTCAGGGCGAATTCGACGGCGCCTCGGCCGTCCGTGTCGTCGATGCCGCTGGAGACTCCGGCCAGCCCGGCCAGCACCAGGATCATCAACAGGAACAGCCCGCCCGCGGTGGCCTGTTCGCCCCGGCCCGCCGAGCGGCGTGCGGCCAGCAGGCCGACCGTGAGCGCGCAGACGACGCCGGTGGCCAGCGCCCCGGTCAGAGCCCAGCCACCGAGTTCGTCACCCAGTTCGGCCAGGCCGAATCCGTCGTGCCCGGTACCGGAACCGAAGACGTCCAGCTGCCCCCGCAGGTCGTACTCGATGTGGGCGCCCCAGCTCAGGCCGAGCACATGCAGTCCGATGTTGGGCAGCAACGGCAGGGCGATCAGCAGGGCTTCACCGTCGACGTCGTCCGCGGTGGCGTACGTGACGAAGCCGATCAGGGAGCAGAGCAGCAGCACGACGCCGAGCGCCCGGACCGCCGAACCGGCGGCCCGGACCAGGGTCAGCGCCCCGGGCCGTCCCGCCAGCCACTGGGCCGCCGCGTCGCGCTGGAGTACGCCGCCGGTGACCAGCAGCGCCATGACGAGTGCACCGAGCGCGGCGAGGACCGGGGAGGACGAGACTTCGACGTCCGCGACCTCGGGCTGCGCGAAGAGTCCGAGGAGCAGGACCGCCGCGGTGGCCACGAGGCTGATCCGTACCGCGGCCTCCAGACCGCCGCCCTGTCTGCGGGCCGCACGGGCGCCGAGGATCAGCGCACCGATCCAGAGCACGGTGACGGTGAGCGGGACGACGGCGAGCGTGTAACTGCCCTGGGTGCCCGGGGCCAGGCTCCCGAAGTCCGACCCGAAGTCCGGTCCGCCGGAGCCGTAGTCGGTTCCGTAGTCGTAGTCGTAGTCGGAGCCGTCCGGGCGGGCGGGCCCGGCCGTCCGGAGCTCGAAGCCGCCGCCGAACGCCTGGAGCAGCATCGCGAGCGCGATCCGCAGCCGGTCGCTCCAGCCGACGACGACGTCGTCGCCCTGCCCGTACGTCGGGATGGAGACCGCCACCGCGAGGGCCACGATCAGTCCGCTCGGCCAGGCGGCGGCCTTCACCGAGCCCGCCCAGTCGCCCCGGAACACCCGGCCGAAGAAGGCTCCGAGGGGTGACGGTCCCGCCGGGACCACCGGCATCGGGGCGTACCCGGGCGGCGGGGGCGGACCCGCCGCCGGAGCGGGCGGGACCACGGCGGGGTGCGGCGGTGCGACGGGCGGCGGCGGCGTTGCGGGTGCCTGCGGGGGCGCCGTGGGTGTCCGCGGGGGCGCCGCGGGCGTCCGCGGGCGTTCGCGTCCGCACTTCATGCAGAAGCGCGCCTCGTCCGGCGCCTGGGTTCCGCAGAAGGGACAGTACGACGGCATGAGGACTCCGCAAGGGGGAGACGGGGACGGCCGGAACGGTGACACACAGGAACGGGGAAGACGCGTGCCGTATCAACGGACACATCTTCCCCGTTACCCGGTTCCCGTCAACTCGGATCCACCGCACCGGATTTCACCGGTCGGGCATCCTCCGTCGGGCCCGTGCTCCCGAGCCTCAGGCGCGTACGCCCCGGTGCAGTGCGACCACACCGCCCGTGAGGTTGCGCCAGGCGACCTTCGACCAGCCGGCCTGCTGGAGCTTGGCCGCGAGCCCTGCCTGGTCGGGCCAGGCGCGGATCGACTCGGCGAGGTAGACGTACGCGTCGGGGTTGGACGACACCGCACGCGCGACCGGCGGCAGGGCCCGCATCAGGTACTCGGTGTAGACGGTCCGGAACGGCGCCCAGACCGGCTGGGAGAACTCACAGATGACCACCCGGCCGCCCGGCTTGGTCACCCGGTAGAGCTCGCGGAGCGCCGCGTCGGTGTCCTGGACGTTGCGCAGCCCGAAGGAGATGGTCACCGCGTCGAACGTCTCGTCGCGGAACGGCAGCTTCGTGGCGTCGCCCGCCGTGAACGGCAGCCAGGAGTTGCGCTTCTTGCCCTCGCGCAGCATGCCGATGGAGAAGTCGCACGGCACGACGTACGCGCCCGTCGCGGCGAACGGCAGCGAGGACGTCGCGGTCCCGGCGGCCAGGTCGAGGACCTTCTCCGCGGGCCGGGCGTGCACCGCGGCGGCGACCTCCTTGCGCCACAGCCGGGCCTGGCCGAGCGAGAGCACGTCATTGGTGAGGTCGTAGTTCGCCGCCACGTCGTCGAACATCGAGGCGACTTCGTGCGGCTGCTTGTCCAGGGAGGCTCGGGTCACCCACCCATTCAAGCAGCCCGGACGGGCCGCGGCGGGGCGGGCCCGCTGTCGGGTAACGCCACGGCGTCGATCCGCGCCCCCGAACGAGAAAGTCACGGCGTTTGCGCAGGTCACCCCGCGGACCACGACGTTTCACCTCGCCCATGTCCGTTCGAAGCCCGGCGGGATGCCGAGACTTCGACTCTTTCTGTCGTCCGCTCCGCAACACAGAAGCGCTCCGGATCACAGAGGCGTTCCGGATCTCAGAAGCGCTCCGGATCACAGAGGTTCTGGATCTCAGAGGTGTTCTGGCTCTCTGTGTTTCCTGCATGCTCCTGTTCGCACCTTGGCCGTCCGGTCCGTGGCCGCTGCGGCCATTCCGTACCGGACGGTCATGGAAAGTGCCGGGCTGGTTCCGAGGGAGCCGACGGGCAGACCGGCCCCCCTGAGCGCGCCTGCCACTCCTCCGCGTCCCCGCGTTCGGACACCGGTCCCGATCCGGCTTCAACCTTTCCGGCCCGTCGGTACTCAGTAACAGGCGTAGTGACCACCGACAGACCGCAAAGGAGGCTGGATGATTACCGGACGCAGCGCGCACGCCGCCGGCTTCGAGGATTTCGCCCGTGCGAGTCAGCGCCGGCTGTACCGCACCGCGTACCTGCTGTGCGGGGACGCGGACGCCGCCCGTGATCTGACCCAGACGACGCTGGCGAAACTGTTCCAGCACTGGGGCCGGGCGAGCTCGGCCGACCATCCGGACGCCTACGCCCGCACGGTGCTGACCCGCACCTACATCGCCGAACGCCGGCGCCGGCTGCGCGACTTCCGTGCCCATACGCCGATCGCCTCGCACGCACCCGCGATCGGTCCCGAGCTGACCGTCACCCTGCTGGCGGCGCTCGCCGAACTGCCCGCCCGTGCACGGGCGATGGTCGTCCTGCGGTACTGGGAGGACCTGAGCGTGGAAACGGTCGCCGAGCTGCTGCGCTGCAGCCCGTCCACCGTGAAGAGCCAGTGTTCGCGCTCGCTCGCCACGCTGCGTACCCGCCTGGGCGACGCGCATCTCTACACCACCCGAAGCTGAGGAGAACGTCGTGGACATGGATACGGACCGCTCCCCCGGCCGGGGGCCGGGCCCTGAGGCCGAGGCCCTGCTGATCAGGGCGGTCATGGAACAGACCGCCGAGAGCGCGCCCTCGCTGCCCGATCTGGTGCCGGTCGCCCTGGTTCAGGGCCGCAGGCGCCGCACCCGCGTCCGTGCGGCCGTCGGGGCGGGGGTGACGGGCGTGGTGGCCCTGGGGGTGTTCGGCGCGGTGCTGCCGATGTGGGGTTCCGGAGGGGGTGCGCAAACGGCGCAGACCGGGTCCGCCGCCTCGCAGACCACGACCGCGACCCCCTCTCCGGCTGCCACCGGCCGGACCGCGCCCACGCCCGTGCACGTCGAGCCGACCCCCGGTGAGACGTCGATGGCCGATCTGCCGCCGGCCGAACGGGCCCGGCAGGAGAACTTCCAGCAGCAGGTCGCGGTGCTGCTCGACGAACTGCTCCCCGCGCGGCTCGGCACGGTCCGTCCGGTCGACCTGGCGGTGAACCGCTATCAGGGCGGCTCGGACGGCAACACCTTCCCGGTCGTCTTCTCGGTACGCCCCCAGGCCGATCCGGGGGATGCCGGCGCGGACCCGGCGTGCAAGGACACCCCGTCGAAGGGCTTCCGGTGCAGGACGGCGTTGCTGCCGGGCGGCATCAGGGTCCGCTCCTTCAGCGCGGTTGGGAACCAGAAGGGCTCGCAGGCCATCACCGGCGTCGCCCTCAAGTTCACGTACGGCAGGAGCAGCGTCAGTCTCTCGGTCGACGGTGACGACTCCTCGATGGTGTCGGCGCCGGTCACCGTGACCCAACTGGTCGACGCCGTCGGTGACTCCAGGTTCCTGAAGCTTGTGAAGTACGCGGACGAGCATCCGATGGAGGACAAGGAGCACTCCGTTCGTGGCGGCTGAGAGCGGACGGCACCAAGGACAGCGGCGGGGCCGGGGAGGCCGTCGGCTCGCCCGGCAGAAGCGCCGGCGCCGCAGCCGGATACGTGTGCTGGTCGCGATACTCGTCCCGGCGACGCTGATCTGCGTCGCCGTGGTCGCCGCTCCCCGATGGGCAGGCGGGGACGACGTGTCGGCCGCGGCGGCCGCGCCGGAGCCTTCGGACTCCGGCCGGGCCCCGCACCCGGAGAGCACGTCGTCCTCCCCCGCAGCGAAGCCGAGGACGACCACCGCGCCTCCCACCCGTTCCCCGTCCCCCTCTGCCTCGGATGCCGCCCGGTCTCCCCGTGTCCCGGCGTCCGGGCCGGGCACGTTCACGGTCGCCCGGGCGGGCGCCTCGTCCGGGGGCGGGAGCGCGTACCGGGTCGAGGTCGAGGACGGTTCCGGCGTGGACCCGGACGCGGCGGCCGCCCTGATCGCCGACGTCCTGGCCGCGCCGCGCGGCTGGGCGCACGGCGGGGCGCACTCGTTCCACCAGGTGGCTACGGGGCCCGCCGGGATGGTGATCCGTATCGCCACCGCGGCGACCACCGACCGCGTCTGCGGAGCGGAGGGCCTCAACACCCATGGCGAGGTCAACTGCCGCGTGGGCGAGACGGTGATGGTGAACCTGAAGCGCTGGCAGACCGGTTCGCCGGAGTTCAGCGGCCCGCTGGCCGACTACCGCGCCCTGATCGTCAACCACGAGGTCGGCCACTGGCTGGGCCACGGCCACGAGACCTGCCCCGGCAAAGGCCGCCCCGCCCCCGCCATGATGCAGCAGATATACGGCCTCAGGGGATGCGTCTCCAACGCCTGGCCCTTCAACGCCAAGGGGCAGTACCTCGGCGGCCCGTCGGTACGGTGACGCTCCCGGGGCTCGCCCCCGGACCGCACCCCGTTTGCAAGTGGACTGAACCAATTGGCCCCGACATCGGTCCTTAAGGCGGGAGTGGAAGCCACCGAGGACTGGGGAGGGGCGCGGATGCCAGCAGGGAGTACTCGCCGGAGCGGGCAGCGTGAACGCGGCCGGAACCGGCTGTTCGTCAAGGCCGTGGTGCCGGTCGTGCTGGTCGCGGCGGCCGTCGTGGGCATCCGGTGGAACGGTGGGCATGATCCGCGTACGTCCTCCGCGTCCGCCACCTTCACCGTCGCCCGCGCAGGCGTCTCGGAGACCGGCAGGGGCAACGCCTACCGGGTCGAGGTGGAGAAGGGGTCCGGCCTGGACGCGGACAAGGCGGCCGCCGAGGTCGCCCGTGTCCTGGCCGCGCCGCGGGGCTGGTCGCACCACGGTGAGCGGTCGTTCCGCCAGGTCGCCGAGGGCCCTGCGGGACTGGTCATCCGGATCGCCACTCCCGCGACCACCGACCGCATCTGCGGGAAGGGCGGGCTCGATACCCATGGCGAGGTCAACTGCCGGGTCGGCACCGACGTCATGGTCAACCTGAAGCGCTGGGAGCAGGGTTCGCCGGAGTTCAGCGGCCCGCTGGCCGACTACCGCGCCCTGATCGTCAACCACGAGGTCGGCCACTGGCTGGGCCACGGCCACGAGACCTGCCCCGGCAAGGGCCGCCCCGCCCCCGCCATGATGCAGCAGATATACGGCCTCGGGGGATGCGTCTCCAACGCCTGGCCCTACGACGCCAAGGGGCAGTACCTCGGCGGCCCGTCGGTGCCGTGACACCCTGACGGGTGCCGTCTACCGGGCCCGGTACACCAGTCGCCCCGCCGCGACCGTCGCCACGCAGCTCGCCCCGCCGGCCGCGAGCAGCGCGTCCTCGTCCGGCACGTCGAAGGCGGCGAGATCGCCCCGCCCGCCGACGGTGAGCGGCGCCGCGGTCGCGTCGGCCACCGCCACGGCCCCGGCCAGCGGATCGAGCCGCGACGCGCCACCGGGGTGCGCCGAAGCGCCGATGACCAGCAGCCCGGACCGGCGCATGGCCGTGATCAGGGCGGGTGGTGCGGTGGGGGCGGCCGTCGCCGCGGTCGTCCCGTGGCGGAGCATCCGGTGCAGCCCGCGCCGCACACTGCCGGCCCGCCGGGTGTCGTCCGGCCCGAGCGCGTCGAGCGCCTCGCCGGTCAGCGGCTCCGTGCCCAGGGCGTCCGCCTCCCGCGGATCGGGGAAGTACGACTCCTCCAGCAGCCGGACCGCGTCCCGCTGCAGGAGCCCCGGGGTCAGGACGCCCGGCCAGCGCCGGACCCGGGCGGCGGGGTGGGCCGCGGCCAGTTCCCCGTACGGGCCGAAGGCGACGGTCACCGCGTCCTGCACGGCCACCGCCCCGCCGGGCACGGGAGCACGGCCGCCGCCCGGCAGGAGCAGGGCGGCGGCGTGGATCGTCAGCAAGGCGTACGTGCCTAGTTGGCGCTGAGGAGCTTGAGCTCCGGGTGGGCCGTGCCGCCCTCGATCGCGGTGGACGAGATGTGCGAGACGACGCGCTCGTCGACCGGGTCGTTCGCCGGGTCGTCGTGCACGACGAGGTGCTCGTACGTGGTGGCGCGCTGGGCCGGCACCCGGTCCGCCTTGCGGATCAGGTCGATGATCTCCAGGCGGTTGGAGCGGTGCTTGGCGCCGGCGGAGGAGACGACGTTCTCCTCCAGCATGATCGAGCCGAGGTCGTCCGCGCCGTAGTGCAGCGACAGCTGTCCGACCTCCTTGCCGGTGGTGAGCCAGGAGCCCTGGATGTGGGCGACGTTGTCCAGGAAGAGCCGGGCGATGGCGATCATCCGCAGGTACTCGAAGAGCGTGGCCTGCGTCTGGCCCTTCAGCTTGTTGTTCTCCGGCTGGTACGTGTACGGGATGAAGGCGCGGAAGCCTCCGGTGCGGTCCTGCACGTCACGGATCATGCTCAGGTGCTCGATGCGCTCGGCGTTCGTCTCGCCGGTGCCCATCAGCATGGTGGAGGTGGACTCGACACCCAGGCCGTGGGCGATCTCCATGATCTCCAGCCAGCGCTCGCCGGACTCCTTGAGCGGGGCGATCGCGGTGCGCGGCCGGGCCGGGAGCAGCTCGGCGCCGGCGCCGGCGAAGGAGTCGAGACCGGCGGCGTGGATCCGCTGGATGGCCTCCTCGGCGGAGACCTTGGAGATCCGGGCCATGTGCTCGATCTCGGAGGCGCCCAGCGAGTGGATGACCAGCTGCGGGAACGCCTTCTTGATCGCGGAGAAGTGCTCCTCGTAGTACTCCACGCCGTAGTCCGGGTGGTGCCCGCCCTGGAACATGATCTGCGTGCCGCCGAGCTCGACGGTCTCCGCGCAGCGGCGCAGGATGTCGTCGAGGTCGCGGGACCAGCCCTTGGCGGTGTCCTTGGGCGCGGCGTAGAAGGCGCAGAACTTGCAGGCCGTGACACAGACGTTCGTGTAGTTGATGTTGCGCTCGATGATGTACGTCGCGATGTGCTCCGTACCCGCGTAGCGGCGCCGGCGCACGGCGTCGGCGGCCGCGCCCAGGGCGTGCAGGGGCGCCGACCGGTAGAGGTCGAGGGCCTCCGCCGGAGTGATCCGGCCGCCTTCGGCGGCTCGGTCGAGGATGGGCTGGAGGTCGGCCTTCTCGGTCACCGGGCTGTCACCTTTCGGCGGTTTTTCAACGGATCTACGGACCGGTTCAGCGTACGCCAGGGCCGGTTCGGGTCAGCGGCCGGACCGGGCGGCGTGCCGTACGGAGTCCCAGGCCGGTCCGGATCAGCGCCGGGACAGCGTGCCGTACGGGAATCCGGCGCCGCGCTCGTCGGAGCGGAACCGCAGGGTGCCTTCGTCGGTACGCGTGAAGTGGAGGTCGGCGGGCGTGGTGGTGCACAGCCCCACCGTGCCGGGGCGCTCGGGATCGGCGCGTTCCCGGAGCGTCAGCTCCTTGTCCGTTCCTGAGGTGAGGGTGGCGATGCTGTGACAGCTGACGTCCACGCCGAGGCCGGTGATCGTGGTCGTCATGCGGACGACCTCGGCGCCCTTCTTCCCCTTCTCGAACACCGCGGTGAGAGTGCCGTGCGGCGCCCCGGTCGTCTTCTCGGTGAGCGGCCCCCGCCAGGTGCCGATGAAGACGTCCGGGACCTCGGTGACCTGGTCCGGGGTGCCGGTGGCGGAGTCCGCGGGCGCGGACGGCTCGGCGGAGGCGGTGCCGCCCGGGGAGGTGGCCGACGGGGTGTTGCCGTGCTCGGCGCTGTCGCCGGTGCGCCCGCCCGGCATCAGGTCGAAGAGGAACGCGCTGCCCACGGTCACCGCGGCGAGCGCACCGGCCACCGCGAGGGCGACGGTGCAGCTGAGCCTGCGCCCCCGGTGCTCGCCCGGCCGGGAGTCGGCGCTCATGGTGACGGCGAACCGGGGATCGGTGGTGCGCTGTCCGGGCACCCCGTCCGTCCCGGTGGCGGGCGGCGGGAGCGGCGGCACGGTCGGGCCGGCCGTCGGCGACGGCTCGACCGGCGGGCCGAAGACGCCGAGGGCGCCGCCCGTCCCGGTCACCCCGCCCATGCCGAACGAGGCGTTGGTGAACGGCACCGGCCCCGACTGCAGCGGCGCCTCCTGCGGTTCCAGGTCCAGCAGGGCGACCGCCGCGCGGCTGACCTGACGCACCAGCGGACCGGGCAGCCAGCCAGCGGCCACCGAGGACGCCGCACCGCCGGGCGCCAGCTGCCGGGCGAGCTCCACCGGGGTCGGCCGCCCGGCCGGGTCCTTCGCCAGGCAGGCGGCGATGGCGTCGCGCAGCCCGCCCTCCAGGTCGCCCAGCTCGGGTTCCTCGTGCACCACCTTGTAGAGGAGCACGGCGGATGAGTCGCCGAGGAAGGGGGCGGCGCCGGTCGCCGCGTACGCCAGCACCGCGCCCAGCGAGAAGATGTCGGCCGCGCCCGAGATGTCCAGGCCGCGGATCTGCTCCGGCGCCATGTAGCCGGGTGAGCCGACGGAGACGCCGGTGGAGGTGAGGGAGACGGTGGCGTCGATGGCCCGCGCGATGCCGAAGTCGATCAGCCGGGGGCCGTCGAGGGCGAGCAGGACGTTGGACGGCTTCACGTCCCGGTGGATCAGGCCCTGCCCGTGGACCGCGGCCAGCGCCTCGGCGAGCCCGGCACCCAGGGTGCGTACCGCCGGCTCGGGCAGCGGTCCGTGTTCGGTGACGGCCTCCGAGAGCGGCGGCCCGGCCACGTAGCCGGTGGCCACCCACGGCACGGGGGCGTCCGGGTCGGCGTCCAGGACGGGTGCGGTCCACTGCGCACCGATCCGCCGCGCCGCGTCCACCTCGCGCCGGAACCGGGCACGGAACTGCTCGTCGAGCGCGAAGTGCGGGTGGACGACCTTGACCGCGACGGTCCGGCCGCCCGCGCTGCGCCCCAGATAGACGCGGCCCATGCCGCCGGCGCCGAGTCGGCCGAGCAGCCGGTAGGCACCGATGCTCAGCGGTTCGCCGGCTTCGAGCGGCTGCATATACGGACTCCCCCTGTGGACCGGCCGGACCTCCGACCGAAGCCTAGGGGCGAAGGTCATCCGGTCACAGGGGAAACCATCCGCCGATTTCACCCCCAAGGGAACGAACGACGCCATTCACCACAACAAAAGGCGTGAATGTGCCGTTCCACGGGTCGATTGCGGCAGGGATCGGGGGATCGGACGGGAGGCACTCCGGACGCCTTCCGCCAATCGGCCAATTCAGCGCGAATTCACCCGAATCGATATCCGTACAGCATCCCCGTGAGGTTCCGCGCAAGGGAACGGCGGGACGTCCCGGCGGGAATGGCCGGGCATTCCCGCCGGGGCCGGTGCGAGTGGCACGCGACGGGAGAGCCGGGCCTGTCTCGCAGTCGCCCTCTCAGCCGCGCTCTCAGCCGCCGAGAAGCTCGACGTTCACATCCGCGGGGAAGCCCGTCGTCGGACCGGTCCGGCGCGCGAACTCCTTGACGCCCGCAAGCTGCGCGGACCCGAAGCGGAAGTCGAGCGTCGTGAAGTAGCGCTCCAGGACCTCCGCGTCGAAGGCCTCCCAGCGCGCGGCCTGCTCCGCGACCTTGGTGACCTCCTCGAGGGACACGTCCCGCGAGGCCAGGAACGCCTCGTGCACCTTCTTCACCGCGGTGGGCCGGGCCGCCAGGTAGTCCTTGCGCGCGGCCCAGACGGCGAAGACGAACGGCAGCCCCGTCCACTCCTTCCACATCGCACCCAGGTCGTGGACCTGCAGCCCGAGCCGGGGGGCGTCGTGCAGGTTGGCGCGCAGCGCGGCGTCACCGATGAGGACGGCGGCGTCCGCCTCCTGCATCATCAGGCCGAGGTCGGGCGGGCAGGTGTAGTAGTCGGGGGTGACCCCGAACCGTTCGGAGAGCAGCAGCTGCGCCAGCCGTACGGAGGTGCGGGAGGTCGAACCGAGCGCCACCCGGGCCCGGTCGAGGTCCTCCAGGGGCCGCTGCGACACGATCACGCACGACATGACGGGCCCGTCGCAGCCGACCGCGATGTCGGGGAAGGCGACCAGGTCATCGGCGTTGCGGAGGAACTCCACGAGAGTGACGGGGCCGATGTCCAGATCGCCCCTGATCAGCTGCTCGCTGAGCTTCTCCGGGGTGTCCTTCGAGAGCTCCAGGTCGAGCAGGGTTCCGGTCCGTGCGAGCCCCCAGTAGAGGGGAAGGCAGTTCAGGAACTGGATGTGGCCGACGCGCGGCCTGCTGCGACGGTCGTCGCCTGCGACGGTTGAGACGGTTGAATTGTCCACATCGCGAGGCTAGACCCGTGACCGGCCGCCGGCCTCACCGGGGGCGCGCGGCGTCGCGGCGGCCCCTCTTCCGGGGGTGCCGGAATGGATACCGAAGGCCTCTCGGGAAGGCTCCGGAAGCCACCCGGAAGGACCTCCCCGGGGCTCATCCGCACGGCAATCAAACTTCCGGGTGCAGTGATCTTTCCCTCTACCCTTCCGTACATGCTGCGTGCTAGGCTCAACGCCAAGTTGCAGTTTGGTTTCCCTTGCAGTACAGAGCCTGCGGAGCATGTAACCCGCAGGCTTTTGTAGTTTTCAGACTTCTTTGCAGGTTCTGGAGCAGGGCAACCCTTTGGCCCAAGGAGGGCTTATGGCTACCGGAACCGTCAAGTGGTTCAACGCTGAAAAGGGCTTCGGCTTCATCGCCCAGGACGGCGGCGGCCCGGATGTCTTCGTCCACTATTCCGCGATCAACGCGTCCGGGTTCCGCTCCCTCGAGGAGAACCAGGTCGTGAACTTCGACGTCACTCAGGGACCCAAGGGTCCGCAGGCTGAGAACGTCACCCCGGCCTAGTTGCCCGGGTCGGCCGATCGCGGCCGGTAACGCAGTACCCAAGGAGCCCCGTTCCCCCGCTTCGGCGGAGGAACGGGGCTCCTGCCTGTATACGACAGGCGCTCCCCACTTACTTATTGGACGCCCCTTCTGGACGTACCTTCTCGGGCGTCACTTCTTCTTGGGCGTCACCTCTCGGGCGCCACCTCTCGGGCGCCCGTCGCGGCTGTCCACGAGGCCGCGGTCGAGCACGGCCTGGAGCTCGGTGACGGCGTCCTTCCTGCCCGGCCCGGCGTCCTGGACCAGGCGCGCAGCCCCGGGCAGTCGTAGCTGTCGGCGCATCCGGCCCCTGCGATCCTTGACCTTGACGCCGTGTGAGGCCTTGCACTGGGAGACATCATGTTCACCATCGGAGACTTCGCCCGGTACGGGCGGGTGTCGGCCCGGATGCTGCGTCACTACGACGCGGTAGGGCTGCTGCACCCCGACCGCACCGACCCGGCAACCGGCTACCGCTACTACGGCGCCGCCCAGCTCGCCCGGCTCAACCGGATCATCGCGCTCAAGGACCTCGGCTTCACGCTCCAGCAGGTGCGGGCCGTCCTCGACGAAGAGGTGGGCCCGGATGAGCTGCGCGGGATGCTGCGGCTGCGGCGGGTGGAGCTGGAGGCGGCGATGGCGGCGGCGGCCGCCCGGCTGGCCCAGGTCGAGGCGAGGCTCCGGTCGATCGAGAGCGAGGGTCGCATGCCCAGGGAAGATGTTGTGATCAAGAGCGTTCCGGCGGTACGGGTCGCGGAACTGACCGGCGTGGCCGCGGGGTACGAGCCGGAGGACATCACGCCGGTGATCGGCCCGCTGTACGAGCGGCTGTTCCCGCTGCTGGGCGAGGCCGGGGTCTCCCCGACGGGCCCCGGGATCGCCCGCTACGAGGACGCCCCGGAAGGCGGCGGCGCGATCGTCGTCCACGCCGGGGTGACGGTCTCGGCCCCGGTGGGGCCGCTGGGTGACACCGGGGTCACGGTGGTCGAGCTGCCGCCGTTCGAGGCGGCGACCATCGTCCACCGGGGCTCGATGGCCGGGATCCTGCCGACGGCCCAGGACCTGGCCCTGGGAATCGAGGCGGGCGGCTTCCGCTCGGCGGGATATGCGCGCGAGGTCAATCTGGAGTGCCCCGCGGACGAGGAGAAGTGGGTGACTGAGCTCCAGGAGCCGGTGACCCGGGCCTGATCAGGAGGGCAGCCGGGGGCGGTTCGCGCAAGGACCGCCGCCGGAACTGAGCAGGAGGGGCGGGGGCGGTCCTTGCGCGGACCGTCCCCGCCCCTCCCCCGTTCACGCCCCCGTACCGGGTCCCGCCCACAGCCCGTCGGCGGTCAGCCCGAGCAGGTCGATCGCATTGCGGCGCACGATGCGGTCCACGACATCGGCGTCCAGGTGTCCCATCTGCGACTCACCGACCTCGCGCGACTTGGGCCAGGTCGAGTCGGAGTGCGGGTAGTCCGTCTCGTACAGGACGTTCCCCACTCCGATCGAGTCCAGGTTCTTCAGCCCGAAGGCGTCGTCGAAGAAGCAGCCGTAGACGTGCTCGGTGAACAGCTCCGACGGCGGCCGGTGAACCTTGTCGGCTACTCCGCCCCAGCCGCGGTTCTCCTCCCAGACCACGTCGGCGCGTTCCAGGATGTACGGAATCCAGCCGATCTGGCCCTCCGCGTACATGATCCGCAGGTTCGGGAAGCGTTCGAACTTGCCACTCATCAGCCAGTCGACCATCGAGAAGCAGCAGTTGGCGAAGGTGATGGTCGATCCGACCGCCGGCGGGGCGTCGGCCGAGGTCGACGGCATCTTCGAGGACGAGCCGATGTGCATGGCGATCACCGTCCCCGTCTCGTCGCAGGCCCGGAGGAACGGATCCCAGTCGTCCGTATGAATGGAAGGCAGGCCGAGATGCGGAGGTATCTCGGAGAACGCCACGGCACGCACCCCGCGGGCGGCGTTGCGCCGGACCTCGTCGGCGGCCAGCCGCGCGTCCCAGAGCGGGACCAGGGTGAGCGGGATGAGCCGGCCGTGCGCGTCGGGCCCGCACCACTCCTCGACCATCCAGTCGTTGTACGCGCGCACCCCCAGCAGCCCGAGTTCGCGGTCCTTCGCCTCGGTGAAGGTCTGACCGCAGAAGCGGGGGAAGGTCGGGAAGCAGAGGGCGGACTGGACGTGGTTGACGTCCATGTCGGCGAGCCGCTCGGGCACCGAGAACGAACCGGGACGCATCTGCTCGTAAGTGATGACTTCGAGCTTGATCTCGTCCCGGTCGTAGCCGACTGCGGTGTCGAGCCGGGTGAGCGGGCGGTGCAGATCCTCGTACACCCACCAGTCACCGATCGGCCCGTCGTCCCCCTTGGCACCCATCACAGGCGCGAACTTGCCACCCATGAAGGTCATTTCCTTGAGTGGCGCGCGGACGATGCGCGGTCCGGAGTCCGCGTACTTGGACGGGAGCCGGTCCCGCCAGACATGAGGGGGCTCCACCGTGTGGTCGTCCACCGAGATGATCTTCGGGAAGGTCTCCATGCGTACCAAGGTAGCGTTGATCTGACGAACCGTCAGCTATCTCGACGGGGCCCCGTTCCACAATCGTTGTCGAGGGCTTGTGCAGAGAGTCACCCGCTGCTGACGCGGCCCCCATTCACAAGGCAGACTGTTGACGGCGATACCAACGGTATGGAGCAATCCGGATAGCCCCGACGGGATCCGGACATGTGTGACCGTGCCGGGCAGCGCACAGAGCGGGACAAGGAGACAGCAATGGGCCGTGACGACGGGCCACGGGTACGTGTTCCGGAGCAACGCGCCCCGGAACAGCGGTCGGCGGAACAGCGGTCGGCGGAACAACGGCCGACGGAACAGCTGACAGAGCAGCAGGAGCAGCCGACGCAGGACACCGGTCTGCGCTTCTCCGTGCTCGGTCCGGTACGAGCCCGGCGGGGCGACGAGACACTGCCGTCCGGCTCACCGATGCAGCGCGCCCTGCTGACGGCTCTGCTGCTCAGGAGCGGGCGCACCGCCACGGCGGCCGAACTCATCGACGCCATCTGGGGCGAGGACCCGCCGTCCCAGGCCCTTGCCGCGGTACGCACGTACGCCTCCCGGCTCCGCAAGACCCTGGGCCCGCTCACCCTGGCGAGCGACTCCGGCGGGTACGCCATGCGGATCGGGCCGGAGGCACTCGATGTGACCGTGGCCCAGGAGCGGGCGGCCGACGCCGAGAAGGCCCGGGCCTCGGGCGACCGCTGCCTGGCCCGGATCCTGCTGAACGAGGCCCTGGCCCTCTGGGACGGCGAGACGCTGGCCTCCGTGCCGGGACCGTACGCGGAGAACCAGCGGACCCGGCTGGAGGAGTGGCGGCTCCAGCTCACCGAGACCCGCCTCGATCTGGACCTGGAGGTCGGCTGCCACGCGGAGGCGGTCTCCGAACTGACCGCGCTCACCGCCGCGCACCCGCTGCGCGAACGGCTGCGCGAACTCCTGATGGTGGCCCTGTACCGCAGCGGCCGCCAGGCCGAGGCCCTCGCCGTCTACGCCGACACCCGGCGGCTGCTCGCGGAGGAGCTGGGCGTCGACCCGCGCCCCGAACTCGCCACGCTCCAGCAGCGCATCCTGCGGGCCGACGAGGAACTGGCCCGCCCCGCCGACGAACCGACCCAGGCCGCCGCCCCGGTCCGCCCGGCCCAGCTCCCCGCCACGGTCCCGGACTTCACTGGCCGCACCTCCTTCGTCCGCGAACTGGGCGACCGCCTCGCCACCGCGGAGGCCTCGGTCATGGCCGTCTCCGCGCTCGCCGGCATCGGAGGCGTCGGCAAGACGACCCTCGCCGTGCACGTCGCCCACCAGGCCCGCCGGCACTTCCCGGACGGCCAGCTGTACGTCGACCTCCAGGGCGCAGGCGCCCGCGCCGCCGAGCCCGAGACGGTGCTCGGCGCGTTCCTGCGCGCCCTGGGCACGGCGGACTCGGCGATCCCCGACTCCCTCGACGAACGCGCCGCGCTCTACCGCTCGACGCTCGACGGCCGCCGCATCCTGGTCCTCCTGGACAACGCCCACGACGCGGCACAGATCCGCCCCCTGCTCCCCGGCACGGAGGGCTGCGCGGCCCTGGTCACCAGCCGGGTCCGCATGGTCGACCTGGCTGGCGCGCATCTGGTCGACCTGGACGTGATGTCGCCCGAGGAGGCGCTCCAGCTCTTCACCCGCATCGCGGGCGAGGAGCGCGTCAACTCCGAGCGCGAGGCCGCCCTCGACGTGGTCGCCGCCTGCGGCTTCCTCCCCCTCGCCATCCGCATCGCGGCCTCCCGACTGGCGGCCCGCCGCACCTGGACGGTCTCGGTCCTGGCCGCGAAGCTCGCGGACGAACGCCGCCGGCTGGACGAGCTCCAGGCGGGCGACCTCGCGGTGAAGGCCACGTTCGAACTCGGCTACGGCCAGCTGGAACCGGCCCAGGCCCGCGCCTTCCGCCTCCTGGGCCTCGCGGACGGCCCGGACATCTCCCTGGCTGCGGCGGCGGCCCTGCTGAACCTGGAGGTGCACACGGCGGAGGACCTCCTGGAGGCCCTGGTCGACACGTCCCTCGTGGAGTCGGCGGCCCCGGGCCGCTACCGGTACCACGACCTGGTGCGCCTCTACGCGCGTTCGTGCGCTGAGCGGGACGAGGAGGCGCCGGAGGAGCGGGAGTCCGCGTTGTCGCGGCTGCTGGACTTCTATCTGGCTACTGCGGCGGGGGTGTATGCGTTGGAGCGGCCGGGGGATCGCACAGTCGATCACCTGGAACCCAGCCGGTACCCGGGTCTCACGTTCACAGATCGGCCACGCGCACTCGACTGGCTTTATGCCGAGGCGGATTGCCTGCTTGCTTGCGTGTTGCAGAGCCTGGGGCCACGAGCACTGCGCCGAGCGGTAGACCTGCTCATGGCCGTCAAGGACCTCGCAGAGTCGGGGGCGAACGCTCGTCGGTACGAGACCGCAGCTCTTGCGCTGCGCGATGCGGCTATGTCCGCTGGGGACGCCCGCGCAGAGGGACGGGCCCGCACGACGCTCACCCAGGTGTACAGCACGGCCGGCCGGTTCGAGCAGGCCGACAGCGAGGCGCATCGGGCCATGGAGCTCGGCATTGCCGCGAACGACCCCTGGACAAGCGGCAATGCTCCCAACGAACGAGGCATTCTCGCGATCTACCGCAACCAGCATGCGGAGGGGGAGGCGTACCTCCAGAAGGCCATCGAGGCATTCCGCGCCGATGGCAATAAGCCTGGAGAAGCAAGCGCTCTGTGCAACCTCTCCAGGATCCACCTGGCGCTCTTCAGGACGGACAGCGCGGTTGATCTCGCCGAGCAGGGCATCGAGATCTACGACCGCCTGGGCCTTGCCCTGAGGCTGGCAAACGGCCGCTACGCCCTTGGGCTCGCACTTGCCAAGGGCCATCGCCTCGCCGAGGCGCTGGAGCAGTTGACGCAAGCGCTCGGGATCTTTCACGAGAATCGCCAACCTCTGTGGGAGGGCGTCACCCACTTTCGACTGGCGGAGGTACATCTCACGGCAGGGCGCTACACCATGTCGGCCGCTCACGCGGAACAGGCAATCGCATTGCGCGGCATCGGAGGCGAATGGCGCCGCGGCACCGTCCTCACGGTGCTGGGCAAGGCTCTGGTCCAGTTGGAACAGCCGGACCGGGCCAGGGCGTGCTGGGCCGAGGCCCTGGCCATTTACGAGCAACTGGGATCAATAGAGGCCAATGAGGTCCGCGAGCTCCTACCCCCGGCCACCGCTGCGTGAGAGATCCGCCTTCACGGCGTTCATCGTTCGTTTATCGGCGGGCTGCACTCTTACGTCCATCGAACCGTCGCGTCGGGGGGCAGACGGATCGACGAAGAGGCCGCCCCATTATGGTGAACGGCCCAGTAATGCCCGTCCGGCGATCCACGGGGGAACCGCCGGACGGGCATTGCCTACCTGTAACACCACATGAGTCACGGGAGTTGACCACAATGAGCGACGCCAAGAAGCCCGTCGTCAAGCCGCTGGACAGCCACGCCTCCGGCGAAGAGCTCACGGTCCAGGACAGCCACGCCTCGGGCGGCGCCATCAAGCCGCTGGACAGCCACGCCTCCGGCGAAGAGCTCACCGTCCAGGACAGCCACGCCTCGGGCGAGGAGATCACCACCCTCGACAGCCACGCCTCGGTGCCGCGGCCCAACTAGTCCAACCTGCACGGGGAACGGCCGCGGCGGCGCGGAGGGGGAGCCGTCGCGGCCGCTGCATGTCTGGGACCGGTCAACGCGATCGCGTCAACGTTCGACTGCTTTCCGACGTAGGACTACCGCCATCGCCCCCTGTCACTAGCGTCACTTCACATCCGGAAGCTCGCTCCCATCACGGGAGTTGGAATGACCCGTTCGAAGAAGACGCTGGTCGCCGCCGGGTTCGTCGTCGCCCTCGGCCTCGCCCTCGCCCTCGGCGGCGCGTCGCCGGCCCTGGCCGACGCGCATGCAAGCGGAGACACTCCCGTCACCACACAGGACGCCCACGCCAGCGTGGCCACCCCTTTGGACGCGCACGCCGGCTGAGCCACCGCCGGACAAACGCCAGTGGGGCCCGAGCCACCCGGCTCGGGCCCCACTGGCGTATCCCTACAACCCCCGGACCCGCACCCCCGCCCCGCACAGTTTCCCCATGCCATCCGCATCCGAGGTGAACACCACCGCCCGCCCCCGCTGCCGCCCCGCGATCGCCGCGAGAGCCGCAGCAATGGCGTACTGGTCGCCGTGCAGTCCGGTGGACCGGAGCAGGCGAATCGCCTCCTCGGCGACGCTCTGGGTGACGGGCTCGACCACGACGCCCGACACGGCCCAGTCCCGGACGGGCTGTCCGATCTTGCCGTGGCAGGCCTCGACCAAGGTCATCGCGCTCGTCACCACGCGAATGCCCGAACGGTGGGCGTCCTTCAGGAGGGCCTTCATCCCCGGGTCTCCGAGTGCGACGCGGGCGAGACCTTCGCCGTCCAGGGCGTACGAGAGGTCGGACATCAGGCTGCCTTCCGGTGCGATGCCACGCTCGCCTCGTGCTCCTGGAACCACCGCTCGATCTCACGCCGCTCTGCCTCGGCCGCCGCCAGATCAGCATCCGTCACCGGGCCGTACTCGCCCTCCAGCCGCTCCACCAGCTCCCCCAGCCGGTCGCGCTCGCGCTGACGCTCAATGGCGCGGGTGACATACGCGCAGAACGCCCCGGCCCCCACCTCACTCCGGATCTCCTCTGCCAGCGCCTCCGGCAGGGTGACCGTGTACTTCTTTGTTGCCATACGCGTCACCGTACTGAGACCGACTGGCGCCCACCACCGACTCCACCCCATGGAGTGACAGGGCTCCAGCGCCGTTGACGCACAACCTCGCCGCCCGCCGCACACTCCCCTACCCTGTACGACATGGACAGCGAGCCGCACAGCCACGACACCCGGATCACCGTCCGCGATCTTCAGCGGAACGCCGCGGCCGTCCTCGTGCGGCTGGAGCACGGGGAGACGTTCACCGTCACCCGGCACGGGCGGACCGTGGCGCGGATAGTGCCGCCGGATCCTGCCGAGGAAGCGGTCAACCAGGCCGTTGCGGACGGGCTGATCGATCTCACGGAGCTCAGCCGCGCCCGCACCGCCGCCCAGACCGCGCGCATCCGGACCGCTCCCTCGACCGCCGCCGACGTGCCGCTCACCCAGGCCCTGGAAGAGCTGCGCGAGGCCCAGGACGGCGGGGAAGGGCGCTGATGCGTTTCATCTATCTGGACACCTCCGCGGCGCTCAAGCTGTTCAAGGAGGAGTCCGAATCCGCCGCTCTCAAAGCGTGGCTCTCCACCCAGGGGTCTGCCACCGTCCTGACCTGCGACCTCACGCGGACAGAGGTCCGGCGTGCCCTGCACGCCGCGCATGCCGGGCCCGATGTCGCCTCCGAAGCCGAGGAATGGCTCGACGAGAGCGCGCTCGTCCGGATGCCGCCGCTTCTCTTCGACCGCGCGGGACAGCTGTCGCCCGGCAACCGGCTCCGCTCCCTGGACGCCCTGCACCTGGCCGCCGCACAGGGGCTGGGCAGGGCTCTCCTCTCGTTCGTCGTCTACGACAAGCGGCTGGTCGAGTCCGCGCGGGAACTGGGCCTGCCCGTCGCGTGCCCTGGAGCGGGCTGAGTACGCAGTACGTCAAAGCCCCCGCAGCTCCCCCTTCACCACCTTGCCGCTCGCGTTGCGCGGGAGCTCGCTGACGAACTCCACCGCCCTCGGCACCTTGTAGTTCGCCATCTCCCGCCGCGACCACGCGATCAGGTCGTCCGCCGTCACCGTCGCGCCCGGCCGGCGCACCGCGTACGCCTTGCCGACCTCACCCAGGCGCGGGTCGGGGACACCGATCACCGCGACGTCGGCGACGTCCGGGTGGAGGCCCAGGAGCTGTTCGATCTCCGCGGGGTAGGCGTTGAAGCCGCCGACGATGAACATGTCCTTGATCCGGTCCGTGATGCGCAAGTTGCCTGCCTCGTCCAGGACGCCCACGTCGCCCGTGTGCAGCCAGCCGTCCGAGGTGATCGTGGCGGCCGTGGTCTCCGGGTCCTCGAAGTAGCCGCTCATGACGTGGAAGCCGCGGACCAGGATCTCGCCCGGAGTGCCGGGGGCGGCCAGGACGCGGAGTTCCGTGTCGGGGATCGCCCGGCCCGACGTCGAGGCGATCACCTCCGCCGGGTCTCCGCGGCGGCACATCGTGACGATGCCGCTCGCCTCGGAGAGGCCGTAGGCGGTCAGGACCGTGGCGATGCGCAGTTCCGTGCGCAGGCGGTTGACCAGTTGGAGAGGGACCACCGCGGCTCCCGTCACCACCAGACGCAGGGCCGAGAGGTCGTGGGAGGAGCGGGCCGGGTGGTCCAGGAGGGACTGGTGGAGCGTGGGCGGGCCGGGCAGGACCGAGATGCGTTCGGCTGCGATGTTGGCGAGGACCGTGTCCACGTTGAAGACCGGCTGCGGAATCATCGTCGCGCCCCGCATCAGGCACGCGATGATGCCCGCCTTGTAGCCGAAGGTGTGGAAGAACGGGTTCACGATCAGATAGCGGTCGCCCTCGCGCAGACCTGCCAGTTCGCTCCAGATCGCGTAGCAGCGCAGGGTCTGGGCGTGGCTGATGACCGCGCCCTTGGGGCGGCCCGTGGTGCCCGAGGTGTAGATGATGTCGGAGGGCGCGGACGCGGGGATCGCGTCGGCCCGTGCGCGTACCTGCTCGGCGGATATCCCCTCCCCCGACGCCAGGAAGTCCTTCCAGGTCATGTAATCGTCGGGGGCGGAGTCGGCGAGTACCACCACCCGCTCCAGGTGCGGGAGTTCGATCTCGGACCGGCGCAGGGACGCCACGTACGACGTACCGAGGAAGGTACCCGTGACGAAGAGCAGCTTCGCGCGGCTCCGCTCCAGGACGTACGCCGCCTCCGTGCCCTTGAAGCGGGTGTTGAGCGGGACCAGGACCGCGCCTGCGGTCACCGCGCCCAGCGCGGAGACGATCCAGTCCAGCGTGTTCGGCGCCCAGACCGCGACCCGGTCCCCCGGCTCCACACCCGAGGCCATGCACGCGGCGGCGGCCCGCTCCACGCGGTCACCCAGTTCCGCGTACGTGATCCGGGTACGGCCCTCGACGACCGCCTCCCGCTCCCCGTACCGTTTCGCCGCCGCCCGTACCAGGTTCGGGACGGTGGACCATTCCTCGTCGCCGCGCATCTCGTGCCCTCCCGCCGTCGGACCGGAACGCCGTAGCCGCCCCGTAGCTGACTATCCGTCAGATTAGCTGTAGCCTCCTCCGCTGTCAGCAGTCATGACGGCCTCGGAGGTGGCGGGTGGCGACGCTCAAGGACAAGGCAGCGATAGCCGGGATCGGGCAGACGGAGTTCGCGAAACACCTGCCCGAGTCCGAGAAGACCCTGGCGTGCCGGGCGATCATCGCGGCGCTCGACGACGCGGGTATCGCCGCGTCGGAGGTGGACGCGTTCGCCTCGTACACGATGGAGGAGACCGACGAGGTCGAGGTCGCCAAGGCGATCGGGGCCGGTGACGTCACCTTCTTCAGCAAGGTGGGGTACGGCGGCGGCGGTTCCTGCGCGACCCTCGCGCATCTGGCTTCCGCCGTCGCCACCGGGCAGGCGAGCGTCGGGGTCGCCTGGCGGTCACGGAAGCGCGGGTCGGGGCCGCGGCCCTGGAAGAACACCGCCGTGCAGCTGCCCACCCCCGCCCAGTGGACCCGGCCGTACGGGCTGCTGCGGCCCGCCGACGAGATCGGGATGCTCGCCCGGCGGTACATGCACGAGTACGGAGCGACCCGCGACCACCTCTTCAACGTCGCGCTCGCCTGCCGCAACCGCGCCAACCAGAACCCCGCCGCGGTGATGTTCGAGCGCCCGCTGACTCGCGACATGTATATGACCTCGCGCTGGATCAGCGAGCCGCTCTGCCTCTTCGACAACTGCCTGGAGACGGACGGGGCACTGGCCTGCGTGATCGTCTCCGCAGAACGTGCCCGCGACTGCCGGCAGAAGCCCGTCTACCTGCACTCCGTCGCCCAGGGACTGCCCGCCCAGCACCACGGGATGGTCAACTACTGGAACGACGACCCGCTCACCGGCCCCGCCTGGACGGCGGCCCGACAGCTGTGGAAGCAGGCCGACTTCGGGCCCGAGGACGTCGATGTCGCCCAGATCTACGACGCGTTCACCCCGCTCATCCCGCTCTCGCTTGAGGGGTACGGATTCTGCGGGCGCGGCGAGGGTGCCGCGTTCACCGAGGGCGGGGCGCTGGAGAGCGGCGGACGGCTGCCGATCAACACGGGCGGCGGCGGGCTCAGCGAGGGGTACGTGCACGGCTTCAACCTCATCAACGAGGGCGTGAAGCAGCTGCGCGGCATCTCCACCGCCCAGGTCCCGGACGCCTCGACCTGCCTGGTCACCGCCGGTGAGGGCGTCCCCACGTCCGCCGTACTGCTGAGGAACTGAGGAGCTGACCGACATGGATGGACTGCTGCTTCCCGTCGTCGACGAGGACGGCGCCCCCTTCTGGGAGTACGCGGCCCGCGGCGAGCTGCGCGTCCAGGCGTGCGCCGCCCCGGACTGCGGACGGCTCCGCTTCCCGCCCCGGCCGTGCTGCCCGCACTGCCAGTCGTTCGAGAGCGAGTGGCGGGTGATGAGCGGACGCGGCCGCATCTGGTCGTACGTGCTGCCGCATCCGCCACTGCTGCCCGCGTACGCCGCCCAGGCTCCGTACAACGCCGTGATCGTCGAACTGGCCGACGCCCCGGAGATCCGGCTGGTCGGGAACGTGGTCAGCGGGCCCGACGCCCCGCTGAACTCCGTCGATCCGGCGCGGCTGCGGATCGGGGCGGCGGTGAGGGCGGTCTTCTGCGCCGTCTCCCCCGACGCGCCGCCCCTGGTCCGCTGGACGCTGGAACGGTGACCTGAGATGGCGCTGCGCACGGAGACGGACAAGGAGACCGGGGTGGCCCTGCTCACCCTGGACCGGCCGGAGAAGCACAACGCGATCGATCTCGCGACCGCCGCCGAACTCACCGCCGCCTGGCGGGCGTTCCGGTACGACGACGAGGTGCGGGCCGTCGTGATCACTGGGGCGGGAGGGCGGGCGTTCTGCACCGGGATCGACCGGGGTGTGGACGTCCCGCAGCCCTCGTCCCCGTACACGATCGACGATCCGCTGCTCACGGTCGGGCCGAAGGCCAACGACCTGTGGAAGCCGGTGATCGCGGCCGTGGAGGGGATGGCCTGCGGCGGGGCGTTCTACCTGCTGGGCGAGGCGGAGTTCGTCATCGCGTCCGAGGAGGCGACATTCTTCGACCCGCACACCACGTACGGCATGGTCAGCGCGTACGAGGCGATCGCCATGGCGCAGCGGATGCCGTTCGGCGAGGTGGCCCGGATGTCCCTGATGGGGACGGCGGAACGGGTCACGGCCCGGCGCGCGTACGAGACCGGGCTGGTCAGCGAGGTGACTCCGGCCGGCGGCGCGGTGGCGGCGGCGCTGCGGGCGGCGGCGGTCATCGCCTCCTACCCGACGAGTGGAGTCCAGGGGACGGTGAGGGCGCTCTGGTCCGCGAAGGAGGCGGCGAGGGCGCAGGCCTTCGCCCACGCCCCGCACCTGATCACGCTCGGGAACCTGGCACCGGAGCAGCAGGCGGAGCTGTTCAGAGGCGGGGCGGGGGGCGGTGAATTCCGGTTGCGGTGAAGGTGGTGCGGCCGGTGCCGGTACCGGTGTGGGTGTGGGTGTGGGTGCCGGTATGGGTGTCGGTGCCGGTCAGTAGCTCAGCTCAGCGGTGACCGAGCACTTCTTCACCCGGGAGACCTTGCCCGGGTGGACCATGCGGACGGAGACGGTCTTCGTCTCTCCGCTGTCCGCCTCCACGGTCGCCTCACCCGTGTCGACGGTGTTGCCGACCGCGTCGAGGAACGTCACGTCGACCTCGTACGTGTGGCTGCCGAGCGCGTTCGCGGTGAGCCGCACGGTGGAGCTGGTGACGGCCTTGCGCTTGCCCTTGCGGGGTGTCGCGCAGCGGAAGACGTACGCCTGCGGGGCGTCCGTCGCGGTGGCGGTGGGGGTCGGGGTGCCGTACGTGGAGCCGGAGGAGCTGCTCGACGAGCTGTAGTCGTCATCGTCGTCGTAGTCGGTGTCGTGGTACGTGCCGTTGCTCTTCTTGGAGTTGGAGCACCCGCCGCCGCTGCTGCTGCCGCCGGACTTCCGGCTCTTGCCGCTCTTTCCGCCGTGGCTGGACGTGGAGAAGCCGGTGAGCGCGAGTACCACCGCTACCAGAACCACCGTGAGTTTCATGTGCTGCCGCATCATGGATGCCGCCCCCCGTTGTGTATGTCTCGTGCCTCGTGTGTGCTGCGGGCCGTTCCGACTGCCGACGGCCGCGCGACACCGTAGCGCACAGCATGGCGAGCCCGACCCGGCAGCCCGGTCATGACCCTGTCACGGTCTCGTCATCATCTGTCTGGTGGCGAGGGTCATGGCCCCGGCGTAGCGTCGAGTCGAGAGCGGTGGTGATCCGCGCCGCCGGCCGGCGGCGCCTCTCACGCCTGCGGGAGGTCCGGAGATGATCCGCAACGTCCTCGGCTCGATCGTCGCTCTCCTAGGAGCGGCGGCCGCCGTGCTGAGCCCCTTCCGTGACTGGTACGACGGCCGCCTCGGGCGGTACTACGAGGTCGACGACCTGTTCACCGGCGTCACCGGGGCGCACCCCGCCGTGCTCGGTTCGATCCTGCTGCCCTTCCTCTTCGCCGCGGTCCTGGCGATCGTGGGCGTGGTGCTCCGTTTCCGGCCGATGGTCGCCCTGGCGGGCGTGCTGGTGCTCGGTTTCACGGTGTTGTGGATGGTGCGCCAGGGGCAGGCGGAGGGAAGCCTGACGGTCGCGGGCGACGGTTCCGGACTGGAGCAGGGAGTGGCGGGCGCGGCCGGCGGTGGCGTGCTGCTTCTGCTGGGCGCGGCGCTGATGTCGGGGCGGGGCGCCCGGCGCCACCGGCTCGATAAGCCGTACGAGCCGCCGGGGTCCGCCGATCCCGATACGTGGCCGCCCACGCGCGAACCGGGGCCTTCGGTGCAGACGAGCCCCTGGCCGGAGCCGGAGGTGGATCCGTACGTGGGGCCGCCGCCGGGTTCGCCGTCGGAGCCGCCGCTCGACCGGGGCTCCGAACCGACGGTCTCGTACCCCGTCCAGCGCGACGACCGCCCGGACAAATCAAGCCCGTCCGGCGATTGAGGACGAAGCGGCCACCAGACGTCCCCGGACCCATCTGCACCGCCCACCACATCACCGGTTCCGTCCTCGAACGCCGGACAGGCTGGGGTGGTCGGCCGTGCCCCGGACAGGCTGAGTTCGTCGGCACGCGGGGCTGCGGCCCGGGAGGTCTACGCGCGGGCCCTGTTCCCCGTACCCGTGCCCTTCAGCGCGTCCAGCGCGTACACGCAGCGGTCCTTGCTGCACGCGTAGACCACGCCGCCCTGCGCCACCGGCGAACCCGTGATCTCGCCGCCCGTGGCGAGCTTCCAGCGGAGCTGGCCGCCCGCCGCGTCCAGCGTGTACAGGACGTGGTCGGCGGAGCCGAAGTGGACCCGGCCGTCGGCGACGACCGGCGCGCCGACGACCTCACCGCCCGCGGCGAACCGCCACTTCGGGGTGCCCGTGACCGCGTCCAGCGTGTACAGCGCGCTGCCGCTGCCGACGTGCACGTTGCCCGCCACCACCAGCACCGGCTCTATCGACTGGCGGGACTCCGTGGCGATGCGCCAGCGGTCCTTGCCGGTCGAGGCGTCCAGCGCGTACACCGTGCCGAGGTAGTCCGCCAGGTACACCCCGCCGCCGGTGACGGCCGGGCCGGGGGCGAATGCCGGCGGCGAGAGGAAGACCGCCGGTGACTCGAAGTGCCAGCGCACACGGCCGGAGCCGATGTCCACGGCGAGGACCCGGGTCCCCGCGGAGACGTAGACATAGCCGTCGGGTGCCGGCGTCACCCGGACCGGAACCCCGCCGCAGGAGGCGGCGTCGCCGACCGGGTAGGACCAGCGCTCGGTGCCGGTACGGGCGTCGACGGCCCGGAGCCGGGCGTCCTGCCAGAGGTAGACCGTGCCGTCGTGGAGGGCCGGTCCGGCCTCCGCGTTCTCGAAGTCCGTCTGCGCGCCGGTGGTCTCCCAGAGCTTCTCGCCCGTGGACGCCTCCCACGCCTGGACGCCGCCGCCCCGGGTACCGGTGACGACCGTGCCGCGTTCGGCCTTCAGGGAGTACACCCACGCGTCGGTCTGCAACCGCCACCGCTCACTGCCGCTCGTCGCGTCCAGGGCGTAGAGCGACGGCCCGTCGGAGGCGAGGATGCTGCCGCCGTCCACGGCCATCGCCCAGGCCACGTCACGGGTCTTGAACTGGCGCCGCCCGTTTCCGGTGTCCAGCGCGTGCACCTCGAAGGAGGTCACGTAGAGCAGGTCGCCGACGACGACGGGGGTCCCCCACACGTCGTTCGACATCCGGAACCGCCAGGGCCGCCAGCGCCCCTGGCCGGCGGGCGCGCTGTCGGGCGCGTGCGCCGGGGCGGGCACGGCGGCGGTCGGGGCGGTCGGGGCGGTGACCACCCCGTTCACCCCGGCGGGCGGGCGCACCCAGCCGGTCGCCGGACCGGCTTCGGCGGCGGCCGCCGAAGCGCGTACGTCCTGGGCTCGCGGACCGGGACCGATCGGCACATGAGCGCCGGGCAGCCGCACCGGACCGCCTGCGTCGGGTGCCTGCACCGGCGGAGCGGCCGGCGGGCTCCCTTCGGCGCCGCCGCGCCAGGCGTTGTCCCAGTCGGAGGCCGGCGGCTGCGGGGGCGGCGCCACCGGTACGGGCGGAACGGGCGGCGCGACGGCGACCGCGCGTCCACCGCCGCGGCGCTGTTCGATCATCGCGGTGGCGTCCTCCGGCAGCCATGCCGACGCCGTACCGCTGTCGTCGCTGCCGGAGGCGAAGAGGTGCGGGGAGAGCTGGGCCTGCAGCTCGGCGGGGGTGGGCCGCAGCGAGGCGTCCATGTGCATGCACGACTCGATCAGCGGCCTCAGATCGTCGGGCAGACCGCTGACGTCGGGGCCCTCGCGCAGCAGCATGAAGACCGTCTCGACCGGGTTGGCCCCGTGGAACGGGGCGTGGCCGGTCGCGGCGAAGACGAGCGTCGAGCCGAGCGAGAAGATGTCGCTGGCGCCGGTGACACTGCGCGAGTCCCGCGCCTGCTCGGGCGACATGTACGCGGGCGTGCCCACGGCGACGTTCGTCATGGTGAGCCGGGTGTTGGAGACACCGGACGCGATCCCGAAGTCGATCACCCGGGGACCGTCCTCGACGACGAGCACGTTGGACGGCTTCATGTCGCGGTGGACGAGCTTCGCCCCGTGGATGGACTGCAGGGCCTCCGCGATGCCCGCCGCCAGCCAGCGCACGGCCTGGGTCGGCATGGGCCCGCACTCATTCACTATCTCTTCGAGCGAGGGCGCCGGCACATAGGCGGTGGCGAGCCACGGCACCGCGGCGCGCGGGTCGGCGTCGACCACGGCGGCCGTGTAGAAGCCGCTGACTGCGCGGGCGGCCTCCACCTCACGCGTGAAGCGGACCCGGAACAGCTGGTCCTCGGCCAGTTCCGTACGGACCGTCTTGATCGCCACCCGCCGGCCGGACGCCGAGCGGGCGAGATAGACCAGCCCCATGCCGCCGGCCCCGAGCCGTCCCAGCACCTCGAACGGGCCGATCCGCCTCGGGTCGTGCTGCGTCAGCTGCTCCACCACTTGCCTGCCACCTCCCCGTACGGACCTCCGTGAGGAGAGGTCCGCGAAAAACCCGCCGTGTGCAGCGTCTCATCAGTGGGCACCACCCGGCGGTGCGCACCCCGATTCTTCCTGGCCGAGGCCCGGGTTGCGAACCCGGGGGCGGATCGGGGTGTCCTGTGGCACTCCGTGCCGTATCAGGACAGCGGCGGTTGAAGTACGGCGAAGACGGCGCTCTGGTCGTCCTGGAGGACCGCCATCCGCCCGTACGGGATGTCGAAGGGCGGTGCGGAGACCCTGCCGCCGAGCCGGACGGCGGTGCGGACCGACGCGTCGCAGTCCGCCACGGCGAAGTAGCTGAGGAAGTAGCTGGGCATCACGGCGGGGAACGCGTCCGTGATGACGCTGCGCCCGCCGACCGCGGTGTCGGGGCCCGGTTCGGTGCCGGCCGGGGACCACATCCGGTAGTCGACGCCGGACTCCGCGGTGCCCGGATCACCCGTGCCGGACTCGTCGAGGTCCGCGGAGCGGAAGCCGAAGACCTCCTCGTAGAAGGCGTCGACCGCGTCCTTCTGCCGGGTGTAGACCTCGGTCCAGCAGAAGGAGCCGGGCTCGTTCTGCTTCTGGAAACCCTTGCGCTCACCGGCCTGCCAGAGGCCGAACACCGCGCCGCCGGGGTCGGCGGCCTGGGCGAGCACCCCTGACCGGCCGGCCCGGACGGGGTCGGTGATCACCTGACCACCGGACTCACGGATCCGGGCGACGGTGGCCACGATGTCGTCGGTGGCGAAGTAGACGCCCCAGGCCGTCGGCATCCGGCCGTCCTGCTTGGCGGCGAGGGCGGCGACGAGCTTTCCGTCGCTGAGGGCGTCGGCGAAGGGGCCGTCACCCGCCCGGAAGGTCCAGCCGAAGAGCTCACCGTAGAAGCGCTTGCCCGCTTCCAGGTCCGGGAGCTGCACATCCACCCAGCACGGCGCGGACTGCGCGAATGCGGCCATGGGCCCGGATCCTTCCGTCGCGATGACGCTCATCCGTGGTGACGCTCGTCACACCCAACGTAGCCGGGCACCGGGTGCCCCGCGCTCCGACCTCACCGAAGCGAACATATTTTCGATACAAGACCCTCGAGTGCCGCCGTCGCGCCACCCTCACGGAAAGTTATCCACGGAAGTTGTCCACAGGCTGTTGATAACACTAGTCAGACTGTGTGTACCCCGGGCGGGAGGTCGTGGGGCGCATCCCCCGAAATCCCTCCACTCCCCCCACCGCGCCTGCCGCACTCCCCATTTGCAGTCGGCCGAATCGCGCTCCGATCACCCGTCGGTAAGCTGACGGCATGACAGGACAAGTACGCACCGTCGACGGCCGCGTGGCCGGTCGACGCGGACAGGCGACGCGGCAGAAGCTGCTCGACTGCCTCAGCGAGATGCTCAGCTCCTCGCCGTACCGGGACGTCAAAGTCATCGACGTCGCCCGGAAGGCGGGGACTTCACCCGCAACCTTCTACCAGTACTTCCCCGACGTCGAGGGCGCAGTCCTCGAAATCGCCGAGGAAATGGCCAAGGAGGGTGCCGGACTGACCGAATTGGTCGCCGGACGCTCCTGGGTCGGCAAGGCCGGATGGCAGACAGCCGAAGAACTCGTCGAGGGATTCCTCGACTTCTGGCGGCGCAACGACGCCATCCTGCGCGTGGTCGACCTCGGTGCCGCCGAGGGCGACAAGCGGTTCTACAAGATCCGCATGAAGATCCTGAATTCTGTCACCAACTCCCTTACGGATTCGGTGAAGGAGCTCCAGGCCAAGGGCAAGGTCGACAAGGACATCAGTCCCGCGGCCATGGCCGGCTCCCTGGTCGCGATGCTGGCAGCCGTCGCCTCGCACCAGAAGGGCTTCACCACCTGGGGCGTCAAGCAGGCCGAACTCAGGCCGAACCTCGCGTTGCTGGTGCATCTGGGCATCACCGGCAAGAAGCCTACGAAGTAGCGCCCGCGCCGGAACCCCGTACTGGGTGACGCGCGGTGATCCCGGGTGCCCCAGGTCCTGTCTCGCCGACGGCGGACCACGCATGTGGTCCGCCGTCGGTGTACCCGGACGGGGCACACCCCCTCGGCGGGGACCCTCCCGCCACCCGGGACCATCACGCAGGACCGTCACCGCCGCTCCAGCCGCCCCCACCGTTCCGGCTCACTCCGACTCACGCCGACTCGCCGCACATCGCTCCGGCGGTTACTCCGAGCGCTCCAGCCGGAACAGCCGGATCTCCCGGTCGATACGGGCCTGGTACGCGGCATAGGGCGGCCAGAACTTCAGCGCGGTCTCCCACACCCGGGCCCGCTCCTCCCCTGCCAGCAGCCTTGCCCGTACTGAAATGTCGCGGCCCTTCCAGTTGATGACGGCCGCCTCCGGATGCGCCAGCAGATTCGCCGTCCAGGCCGGATGACCCGGTCGGCCGAAGTTGCTGCCGACCAGAATCCAGCTGCCCGCCTCACCGTCACCCGGCTGCGGCATGCAGGCCAGCGGGGTGGTCCTGAGCTGCCCGCTGCGCGCCCCCGGCACCGTCAGCACCACTCCCGGCAGCATCTGTGCGCTGAGCAGCACCCGGCCGCGGGTGAGCCGGTGCACCGTGCGGTCCATGGCGGGCACGACGTGCGGGGCGATCCGCGCGAAGAGGCGGGTCGAGGACACCTTCTGGACGAACCGGACGCCGGGCGGCATCAGACCGCCACCTGCCCTGACGCGCGCCCGCCGTGCGGCTCCTGGCCGAACAGCCCGGCCCGCTGCGCCGCGTGGTCGCGGAGCCGGTGGACGGGACCGAGGAGCAGTTCGTCGGATGCGGCCCGCTTGAAGTAGAGCTGGGCCTCCTGCTCCCGGGCGAAGCCGACGCCCCCGTGCAGCTGCACGGCCTCGGCGGTGGTGATCCGCAGCGCCTCCAGCGCCTGGGCGAGCGCGAGCCCGCCGGAGTCGGGTTCCAGGACCGCGTAGTGGGCGGCGGACCGGGCCGACTGCACCCGTACGTACAGATCGGCCAGGCGGAGTTTCACGGCCTGGAGGGAACCGGTCGCACGGCCGGACGTCTCGCGCGCCTCCAGCTGGGCAGCCGCCCGCTCCAGCACGCTCGTGGCCGCGCCGGCCGCCTCCGCGGCGAGTGCGACGGCCGCCGTGCGCCCGGCGGCCGCGAGCGCGGCCGTCGCGTCCACGGCGTCGTCGGCACCGAGGAGTTCGGCCTCGGTGTCGCGCAGCTGGATCCGGGCGAGCGGCCTGGTCTCGTCGAGCGAGGCCTGCCGGGTACGGACGAGCCCGGAGGGCGGCTCCGGCCCGTCGGTCCTGACCAGGAACAACAGAGTGCGGCTGCGCGGGAAGCCGCCCGTGTGGGCGGCGACCAGGAGCAGTCCGGCGCTGTGCCCGTCCAGCACCTGGGGCGCCTCCCCGTACAGCCGCCACCCGCCGTCACCGCCGGCCGGCCGGGCCTGGACGCCGCCCGCCCGGCCGCCGCCGGCCCAGGCGCCTCCGGTGGGATCGCCGGTGAGACCGAGGGCGGTGGAGAGCGCGCCGCCGGGAACGGCCAGGGCGGCGGTGAGCTCGCCCGTCGCGATGGACGGCAACAGGGCGGCGCGCTGGTCTCCGGTGCCGAGGGCGAGGATCAGGGGGGCGGCGAGCACGGCGGTGGCGAGCAGCGGGGACGGCAGCAGGGCCCGGCCGGCCTCCTCCAGGACGACGGCGAGCTCGGCCGGCCCGCGGCCCCCGCCTCCGTACTCCTTCGGGAGGGCGAGTCCGGGCAGCCCGAGGTCCCGGGAGAGCCGGCGCCACAGCGCCGCGTCGTATCCGTCCGGCGGCGCCGCGGCGCTCCTGACGTCGTCGGGTGCGCCGCGTGCGGCGAGCAGTTCGCGCAGGGTGCGGCGGATCTCGTCCTGTTCCGCGGTGAAGGCGGCATCCATCGTCGGGCTCCTTCCCCTCAGAGGCCGACGGCCTCTGATCTGACGGGCCGTCATGCTAGGGGTGAAGCGGCGAGATTCCCAGAGTCGCGCAGGGCGACACGCACCACAAGATCCCCCCGATTCACCGAGGTTCACCATCCCGGTATCTGATGTACCGTCAGATTCATGCTGCCTGCTACGTCCTCTTCCCGCCGCAAGGTCGCTGTCGTCGGCATATCCCTCGCCGACTGCGGACGCGTCGACACGGCCACCCCGTACGCCCTGCACGCCCAGGCCGCCCGCCGGGCACTCGCCGACTCCGGCCTGGACCGGTCGGTCGTCGACGGCTTCGCCTCCGCCGGCCTCGGCACGCTCGCCCCGGTCGAGGTCGCCGAGTACCTGGGCCTGAAACCCACCTGGGTGGACTCCACCTCGGTCGGCGGATCGACCTGGGAGGTCATGGCGGCCCATGCGGCGGACGCCATCGCGGCGGGCCGCGCCAACGCCGTACTGCTGGTGTACGGGTCGACGGCCCGGGCGGACATCAAGGCGGGCCGCCGCACGTCCAACCTCTCCTTCGGGGCCCGGGGACCGCTCCAGTTCGAGGTGCCGTACGGCCACTCGCTGATCGCCAAGTACGCGATGGCCGCCCGCCGCCACATGCACGAGTACGGCACCACGCTGGAGCAGCTCGCCGAGGTGGCGGTGCAGACCCGGGCGAACGCGGCCGCCAACCCGGACGCGATGTTCCGCACCCCGGTCACGGTCGACGAGGTGCTGTCGGGCCCGATGATCGCCGACCCCTTCACCAAGCTGCACTGCTGCATCCGCAGCGACGGCGGCTGCGCGGTGCTGCTGGCGGCCGAGGAGTACGTACCGGACACGGCGAAGGCGCCCGTCTGGATCCTCGGCACCGGCGAGCACGTCTCGCACTCCACCATGTCGGAGTGGGACGACTTCACGGTCTCCCCCGCCGCCGTGTCCGGCCGCCTCGCCTTCGAGCGGGCGGGGGTGCGTCCGGCGGACATCGATCTGGCGGAGATCTACGACGCGTTCACCTATATGACGCTGGTGACGCTGGAGGACCTGGGTTTCTGCGCGAAGGGCGAGGGCGGGCCGTTCGTGGAGAAGGGCCGCACGGGCCTCACCGGGGAGCTCCCGGTCAACACGGACGGCGGCGGCCTGTCCGCCTGCCACCCCGGGATGCGCGGACTGTTCCTGCTGGTGGAGGCGGTACGCCAGCTCCGCGGCGAGGCGGGGGCCCGGCAGGTGCGCAAGACGGGGGGCCGGCTGCCGGAACTGGCGGTGGCGTCGGGGACGGGCGGCTGGTTCTGCTCGTCGGGGACGGTGGTGCTGGGGCGGGGGTGAGGGGGGTGAGGGGGGTGAGGGGGCGGATCCGGGGGCTCACACCGCGACAACAGTGAGCACGCCTTCCAGCCCCTTGAAATCGTCCGCGTTACGGGTGAAGAGCGGCATGTCTCTCACCGAAGCGATGGAAGCGATCATCAGATCCATACGCCGGGGACGAGGATTGCGTCCGGCAGCGACGACAAGGGCCACCATGCTTCCGTACCGGGCGGCTGCGTCCCCGTCAAAGGGAAGCGGCTCGAAGTCGGCCACGGCAGCTCCCAGCTTCTCCATTCGGGCGGCCCGCCCGGCCGGGTCCCTGGCCATCACCACACCCTGCTGAAGTTCGGCCATGGTCACGGCGGTGAGTGCCGGAAAGGCGGGAAGATCCTCGGCTCTCAACAAGTCGAGGTCGATGTAGGTGCAGGTGTCGAGCACTCCCGCACGGTAGCGCTCAGCCACGCCCGCGCTCCCAGGGGTCGTCGTCGCCGGCCTGGTCATCGTCGCCGAAGAGCTCGTCTGCTTCGCGACGCATCAACGCGCCGTCCACTCGGGGAAGCCGCCTGTGCCGGGCCACCAGCTCCTCCGCGCTCAGGCTCCGCTTGCGCGTGAGCGGCCGTAGCTCTGCGACCTCTATCCCGTTACGCGTGATGTGGAAAATCTCGCCCTCCTCCACGGCATTCATGACGTCCGCAGACCGATTCCGGAATTCCCGTTGCGTAATGGTCTTCATACGACCAGCGTAGCGCCCCGTGTCTCAGCGTGCTACGGCAATCGTTCCCGACGGCCCGGAACGCCGCTACTGTTCCCGCCGCTGCGCGACCCGCGAGCGCGTCGCAGCCCATCGCCACGCCCGGTCCGCCGAGCAGCCGGGCGAGATCAGGTAGCGCGGGATCCGGCCCGGCATCGCCCGGACTCCGCCGCGCCAGGTGAAATGGGCACATGACCGACCCATCGGCCTCCGCCGCACACCGCGCCTTCCTGGACCTGCTCCACACCCAGCGCGTCTGGGACATCGAGCTCCCCGCCTTCGACCCGGCCGCAGCACCCCGCGCGCCCCTCCCCCTCTTCCACGCCTGGTTCGCCGAGGCGGTGGCGGCCGGGCAGGCCGAGCCGCACACGATGACGCTGGCCACGGTCGACGCGGAGGGCCTGCCCGACGTACGCACGCTGATGGTGCACGACGCCGACGAGCGCGGCTGGCACTTCGCCACGCACGCCACCAGCGCGAAGGGCCGCGAGCTCGCCGCCCGTCCGTATGCCGCGCTCGGCTTCTACTGGCCCGCGCAGGGCCGGCAGGTACGCGTCCGGGGCCCCGTCACCGTCTGCTCCCCCGCCGAGAGCGGCGCCGATCTGCACGCCCGCT
Organism: Streptomyces sp. NPDC087901; assembly: GCF_044742205.1. NCBI lineage: Bacteria > Bacillati > Actinomycetota > Actinomycetes > Kitasatosporales > Streptomycetaceae > Streptomyces > Streptomyces sp. NPDC087901. The sequence goes on from NZ_JBIUUC010000003.1 coordinate 649,840, forward strand.
CGACCGGGGCCCTGGCCTCGGCGCTGGTGGGGCGGCAGAGCGAGGTGCTGGGGTCGGCGGAGGAGCTCGACCGGGCCTCGGACGCCGCGTGGCGGCGGGCGCAGGAGGAGCCGGAGGCGGAGGTGGCGAGCTGGACGCGGTACGTGGTCGAGCCGCGCGAGGTCGAGTTCTTCCAGGGCGACGCCCGGCGGCGGCACGTACGGCTGCGCTACCGCCGGGAGGCCGGGACCGGGGCCGCGATCGGGGCCGGGGCCCGGACTGAGGCCTGGGAGCGGGAGTTGCTCTGGCCCTGAGCCCTGCCTCAGGTCACCGTGATCGCCTGTACGGGACAGGCGCGGGCCGCTTCGCCGGCCATGGGCCCGGGCTCGGCCTCCGGCAGGAGTTCGCTGAGCCCGTCGTCGTCCTGGGTGAACACCTTCGGCGCGGCGAGCGCGCACTGCCCGGCCCCGATGCACACGTCCCTGTCGATATCGATCATCATGTCCGCCCTCCTGCTGCTCGGTTCACGGTCACCACGTCACGGGCAGTTCGAGGAGCCCCTGCACCGTGTCCCCCGGCTTGAACGGGATCTCGTCGGCGGGGACCGCCAGCCGCAGGCCGGGCAGCCGGTCGAAGAGCGCGGGGAGCGCGATCTCCAGTTCGGCCCGCGCGAGGTTCTGGCCCAGGCACTGGTGGATGCCGAACCCGAACGCGACGTGGTTGCGCGCCCCGCGCCCGAGGTCCAGCTCGTCCGGCGACGCGAACGCGGCCTCGTCCCGGTTGATCACCGCGGTGGAGAGCAGGACACCGTCGCCCGCCCGGAAGGTCACCCCGCCCACCTCGATGTCCTCGACCGCCACCCGTGAGAGCCCATCGGCGATGGACAGGAAGCGGAGCAGTTCCTCCACCGCGGAGGTCATCCCGTCGGGGCCGCCCGCACGCATCAGGGCCAGCTGGTCCGGGTGCTGGAGGAGGGTGAGTGTGCCGAGCGAGATCATGTTCGCGGTCGTCTCATGGCCGGCCACGAGCAGGATCTGGGCCAGCCGCACCAGCTCTTCCAGGTCCACCGCCCCCGTCTCCAGCTGTTTGGCGATGAGCTCGTCGAGCAGCCCCTCGCCCGGGTCGCGCCGCTTCCGCTCGATCAGCACGCGGAAGTACTCACTGAGCGCGTCCCGCGCCTCATCGACGTCGGACCCCGCGGGGCCCCGCAGCAGCTTGCGGGACTGCGCCTCGAAGAACTCGTGGTCCGCGTAGGGCACACCGAGCAGCGCGCAGATGACCATGGAGGGCACGGGGAGTGCGAAGGCGTCGACCAGCTCCGCCGGAGGTCCCTGCTCGGCCATCGCGTCGAGCAGCCGGTCGACGATCTCCTGGATGCTCGGCCGCAGCGCCGCCGTCCTCCTGACCGTGAAGCTCGGGATCAGCATCCGGCGCTGCACGTTGTGCTCCGGGTCGTCGAGGCCGAGCAGTTCGACGCGCCGCTGGGTGGTGGCGGCCAGCCTCCGGGCGAAGAGCGGGAACGCGGGATTCTCCCGGTCGGACGAGAGCCTCGGGTCCACGAGGAGCGCCCGGGCCTCGGCGTGCCCGGTCACCAGCCACACGGTGCGGCCGTCGAAGAGCCGGACGCGGGACACCGACTGCTGACCGCGGCTCGCACTCGGATAGCCGGTCGGCGGGTGGTAGGGGCAGGTGCGGTTCTGGGGGAAGGCGACGGTCTCGGTCTCTGTCACGGCGGACCTCACAAGGAGAGGGGGGTGGCGTACCGATCACCCACCACTAGATGCCTGAGGCACCTAAATGGCTAGGTGATGTTCGGCCAGATCCACCGCTCCCGACACCCTTATCCGCTTTCAACGCCCTGGGGGCACTATGGGAGGCAGGCGAGGACTGGAGGTCACCGATGACCAAAACCCGTAGCCGGTACGCCCCCGACCGCGGTCTGACCACACGCATGGTCACCACCATGTTCCTGATCGGGCTGCTGTACGTGGTCCTGGTCGGCGTCCTGCTGGCCGTGCTCCGCGGCGCCTGGCCGATCATCCTGATCATCACCGGGGGCATGTTCGTCGCCCAGTTCTGGTTCAGCGACCGCATCGCGGCGTTCAGCATGGGCGCCCGCGAGGTCACTCCCGAACAGGCGCCGGAGCTGCACGGAGCGATCGACCGGATCTGCGCGCTGGCCGACATGCCGAAGCCCCGGGTCGCCATCTCCGAGAGCGACGTGCCGAACGCCTTCGCCACCGGCCGCAGCGAGAAGACCGCACTCGTCTGCGCCACGACGGGGCTCCTGCGAAGACTGGAGCCGGAGGAGCTGGAGGGCGTGCTCGCCCACGAGATGTCGCACGTCGCGCACCGCGATGTCGCCGTCATGACGATCGCCTCGTTCCTCGGCGTACTCGCCGGCATCATCACCCGCGTCGCGCTCTGGGGCGGCTTCTCCCGGAACAGCCGCAGCAACGACCCCATGGGCATCGCGATCATGCTGATCCCGCTGATCAGCGCGGTCGTCTACGCCCTGAGCTTCCTGCTCACCCGGCTGCTCTCGCGCTACCGCGAGCTCTCCGCCGACCGCACGGCCGCGCTGCTCACCGGCAAGCCCTCGGCCCTGGCCTCCGCCCTCACCAAGGTCAGCGGGCAGATGGCCCGCATCCCGACGGAGGACCTGCGGAAGGCGGAGCCTTACAACGCCTTCTACTTCGTCCCCGCCTTCTCCTCCAAGGAGAGCCTCAGCCGGCTGCTCTCCTCGCACCCGACGCTGGAACAGCGCCTGGACCAGCTGGCCCGCATCTCCGCCGACCTGTCCCGCCCGTAAGGAGTCCCCGTGGGTCTGCTCGACACCATCCTGGGCCGCAGCAAGCCGGCCCGCCCCGACCTCGACCAGCTCTTCGCCGTCCCGTCCGCCGCCCTCACCCTCCAGGCAGCCACGGGGTTCGTGCCGACGGGCCTGGGATCGGTGTGCTTCGCGGGCGTGGAGGGCGCCACGTTCGCCCGTATCCAGGAGGACGTACGGGAGCTGCTCGACGCGGACACGGGGCGCGGCGGCATCCCGGTGGAGTTCAGCCGGGACGCGTACGGCTACACCTGGCTGCTCGCCCGGCAGCCGGCCGAGGACGTCGCGGCCCTCGTCAACGACCTGCACGCGGTCAACACCCTGCTCCAGGAGGGCGGCTTCGGCCCGCAGCTGCTCTGCTCGCTGATCGCCTTCCGCGATGCGGACGGCCGGTCCCTGGCGCTGGTCTACCTCTACAAGCGCGGCACGTTCTACCCGTTCGCCCCGGTGCCGGGCGGCGGCGAGAAGCGCGACAACCAGCTGGAGTTGCAGGTCCGGGCCGCCCTCGGGGACGACCTGCGGGTGGAGAAGGACCTGGGGCGGTGGTTTCCGGTGTGGGGGGCGCCGGGGCTGTGAGGCCCGACGCCGCCCACCGCTGGATCGTCAGGCCACGGGGGCGACCGGGGCACCGTCCTCGCGTGCGGAGGACAGTGCGGCCTCGACCACCGCGGCCGCCGCGTGGATGTCGTCCGCCGTCACCAGCGGGGTGCGCCCGTAACGGATGTCGTCGCGGAACTCCTCGAACAGCCGCCGCAGCGCCGTCGTCCCGGCGGGCCCGCCGACCCGCCGGGGCACACTGCCCCCGTCCGCCCCGCGCACCGCGAACGACGGGGCGTCCTCGTCGGCGAGGACGTGACCGTGCGAACCGAGCACGCGCAGGCTGGACGAGACGGGAGCGGGGCCGACACCGGCGGGCGTACGGGCCACGGTGACGGTGGCCACCACCCCGTTGCGCAGCCGCAGCGAGAGGACCGCCGCGTCCTCGACGCCGTAGGCGGCGTGCGGGCCGTCGAAGAGCGGCGCGTGGGGTGCGGCGCTGCTGAAGGCGACGACCTCCTCGACGTCGAGGCCGGTGAGGTGGCGGATCGCCAGGGCCGGGTACCAGCCGAAGTTCATCAGCTCGCCACCGCCGGACAGGGCGGGGTCGCAGACGAGTTCGGGGCGCTCGACGGTGGCTCCTTCGAGTCCGCCGGCCGCCAGCCACTCCACGTCCACGGCCAGAGGCAGACCGATCGCGCCCGAGTCCACGAGGCGCCGGGCCCGGACGATCTGCGGGGAGTAGAGGCGGTGCACGGCGGTGAGCAGCCCGCGCGAGCGCCCGGCGGCGTCCCGGAGCCGCTGTGCGTCACGCGAGCCGGTGGCCGCGGGCTTGTCGACGATGACGTGACAGCCGGCTTCGAGCGCTCGCACCGCGAGGTCGACGTGGCGCGTGGGCTCGCTGCACACGAGGGCGATGCCGCAGGCGGCGAGAGCCTCGTCCAGGTCGAGCAGCGGGATGCCCGTCGCGCGCGCGAGGGCGGCGCTGTCCTCGGCGAAGGGGCTGTCGGCGGTGTCGGCGCAGCCGATGACCTCGAACCCGGGCATGGACTTCAGCATCGGTACGTAGTCGCGGGCGTGCCGGACCCCGGATGCGATGAGGACTCTCATCTCAGCAGACCTCCTTGACGTCGACGGGCCGGCCTTCGTCGGCACTGAGCTGCGCCGCCAGGGCGGCGGCGAGGGCGGCACGCACCTGGTGGGGCGCGGTCAACGGGGCCGCGGCACCGTCGAGTACGTCGCGCAGGTGCCGGGTCTGCCCGGTCATCGCGCCCTCGATCGAAGCGGGGGCGACGGGGGAAGCGGCGTGCACGCGCGGCTCGTCCTCACTGCTGTGGTGCAGGGTGCCGGCCGTGCCGGAGAGCATGAGCCGGCGGACGAAGGTGCCGCGCTGGACGAGCGCGTAGCAGAGCTCGATGGTGGCGAGAGCGCCGCCTGCGAAGCGTACGAGGATCTGGAAGCTGTCGGGGGTCGGCATCCCGGCGGCCCAGGTGTTGCAGGGGCGGGCGAACACACGGACCGGTTCGTCGTCCATGAGCCAGGTCAGCAGGTCGAGGGCGTGCACGCCGTTGTGGGCGACGTGCCCTCCGGAACGGGCCGCGTCCAGCTGCCAGCCGCGCCAGCCCCCGGACCAGACGTGCCCGGTGTACCAGGTGAGGTGGGCCAGGCGGGGCGTGCCGATCGCACCTTCGGCGACCGCGCGGGCGATCTCCAGGTGGACGGGCTGGAAGCGGGCGGTCTGGGCGACGAGCAGAGGCCGGTCCGCGGCCTTCGCGGCGGCGAGGATCCGGTCGGCGTCCGCCACGTCGAGCGCGGCGGGCTTCTCCAGCAGGACCGCCCGGCCGGCCTGGAGCGCGGCCACGGAGAGGTCGGCGTGCGACTCGGGCGAGGTGCACACGGCGGTGACGTCGACGTCGTCGGACCAGGCGGTGGCCGGGTCGGTGGACCAGGTCGCGCCCTCGGCGAGAGCGGCCAGCGCAGCGGCCCGTTCGGGGTGCCGGTCGACCACGTGGGCCAGCCGCAGCCCTGGGACGCCCGCGAACGCGGCGACGTGATCCCTGGCGATGGCGCCCGCACCGATGACGGCCACGCGGTGGTCGCCGCCCTGCCGTCCGGGTCCGCGCGGCCTCTGTTCTCCGGTCACTGGCTCGGGGGTCATCCGGCTCCTCACTGCACTTACTGACCTGCCTAGGACATCAGACATCTTATGTCTGATGTCCAAAACTGAACACCCTGAGGCTTCGGCGGTGAGCTGCGTGTGTCATGCGGGGTTCCGCTCCGGTTCCGGCTCGCGCTGCGGGGTCCGGTCGTACCGGGGAAGCAGGAGCGGGGTGGTCAGCATGAGCAGCCCCGCGACCATGAGGGCGGTGCGCGGGCCGGTGGCGTCGGCGAGCAGCCCGGCGAGCGCGGTGAGGACGGCGATGGACGCCTGCTGGCCGATCGACCAGGCCGACAAGGTGCGGGCGACGAGATGCCTGGGTGTGTGTTCGAGCCGGTAGGTGGCAAGTACCGGGCTGTACAGGCTCATGTTGATGATGATCGCCAGCTCGACCGCCATCACAGTGACGAGGCCGACAACGCCGGGGCGGACGAAGGCCAGGCCGATCAGCCAGACGGCGCGCAGGGTGCCGACGGTCCGGAAGACCCGGGGCCGGCCGTAGCGGGCCACGACACGGCGGGCCAGCCGCGAGCCGATGAGCCCGCCGACACAGGGAGCGGCGAAGGCGAGGCCGTACTGCCAGGGCGGGAACCCGAGTTGGCGGAGGAGGAGCAGGGCCAGCAGGGGTTCGGTGGCCATGATCAGACCGGCGACGAGCATCTGGTTGAAGTAGAGCGCACGCAGGACGGGGTGCCCCAGGATGTGTCGCCAGCCGTCAAACAGTGCGCCCGCCCGAGCCGGGCCTCCGCCGGGTTTCTGCGGCGCTTCCTCCCGGCCGCGGATCGCAGTGATGCACAGCGCGGACAGCAGGTAGCTGAGCGCGTCCGCCACCACGGTGACGACCGGCCCGAACACGCCGATCGCCGCCCCGCCCAGCGGTGGCCCGACCGCGATGGAGCTCCAGTTCGTGGACTCGAACCGCGCGTTGGCCACGAGCAGGTCGTCCGGCCGGACGAGGGCCTTGAGATAGGCGCCACTGGCCGCGTTGAAAGCGATCTTGGCTGCGGCGACCACGGCCGAGATCACCAGCATCTGGACGAAACCGAGCAGCCCGAAGGCATAGGCGACCGGAATCGTCGCCATGGCCGCGAAGCGGGTCAGGTCCATCATGATCATGACCGAGCGCTTGCGCCGGAACTCCACCCACGGCGCGAGGGGCAGCGCGATCAGCGCGCCCACCGCGGGCCCCACCGCCGACAGCGCGGACACCTCGGCGGGACTGGCGTCCAGGGCCAGCACAGCGATCAGTGGCAATGCACCGAACCCCAGCCCGGACCCGTAGGCGCTCGCGGCATACGCCGTCCACAGCCAGCCGAACCGCCGGCCCAAAGGTCTCCTGCCCACCATGCGCAGCACTCCCACCCGAACAAGCCGACGTTGACCTGTGAGAGCTAAGCGAGCAGCACAGCTGCAGGTCAAACAACTGCACGGCCCGCCATCCACAACCATCCGTTGTTCACTAAGGTGGATCGGCGTGGACCTCGAAGCAGTACGTACCTTCGTCACCGTCGCGGAAGCGGGCCAGTTCCAGAAGGCCGCCGCGGACCTGTCGATCACCCAGCAGGCCGTCTCCAAACGCATCGCCGCGCTGGAGCGCAGCCTCGGCGTGCGGTTGTTCACCCGCGCCCCCCGCGGCGCCGAGCTCACCATCGACGGACAGGCGTTCCTGCCCCACGCCCGCGACCTGCTGCGCGTCGCCGAGCGCTCGGTCGCGTCCGTGCGCCCCGGCCGTCGTCCGCTGCGCGTCGACGTGATCGCTTCACGCAGCGCGCAGTCGGGCCTGATGCGGGGCTTCCACCGCGCGTACCCCGAGATCGAACTCGACGTGGTGATGCTGTTCGAGATCGAGACGGCCGTCACCGCGATCCGGTCCGGTGCGATCGACGCGTCCTTCCGCGCCGTCGGCGCGCCCGGCCGGCCCCTTCCCGAGGACATCGAGTCCGCACGAGTGCTCGACGAGCCGCTCCAGCTCCTCACCGGCCCCGCGCACGCGCTGGCGGGTGCCCGGTCGGTGACCGTCGCCCAGCTCGCCGGGCACCGGATCTGGATGCCCGGCATCGTGCCCGGTACCGAGTGGGGCGCCTACTACGCCGACCTCGTCGACGAGTTCGGCCTCACCATCGAGGCGACCGGGCCCAACTTCGGCTCCGACGCGCTCCTCGACACCATCGCCGACACCCCGGCCCTGGCCACCTTCATGGGCGAGCACACCCGCCTCATCTGGCCCACCGGCCACGGCCTGCGCCGCATCCCGGTAACCGACCCGGCGCCCGTCTACCCGCACTCACTGCTCTGGCACCGCGACAACCCGCACCCGGCGCTGGCCACCCTCCGCGCCCACCTCGCCGCCGTGACGGCCGGCCACGACGCCGCCGGGACCTGGACACCGGACTGGGTGAATCCGAGCTGAACGCCCGGACGCCCCCGTGCCCACGGGGCCTTGATCAGCTGATCGCGGCGTGGCCCAGGAACGCGGTCCAGGCGGCGGGGGCGACGGCGAAGGTGGGGCCGTCGGTGACCTTGGAGTCGCGGACGTGGACGGTGTGGGGGCAGGTGGCCACCTCTACGCAGGCCGCGCCCTCGTTGTTGCTGTAGCTGGACTTGTGCCAGTCGTAGGCGACTTCGATGCAGGCTTCGCCCTCGTTGTTGCTGTAACTGGACTTGAACCAGGTCAGTCCGGCTCCGTGGCTCACAGTTGCCCCACCTTCGTCTCGATGATCTCCGCCGACTTCCAGGGATTGAGCGCCTGCGCCCGCAGGATGCCGAAGAGATCGAACAGATCGCTCACCTGCTCAGGCTTCGGAATGAACCTACCGCCGCCCTGCCCCTCCGCGAACAGAACATTGCGGCCTTCTGCTGTGGACATCAGCTGCATGGGCCCGTTCAACCCCGCGTGCGTGTGCTGAGCCGATGGCATCACCTGCACCGTCAGGTGGTTGAACCGCTCAATGCAGTCGAGCACGTGCCGCAGTTGCTCCTTCAGCACCTCGGGTCCGCCGAGCGTGCGATCCAGGACGGACTCCTCGATGACGTACCCGATGCGAGGCGGCGGCGTACGCGAGAGCACCGCCTGCCGTTCCAGCCTTGCTTCGACGAGGCGGACGATCTCGGGTTCGGTGTACGCCGGCACACGCGCCCTGTGCAACGCGTACGCGTACCCCTCCGCCTGGAGCAGGCCCGGGATCAGCATCGTCTCGTACGCGCTGATGACCCGCGCGGTCCGCTCCAGCCTGGCCCAGTCCAGGAACTTCGGCGGGTACTTCTCCTCGTCCACCAGCTCGCAGCACGCCTTCAGCGCCCCGCCCGCCCCGAACACCCGGTCCGCGTCGATCAGCAGGTCATGCGAGGGGATGCGCTCCGCCCGCTCGACCGCGCCCATCAGTGACTCCGAGATCAGCAGCTGCTCCGCCGCCTCCTTCTGGGTGAGCCCCGCCCGCACCCGGTGGATGCGGATCAACTCCCCCACCAGCCGCCGCCCGTGCGTGGTCTCGCCACTCGTCCCCACAGTCATCACCACCCTCCCCACATCGCCCCGATGTGGATCGTGTCCTCCTGGTCACGCTACGCAGTCGGCGGAATGCTCATGGCCATGACGCAGAAGAAACTCCCCGAATGGGTACCCGCCTCGGGGCTCCAACTCCACCCGACCGGGATCCACTTCGACGCCATCCGCCTGCGCGGCGTACGGGGTGAGGCGGTGCTGCACCATCTGGCGACCCTCACGGACGGCGATCCGGGGCCGGTGGTGCGGGAGATCGCGGGGGCACGGTGGACGTACTTCCTGCTCGAACCCGGCGCGAGCCAGGACTTCGACTGGCCACCCGGCGCGAAGTGCTTCGGCCCGGCGGTCCGCGACCAGTACGTCGGAATTCCGGCCGCCCACGGCAACACGTACCCGCTGAGCTGGCGGTGCGGGCCGCCGGACGCCGGGGACTTCGTGGACGCGGAACTGCTGCACGGCGTGGTGACGGCCCAACTCGCGCCCGGGGAATAGCCGGGAGGGAAGCCGCGACTCTCAGGAGAGCGGCCAGTTGCGCAGGGCGGCGTCGGCCATCCCCTGGAGTTCGTCGCGGTCGACACCACTCGCGGCCTGCACGGCGATGCCGAAGGCCAGGGTGGTGACGTAGCGGGCCAGGAGACCCGGATCGGTCTCCGGCGGCAGTTCACCCTCGTCGATGGCCCGCTGGAACCGCGCCTTGACGGAGGAGCAGCCGTTGTTGCGCCAGGCGGCGAGGAGGTCACGGACCCCGCGTCCGGAGTCGCTGGCGGCCAGGGCGCCCTGGACGCCCAGGCACCCGTGGGGCTGGGCGGGGCGGGTGGTGGTCCGGACGGTGCCGGCCAGGATCGCGGTGGCCGCGCCGAGGGCGGTCGGCTCTTCCAGGGCCCGGGTCAGGTAGGCACCCGGCCCTTCGGTGTAGCGCTCCAGGGCCTTGCGGAACAGCTCCTCCTTGTTGCCGAAGGCCGCGTACATGCTGGTGGTGGAGATGCCCATCGCCTCGGTCAGGCCGGACAGGCTGGCCCCCTCGTACCCGTGCTCCCAGAAGACCAGCATGGCGCGCTCAAGGGCTTCCTCGACGTCGAATCCTCGCGGCCGGCCGATCGGGGCGTTCTTTTTGGTCTCCACCCCCGCAGCCTACCTCTTCCGCATCGACCGATGCAGAAGTGCTACGGTTCGATTTCTGCATCGATCGATGCGGAAATCGAGGGAGGTTGTTCACATGGGACTGCTCGAGGGAAAGACCGCTCTCGTCACCGGCGGCGGCACCGGAATAGGCCTGGCCAGCGCCGTACGCCTGGCGGCCGAGGGCGCGCACGTGTTCATCACCGGCCGGCGGAAGACCGAACTCGACGCGGCCGTCGAAACGATCGGTTCAGCCGCCACCGCGGTGATCGGTGACATCTCGAACCCAGCCGACCTGGACCGCCTCTACGAGACGATCCGCAGCCGGGGGCACGGCCTGGACGTGCTGTTCGCGAACGCCTCCATCGCCGCGTTCGCCACGCTGGAGCAGGTCACCGAGGAGCACTTCGACGCCCTCTTCGGCATCAACGTCCGGGGCATGATGTTCACCGTTCAGAAGGCGCTGCCCCTGCTCAACGACGGCGCCTCGGTCATCCTGAACGGCTCCACCAACGTGGACGTGGGCGCAGAGGCCTTCGGCGTGTACGCGGCGTCCAAAGCCGCCACCCGGTCGTTCGCCCGCACCTGGGCCAACGAACTCAAGGGACGCGGCATCCGGGTCAACACCGTCACGCCGGGCCCGACCGACACCCCGGGTCTGTCGGGGCTCGCTCCCGACCCGGAGCAGGCCGCCGGCCTCAGGCAGCAACTGGCTGCGCACGTGCCGCTGGGCCGGCTCGGACGACCGGAGGAGATCGCCGCCGCCGTGGCCTTCCTCGCCTCCGAGCAGAGCAGCTTCATCACCGGTTCGAGCCTGTACGTCGACGGCGGCCTGAACCAGATCTGACCCTGCCTGTGGGTTCCCTGCCTGTGGGTTCCCTGCCTATGAGCTCCATGCCTATCGGTTCCATGCCGCGCATTCGGTGAAGGCGGCGGCGCCGGGCAGTCTCCCGGTGCCGTCGCCCTCAGGTGCGCTTGAAGTACTCGATCTCCCCGAGGGCGATCGACCGCCCGGCGCCCTGACCTGCCGCTTCCCGTACGACGAACCGGATGGAGACGACATCGCTGATGCCCGTCCGTATCGTCTGCTCGCCGGGCTTGTCAGTGAGCGTCCAGGCCTTCTCGTGGACCTTTCTGTCCTTCGTCGTGATGAAGAGCTCCGCCCGGGTGGGCCTGGCACCTTGCTGGAACACCTCGGGCTTCGTCGACACACCGGCGTGGACCGTGACGCCGACCAGCCGGAACGGCTTCTCGAACTCGGCGGTCAATGAGGCGTCGAGCTTCGGGGCGCCCCAGTAGCTGTTCGTCACCCCGTCCACGGCCGACTTCGCCGGGTGGCCGGGAGCGGCGGCGCTCGCGGAGACCTCGGCGGGGCTGATCTCCCCGGTTCCGCCGAGCTTGTCCCGTACGTCCTCGACGACGTAGCGCCCCGCCGGCACGAGCAGGAAGCCCGCGACCAGGAGCCCGACGATCAGCAGGGCCAGCACGCTCCCCCGCAGCAGACGCCCCGACCCTGCCCGCACCTTGCGGTCGAACGGCCACCTGGTACGCCACCAGGGCAGCGGTTCAGCCCGCTCGCCCGGATTCAGCGGCGCCGCGCAGCGGCGGCAGAACTTGCGTCCCGGCCGGTTGGAGGCCCCGCACGACGGACACGGGAACCCGTCCGGCTCGTCGTCCGCCGACACCGGCCTGACGACGGGGCGCTGGGCGATCGGCACGCCGGGCCGCACCGCCACCACGGGCTCGTCCCGCGTGGGCGCTTCCGGCCGCACCGGACCCGGCGGCGCCGGCCGCACGGGGGCGGGCGAAGCCGGCCTTACGGGGGCGGGCGGGGTCGGGGCCGGTGCCGGGGCCGGCGGGGGTACGGGGGTGGGTTCGGGCTCGGCCGCCACCTCGGGCTTCGGGGGGCGCGGCGGCTCCTCCGCAGCCGGGGCGGGCGCGGGTGCGGGTGCGGCGACCGGAGCGGGGGTCTCGGCCCGATCCGGCGCGGGTGCGGGGCGCGGGGCCGGGACCGGGCCCGGAGCCGGGGTCGGTGTCGGTGTCGAGGCCGCAGGCGCAGGCGGGGACGCAGGCGCAGGCGGGGACGCAGGCGCGGGCGGGTCGGTCGTCTCGGGAGTCGACGGCTCGTCAGCTTCCGGTGCCGGGGCCGCAGTTCGGGCACGCCGCGACGACCACCCCAAGTACGTACCGCAGCTTCCGCAGAAGTCCTCGTCCTCCTCGTTGGCGGCTCCGCACGCCGGGCACGAGCGCGTCACGTCAGTCTCCTGTTGTCTCGTCCGGTGCGCCGGGCAGGATCTCCACCCGGCAGGTGAGGTGAGCGGGGCACGAGGCCTGAACGACGCCCAGGATGCGGGCAGCGTCCACCGGCCTCCCGGCCGGCGCACGGACCCGTACCAGCAGTTCCCCGGTCGGGGCGGGAGGGAGCTGTCCCCCCGGCTCCGACGACCAGGTGGCGCCGCCGCCGTCGTGGATGACGGCCTCCACACCGAAGCAGAGCCGCAGCTGTTCGGTGAGGCCGCGGCGGGTTCCGCGCCACCGGTGCAGCTCGACGGCGCGGGCGACGACGGCCCGGCGCAGCTCCACCGGCCATTCGGCGTCGATGTCCGCCCCCACCCAGGACGACAGCCAGGACAGGAAGTCTTCCGGGGTGAGCGCGGGGTCGAAGTAGGCCGGAAGGTTGTCGAGGGTGGACAGGACGGGTGCCAGAACGGTGTCCAGGCCCGCCGTGAACCGCTGGGCGAGGTCGTCGTCCGCGTACAGGGCGGGCAGCAGCCCGCCGATCGGGTAGCGGCTGGGGAGCCCGGGGACCGCGGCCCTGGTCATGGGCGCTCACCGGCCCCGGCCGCGGTGACGACGACCTGGTGCTGGTGGGAGAAGACGAGGGCGTTCGCGGCGACGTCGATTCGTTCGGCCGCCGCTCCCCGTCGTCCCGTGAGCGGGTCCGCGGGGAACAGCCGTACCTCGTCCACCAGGCGGACTCCGCGCACGCTCTGCAGTACGGCGAAGATCTCGCCGTACTGGACGGGCCTGCCGAAGGGCCAGCCGGTCCGGTCCGCGCCACCCCGCAGCGGGTCGATGTGGCGGAACAGCGCGTCGAGCGCCTCGGCGCGGACGCGGTCCACTTCGCCGTCGGCCGCCACCAGTTCGGCGACGACGGTGACGCCCTGGTAGGCGGGCGGTTCCACGATCAGCCGGGTGCCGACCAGCCGCCGTTCGTCGAGCCGTCCGGAGACCGCCGACAGCACCGAGTCCGGGGGGATCAGCTGCTCGAACCGCAGCCGGCCGCCTTCGTCGGGTACCGCGTCGGGGACCACCAGGACGCGCACCGCACCGCCCTCGCCCGCGACGGCGGGCAGGCAGCGGACCCTGCGCAGCGAGGGTGCGGCCTCGCGGGCGATGACCTCGTGGTCCTCGGCCGTGACCGCCCGTTCCTGGACCCGGAGGATGTGGGGCGCGCGCACCTTGGCGTTCTCGACGCTCTCGCCGTCGACCCCGCCGCGGGCCGCCTCCCGGTTGTCGACGCCGGCGACGTACGGCACCGAGCTGCGCAGGACGCGGATGGCGCCGCGGGCCACGTTCCCCGCTGCGCCGCCGCCCGTCCGGTAGCGGGGGATGCGGAGCTGGGCGCCCTTGGGGGGCACCGCCCCGTAGACCCGCATCGTGCCGTCCGCTTCGCGGACCTCCGGCGGGAAGGCGAACTCGCCGTTGACCGCGTCGATCCGTACGTGCCGGTCGTCCGGGGACGAGGCGCCGAAGTGCTCCACCGGTGTCCAGACCTGCCAGCCCTCGGCGGAGGACACCTGGACGACGGGCGGCTCCCCGTCCAGCAGGAGCGGCACCCTGCGTACGGAGAACCGCTGGCCGGCGACCCCTTCGGAGACGCCGAGGGGCACGTCCAGGACGGTCTCCGCGTGTTCGACGCCCGTGGTGCCGCCGACGGTGAACACCTCGGCCTCCCGGATCGTCGGCGACTCCGAGTAGAAGGGCTGGCCCGGTTCGGGTGCGGTGACCCGGCAGCGCAGCCACCCGGCCCGGATTCCGGCCGTCACCGAGGCCGTGTGCCCGGCGGGGACGAACACGGTCACTTCACCGGGCTTGTTCAGCCCTCCGGTGCTGTCGGTCCCCGTCAGGCAGGGCACCCAGCGGGCGCCGTCCCACGCCTCCCACACCAGCGGCGGCTGCCGGGGGTCGACGCCGACGCCCTCCACCCGGCTGTCGAGGCGTACGGCGACGATGCACCGGGGTACGGCGGTGGGCAGCCCGAACAGCAGGGCGTCGCCCGGCTCCGGCCGGGGCTGGAAGCAGGGGATGTCCTTGCCCGCGCCGAGCGGCGCGGTGCGGTCGGTCTGGTCTCCGGACGCGGGGGCGGTGACCAGTCTGATCAGCGAACTCGGCACGATCGCCAGCTCGTCGGCGGTCGAGAAGACCACCGCCTCCTCCGTCTCGCCGCGGGCGGTGGCGACCTCCGTGCCGGCCGGGAGCCGCACGGTGTCCGGCTGGGGGGCGGACAGCCAGAAGTCGACGTCGGCTCGGGCGACCGTCGGCGGGAACAGCTGCACGCCCAGCAGGTCGAGGAAGGCGGAGTAGTTGCGGTCGGGCACCCTGTTCAGCCGGTACAGCAGCTGGTCGACCATGTACGCGAACGTCTCGATGAGCGTGACCCCGGGGTCCGAGACGTTGTGGTCGGTCCATTCGGGAGAGCGCTGCTGGACGTACCGCTTGGCCTCGTCGACGAGTTGCTGGAAGCGTCGGTCGTCCAGGTTGGGGGAGGGAAGAGACATCAGGCGGCCCCAGCTTCTTCTGGACTCCCCGAGGACGGGATGGTGTAGAAGGGGAAGACGAGGTTGCGCAGGTCGTTGGTGGACCGCACGGTGTAGTGCACGTCGATGTAGAGAGTTCCTTCGTCGACGGTGTCGAAGGCGACCACCACGTCCGTCACCTCGATGCGTGGTTCCCAGCGCTCCAGCGATGTACGCACCTCGTGCGCTATGCGCCCGGCAGTGGCGCCGTCGCCGGGCGCGAAGACGTAGTCGTGGATGCCGCAGCCGAACTCGGGCCGCATCGGCCGCTCCCCCGGTGCGGTGCCGAGCACCAGACCGATGGCCTCCTCGATCTCCTGGTCCCGCTCGACCATGCCGATGCCGCCCGTGGCGCCGACCCGCAGCGGGAAGCCCCAGCCGCGGCCGATGAATCCGCCCCCGCTCACAGCGGGCCTCCGATCAGGACGTTCGGCGCACCCATGATGATCTTGGCGCCGCAGCTGGTGGTGTCCCCCATGCGAGCGGCCGGCAGTCCGCCGATCATGACCATGCCGCCGACAGCGGCGGCCGGGTTCGGCATGACGACGTTGCCCGGTCCGAGCAGGGCGTGCGGGGGGATGGCGCACACGTGCAGGCTGCCGGTGACCGCGGCCGGCCGGCCGCCGATCAGCACGGTGGCGACGGCCACCGCACCCGGTGGCGGGGTGCCGATGACGCCTCCGTGGACGGTGGGGTCGCCCGTGCGGGCTGCGGGGGGCATGGCTGCTGTTCTCCTTGCTGGGCGAGGGACGCGGGTCGGCTGGACGGTTCGGGGGGACGGTTCGGGGGGTCAGTTGATCCGGATGAGCCTGGCCTTGAGGACGGCGAGCAGACCGCCGTCCACGGTGACCCCGGTCTTGCCGTTGATGGTCACCGAGGCCCCCTTCACGTTCACGGCCCCCGTACCGGCGTCGAGCGTGATCCCCGACCGGCCGAGGGAGAGGGAGCTCAGCACCCGGGAGGTGCCGCGGGCGAACACCTTCAGCGCGATCTCTCCCTTCCGCTCGTCCAGGGTGACCTCCAACTGCTTGTCGCCGGTGGCCAGCCGGACTCCGGACGGGCCGCGCGGGGCGTCGAGCAGTTCGATCCGGTTGCCCGAACGGGATACCAGGGAGCGGCGGTTGACCTTGCCGCTGGTCGGGTCGACGAGCGGCACGTCGTGGGGCGACGGCTTGTCGACGCCGTTGTAGAGGCCGCCCAGCACATAGGGGCTGTCCAGCAGGCCCTGTTCGAAGCCGACCAGCACCTCGTCGTTGACCTCGGGGCTGAACACCCCGCCGCCGCCCTGGCCGCCCCACTGCACCGTACGGACCCAGTCGGACACATAGGTGTCGTCGAGCCAGGGGAACTTCAGCCGGACCGAGCCGCGTTCGCCCTGTCCCTTGCCCTTTCCCTCACGGATGTCGGTGACCACCCCGATCGCGAGGCCCGGTATGCGGGGGCCGCGCGGGGGCGCTTCGCCACCGCCGGTGAGCCCGGTCAGGGAGCGGTCGGGTGCGGCGCTGACCAGTACGGTCGTGCGGTAGCCGCCGTGCGGGTCGAGGACGTGGTGGGCCGCCGTCGCCGTGTAGCGGCCGGCGAACGCGGGTCCGACGTTGCCGAGGGTGACGGGTTCACCGGCCCGCAGCCGGGGGTTGCCTTCGGCGACCGCCTCGATCTCCCCGAAACCGGAGCTGACCCGTGCGGCCACCGCTCCGGCGACCGCGCCCGCCTCGGCCTGGGTCCGGTACGGGGTGTCGGCGACCGTCACCCGGGCCTTCGGACCGAACGCCCCGGCCGCGACGGACGGGCTCATCCCGGGAACCACCGTGGTGCTGCGGACGGACGGCTCGCGTGCCACGAGCCGCGTCTTGGTCTCCACGTCCCAGCCGCGCACCTCGACGCTGTCCGCCCCGTCCGCGCCGGTCAGCACCGCTCGCAGGGCCAGCAGATTGCGCCCGTACTCCAGCACCATCGGATGCCGGGTGGCGGAGGTGGAGGGGGAGGGCGCCGAGGCCGCGGGCTTCGGCTTCACGAACTGCAACAGGCCCTTCTCGTCCACCCGTACGTGCGCGCCGCTCTCGCCCGCGAGGTACTGGAGGAAGTCCCAGTCCGAGACGTTGGGCTGCGTGAGCTGCTTGTACATGACGGGTGCCGCCTCGACCTTCCCGCAGGTGAGTCCGGCACCGGCGGCGACCTTGCGGACGATGTCGGCGGCCTTCATGTTGCGGAAGGCCACCACCTTCCGCCCGCGCTGGAGCCGGTGGGCCTTGGAGAAGGCGCGGACGACGGTGAAGGAGCCGGTGGTGTCGCTGTCGAGTTCGAGCGCGGTGACCTCACCGGTGAACAGCCGCTCGCGCGCCTGCTCCTGGACCGTGACCACCGAGATCTTCAGCGGTGTGCCGATCGTGATCCCGGTGGCGGTGAGCAGCGTGTGGTAGGGGTCCCGGTACGTCAGTACGGCGGTGTCCGGAAGTCCGACGTTCTCGTCGACCGCGCAGCTCACCAGCTGGGAGGCCCAGGCCTGGGGGAGCTCGGCGGGCGCCTCGACGATCGGGTCGGCGGCGAAGGAACGGGCAGGTGCGGTCACCGGGTGCCCTCCGGGGCGTGGTCTTCCATTCCGGGCACGAGGAGTTCGGTGCCCGGAGCCAGTTGCATGGGGTCGTCGATGTCGTTGGCCTCGGCGATGGTGCGCCACGCGGTGGCGTCACCGTATTCGCGCCAGGCGAGCAGCGGCAGGCTGTCACCGGCGACGACCCGGTGGGTACGGCGTGCCTCCCGTGATCCGGACGTCGGGTTCTGACCGGCCGGGTCGACGCTCGCCTCCTCGATCGACAGGGAGCAGGTGGCGCGCAGCGGCTTCCCGTCGACGTCGAACAGCGTGTACGAGACGGACAGGCTCGACAGGACCCCGTCGAACGACGTCGTCTTCGACGTTCCCCAGTCGAAGCGCACCCAAGGGCTCGACGGCTTCTTGCGGCCGAGGCTGCTCGGGGTGGGCACACAGGCCGTCATCAGCTGCTCCACCGCCTTCTCCACCGAGTTGTCGTGGGTGGCGGTGGCGTCCAGGAACACGTCCAGGGACAGCGACCGGGGCCCGCTGCCCACGAATTCCGGCAGCGCGGACTCGCCGGCCGTCCGGGAAGGGGTACGCCGCCACTCGGTGCTCTTGGTCAGGGAGAGCGTCGCCGGATTGAACTGCAGCGTGAGCCGTGCGAGGGTGCCGGCCGGTTTGGCGCCCACGTCCGCCGGCGGTTCCATGATGGTCAGCTGGGCACGGGCACGGCTTGTGCGGGCAGTCGCTGCCACGGAGTCCCTCCTTCCTGCTCGTCTGCGTCATCGGCTCGGGCACAGCGGAACGAACGGCGCATCAGGACGGCACCAGGCCCTCGTGCGCGATCTCCAGGGTCTCGATCGCGGCCTCGGAACTGGACGGGTCGAAGGAGGGCCCCTGCCAGCGCACCGGCACGATGCCCTGGACCTGCCAGCTGATGATGCGGCTGAGGTCCGGACGGAGCGCGACGATCTCGCCGTCCTTGCGCTCCACCCGCTGGGTCGTCTCGTTCAGCCATCGCGCGATCTTCAGTGTGTCGGCGGTGACGGGGCGGGTCAGCGTGATGTTGGTCCAGGTGATCCGCCCCGGCAGCTGCCAGGTGAAGCCGTTGTTGCCACCCTCGGCGTACTGCTCCAGCTCCACCTCGGCGCCCAGGCCCGAACAGGTGTGGAAGGCCCCGAGGTCGCTTCCCCCGATGGCGAGCTTGAAGAACACGCTCGTCGCGAAGATGTTGTCCGTCATGTGCTTCTCTTCTTCTCTGCTGTCCGTTGAGGGGAGCGACTTCGCTGCTGTCCGTGGGGTGGAGCGGCTTCTCTGCTGTCCGTGAGGTGCGGGATTTCACTGCTGTCCGTGAGGTGGCGGGGCGGGCGGGGTTCCGCCGGTGCCGGCCTCAGCGGCGGCCGTCGTGCAGCCGTCCGGAGCGTTCCCGTCCTCTGCGCAGGTCCGCCCGGATCAGCCTGCTGACCGGGTCGAGCAGCCGGCGGGCGAGTTCCTCGATGTCCACGCCGCCGGTGGCCTCGTTCGATCGCGGCGTTCCGGCGGTGTCCGGCGCGCCTGCGGCGGGGGTACGGGCGGGCTTGGGCTGGACCACCCGTACGGGTACTCCGGCGAGACCCGCCTCGTCCACCGCGCGCTGGAGCGCCTGAGCCCGGGAGTCCGGGGCGCGGCTGCCGGGGGCAGGGCTCCGGGGCACGGGGCTTCCCGGGGCTCCGCCGGGCCTGGGCGGGGCGGGGCGTGAGGCGCGTACGGCGAGCTGCTGCGGTGCGCCGGCCGGGTCGTCGCTCGGCGGCGCAGGTCCGGTGGCGGGTACGCCGGATTCGGGTGCCACCGGCATCTGGAGGCGCTGCACCGGCACGGCGGCGCCCCCGGGCCGGGCGGATCCGGGCGGATGCGGGCGAACCACAGGGACGGGCGGTGCCACGGACGGTGCGGGCGGAGCGGACCGCGGTGCGGGGGACGGCGGTTCGGGTCGGCGGGTGGTCGTGGGGTGCCCGGATGGTTCCCGTCCGGGCGAACGGTCGCCGGACGAGGGCGGCACGGAAGGGGCGGCGCCACGCGTCGAGCGCTGGACCATGCGTACGAGGGAGCGCACGGAGGGCCTGACGGACCTGGCCGTGGCGGGGCTGTCGGTGCTCCCGGCCTTCCCGCCTCCGCCCGGTGCGTCTCCTCGCGGCACGGTACGGCGTGATCCTGAGGAGGGCGGGGCGACCTGCGCCCGGGCACCCGGACTCGGGGCGCCGGCCGACGGGCTGCCGGCGTACGGGCTTCCTGCCGACGGGTGTCCTGTCGACGGGTGTCCTGTCGACGAGCCTCCTGTCACAGACCGCTGGACCGTGGCGCCGGGGGTCCGCCGCTCCGGTCCTGCGGGCGTGACGGCGGCCGGGGCCCGGAGGGTCTGAGTGGGTGCGCCGGTGCGGGCGCCCTGTTGGACGGCGGCGCGGGGGCCCGGGGCGGTCCGGGTGTCCTGCCGCTCCTCCGTCCGCGCGCCGCCACCGGCCGGGGGCGGACCATCGGAGTCCGGCCGCCGGACGTCGCGCCGCCAGGTCGCCGCCACGACCGGCCGCGTGGTGGCGGCCGAAGCCGGCGCCGAGAAGCCCTCCGCCGCGCCGGTACTCACGGTCAGCGTCCGTGCGGTGAGCAGGGCGCGCGACCGCTGGACGGCCACCGGCGCGGAACCTCCGCCCGCAGCAGACCCCGGCGCCTGTCCCTGAGGCCCTCGCGGGGCGATCCGCCGGATGCGTACCGGAGAGGGCGGCGTGGCCGGGGCCGGAGCCTGACCCGCAGCCGGGGCCGTGGGAGATGACGGTCTGATGGTGGTCGCGGACGTGTGGGCGGTTTCCGCGGCGCGTTGGACGGCCGCCGGCTGCCCGGAGGCCGATCCGGACCCGGCGCCGGGGTGGGCCGGAGCGCGCAGGGGCATTCCGGTGGGCGCCTGCGCGGAGGGCGCGGACGTCGGCGGCTCCCCCGCCTGCGGGCCGCCCGGCAGCGGGCCCGAGGTTCCGGGCCGCGCGCGACGGGGGTCCCCGAGCAGCGGGGCGTCGTGCGCGGTGCCGGCGGTCGGCGGAAGGGAGGGGAGCGGTGCGCCGAGCCCTCCCCTGGTGCGGGCCTGCGACCCCGGGCCGCGGGGCGCGGGGGCGGAGCCGTCGTCCGGTGCGGACGCACCCGTGCGGCGGGTGGAGGTCGCGGGTGCGGGCTGCACGACCGGCGAAGGACCAGGTGTGCCGGCCCGCGTGGCGGCGGGCCCGGATGCCGGGGCGCTACCAGGGGCCGAAGGACGCCGCTCCGTCTGCGGCCGGCTCTGCTGACGCCCCGCCGTGCCCTGTTCCTGCTGCCGCTGCACCTGCGGCCTCCCCGGTCCCGGGAAGGAGGTCGCCGGAGCGGGGGAAGCGGCCGCCTCCGGCGTCTGCCGCTGGACCACGGGCAGGGCCGGATCCTGCGGCGCGGCTGAACCGGGGGATGCGCCACCGCTCCCGCCGAGCGAGCCGAAGGGGGCAGCGCCTGGCGGCAGTTGACGCAGCGGCTTGCCCAGGGCGGGACGTACGGGAGGTGCGGCGGGCCGGGCCGGGGAACCCTCCGGCCGGGCCCCGGGCAGGCTCGCCCCGGGCTGCGCACGCCCGGTGTCCGCACGGCCAGGCCCGGCCGTCGGCTCGGCCCGGGTGGCCGGTGCGGAGGTTCCGGCCGGCACGACGGCGGCGAGGTTCCGCAGGGCCGTCACCGGCCGGCGGGCGACGATCAGGGACGGCGCGGTGCGCCGGGGGCGGACCGGGGCGGGCCGGGTCTGCGGCGGCGCGGCGGCGGGTGTGGTGTCCGCGGACGCGCGGGCCACGGGGGCGGCCGCTACCTTGGCGGCCGCCTCGTCGAAGCCGGGCTGCCGGCCCGACGGTTCACTTCCGGCAGCCCTCCGGGCCTGGGTACCGCCCGACCGCTGGACGACGGCGGGGGTTCGTGGCCCGACGGGCGTACGCCCCGGGGCGGTGGACGGCGGGGCCTGGACCGGCTCCTCCTGTCCGCCGGATGCGGCGCGCAGGAGAAGGGGCGGCGCTCCGGAGTCCGCGGGGCGGGCGACACCCGGCCGCGCCACACCGTGGATGAGGCCCACCGGTGCGGAGGGCAGGACGGCGTGGCCGAGCTCGCCTCCGTACGCGACGTTCTGCCACGAGGCGAGGCGGGACCTGAAGCGGAGTCCGTCGCTCACCCCGATCGAGGACCGGGCGACGGTCACGACGGGCGGGGCGACCCGCCGCCAGCCGCCGTCCCAGTCCGCGTCCCGGCGCGCGGGCCGGACGGCCTCCGGCGCGGCCGCGGGCTCCGTACCGTCGCCGGTGCCGTCCTCCGCGGGCCGCGGGCCGGGCGTGCCGGCGGCCTGCCGCCGGCTCCCTCTGCCGAGCCAGTCCCTGAACTCCACGCCCTCACCCGCTCTCGTTGACGCGGGTGTTGATCCGCGCTATCTCCTTCACCCACTCCTGCCGCTCACCATGGGTGAGGTCGAGAATGTCCTCACGCTGCCAGTGGAAGTGGTAGGCGATGTACGCGAGCTCCTCCCGCAGCCGGGCAGGCGCGTACGTCACGATTCCCCCAGGCGTTCACCCGAGAGGTCCACCTCGAACGACCCGTGGCACAGCGGGCACGTCACCGCGGCGTGGGTGTGACCCTCGCTGTTGATGCGGCGGTAGAAGTCCTGGAGGAACGCCACGTCCGTGGCGTACATCCGCTCGACCACCCCGGCGTGCACATCCGTGATGGAGCCGAGCCGGGTGATCACCTGGCTGAGCAGCACCACGCTCAGGTACGCCGGGTTCTCCTTGACCCGCAGATCGATCTGCGGACGCAGCTCGTCCCGTGCCGTGGCGAGCCGCATCGACCCGCTCCGGTGTACCTGGCCCTCGTCGTCGACGTAGCCGCGCGGGAGCTCGAACTCGAACTCCGTGCGCAGGTCCTGACGGTCCCGCTCCCGGGCCGGAGGAGGCGTCGGGGCCTCCTCCCGCGGGGCGGGCGCGGCGGCGGCGAGGGTGTCGAGGACCTCGTCGAGGCCGCCGCCGGAAACGGTCCTGCGCCTCATTCGACCACGATCTCCTCAAAGGTGATGGTGACCGTCTCCGTCGCCGCGCTGGACTCGCCGGCCTTCAGCGAGGGGCCCTCCCACTTGCTGGCCCATCCCTGCATCAGCTGGATGCGGCGGACGGTCTCACCCTTCGAGTCCTTGATCTCGATGGTGAGGTTCTGGCGTGCGGTGTCGACGGCGCCGTTGTTCAGCGTCTCCTTGATCCACTTGGTGAACTCGCTGCTCTTGTCGAGCCCGCGGGTGATCGTCACCTCGCCGGCCTGTCGCGCACCGGGCTGCTTGCGGATGATCTGCTTGCCCTCGGCGGTCACCTGGCGGACCTCGACGACTTCTTCCTCGACGGTCAGACCGCTGATCTCCTGGATCGACTCCACGAGATAGCCGCCGAGCTGCACGCCGAAGACGTGGGTGGAAAGAGCATCGCCCTCTGCCATGACTGTGTGTCACCTGTTCTGTTCGTAGCCTGCTGGGGTCAGTCCTCGACGAGGACGTTCACTCGACGAGGACGTTCACTCGTCGAGGACGGGTCACTCGTCGACGAGGCTGGTGCTGTCGGAGAACTGCGAGAGGCGGAAGATCACGAACTCCGCGGGCTTCACCGGGGAGACGCCGATCTCGCACACCACCTGACCGAGGTCGATGGACTCCTGCGGGTTGTTGTCACGGTCGCACTTGACGTAGAAGGCCTCTTCCGCCGTCCGCCCGAAGAGCGCGCCCCTGCGCCATTCCTCGGTGAGGAAGGCGGTGACGTTGCGCCGGATGCTCGACCAGAGGCGGTCGTCGTTCGGCTCGAAGACCACCCACTGGGTGCCCAGGAGGATGGACTCCTCCAGGTAGTTGAAGAGGCGGCGTACGTTGAGGTAGCGCCAGGCGGGGTCGGACGCGAGCGTCCGTGCGCCCCAGATGCGGATGCCGCGGCCGGGGAAGGCGCGGACGCAGTTGACGCCGATCGGGTTGAGCAGGTCCTGCTCGCCCTTGCTCAGGCGGAGTTCCAGGTCCAGTGCGCCGCGGATCACCTCGTTGGCGGGCGCCTTGTGCACCCCGCGCTCGGCGTCGCTGCGCGCCCAGACGCCGGCGACGTGGCCGCTCGGCGGAATCAGGGTCTGCTGACCGGTCGCCGGGTCGAGGACCTTGAGCCACGGGTAGTACACGGTGGCGTAGCGCGAGTCGTATCCGGCGTCGTCGTTGCGCCAGGTGCGGACGCGCTGGGCGTTCATCCCCGGCGGGGTGTCCAGGACTGCGACCCGGTCGCCCATCTGCTCGCAGTGCGCGATGACGGCCAACTGCACGGCCCTGACGCCCTCGTCGTCGATGTCGCCGCGCCGGTGGGCGCTCATCAGGTCCGGGACGGCCACCATGGTGATCTCGTCGATCGCCTCGAGGGCCGCGATGCCCGTACGGGCCGACGCGTCGCCCACGTACTCGGTCGGTCCGCTCCGGGCGGTGGTGCCGGCGTCCGGGGCGGCGGGCGCGAGGGAGAGGCTCTGCTTCTCGGGGCGGGTCTGGGCCGCACCGGGCTGCTCGGTGACCTCGATGAGCTTGGACTGCCGGGCCTGGGTGACCAGGTAGCCCTTGACGTTCTTGCGTACGGAGGTGTCGTAGGTCTCCGCCACCTTGCCGCCCTGCCGCACCAGCAGCCTGAACCGGTCCTCCGGAGGGTTCTCGCCCTCGGGGTCGGCGACTTCGATGGAGAGGCCGTCACCGGCGCCCGGCCGGGCGGAGACCAGGAAGCCGCCGATGGCGACGGACGGGGCCGCCGCGGGCGCGGAGCCCTGCTGGGCGTCCTCGGCCGGACCGCCGATGCGCACGATGTAGGCCGCGCCGCCACCGTTGCTGAAGTAACCGTGGACGGCGAGCGTCAGGTAGGTGTCGGGGGTGAAGGTGCCGAAGGCCGATACGTACTGGTCCCAGCTCGTCACCAGCGTCGGCCGGTGGAAGGGTCCGGTCTCCGCGAACCCGACGAAGGCTGCGACCGCGGTGCCGACTCCCTCGATGGGCCGTGCTCCGGACTGCACCTCCTCCACGTATACACCTGGGGTGAGGTACGACGGCATGCTCGCTCCTTCGGGTGGTCAGTCGTTCGCCTGTCCAGTCTTGCCCGGGATGTCTGCAAGCAGTAGGCCTCAGAGTCCTGGCCACGGGGCAGGGCAGCTGCCTTCCCAGGCACCCCGGACGGCCGGGAGGGCCGTCTCGGCCGCGGCCGGGAGAGGGCCCTCCCCACCGCGGGTGCCGAGGTGACGGCACGACAGATGCGGCCCGGCGGCCGGAAAGGCGGGCCGGGGGAATCCCCGCAGCCCGCCCGATCAACACGGCAAGGGTTAGTTTCAGCCAGAAACTACTGGCCAGGGCGGCCGAACCGGCCGGATCGCCACGGTCGTTACAGAGGCCTTCGAGACTCCGGTCCGACCCCGATCCGACCCCGTCCCGCCCCTGATCCGCTCCGGTGAGCAGGGACCTTTGCGGTTCGAGCGGATCCATCCGCCCGCGAAATACCGGGAATCACCCGCGAAGGACCGGTATTCACCAGTCGGAACTGCTCCGCCGATTCGGTTCCCTTCCGGGACCGGTGTGTGAAGAACCACACCCCGATGAACGGTCAGATGGAGGTTTCCGCTGGCAGGGACCCTGTTTGTTCACGTTCCCGGAACGGACGGGCAGGAATCCGGCGCTATCGTTCCTACGGTGCGATATCGCTCAGCACGCCACTGACATTGAGTACTTGGTGGCACTTGGTGGCCTGCGTTCCGGTCGCCGGAGTGCCTGGTTTGGAGCAGGTCACGGAAGCAGTGACCTTGGCATTTTCCTGAATCCGAATGGGGGTGACCCAGTGATAGTCCTGGTTGCGGAACGTCTCCAGAGCAATGGTGGTGATCTTCCGTTCCCCGAAGGAGATGGTCAGCACCCCTTCGTCTCCCTGGAAGTTCGCCACCACGATGTCGGTGACGCCGAATACCTTTCCTTCCGGAACCTGATACGTCCCGTCCTTCTTGGCTCCGGCGCCCGTCTGCACGTCGATGGTCTCGGAGCTCTGCTGGGCGTTCAACTCGCCTACACCGCCCGTCGATCCGGAGCCGCCCGTGCCGGCACCGGCGGTCCCGCCCTTGCCGGTTCCGGTGCCCGGCTCCTGGCTCTCCCCGCCGCTGCCGCCGCCGGTGCCACCACCGGTCGCCGCACCGCCCTGGGGACGCTCCCGGTTCTCCTCCTGAGCCGCCTTGGCCCCCGCTTCCTTCGCGGTGCTGCGGATCTCCGGCCGCACCAGTGCGAACCACGCCACCAGCAGCGCGATCAGCGCCGCCAGGACGATCAGCAACCACTTGGGCAGCAGCGGAAGTTGCGCGAACTCACCGGGCAGGGGCTCCGCCCGGCCGGGCTGCTCGCCCTCCGTGTCGGCGCCTTCGCTGTCCAGGGCCCTGACCTCGAACGGCCAGGTGGCCGGGGCACCGAACCAGATCAGCTTCCGGGCCCGCACCCGCAGGCCCACCTCGGCGGACTCGCCCGGTGCCAGACTCCGGCGTTCCGGCGTGAAGGCGAGGCGGAGTTCCTCCCCCTCCTGCTTGCCGGCGAACACGACGTCGACGGGAGCGTTCCCACGGTTCTGGACCGAGGTCCGGAAGCGGGCTCCCAGCCAGCCCCTGCGCCGGCCCGGCTCCAGCCTCGCCCGCAGTTCACGGAACGGCTCGACGACCACCGTCATCTCGGGCACGGCCACCGACTCGGGGTGCTCGGCCGGCAGGACACGTACGCCCAGGGGGACTTCGCCCGCCTTGACCTCGTGGGACCGGGGCGGCGCGAGCCGCACCGTCACGGTCTCGGAGGTGCCCGGGTAGAGGGAGACCCGCGCCGGCTCCACCGTGGTCCATGCCGCACAGTCGCCGACCACTTCGAGGGTGTACGCCTCGACGATGTCGCCGTCGTTGCGCACGGTCAGCGTGGTCGTCGCTTCGGCGCCTGGCGACACCGTCACCGTGGGTATGTCGAATTCGGCAGATGTGGTCACGATGCGACGTTAGGCCGCGCCCCGGTCCCGGCAGCAGAGGCGGGAGGGCAACGTGCGGGCAGGGCAGGTGCCCTGGCGGCACACCCGCGCCGCCTCCTCGCACCCCGCCCCCGGGCCAGGTCTCCCTGTCCGGTCCCCGGAACGAGCGAGCACGAAGCCCGACGTATCGGGAAACAGCGCACACACCTATCGGGGAACCGGCGGAAGCAGCTGAGGAAGACGAACACATGACCCTGACCACAACAGATCTGACGAAGACGGAGGCAGTGAGTGGCCACACCCGCATGCCCTCCGTCCCCGAGCAACCCATGAAGGCCGCGCCGCCGAGGTCCCCGGCAGGCAGGGTCTCCGTCGCCGTGTACGCGGAGGACCTGATCCTGCAGACCGGCATGGTGCACCAGCTGCGCCTGCGACCGGAGATAGAGCTGATACCGGAGGAGGAGGCCGACCGTGCGCAGGTCTCGTTAGTAGTGGTGGACATGGTGAACGAGGCCACCGTCCAGCTCCTGCACCGTCTCCAGCGCAACACCTCCACCCGCACCGGTCTCGTCGTCGGCTTCTTCGAGCCGGGGGCGCTCCAGACCCTGATCGAGTACGGCGTCGCCGCCGTACTGAGGCGCGGCGAGGCCGACCAGGACCGTCTCGTCCATCTGGTCACGGCGATCGCGAAGGGCGAAGGGGTGCTGCCGGGCGACCTCCTCGGGAAGCTCCTCGACCACGTCAGCAGCCTTCACCGCACGGTGCTCGACCCCAGGGGGCTCTCGCTCTCCACTCTCACGGCGCGCGAGGCGGAGATGATCCGGCTGGTGTCGGAGGGGTACGGCACCGCGGAGATCGCGCAGAAGACGTCGTACTCCGAACGGACCGTCAAGAACGTGCTGCACGAGGTGGCGACGCGGCTGGATCTGCGCAACCGGGCCCACGCGGTGGGCTACGCCATGCGCCACGGCCTCATCTGAGCCGCCCCTCGCATCCGGGCCAGTCACTTCCCCGCGCCCGCGGGGGCAACCGGTGTTGCCCCCGCGGTGCCCCGGGACCCCTGGGGGGCCCGTCGCACCCGGCCTAGCGTGGCGGTATGCGTACCCATGAGAGTGCCGGTCCGTCCCGGGACTCGGCGTCCTCCTCCCCTGCGCGGAGCAGCCGCCCTCGCACGCTGGACGGGCTTCAGAGCACCCTGGGCAACGCGGTGACGACACGGTTGATCACGGTGTCCCGGATGATGACCCCGGAGGCGTTCAGAGAGAGCACCTCGACCCGGATGCCACGCGGCCGCTCCAGGATCACCGAGGTGGACGCGGCGCTGGCGGCCTTCCAGCGGATTCCGGAGGACGATCCGCGGGCCCGGTCGTTCGCGCTCAGGGCCGTCATCGACGCGTGCCGCACCTACACCTCCCGTAAACCGGCCGACGGTTCGCGCGTGGCGGGCACCGAGGAGCTCGCCCGGCAGGCGGCACAGGCGCGAACGGAGCTGGACCTCGAATCGGTCTACCGCGGCCTGCTGGAAGAGATCGACCTCCTGCTGGCCCAGAACCTCCACACCATGGAGCAGACGGACCAGGCCCACATGACCGCCCAGTCGATACCCGCCGACCGGTTCCACACGATGATGAGCGGCTACGTCGAACAACTCGGCGGGCTCCGCTCGGACGACACCCTGCCCGAGGAGACGCGCGCCGTCATCGGGGAGCTGATGGCCGTGGTGCCTCTGGTGAAGGTGCTGCAGTACCCATGGACCGGCAGACCGGGGATGAAGCTCGATGCGGCCGCGGAGGGCCAGGACCAGTCGTACTCGTTCAATGTGGGCACCCAGGCTCCGGGCGGCACCCCCTTCCTCCTCGGCCACATCGCGCACGAGCTGACGCATGTGGCGGCCCATCAGGCCTTCGGCAGCAGTCCGGCGATGGAACTGGTGGAATCCGGAGCGACCGTGAAGCAGGTCGCGGCCCTGGCCGAGGAACGCAGGAAGACACTCGAAGGCCTGCAGTCGGCACTGCACGAGAACGCCGGCTTCACCGCGCCCCAATACCAACTGCTCGACGAGAAACTGAGCTACGGGGCACAGCCGGGCAAGCTGGAGAGCTACGCGATCGGCCTCGCGGGGGCGGGCCGCATCACCGAGGAACAGAAGAAGCGCCTGATGAGCTGGGGCGAGGCTGCCGGAGCCGCGTCCGGCACGCTGGTCGAGTACGACACGGTGCTCAACCAGATGCTGGTCTACCTGCACATGTGGGGGATCAGCGAGAAGAACCCCTTCTACGTACGGCTGCTGGCAGCCTCCGGTGCGGCCCGCACCCGCCGCGACAACGCCCGCGGAAACCGGAGCGGAAGCGGAGACGGAGAAACAGACAGGGGCGAGGGCGGGGAGGGGAGCGCATCCGGGACGGCGTAGGGCCGGCCATGGCCCCGGAAGCGGTGCGGCGGACGGTGTCGCGGACGGGTGCCGTGAGGGTCACTCGATGCGCACGCGAGGCGCCGGCCCGCGGCGGGCAGCCGCAAAGGGCACCAGGTCTTCCCCCGTTCCGGGTACTCCGGGCCCTGTCCACGTTCCCCCGCGGGCCCGATGCTTGAGGTGGAGAACCATCGACCAGACTGTGAGGTGGACCGTGGGCGGTCCTGCTGGCCCGGCACGCCGTAACCGGTTTCACCGACTGAGCGGTGTCGTGGTGTTGCTGACCCCGCTGCTGGTGGCGGGTTCCATCGCCGCCCCACAGGGTGCGACACAAGCCGTCGCCGCCTCGGACGCGGCGCCGCTGGACACCGGGCGGATCGCCTTCGCCGGCACCGGGCACCGCAGCCTCGGGGAACGTACCTCCGTGACGACCAGCAAGGACCTGTTCCCCTCGGGTCCCGCGCACTACGACCAGGACTCCTACGGGCGCGGCGCGACCCTGGTCTTCACGAGCCTGCGCGACGAGGCGAAGCCCCAGGTGTACATGCGCGGTGCGGACGGAAACGTACGCAGGCTCACCGAAGGACTTGACGCCGCGCACCCCGAACTCTCCCCCGACGGCCGGACCGTGGTGTTCGACTCGCCCGAAGCGGGAGCCGGGCAGTCCGCCCAGCGCGACCTCTGGTCGGTCGGTGTCGACGGCCTCGGACTGCGGAAGCTGACGAACACACCCGCCGACGAGACCCACCCGACTCTCTCCCCCGACGGCATCCGGATCGCGTACGCGAGTGACGGAGGCCCGGAGCAGGGCACCCAGATCTACGCACGGGACCTGTCCGGCGGGACGGTGACCTGCATCAGCGACCCCGCGGAGGGCGACGCGAGCGAACCGGAGTGGAATCCGGTCAACGACGACGCCCACGGCTCCCTCATCCTCTACACGCTGCGGACCGAGCCCCAGTCGAGCACCGACACCGGGGACCGGCTGCGGATCGCCGACGGCCCGGGAACCGGCCGTCCTCTGCTGACCGGTGACTTCGCCGGCTGGGGCACCCGCTCGGCCGCCTGGCTCCCGAGCGGAAACGGTCTGGTCTTCCTCAGCCCCAACACGGACTGCGGATGCTCCACCTACGAGCACGTGTACCGGGCCGACACCCTCACCGACCCCGTACCGGTGAAGAAGCTCGACGAGGACCGTGCGGTGGACTCACCGGCCGTGCTCGGGGATGTGAACACCTGGGAACTGATCGTCACCCGCAAAACCACCGCGGACGGGAGCCTCGTCACGCTCCAGGACATGCGGCAGGACGGTTCGGACCCGCGCGACCTGAGAATCGACGTACTGCGTGAGGACCCGGCGGCCCTCACCAACACCAGCGAGGACCCCGCCGACGATCCGCTGTTCCACCCGGCGGCCGGCTACGACCCCTGGACCGAGCGCCAGACGTACACGCCCGACGGACTGCACATCGCCGTGACCCGTTTCGCGACCGTGGACGGCCAGCGGGTCCAGCGGATCTGGATGGCCGACGCCGACGGCACGGCCCCGGTCGAGATGACGCTGGAGGGACAGGGCCCGAAGGACTGGGACACCGACCCCTCCTTCTCCCCGGACGGCACGAAGCTCGCCTTCACCCGGACCTCACCGGGCGGTGTGGGCGACGCGGCCGGACCGAGCAAGGTGCTCGTCGCCGACGTCGCCACGGGGAAGATCCTCGGCGAGGTCGTCCCGCCCGCGGGGCAGGTGGCGGGCGCCGACGCCCAGCCCACCTGGTCGTCGGACGGCACCACGCTCGCCTTCACCCGCAACCAGGTGATCCGGGGCCTCGGCGGGATCAAGCACGTCTGGACCGCCCCGGTGAACGCGCTCCACCAGCAGGAGGACCTCAGCCTCACCGGCTGCCCCGGCGAGTGCAAGGTGATCGACGACAGCCCCGCCTTCTCCCCCGACGGCACGGCCATCGCCTTCAACCGCAAGGACCGCGCCGATCAGATCAACCACCGGGCGAGCGTCGTCGTCACCTCGCCGGACGGCGAGGACTGCCGGGTCGTGCTGCCGTCCTACCGGCGCGACGATCCCACCGCGTGCGGCGCCCCGATCCCCGATGTCTCGGTGACCGGGCCCTACCAGCCGCGTGACGTGGCCTGGTCGGCGGACGCGAAGCGGCTGGTGCTGAGCTCCCGCCGGGACATCGCGCCCAACTCCCCCGAGCAGCTGTCCGAACTCGACCTCGCCACGGGAACACTGACGCCGCTGACGGCGAAACTGCCGGGCCGCCAGAAGGAGCCCGCCGTCCAGCAGCAGGTCGATCTGGCGCTGACCGCGCCGCCCGTCGGCCCGTCGGTGGAGGCCGGTTCCTCGGACACCGTGACGGTCACCGTCACCAACCGCGGTCCGGCCCCCTCCCCCGGCACCACGTTCGTCGCCGATGTGCCGCCGGGCGTACGCCTGGAGGAGCTCACCACCGACTCCGGTTCCTGCGGCGCCGGTTCGCCGAGCTGCAACCTGGGCGTGCTCGCGCCGGGCGCCGAGGTGAAGGTCACCGCACGGCTGACAGGCATCACGACGGGGCCCTGGCAGATCGGCTGGTCGGTCACCGGAGCCGTCGTCGACCCGAACCCCACGGACAACGCCACGGGGACGTCCGTCCAGGTCAGTGACGTCCCCCCGCAGCCCAGCCCGTCCCCGTCGGCGCCCACCCCGGCCCCGCCGGCCCCCTCTCCCGCACCCCCAGCCCCCCTGCCCCCCGAGCCCGAGGCGGGACCGGGAGTCGTCGTGCGGGCCCAGCCCAGCCCCGGATACGTGGGCGGACGGGTCGTGGTGACGTACACCGTGCGCAACGGGAAGAACGCCCTCGCCACCGGCCTGCGGCTCCGGCTCGGGCTGCCCGCCGGGATCCCGGTGGCCACCCTCCCGCCGGGCTGCAAGGCCGGGGTGTGCGCACTGTCCGACCTGGCGCCGGGTGCCTCCTCCGTCCTGCGCGTGGTGCTCGCCCCCGACCACGCCCTGCGGACGCGGGTCACCGGGACGCTGACCACGAGCGGCACCGACGCGGACCGCGGTGACAACGTCTCCCGGATCCCGCTGCGCATCCTCCAGCCGCGCATCGTCTCGGTGCCCGCGGTCGGCAAGCCCGGGTTCGTCACCTCGGTGCGCGGCAAGGACTTCCCGCCCGGTGCACCGGTGAAGCTCACCTGGAAGCCGGGGATCACGGCGACCGCGCCGCCGGCCCGGCCGGGCGGCGACGGCACCTTCATCGCCCAGCTGCTGATCCTGGTGAAGGACCGGACGGGGCCGCGCACGATCACGGCCTCGGGGCCCGGGTTCAGCCCGGTCACCACTGATTTCCTGGTGGTGGTCGGCACCATCGTCCCGCCGGACGAGGTGGGACGCAGGTGATCCACGAAGTCGACGAGGCACTACGGCTGCTGCTGGTCGACGCCGGCCTCCAGGAGAGCGGGGTGGACCTGGTCTTCGACGCCCCGACGAGCGACTGGTCCGCGCGGCGCAACGCTCCCACGGTCAGCATCTTTCTCTACGGGATCCGCGAGGACGCCACCCGCCGCCGTACCGGCACCGCCGAGGAGTACGACGGCGAAGGCGTCGTCACGGGACGGCGGACGCCTCCGCGCTGGTTCGAACTGACCTATCTCCTGACCGCTTGGACCAACCGGCCGCAGGACGAACACCGCCTGCTCTCCGAGGTGTTGCGCTGCGTGATCCACACGGACGCCCTGCCCGCCCGGATGCTGACCGGAAGCCTCGCCACGCTCGGTCTGACGGTGGAGATGG
Source organism: Streptomyces sp. NPDC087901 (assembly GCF_044742205.1). NCBI lineage: Bacteria > Bacillati > Actinomycetota > Actinomycetes > Kitasatosporales > Streptomycetaceae > Streptomyces > Streptomyces sp. NPDC087901. Next base: position 682,538 of record NZ_JBIUUC010000003.1, read on the forward strand.
AGGCGGCGTCCGCGGGCTCCGGCGACCGGCCGTCCACCGTGGATGTGTGGTCAGCGCTCGGCGGCGAGCTGAAGGCCGCGATCGACCTGCGGGTGTGGGCGCCGCTGGCCGGCGAGGTGACGGCCGTCGGGCCACCGGTCACCGAGGGCCTGCTGGTACGGACGGCGCCCGGACGGGACGGCGAGGCGGCGGAGCCGGGGCGACGGCTGCGCTACGACGGGGAGTCCGGCGCCGACGGGCAGGGCTTCGCCGCCGAGCGTGAACGGCAGCTTCCGCCGGGCCGGCGCAGGCGTGGAGGTCCGGCAAGGTGACCACGGCGTACGAGACCCCGGCCGGCGTCCGCGAGCCGGGCGGCGCTCAGCCGACGGCCGGTACCCCGCCGACGGCTGTGGAGGACCTCTGGGAACGGCTGGGGCACATCGAGCGGCGGGTACGGCACGCGGTCGCGCTGCGCCAGGACACCGACCCGGAACCGAACGACCCGTACCGGGGGCAGTACCTGACCCCCGCCGCGGCCGAACGGATCCTGGACTCACGCGACGCGTTCGTCCCCGTCCCGGCCCATGGCCCCGACACCCATGGCCCCGACGCCCCGCCGCACTCCCCGGCGGAAGGAAGGATCGCCGCCCTCGCGGAGAACTTCGGTCTGGTCGCGCCGGACGTCGATCTGCTGCTCGTCGTGATGGCCCCGGACATCGACGCCCGGTTCGAGTGGCTTTACGGCTATCTCAACGACGACCTCACCCGGCGCCGAGCGACCATCGGCCTGGCCCTCGAACTCTGCGGACTGCCCGCAGCGGGCTCCGGCCGCTTCCGCTTCTCCCCGTCCGCCCCCCTGGTCGCGGCCGGTCTGGTGGAGGTGCTGGACGGCGACCGTCCGCTGCTCTCAAGGGTGTTGCGCGTGCCGGACCGGGTCACCGCTCATCTGCTCGGCGACGACGGGGTGGACGGAAGGCTGCACGGCCTCGTCCGGGCGGCGGGACCGGAGGAGGCGCCCGAGGAGGCGCCGGACCGGTGTCCGACGACGCTGCGGGTCGTGGCGGCGCTGGGGACCGGCAGCGGCCTGGTGCATCTGCTGGACCGCGGCGGCGACCCCGGCCGGCTCGCGGCCGACGCACTCCTCGCGGCCGGACTCCGCCCGCTGGTGGTGGACGTCGCCGCCCTGGCCGCCGCCCCGGAACCGCTGCGGACCGCGCGGATGCTGGCGACCGAGGCCCGGCTGACCGGTGGCGGTATCGTCGTCGGCCCGCTCGAGACGCTCACCCCCGAGCAGCCCAAGGGCGCCGGACTGATCGGAGGGCTCTGCGACGCGGTCGGCGGCGGCTCCCCCATGATCATGTACGGGAAGAAGAACTGGGACCCGTTGTGGGCAGGCGAGAGCCCGGTGACGGTCCCTGTCCTGCCTCCGGACCCGGCGGACGCGGCACGACGGTGGCGCCGCGCGCTCACCGGGGCCGGCGCCGCGTCGGGCCTCGCCGCCGGTACGGCGAAGGCCGACGCGCACCTCGCCGACGCCACCCGCGCCTACCGCCTCGACTCCGGCCAGATACGCCGGGCCGCCGCCGTAGCCTCCCGGCTGGCCGACCTGGAGGGCCGTCCGGTGGAGGCACAGGACCTGCGCACCGCCGTCCGGGCCCAGAACGGGGCGGGACTGGCACGGCTCGCCCGCCGCATCGAGCCGACGGTCGGCTGGGACGACCTCGTGCTGCCCCCGTCGACCCGCCGCCAGCTGTCCGATCTGGCCCTGCGCGCACGCCACCGTGAGCAGGTGCTCGGCCGGTGGCGGATGCGGCCGGGCGGTGGCCGGGGCCGGGGCATCGTCGCACTGTTCGCCGGGGAGTCCGGCACCGGGAAGACCATGTCGGCGGAGGTGGTCGCGGCCGACCTGGGCATGGAGCTCTACGTCGTGGACCTGTCCTCCGTGGTGGACAAGTACGTCGGTGAGACCGAGAAGAACCTGGAAAGGATCTTCGTCGAGGCGTCCGACGTCAACGCGGTGCTGCTGTTCGACGAGGCGGACGCCGTCTTCGGGAAGCGCTCACAGGTCAAGGACGCGCAGGACCGGCACGCCAACGTGGAGTCGGCCTATCTCCTCCAGCGGATCGAGTCCTTCGACGGCATCGCCGTGCTCACCACCAATCTGCGGGCCAACCTCGACGAGGCGTTCACCCGCCGTCTCGACGTGGTCGCCGACTTCCCCGTGCCGGACGCACAGCAGCGGCTCGCCCTGTGGGAACGCTGCCTGGGCACGGAGATCCCCCGCGCCCCCGGTCTCGACCTGCGGACCTGTGCGGAGCGGTTCGAGCTGACGGGCGGATCCATCCGCGCCTGCGCGGTCACCGCCGCCTACCAGGCGGCGGAGTCGGGCCACCCCCTGGACACGGAACAGCTCGTCTCGGCGGTCCTCGCCGAGTACCGCAAACTCGGACGGCTGGTCCTGGACAGCGAGTTCGGCCCATGGATGGAGCGCACCCGGCGCGGGGACTGACCGGCGGAGCACGGCCGGGAACCCTGCCGCGAGCCCTGGTCCCGCGTCCCGGCGTCCGTATCATCTGCTGCATGACTGCAGAACCCTCGCGATCCGCCGGCCGTATGCGCGCCTCCGACGCCGACCGCGAAGCGGTGGTGGAACAGCTGCGGGAGGCGGCGGCCGAGGGGCGCATCGATCTCGAAGAGCTGGACGAGCGCCTGGGGCTGGCGCTCACGGCCAAGACCCACGCCGAACTCGCGCCGCTCACCGACGACCTGGGACCGGCCGTCCTCGAATCGGGCGAGCCGCTGACCCTGAAGGGCGGCATGCACGGTGCGACCCGGACGGGCCGTTGGAAGGTGCCGCCGCGGATTCTCGTGTACGGGGGCCTGGGCGGCGTACGCCTCGACTTCACGCAGGCCGAGTGCCGGCTGCGCGAGATCGAGGTGGAGGTGGACGCGCAGATGGCCGGGGTGGTGCTCGTGGTCCCGGTGGGCTGGAAGGCGGACACGGACGCGCTGGATCTCGCCTTCGGCGGCCTGAAGGACAAGACCTCGGGCGAACGGCTGCCGGGCACACCGGTGCTCCGGGTCACGGGTTCGTGCGGCGCGGGCGGTGTGGTCATCCGCTACCCGAACCTCCGCGAACGCCGCAAGCAGCGCAAGGAGTTGTCGCGCTGAGCCCGTTCACCGCTCCGGGATCTGCGCCCCTGGTGACGGCCTGAAGACCGGGACCGCCTCGCACCCCTCCTCCTGCCGGAACGTGACCCGCAGCTCCATTCCGATGGCGAGCTCGGACTCCTCGCACTCCACGACCTGCGTCATCATCCGCGGCCCCTCCGCCAGGTCGACGACCGCGGCGACGTACGGGACCCGGCCGCCGAACGGGGGCAGGTCGTTGCGGTGGACGACGGACCAGGTGTAGAGCGTGGCCCGGCCGCTCGCCCGCTCCCACTCGACGTCCTCGCTCCAGCAGTGCGGGCAGAACTCGCGCGGGTAGTGGTGCGCCCGGCCGCAGTCCCGGCAGCCGCGCAGCAGCAGGTGCCCCTCGGCGGCGGCGTCCCAGTAGGGGCGCGTGAAGGCGTCGGGTTCCGGGAGGTCGTAGCGGGGGGCCGGGGCGGGGGATGCGGCGGCCGGGGCAGGGTCCGGGGTCGGCGTCGTCACAGGAAGAGTCCGATCGCGTTGTCGAGGGACCAGGCCTGCCAGGACATGGCGAAGAGAGCGACCAGGGAGACGAGCGCCATCATCGCGTTCTGCCCCTGCTCGGCCCAGTCGTGGATCATCAGCACCAGGTAGAGCAGGTTCAGCAGGAGTCCCGCGACGAGGGCGACCGGGGTCAGGAAGCCGGTCACCAGGCCGAGGCCCAGGGCGAGTTCCGCGTACACGACGACGTACGCCATGGGCTTCGGGCGCGGTGCGACGATCTTCTCGAAGCCGGTCCGGACCACCGGCCAGCGGTGCTTGCCGGCGACGTCCGCCGCCCACGCGATGCCGGTGCCGCGTTCGAACCAGCCCTTCTTGTCCTTGTGGCGCCAGCTCTCCAGCCACCACAGGCCGAGACCTATTCGGAGCACGGCGAGCCACTGTGCTCCGTCGAGCCAGATCGTCCGCATGGGGCCCTCCCGTTCACGTAATCTGACGGTACGTCAGTTCACCCGATGTCGGAGAACTGCGCAAGAGGCGCGCACCCGTGATCAATTCGCAATCGATTCCGGTCTTGACCGAGACCCATCAAGGAGTCGCGCGATTACGCTCCGAAGCATGTCCGACAGCACACCTGCCCCTGATAGCAGCACCACCCCGGCCCCCACCGACATCACCGAGGACCGCCCCGTCTACGTCATCGGCGGCGGCCCGGGCGGCCTGGCCGCCGCGGCGGCCCTGCGCGAGCAGGGGGTGCGGGCCGTCGTCCTGGAGAAGTCCGGGGATGTCGGCGCGTCCTGGCGCGGCCACTACGACCGGCTGCACCTGCACACGACCCGGCGCTGGTCCGCCCTCCCCGGACTGGCCATGCCCCGCAGGTTCGGGCGCTGGGTCTCCCGGGACGACGTGGTGCGCTACCTGGAGAAGTACGTCGAGCACCACGGACTCGAAGTGGTGACGGGCGTCGAGGTCTCCCGCATCGACCGGGCGGCCGACGGCTCCGGGTGGCGGCTGACCGCGACCGGCGGGCGTGAGCTGACCGGCCGGGCCGTGGTCGTGGCCACCGGCTACAACCACACCCCGCGGATCCCCGACTGGTCCGGGCGCGACACCTTCACCGGCGAGCTGCTGCACGCCTCCGACTACCGCAACCCTGCCCCGTACGCGGGCAAGGACGTCCTCGTCGTGGGCGTCGGCAACACGGGGGCGGAGATCGCCGTCGACCTGGTGGAGGGCGGGGCGTCACGCGTACGGCTCGCGGTACGCACCGTTCCGCACATCGTGCGCCGCTCCACGGCGGGCTGGCCCGCGCAGGCGACCGGCATCCTGGTGCGCCGGCTGCCCGTCGCGCTCGTCGACCGGGCCGGCCGCCTGATGGCCCGCGTCGCGGTGCCGGACCTCGCCGGACAAGGGCTGCCCCGCCCGGACACGGGCCTGTACTCCCGGGTCAGGGACGGGGCCATCCCGGTCCAGGACGTGGGGCTGATCGACGCGGTGAAGGGCGGCCGGGTGGTGCCGGTGGCGGCCGTCGAGTCGTTCGACGAGGACGCGGTGGTGCTGGCGGACGGGACCCGGATCACCCCGGACGCGGTCATCGCCGCGACCGGCTATCTGCGGGCCCTGGAACCGCTGGTCGGTCATCTCGGGGTGCTGGACGCCAGGGGCCGGCCGGTGACGCACGGCGGCCGCACGCCGAAGCAGGCTCCCGGCCTCTACTTCACCGGGTTCACCAACCCGATCAGCGGCATGCTCCGCGAAATGGCCCTGGACGCGCAGAAGATCGCCAAACGGCTGGCGCGCACCGCCTGACCCGCACCCCCGGTCGCGGGGCGCGCGACCGCGCCGGCGGCCGGGTGCTCAACCCGGCCCTGCCGAACGGCGGCGTCAGCGAGGGCGGCGGCGAGGTCGTGCTCCAGCGCCGGGACAACGAGACCTGCTCCCGCGGCGGCCCGGTCACCTACGCCCCTCCCGGCGTCCCGACCCGCTACGGCACCGCGCGCTGCGCACCCCTGGGGGCGATCCCCTGGTCGGGCACGGAGACGTCGACGCACTGGAACGGATACGTGGACTGCGCGGTCCGCTCGGGCGGGCGCGTCGCCAGGGAGGTCGTCGCGGCCCTCTGATGCACCAAGCGGTGCCGCCCCGATCCCCCGGGGCGTCGGCACATGAGTGCCGATACCCCGAGGGGTGTCGGCACATGAGAGCGGTGATCCGGGTGACCTCCCGGGCCACCGCTCTCAACCTTTGCCTGCACAACCATTCCTGACGGGCCGTCAGTTCAGTAACCTGACAGTGCGTCAGCTAAGAGGGTTCGGCGACCGAGGGTGGGTGGGGCACGGTGCGGGCCCAGCCCCGCACCGCCACCTCCCCCGGCTTTCCGGACTTCCCTGGGCGCGGGCCGGGCACCACAAGTGCCGACGGACTTTCGAGCAGGAGTGGGCGGAACGATGCTTGGATCGACTCACGGCACCCTCACCACCGACTTCCGCGCCAGGGTGGTGGCCTGCGGCGAGGAACCGCATGCCGCCGTCCACAGCATGGCGGCCGCCGCCGCGGAGGGCGACCTCGACGTCAGCGGCCGCCCGCTGCACGCGCCCGTGCCGGATCTGGACCGGTTCTTCCGGCCGGAGTCCGTCGCCGTCATCGGTGCGTCCGACACCGAGGGGCGGCCGAACACCGGGATCACCCGACAGCTGATCGCCTGGTCCGAGCGGGTCGGAGCCCGGCTGTATCCCGTGCACCCCACGCGCGAGACCGTCTTCGGCCGGGCCTGCGCCCCCTCCGTCGCCGATCTGCCGGAACAGGTGGACCTGGCGGTGCTGCTGGTCGGCGACCCGCTCCCCGTCATCGAGGAACTCGCGCAGGCCAAGGTGAAGTTCGCCGTCGCCTTCGCCTCCGGCTTCGCGGAGACCGGTGCGGAGGGCGCCGCCGCGCAGGCCCGCCTGGCCGCCGCCGTGGAACGCTCCGGACTCCGGCTGCTCGGCCCGAACACCAACCTCAACGCCTTCGAGGAGTTCCGCGACGACCTGGACGGGCCGGCGATCGCGCTGATCACCCAGTCCGGCCACCAGGGGCGCCCCGTCTACACGCTCCAGGAGCTGGGCGTGCGGCTCTCGCACTGGGCTCCCACGGGAAACGAGGCTGACCTGGAGACCGCCGACTTCATCGCGTACTTCTCGCAGCGCCCCGAGGTCGGGGCCATCGCCTGCTACGTCGAGGGGCTCAAGGACGGGCGCTCCTTCCTGCTCGCCGCGGACCGGGCCGCACGGGCCGGTGTCCCGGTGGTCGCGGTCAAGGTGGGCCGTACGGAGACGGGGGCCAGGATGGCCGCGTCACACACCGGCAAGCTGACCGGCGCCGACCAGGTCGTCGACGCGGCGATGCGGCAGTTCGGCGTGATCCGGGTGGACGGCCTCGACGAACTCCAGGACACCGCGGCCCTCCTGGCCCGCGCCCGCAAGCCGCTGGCCGACGGCGTCGTGGTGTATTCGATCTCGGGCGGCACGGGCGCGCACTTCTCGGACCTGGCGACCGGGGCGGGGCTCTCCCTCCCGGTGCTGTCCGAGGACAAGCAGGCCGAACTGCACACCTGGATACCCGGCTACCTGAACGTGGCGAACCCGGTCGACAACGGCGGCCATCCGGTCGGCGACTGGCGCGGCCGGAAGATCATCGACGCGATCCTCGCCGACCCGGAGGTGGGGGTGCTGATCTGTCCGATCACCGGCCCCTTCCCGCCGATGAGCGACAAGCTCGCGCAGGACCTGGTGGACGCGGCGGAGGCCACGGACAAGCTGGTGTGCGTGGTGTGGGGGTCGCCGGTCGGCACCGAGGACGCGTACCGCACGACGCTGCTCGGCTCGTCCCGCGTCGCCACCTTCCGTACGTTCGGCAACTGCATCACCGCGGTGAAGGCCTATCTGGACCACCACCGCTTCGCCGCGTCCTACCGCTCCCCGTTCGACGAGGCCCCTCGCACCCCGTCCCCCTCCTTCCGCAAGGCGCAGGCACTGATGCGTCCGGGCCACCAGCTGAGCGAGCACGCGGCGAAGCAGCTGCTGCGGGCGTACGGAATCCGGGTGCCCCGCGAGCAGTTGGTGACCAGTGCCGCGGCGGCCGTCCGGGCGGCGGGGCTCGTCGGCTACCCCGTCGTCATGAAGGCGTCCGGCGCGCGGCTGGCCCACAAGACGGAACTGGGCCTGGTCAAGGTCGGCCTCACCTCCGCCAGCCAGGTGCGGGACGCCTATCGCGAGCTCACCGACATCGCGCGCTACGAGGACATCGAACTGGACGGCATCCTGGTCTGCCAGATGGTCGAGCGCGGCGTCGAGATGATGGTCGGCGTCACACAGGACGCCCTGTTCGGACCGACGGTGACGGTCGGGCTCGGTGGCGTACTCGTCGAGGTGCTGCACGACGCGGCGGTGCGGGTGCCGCCGTTCGGCGAGGACCAGGCGCGGGCGATGCTCGGTGAACTGCGCGGCCGGGCGCTGCTGGAAGGCGTGCGGGGCGGCCCGCCGGTGGATGTGGACGCGCTCGTCGAAGTCGTCCTGCGGGTGCAGCGGATGGCCCTGGAACTCGGCGACGACCTCAGCGAACTCGACATCAACCCGCTGATGGTGCTGGGCCGCGGACAGGGCGCGGTCGCCCTGGACGCGCTGGCGGTCTGCCGCTGACCGGCCCCGCCACCACGCCCGCGGAGGGGGCCGCCGGCCCCCTCCGGTCCGGGGCGGGGCCGCCGGCCCCCTCCGGTCCGGGGCGCGGGCCCCTCGGCCGGCCGCCCCGGACCGGAGGGCAGGCTTCCGTCCTCAATCGCCGAACGGGCCGGGTTCCCGTCCTCTTTCCACCTGCTCAGGAGCTGCCTCATGCCGTCCTCCCCCGAAGACACCACTGACCACACCGACCTGTCCGGATCGCCTGAATCATTGATACTCCACGCCACTGACAACGGCGTCTCCTGGATCACGCTCAACCGTCCCGAGGCCATGAACGCCGTCACCTGGGACCAGCGCGAACGCATCATCGCCCTGCTCGCCGAGGCCTCCGCCGACCCCGGCATCCGGGCCGTGGTCCTCACCGCCACCGGCCGCGGCTTCTGCGCGGGCGCCGACCTGCGCGGCGCCCCCGCTACCGGTTCCCCCGCCACCGGCGACCGGGTGCCGGGCGACGTGGCCCGTACGATCCGGCTCGGCGCGCAGCGGCTGATCGCCGCGGTCCTGGACTGCGAGAAGCCCGTCCTCGCGGCGGTCAACGGCACGGCGGCGGGCATCGGCGCCCATCTCGCGTTCGCGTGCGACCTGGTGCTGGCCGCCGAGTCGGCGAAGTTCATCGAGGTGTTCGTGCGCCGCGGCCTCGTACCGGACGGCGGCGGGGCGTACCTGCTGCCGCGCCTGATCGGCCCGCAGCGCGCCAAGGAGCTGATGTTCTTCGGCGACGCGCTCCCCGCAGCGGACGCGGAACGCCTGGGCCTGGTCAACCGGACCGTGCCGGACGAGGAGTTGACGGCGACGGCACGGGCCTGGGCCCAGCGGCTGGCCGACGGGCCGACCCGCGCGATCGCCCTCACGAAGCAGCTGGTCAACGCGTCGCTGGACGCGGACCGGGCCACCGCGTTCGCCGCCGAGGCGATGGCTCAGGAGATCAACATGACGACGCAGGACGCCAACGAGGGCGTGGCGAGCTTCGTGGAGCGGCGGGTGCCGAAGTACCGGGGGGTGTGAGGGGCGCCCGCGTCACGCCGGGGACAGCCCGCTCGTGTCCAGGTCCAGGCCGAACGGGTCCGGCAGCCGCAGCACCGAACCGAACGGGTGCGGGCCGTCCGCGTGGGTGTACCCGGGATCGCCGGGCTCCGAGAACAGGGTGACGCTGCCTTCGATCCGGTCGACGAGGAGGTAGAGGGGGGCACGGTACTCGGCGTACCGGCGGCGCTTCACGACCCGGTCGGTCTCCGCGTTCGACTCGGACGTGACCTCCACGACGAGAAGCGTCCGGTCGGGGAGCAGAGCCCCGCCGCCCTTGGCGAGCGCCTCGGGTACGACGGCGATGTCGGGCACGTACCAGTTCGACGAGCCGGGCAGGTCCAGGTTCCCCGAGCCCTCGACGCATCCGAGTGCGTCGACACGGTCCTCGATCTGGCGGCGGAGTACCCGGGCGGCGCGTTCGTGGCCCCAGGTCGGTGACGCGGGCTCGATGATCCCCTCAATGATCTGGACACGATCTCCGCGGATGCGCTGTTCGGCGCATTTCAGGGCGCGTTCGGAGTCGATGCCCTGCCCGCAGTCGGGCGCACTGGTCATCTCGCGTCTCCTCGCGCTCCCCCACCTGTCACAACTCAGGGTATCCGTTGCGCCACCCGCTGTAGCCGCCGTACGGGAAGCCGCGGCCGTCCGCCATGTGCGGCGTCGGGTACCCCTGACTTTCGGCAGTGCCGCCGCAACCTCCGGTTGCGTACGGTCGGCCGGGTGGAGAGAGCGACGATCAGCGACGCGGCCCGGCGTGCCGCCGCCCCGGGGACCCTGCTGACCGTGGCCGCCGGGGCCTGCGTCGCACTGAGCACGGTCAGCCTGTGGTGGGCGCTGCCTGCCGCGGTGACGGCGTTCCTCGCCGGGCGCGAGCCGGGCAGGACCGGGCCGACCCTTCTGGTGCTCGTCACGGTGGTGGCCGGTGGAGTGGTGGCGGTTGCCCTGGTGCCTTCCTGGCTGCTGATGGCGGGGCGGTTCGTCGCGGTGGTCGTGGTGGCCGCGATGCTGCCGTGGTTCGCGGGACGGTTCTGGCGTCAGTACCAAGAGCTCGTGCGGGCCGGCTGGGAGCGGGCGGGGCGGCTGGAGCGCGAGCAGCGGCTCGTCGCGGAGCAGGCCCGGTCCCGTGAGCGGGCCCGCATCGCGCAGGACATGCACGATGTCCTCGGACACGAGCTGAGCCTCATCGCCCTGTCGGCAGGCGCCCTCAAGCTCGCTCCCGGCCTGGACGAGGGCCACCGGGCAGCGGCCGGGGAGATCCGGGCGCGGGCAGCCGCCTCGGTGGAGCGGCTCGGCGAGGTGATCGGCCTCCTGTCCGGGGAGGCGGACGACGGACCGCCCGGACCGCCCGGCACCGGGATTTCCCGGCTCGTCGCGGAGGCCGCCGCCGCCGGTCTCCCGGTCGCTCTCCATACCGAGGGCGACGCCGCGGCCATGCCACCGCCGACCGCACGGGCCGCCCACCGCGTCGTCCAGGAGGCCCTGACGAACGCGGCCAAGCACGCGCCGCGGGCCCGGGTGGACGTGCGGCTGGTCCACGGAGGCGGGGTGACGACGGTACGGGTCGAGAACGGCCCGGCGCCCGAACCCACGGGCCCACCGGACGCCCCCGGCACCGGGCTGGGGCTGATCGGGCTGGACGAACGCGTACGACTGGCGGGTGGCACCTTCACCCACGGCCCGTACGCCGACGGCTTCGCAGTCATCGCGCGCCTCCCGCACACCCCGCCCGTACACCTCCCCGCCTCCGTGCCCGAAACCGTCCGGCAGGACCTGCCCCCGGAGCACCGGCGCGCCCGCGGCCGCGTCCGCCGGGCCCTGGCCCTCGCCGTCGTGCTGCCACTGGCGGCGTGGGCGGTACTGAGCGCCGCGCTCATGGGGTGGGACATCCACTCGGCCCGGCAGTCCGTCCTGGACCCGGGCGACTACGCAAGGCTCCGGGTGGGCCAGGAACGGGCCTCGGTCACCCACCTGCTGCCCGAACGCGAGACCAGGCAGCGACCGGTGGCCGGGGAACCGAAGGGGCCGGGCGTCACGTGTGTGTACTACGCGATGACCGCCGACCGCTTCGACGACCGGTCCGGGGACGCGTACCGGCTCTGCTTCCGGGACGGCAGACTGCTGTCCAAGGAGGCACTCGCCCCGTGAACGCCGCACGCCCCCTCCCGCACCACGAAGGAAGACAGATGATCCGCGTCCTCATCGCCGACGACGAGCCGATGATCCGCGCCGGGGTGCGTGCTGTGCTCTCCACCGATCCCGGTATCGAGATCGTCGCCGAGGCGTCGGACGGCCACGAGGCCGTGGAACAGGTACACCGTCACCACCCCCACGTGGCCGTGCTCGACATCCGGATGGCGGGGACCGACGGCATCGAGGCGGCCGCCGAGATCCGGCGGACCGTCCCGGCGACGGGCGTCGTGATGCTGACGACCTTCGGCGAGGACGACTACATCCTCCAGGCGCTCGGAGGCGGCGCCGCCGGGTTCCTGATCAAGTCGGGTGAGCCCGAGGAGCTGATCGCGGGAGTCCGCGCGGTGGCCGACGGCGCCGCCTATCTGTCACCGAAGGTCGCGGCCCGGGTCGTCGCCCATCTCTCGGCGACGGGCGCGGGTGCCCTGGCCGGCCGCCGTACCGCCGCCCGGGAACGGGTCCGCGCGCTCACCGCCCGGGAACGCGACGTGCTGGCCTTCCTCGGCGGCGGGCTGTCCAACGGGCAGATCGCGCGCCGGCTCCACCTGGTCGAGGGGACGGTCAAGGCCCATGTGAGCTCCATCCTGGCCCGATTGGGCGTGGACAACCGGGCCGCCGCCGCGGTCGTCGCCCACGAGGCCGGGGTCGTCGCCCCTGCGCAGCCGCCCGCCGATTGCTGACGCCGCCGCCCGGGCGAGCGGCAGGAACGCGAGCAGCACGGCCGCGGCCACCGAACCGCCGAGCACCGCGCCGGCCAGCACATCGTGCGGATAGTGCGCCCCCACCAGGACCCTCAGCAGCGCCGCCGCCGCTGCCAAGGGCAGGGTGACGGCGGCCAGTCGGGGCCGCAGCAGCGCCAGGCCCACGCCCAGACCGGCCGCGAGGGTGGCGTGGTTGCTCGGGAAGGACCAGTCACCCGGTGGCGGGCACTCGGCGACCGCCGCCGCGCCACGGAGCAGGACCCGGCAGGGGCGCTCCTCGTCGACGACGAGCTTCACGGCCTCACTGATCGCGTAGGCGAGTACGGTGCCGGTCCCGGTGAGCACCGCACCGGCGGAGACCTGGGTGTCACCCCGTCGTAAGGCACACCACCAGACCCACACCAGCAGCAGTCCGAGGGCCACCAGCGTCCCGTCGCAGGCCGCCTCCAGCAACGTTCCCGCCCAGGCGGGTACGTCGTCCACCGCCCCGGTCACCGAGCGGTACACCGACGCCGAGGCGCCGTCCGTCACCTCCACGGCCCGTTCGGTCCCCAGGCCTCCCGGGGCGAGGCCCATGACGGTGGCCGCTCCCGCCCCCAGGACCGCGCAGGCGAGCAGGGGCCGTGCGCTTCGGGTCCGGCTTCCGGATTCTCTTCTCATGAGGCCCGAACCTAGGCACGACGGCGGCGGGACTCCCGGGCCGAACGGCAGGGGTCACCCCTGACGAAGGTCGGGGGTCCGTCTTTCCCCGCCCTTCCCATCTGACGTGTCGTCAGTTCTAATCGAGGGGTGATGGGACACGCAGGCATGGCCGCAACCGCCGTCCGCTACCTCAGGTCCGTCGGCGCCCCGACGACCGCCGGTCCACAGCGGGTCGATCCGCTGCCGCGCCCGGCCCTGCGGGCCGTCACCGAGGACGAGCGGCTGCCGCTCGGCCGGGGCGAATTCCGCCGCGTGCTGGGGCACTTCGCGAGCGGCGTCACCGTCGTCACGGCACACGATCCGGGCGGTCCGGACAGCCCGGGCGGTCCGTCCGGCTTCGCCTGCCAGTCGTTCGCGTCACTCTCGCTGGACCCGCCGCTGGTCACGTTCATGGTCGCCCGTACGTCGACGACCTGGCCGCGCATCGCCCGCGCCGGGGCCTTCTGCGTCAACATCCTGGGCGCGGACCAGGGCGCACTCTGCCGTGGCTTCGCGGTCAGCGGGGCCGACAAGTTCGCCGGGGTGGCGCACTCCCCCGCCCCCGTGACCGGTTCGCCGCTGCTGGACTCCGTGCCCGCCTGGGTCGACTGCCGCATCCAGGCCGTCCACACCGGCGGCGACCATCTGATCGTGGTCGGCCGGGTGGAGGCGCTGGGGGCGGTGGCGGACGAGGAGGGGGACGGACCTCTGCTGTTCCACCGAGGCGCGTTCGGGCGCTTCAGCGGCTGAGCGGTTCACCCCGGGACGGCGTCCACGGGCAGGCCCTTCACCCGGCGGATCATCAGCGCCATCAGCGCCGCCATCGCGCACAGCGCCCCCGCCGAGTACCAGACCACGTTGTACGAGCCGAAGTGGTCGCGCGCCACGCCGCCCAGGAACGCCACCAGTGCCGCGCCCACCTGGTGGGAGGCGAGGACCCAGCCGAAGACGATGGCGCTGTCCTCGCCGTACTGCTCCCGGCACAGGGCCAGGGTCGGCGGGACGGTGGCGACCCAGTCGAGTCCGTAGAACACGATGAAGAAGACCATCGGCGGCTCCACGGTGGCCTGCATCAGGATCGGCAGGAACAGCAGCGACACCCCGCGCAGGGCGTAGTAGACGGCCAGCAGCCGGCGGGCGTCGAAGCGGTCGGTGAGCCAGCCCGAGAAGATCGTGCCGATGATGTCGAAGATCCCGATGACGGCGAGCAGTGAGGCCGCCGCGGTGATGGGCATGTGGTGGTCGTGGGCCGAGGGCACGAAATGGGTGCGGATGAGGCCGTTGGTCGAGGCTCCGCAGATCGCGAAGGACCCGGCCAGCAGCCAGAACGGTCCGGTGCGGGCCGCGTCCACCAGGACGCGCACGGTCCGGCTCGCCGCCCCGCGTGCGGGCGCGGGCTTCGCCACGTACTCCCCGCCGTACGGGGCCACGCCCACGTCGGCCGGGTGGTCGCGCATCAGGAGCATGACGAACGGGACGACGAGCAGGGCGGCCAGGGCAACGGTCACCGAGGCGGGGCGCCAGCCATGCCGGTCGACGATCCAGGCGCAGAGGGGCAGGAAGACGAGCTGTCCCGAGGCGCCGGCGGCCGTGAGGATGCCGGTGACCAGGCCGCGGCGGGCGACGAACCAGCGGTTGGTGACCGTCGCGGAGAAGGACATCGCCATCGCGCCGGTGCCGAGCCCGACGAGCAGCCCCCAATAGATCATCAGCTGCCAGGCCGCGGTCATCCAGACACTGGCCAGCGCACCGGCCGCGACGGCGCTGAGCGCGACGACCACGACCCGGCGGATGCCGAACCGGTCCATCAGCGCCGCGGCGAACGGCGCGGTGAGCCCGTACAGCGCCATGTCGAAGGAGACGGCAAGCCCGATCTCTCCGCGCGACCAGCGGAACTCCTCGTGGAGGGGGTCGATGAGCAGACCGGGCAGGGCGTTGAAGGCGGCGCCGCCGATGATCGTCACGAAGGCGACGGCGGCGACCATCCAGGCGCGGTGGATGTGGCGGCGACGGGGCGCCTTGACGACGGGGCGCGGGAGGTTGTCCCGGGCGGCGCTCTCGGTTGTCTGACTCACGCCGCCCAGCATCCGGCCTGCGCCGCCCCTCCCACGAGCGGCCCGACGGACATGGTTCGCAAGGATCGGGCCATATCCCGCCGCCCGCCCCGGACCAACCGGCCCCCATGCGCGTACGATCTGCGTCGATCGGCGGCCGGGCACGCCGCGCACGGTGCGTCGCGTGCGTACACGCCCACGCCGCTTCGTCCACGTCCCCGGGGGATTCTCATGCAGTGGGTCGAACGCCAGCACTTCCACCACAAATCCGCGCTGATGCAGGGCTGGGGTGCCGTTCTGCTGCTCGTCGCCTGCGTGTTGTGGGTGTGGCTGGGCTTCCTGCTGTGGGGCCAGGACGACACGTTGTACTGCTTCCGCGCGTCGTCGGTCTGCGAGCTGGACAGCACCATGCCCAAGCAGCTGATCCTCCTGGCCCTCTCCGCGCCCCTCTCGGTGGCCGGCTCGGCGCTGCTCGTCGCGGGCAGTGTGCGCCGGCAGACCAGCGCACACGTCCTCCGCGTCATCGAGATGCAGCAGTCCGAGGACCGGGCGCGCGCGAAGTAGCCGCCGTGTGCGCCGCCCAGGCGGCGGCCGCCCCCACCGCGTACCAGAGCAGATCGGGTGCGTTGAACGTCGATCCGAGCACCAGTCGCGCCACCGCGCTGTGCCGGGACAGCTCCGCCGGGACCCCGGTGAGCTGGAGCAGCTCGACCGCCCAGCTGATCCCCAGCCCGGCCCCGGCCACGGCGAGTGGGCGTGCGCGGGGTGCGCACAGCGCGACGAGGGCGCAGATCAGGACCGTGTAGAGCGCGTCCCCGGCGTACTTGGCGACAGCGCCGTCGGCCACGGTACGCACCCCGAGCCCGGCCACGACGGTCAGCACGGCGGCTCCCGCCGCAACGGCACGGGCCCGGGTAGCACTTCGGCCGCGCCCGCTCACCCGATCCGCTCCAGACGCCGGATCGGCCGGGCCGCCAGCAGCACGCCCACCGCCAGCATGTTGATCACCGCACCGGCGAGCAGCACCTCCGGGGCCCCCACCCGGTCAGCGACCGGCCCCGCCAGCGCGCGGCCCGCCGCCAGCATGAGCAGCGAGCCGGCCACGTCGTACGCGTGCAGCCGGTTCAGGGCCTCCGGCGGCACGTGCGTCTGGACGGTCGTCGACCACATCACCAGCCAGAACGCGAACGCCGAGCCCGCCACGAACTGGCCCACGCCCAACGCGAACACCGGCAGGCCGAGCCCCAGCACCACCAGGTTCACGCACACCCCGGTCAGAGCGACGGCACCCGCCGCCAGCGGGCGGCGCGGCCGCAGCCGCAGGGCCAGCAGGCCGCCGACGACACTGCCCGCGCCGTTCACCGCCATCATCGCGCCGTACGTCCCCGAACCATGTGCCTCGGTGACCTCGACTGCGGTGAGCGGGAGCATCGGACCGAGCACGGTGAAGCCGTACACCGTCCAGATCGCGATCACTCCCCACAGCCAGCTGCGCGCCCTGAACTCGCGCCACCCGTCGACGAGTTCCGCGACGAACGTTCCGCGCGGGGCCTCGTCCGACGGGGCGGGCGCGAGCTTCAGCAGGAAGAGGCAGATACCGGAGACGAGGAACGTCGTCGCGTTCGCCGCGTAGACCGCCCCGGCGCTCGCCAGCCCGACGAGCACTCCCGCGAACGCCGGTCCCGCCATGGTCATCAGCGCCTCGGAGACCCGCAGCACCGCGTTGCCGCGCTGCACGTCCGTCGCGACCCGCGGCGTGGTCGAGGCGACGCCCGGCTGGAAGAGCGCCGCCCCCACACCGGCCACCGCGCTGAGTGCGTAGACCGCCCACAGCGGCGGGTTGCCGATGGCGAAGGAGACCGCGAGCACGGAGGCGCCGATCAGCCGCAGCGCATCGGCGATGATCATCATCCGGCGCGGGGTGAAACGATCCGCCAGGACGCCGCCGAAGAGGACGAACAGGGCCAGCGGCCCCATCCAAGCCGCCAGCGCGAACCCCACCGAGGAGTGCGGACGTCCGGCCCCCAGCAGCCCCGCGGTGAGCGCCACCGGAATCATTCCGTCGCCGAAGAGCGCCGCGGTCCGGGCGACGAAGAAGAGCCGGAAGTTCCGGTTCCAGAGCGGGTCCGGCCCAACGGGCAAGGGTGACAAGGGTGGCGAATCGCGCAAAGCGGCTTCATGGTCCGCGGCGGGAATGCCTGCGAGGTCTGCTGACTTTTCCTTCACACCGATGACATGTATCAGCTTATGGTCTATACCAGCTAGTGCCGAAGGGAGTCCGTACCGTGCCGCACCGGGTCGTCGTTCTCGCCCTCGATGGGCTGCTCCCCTTCGAACTGGGCATCCCCCAAAGGATTTTCGGCCGCTCATTCGGTTCCGAGCAGCCGAACCGGAGCCGCAAACTCTACGAAGTCGTGACCTGCTCGGTCCGTCCACCCGGCCCGGTCAGCACCGACGCGGACTTCGCGATCGCCGTCGAGAACGGCCCGGAGGCCCTCGCCACGGCCGACACCGTGGTGATCCCCGCCAGTCACGAGCTCGGCCCCGTCTACACCGAGGGCCGGCTGACCGACGAACTCGCCGCCGCGTTCGCACACATCAGGCCCGGCACCCGGATGGTCTCCATCTGCACCGGCAGCTACGTCCTCGCCGCGGCGGGATACCTCGACGGGCGCCCGGCCACCACCCACTGGTCCTCCGCCGACCACTTCCAGAAGCTGTTCCCCGCCGTCCGGGTCGACCCCGACGTCCTGTTCATCGACGACGGCGACGTCCTGACGTCGGCCGGGGTGGCCGCCGGCATCGACCTCTGCCTGCACATGGTGCGCCGCGACCACGGCACCGCCGTCGCCAACGACGTCGCCCGGCGCACGGTCGTACCGCCGCACCGCGACGGCGGCCAGGCGCAGTACATCCAGCGCCCGGTCCCCGACACGGGGGCCTCGGCCACCACCACCGCCCGCGCCTGGGCGCTCGGGCGGCTGGAGTCGCCGATCCTGCTGCGCGACATGGCGCAGCAGGAGTCGATGAGCGTACGGACGTTCACCCGGCGGTTCCGCGAGGAGGCCGGGATCAGCCCGGTCCAGTGGCTGACCCGGCAGCGGGTGGAACGGGCCCGCCACCTGCTGGAGTCCACCGATCTGTCGATCGACCGGATCGCCCGGGACGCCGGATTCGGCACCCCCACCTCGCTGCGCCAGCATCTGCAGGCGGCACTGGGGGTGTCACCGACGGTGTACCGGCGGACGTTCCGGTCGACGGAGGCGAACCGGGTCTGAGGCGGCCGCGCTCGCCCTACGCCTGTGCCGCGAGGCCCAACGAGGCGAGCAGATCGAGCATCTCGGCCCGGTAGATCTTCCCCGGATCGGGCGTCTGACGGCGCAGGTGGCCGTACACCTCCAGGGACACCAGTCCGTGCAGGCGCCCCCAGACGCGCAGGGCCAACGCGACCGCCGCAGGAGGCAGTCCGGGAAACCGCTCCCGCACCATGGCCGTCAGGTGCGGGTCGAAGTCGGACCACTGGTAGTCGCCCCGCGACTGGCGGGACTCCGCCTCGGGCCAGGCGTCGGCGACGAGCCCGGTGAGCCCCGCGCATGTACGCAGCCCCGCTTCGGGTGCCGCCCCCTCATCGGGAGCCACATAGCCCGGCACGGGGTCGCCGTAGATGAGCCGGAACCCCTCGGGGTTGGCCAGCGCCCACTCACGGAACGCTCCGGCCCACGCCAGCATGCGGCCGGCCGCGTCATCGCGGAGCGCTCCGTCCCGGGCGGCTTCGAGCGTATCGATGAGTGAGGTGTGCACGTCCCTGATCAGCGTGGTGATGAGGTCGTCGCGCGTCGCGTAGTAGCCGTAGATGGCGCCTGCCGTCATGCCCATCTCGCGGGCGATGGCGCGCAGGGTGATCGCGTCCGGCCCACTGGCGGCCATGAGCTCGAGGGCAATCGTCTTGATCTCCGCGCCCGTTTCGGCGCGGAGGCGAGCCCGGCGGTTCGGTGTCTGGTCTCCCACGCTTGACATCTTACAGCGTGCAGGTACTAACCTCCGTGCAGTCACTACACGCCGTTCAGTAAATCCACGGCGTGTATATCCATGGCGTGCAGAGCCACGCTTGTGCACTCAGGAGTCGGATCAGTGGTCACCCTTCCCGTCCCCCCGGCGCGGCGCACCGGGGCGATGCTCGCGCTGCTGGCGTTCGCCCAGTTCATCGTCGCCGTCGACTACAACATCGTGTTCGTCGCGCTCCCGGAGATCGGCAGTGCGCTCGGCTTCAGCACCCGCTCCCTGCAGTGGGTGGTCAGCGCCTACGCGGTGGCCTTCGGCGGATTCCTGCTCTTCGGCGGCCGCGCGGTCGACCGGCTGGGCGCCCGTCGCGTATTCGTCCTGGGCCTGACGGTCTTCGGGCTCTCGTGCCTGCTGGGAGGTTTCGCGGAGAGCCCTGCCCTCCTCGTCGCCGCCCGCGCGATCCAGGGCCTCGGCGCCGCGCTGCTCACGCCCGCCACCCTCGCCCTCATCCACACCCGGTTCGCCGAGGGGCCCGAGCGCACGAAGGGGCTCGCTCTCTGGGGCGCGGCCGGCAGCGGCGGACTGGCTGCCGGTGCGCTGCTCGGCGGCGTGCTCACCCAGGCGTGGGGGTGGGAATGGGTGCTGTTCGTTCTCGTCCCGCTCGCCCTGCTCGCCGCCGTCGCCGCGCCGGCCGTGCTGGCACCCGACGCACGCACGGCCCCCGACCGCGACGGCTTCGACGCCTTCGGCGCGCTGCTCGCCACCGTCGGCTCCTCACTCCTCGTTCTCGGCCTGGTCAGCGGCCCGGAGGCCGGCTGGGGCACGCTGCGCGGGGCCGGTTCGATCGTGGCCGGAGCTGTGGTCCTCGCGGTCTTCGTACTGGTCGAGAAGCGGGCGAAGGGCCCTCTCGTCCCCCTGCGGCTGTTCCGTAACCGGAGCCTGGTGACAGCGATCCTGATCATCCTGGTCTTCCAGAGCGCCCTGGGCGGCTCGTACTACATCTTCACCAACTACCTTCAGGGCGTGCTGGGTTACGACGCCCTGGAGGCCGGCCTCGCCTTCGTGCCGTTGACGGTGATCTCCATGGGGGCATCGCTGAAGCTCGCCGGGGCGATGCTCGGCAGGCTGGGCCCGCGCACCACTCTTTTCCTGGGCATGACCGCAAACGGTGCCGGCATGGTCGCGCTGGCGGTCGCCATGTCCGCCGACGCCTCCTTCTGGCACCTGGTCCCCGGCCTGGTCGTCTGGGGTGTGGGCGGCGGCGTCACGTTCCCGGCGATGTTCGCCTGCGCCGCGTCCGGTGTCGCCCCGCAGGAAGCCGGCATCGCCTCCGCGCTGGCCAGCACGTCTCAGCAGATCGGCGGCGCGGCGGGGCTCGCCCTGCTCGTCGCGGTGGCCACCGCGGGTACGGCCGGAGACACCGGGGCCGCCCCGGCGGTGGCAGAGGTGGCCGACGGGCTCCGCGGTGCGATGTGGATCGGGGGCGCCGCCTCCGCCGTCGGCGGCCTGCTCGCCTTCTCTCTCCGCAAGCCGCGGACGGCAGCCGGGCCGGACGGCATCGGTTCCGGGACGAGGACGGAGACGGGAGGAGACGCCCGGAGCGTTTCCCTCTGAGCAAGGCCCCCGGACCCGGGGCGCGGCCGGTGCCCCCGGCCGCGCCCGCTCCTCAGAAGACCAGCACCCCCCGGGCCACCCGCCCGTGGTGCGCGTCGTCCGCCGCCTTGGCGAAGTCCTCCACCGGGTAGGTCTCGGTGACGAGTTCGTCCAGCAGCAGCCGGCCCTCCCGGTACAGCTCCGCGTACAGCGCGATGTCCCGCTGCGGGCGTGAGGAGCCGTAGCGGCAGCCCAGGATGGACTTGTCCAGGTACATCGACGAGACGAGGAACGACGCCTCGGCCGTCGCCGCCGGTACGCCCAGCAGGATCGCCTGACCGTGCCGGTCCAGCAGATCGATCGCGGTACGGATCAGCTCGGTGCGGCCCACACACTCGAAGGCGTGGTCGGCGCCGTGCGGCAGGATCTCCTTGACCCCCTCGGCCGAGGTGAGGAAGTGCGTGGCACCGAACTGCCGGGCCACCGCCTCCTTGTCCGGGTTGGAGTCGACCGCGACGATCGTCAGCGCGCCGGCGATGCGCGCGCCCTGGATCACGTTGAGCCCGATGCCGCCGGTGCCGATCACGACGACGCTCTCGCCGCGGTCGACCCTGGCCCGGTTCAGTACGGCTCCGACCCCGGTCAGCACCCCGCAGCCGATCAGGGCGGCCGAGGTCAGCGGCAGGTCCTCGGGGATCCTGACCGCCTGCACGGCCTTGACCAGGGTCCGTTCGGCGAAGGCCGAGTTGGACGCGAACTGGTACAGCGGTTTCCCGCCGCGCGAGAACGGCTGCCCCGGCATGCCGATCGCCTTCCGGCACATCGTCGGCCGGCCCCGGTCGCACTGCGCGCACGCGCCGCAGCTGGCGAGTGTGGACAGGGAGACATGATCGCCGGGCGCGACATGGCTCACGCCCGCGCCGACTGCCTCGACCACCCCCGCGCCCTCGTGCCCGAGCACGACCGGCAGCGGGAACGGGATCGTCCCGTCGATCACCGACAGATCGCTGTGACAGAGCCCTGCCGCGGCCACCGCCACCAGCACCTCGCCGGGGCCGGGGTCGCGTATCTCCAGGTCGTCGACGACCTCGGTCCGTTTGCCGTCGAAGACGACGCCTCTCATCTCGGCTCCCTCGGTAGGCCGAGCACGCGCTCGGCGGTGGTGTTCCCTGAATTCCCGGGGCCCTTCCCGCACTCGTACGTGCACGGGAGCGGAATCAAGCCCGCCGAGGGGGTCCCCCGAGCCCCGGCAGCCGGGGCTCGGCGCCAACCGGGGCTCCGCCCCCGTACCCCCGCTCCTCAAGCGCCGGAAGGGCTGAAACTGCGCCTCGCACCCCGCAGGAGCGAAAGCCCGGTGGGCGCCCGCCCCAGGGGCGGGAAGGCCCAGCCGGCTACGCGTTCGGGCGCGCCGCGGCCTTCGCCGCCGCCGCCATTTCCTCCAGCTGCGCCAGCATCGGCATCGGGTCCGTGCCCACCGTCCCGGGCAGGAAGTCCGCGATCCGCTCAGGCGTCCACGCCGCACCCTCCGCGTAGCCCGCGCGCAGCTCCCTCGGCTGGGCCCAGACCGCGATCTTCGGGCCCGCGATCGTGTACACCTGGCCGGTGATCTTCTCGGCCCGTGCCCGGTCGCTGAGCAGGTAGACGACGAGCGCCGCCACGTCCTCCGGTTCGCCGATCTCCTTGAGCTCCATGGGGACGTTCGCGGACATCCGGGTACGTGCCACCGGCGCGACCGCGTTCGCCGTGACGCCGTACTTGTGCAGGCCGAGCGCCGCGCTGCGGACCAGCGAGATGATGCCGCCCTTGGCCGCGCTGTAGTTCGCCTGGGCCACGCTGCCCTGGTGGTTGCCGCTCGTGAAACCGATGAGCGTGCCGGCGCCCTCCTGCTTGCGCATGACCGCCGACGCCGCCCGGAAGACGGTGAACGTGCCCTTGAGGTGGGTGGCGACTACGGGGTCCCACTCCGCCTCGGACATGTTGAAGAGCATGCGTTCGCGCAGGATCCCGGCCACGCACACGACGCCGTCGATCCGGCCGAACTGCGCGAGCGCGGTGTCCACGACCCGCTGCCCTCCGGCCATGGTGGAGATGTCGTCCGCCACCGCGACCGCTTCGCCGCCCGCCGCCACGATCTCCTTGACGACGGACTCGGCTATCTCGCTGGCGGGTTCACCTCCCTCGATGGAGACGCCGTAGTCGTTGACCACGACCCGCGCCCCCTCGGCCGCCGCGGCGAGCGCGACGGCCCGCCCGATGCCGCGCCCGGCACCCGTCACGGCCACCACTTTGCCTGCCAAGAAGTTCCCCATGCCCGGCCCCTTCCCGCGGTTTCTGACGGACCGTTAGATTCTATGGGTCATCAGGTCCACCGGCACAAGCCCCAGGAGGCGCCATGTCTTTGCCGGCCGAGTTCCACGACCTCGCCAAGCGCGTGAACAACTGGGGTCGCTGGGGAGCAGACGACGAGATCGGGACGCTCAACCTCATCACCGACGAGGTCGTACGCGAGGCGGCGGCCACCGTCCGTTCCGGCCGGCGCATCCCGCTCGCGCTCCCCCTCCAGCAGGACGGCGTACAGAACGGGCTGATCCCGGGGCGGGTCAATCCGCTGCACACCATGATCCAGATCAACCAGGAGCTCTTCGGCCCCGGCACCGTAGCCACCAGCGACGACACCGCGGTCCTCAGCCTCCAGACCGCCACCCACTGGGACGCGCTCACCCACGCGTCGCACTCGGGGAAGATCTACAACGGCCGGCCCGCCGCGACCATCACCGCCCACGGCGGCGCACAGTTCAGCGGCATCGACAAGGCACCGCACGTCGTCTCGCGCGGGGTCCTCCTCGACGTGGCGCGCGCCCACGGCGTGGACCGGCTGCCGGGCAGCCACGCGGTCACCCCCGAGGACCTGGAGGCGGCCGAGGAGCTGGCCGGGGTCCGGGTGCGGTCCGGGGACATCGTGCTCGTACGGACGGGACAGGTGCAGGTGTATCTCTCCGGGGACAAGAACGCCTACGGGTATCCGTCGCCGGGTCTTTCGATCCGTACGCCGGAGTGGTTCCGGACCCGGGATGTGGCCGCGGTCGCCAATGACACGCTGACCTTCGAGATCTTCCCGCCGGAGATCGAGGACCTGTGGCTGGGGGTGCACGCACTCGATCTGGTCGAGATGGGCATGCTCCAGGGCCAGAACTGGAACCTGGAGGGCTTGTCCACAGCCTGTGCGGACGCGGGGCGCTACGCCTTCCTGCTCTCCGCCATGCCGGAGCCCTTCGTCGGCGCCACCGGTACACCGGTCGCCCCGGTCGCCGTCCTCTGAGCCGCTGCCGCACGCCGGGGGCCCGATACGCGGCGGGCGTCCCCGTGCGCGGCGGCGACAGCCCTCAGGCGCGGTGGATACCGGCGTGCGAGGCCTCGTACGCGACACCCGCGCCGCGTCCGTCGGCGTCATGACCCGTGCCGTCACACTCGGGGGCGGCCTGCGGGCCCACTCCGTGGGGGCCGGGCTGCAGCTGCACCTGAATCAGCGGGATGCCCCGGTCGACCTCGCACCAGATGCGCTTGCCCGCGCCTTCCGGCTGCCAGCCCCAGCGGTCGGCCAGGCCGTCGACCAGCTCAAGCCCGCGGCCGCCGGTGTCCTCGCCCTCCGCATGCCGCTGCTGCGGCGGGCGGCAGCTGGTGTCGGCCACCTCGACCCGGACGGTCCCCGCGTTGCCCGGGGCCCCCGTCGAGCCGAACAGCATGCGCAGCACGGCCGGACAGCCGGTGTGCACGACCGCGTTGGTGACGAGCTCCGAGATGAGCAGGATGAGCGTCTCGGCCAGCGGCTCGTCGTCTCCTATCCCGGACCCGACGAGCCTCGAACGCGCCCATCTGCGGGCCCGTCCGACCTCCGCGGGGTCGGGCCCGACCTCCAACTGAACCTGAAGCACCTGCACCGCTCACACCATCCGAACCGGCGGACACATCGCCTCGCGCCTCCTCAGGGTCACGGAACGTGATTCCCCTGCGAGACAGCATGGTTGACGTACAGTCACCGCAACAAGCGCTTCGGGCATATTCCAACGCGAAGGAGTACGCGTGGTGCATACTGTGCGACGCGCTCTGCGGGGAGTCGAACAGAGGCGCCTCACGGCCCCGGGAATCGTTTCCCCGGCAGGCCCGGCGCTTCCGTGTGGATCACGAGCAGGGCACCTCTCGCGGACCGGAGTAGCCGCACAGGCCACATCCGGATCGCCAGGTTCCAGAACCACTCGCATCCAACGGAGCGTACCCGAGCCCGGCACCGACTCCACCCCGTGACGAATCACGCAAAGGACACAAGCCGGTATCGACCGATACCGACTGCGCTGCGTCACTCCGCAGCGTGAACCTCAGGGGTCCGTCGCGTCACGTGCGTGCGCCGGGCACCCACCCGCCCCGCCTCATCCCAGATCGGCCGCCAGCGCCTCCTCCGCATCCGCCGCCGTCACCCACTGCCCGGCCCGCAGCCAGGCCCGCTTGAGACGCAGATGAACGTCCGCCTCCCAGGTGAAGCCCATACCGCCGTGCACCTGGAGGCAGTCGCGGGCGTTGTCGACGGCGGCCTCGTCGGCGAGGAGCTTGGCCCCGGCGGCCTCCACCGGGTCCCCGGTCACGGCCGCCGCGTAGACGGCGCTGCGGGCCGGCTCGGAACGCACCAGCATTCCGGCGCACAGATGCTTGACCGCCTGGAAGGCCCCGATCGGCGCTCCGAACTGTTCCCGCTCACCGGCGTGTTGGACCGCCGCCTCCAGGCTGCGGGTCGAACTGCCGAGCTGTTCGGCCGCGGTCAGCAGGGCACCCTCCCACCGCAGCCGCGCCCCATCGGCCAGCGGCTCACCGCCGTACGCGGCGAGGTCCGGCACCCGCCACAGCGGCGTACCCGGGTCGAGCGAGCGCACGGGCCTGGCCCCGTCCACCACCTGCCGCAGCACCGTGCCGGTCACCACCCGCGTCCGGTCGCCGTCCAGGACCAGCAGCGCATCGGCCCCTTCCAGGTGCCCCACGGGCCGTCCCGCCTGCGCCAGAGCCACCACGGCCTCGCCCTCGGCCGCCCCCTTCACCGCGCCCGCGGCAAGCTGGGTGGCAGCGAGCGGACCGGGCAGCAGCGCCCGCCCGACCTCCTCGAACAGGAGGACGGACTCGGGCAGGCCGAGTCCCACCCCGCCCGCCTCCTCCGGCAGCCGCAGCGCGAAGAACCCGGCCGCGCCGAGCTCCCGCCACAGCGCCCGGTCGGCTCCCCCGCCGTTCTCGTGCGCCGCCCGCATCCGGTCCCTGCCGAACCGGCCGGCGAGCAGGTCCCGTATGCCCGCCCGCAGGGCCCGCTGGTCCTCCGAGAGCTGGAAGTCCACCCTCCGCTCACCGCCCCTTCGGCAGGCCGAGTATCCGCTCGGCGACGATGTTGCGCTGGATCTGCGAGGTGCCGGCCGCGATCGTGTACGAGAGCGAGGACAGCCGGTCCAGCACCCATTCCCGGTCCAGATCGAGGGCGTCACCCCCGCCGAGCACCTCGGCCGCCGCCTCGTAGAGCTCCTGGCGGGCGTGCGAGTACCGCAGCTTGAAGACCGAGCCCCCGATCCCCGGAACGCCACCGGTGCTCTGTGCCTCGCTGACGTTCCACTGGGTGAGCCGCCACAGCGCGCGGAACTCGGCGTTGAGCCTGCCCAGCCGTCGCCGCAGCACCGCGTCGTCCCAGCGCCCGCTCCTGCGGGCCTCGGCGGCCAGCGCGTCCAGGGTCCGGCGGCAGGCGACGACCTCGCCGACGAAGGCGGTGCCGCGCTCGAAGGAGAGCGTGACCATCGTGACCCGCCAGCCGTCGTTCTCCGCGCCGACCCGGTGCGAGACGGGCACCCGCACCTCGTCCAGGAACATCTCGGCGAACTCGGTGGACCCGGCGAGCGTGCGCAGCGGCCGGACGGTGACGCCGGGGGCGTCCATCCGCATGGCGAGCCAGCTGATGCCCCGGTGCTTCGGCGCATCCGAATCCGTCCTCACCAGCAACTCGCACCAGTCGGCGACCTCCGCGTGCGAGGTCCAGATCTTCTGCCCGCTCACCACGTAGTCGTCGCCATCGCGCACCGCCCGGGTACGCAGCGAGGCCAGGTCCGAACCCGCGTCCGGCTCGCTGAACCCCTGGCACCACATCTCCTCGCCGCGCAGCACCGGCGGCAGCCAGCGGGCCCGCTGCCCGGCGGTTCCCTCGGCGGCGATGGTGGGCCCGGCGTGCAGCAGCCCGACGAAGTTGGCCCCGACGTAGGGCGCCCCGGCCCGCTCCGTCTCCTCCAGGAAGATCAGGTGCTGCGTGGGGGTGGCGCCCCGGCCGCCGGCGTCGGCGGGCCAGTGCAGGCCCGCGTACCCGGCGTCGTACAGCAGCTTCTGCCACCCGCTGTCGTACGCCCGCCGCCCCGGCCAGTCACCGGGGTCCGGCTTCCCGGGCAGCCCGGGGAGCACCGAGCCCAGCCACTCCCGCAGCCGCGCCCGAAAGGCTTCCTCTTCCTCCGTGTACGCAAGGTCCATGACGTGCGCGCCTACTTGTCGAGGTCCAGGCCGAGCATCCGGATCGCGTTCCCGCGCATCAGCTTGTAGACGGTCTCGTCGTCCAGTCCCTTGACGTGGTCGAGCGCGACCTCCTTGGTGTGCGGAAAGGTCGAGTCGACGTGCGGGTAGTCGGTCTCGAACGTGGCGTTGTCCCGCCCGACGACGTCGAGCGAGGCGATGCCGTGCTTGTCGCGGAAGAAGCAGCAGAACATCTGCCGGTAGTAGTACGTGGACGGCGGCTCGGGGATCAGGTCGCGCACCCCGCCCCAGGCCCGGTGCTCCTGCCAGACGTCGTCGGCGCGCTCCAGGGCGTACGGGATCCAGCCCATCTGGCCCTCGCTGTAGGCGAGCTTGAGCTGCGGGAACTTGACCAGCACCCCGCTGAAGAGGAAGTCCATCATCGAGGCCATAGCGTTGTTGAACGAGAGCGAGGCCTGGACGGCGGGCGGGGCGTCCGGGGACGCGGCGGGCATCTGCGAGCTGGACCCGATGTGCATGTTCACGACCGTGCCGGTCTCCTGGCAGACCGCGAAGAACGGGTCCCAGTAGCCGGAGTGGATCGACGGCAGCCCCAGGTAGGTCGGGATCTCCGAGAAGGTCACCGCCCGCACCCCGCGCGCCGCGTTCCGCCTGATCTCCGCGACAGCCAGATCGATGTCCCAGAGCGGGATGATGCAGAGCGGGATCAGCCGGCCGCCGCTGTCCCCGCACCACTCCTCGACCATCCAGTCGTTGTACGCGCGCACACAGGCGAGCGCGACCTCCTTGTCGTGGGCCTCGGCGAAGGTCTGCCCGCAGAAGCGCGGGAAGGTGGGGAAGCAGAGGCTCGCCTCGACATGGTTGAGGTCCATGTCCTTCAGCCGCTCGACGGGATCCCAGCAGCCGGGCCGCATCTCCGCCCGGGTGATCCCCTCCAGCGTCATGTCGTCGCGGTCGAATCCCACCGCGGCGATGTTCCGCTTGTACGGGAACTTGAGGTCCTCGTAGATCCACCAGTCGGTGGGCGGCCCGTCCGGATCCATGGTGATGACGTACTTGCCGCCGGTGTACGCCAGCTCACCGATGCCCGCGGTCAGGGGCTGTGGGCCGCGCTCGCGGTACTTGGCGGGCAGCCAGGTCGAGAAGAGGTGCGGCGGCTCGATCACATGGTCGTCGACGCTGACGATCCGAGGCAGTTCCGTCATGGTGTCCCCTTCGGCGCACGCTTTTCTGATGGCCCGTCAGATTGACGTCGCCCACAGGCTAGCCCCGCACCCCTGGACCGACAAGGCGCAGCGCTCTACGCTCTCCGCACGATCTGACTACCCGTCAGCTGTGAGGGGTTCGCCGTGAACGAGACCGCACACTCCCTGGGTGCATCAGGCACCTTCTGGGAGCTCATCGAACGCCGGGCCGCCCTGACGCCGGACCGGCCCTTCCTGATCCAGGACGACCGCACGCTCACCTTCGGCGAACTGCGCACCCGGGCCGAACGCGTGGCGGCGGGCCTGTACGCCATGGGAGTACGCCCGGGGACCGTCGTCGCCTGGCAGCTGCCGACCAGGCTGGAGACGGCCCTGCTGTCGTTCGCGCTGGCCCGGATCGGTGCGGTACAGACGCCCGTCATCCCCTTCTACCGAGACCGCGAGGTCGGGTTCGCGCTGCGTGAGGCGAAGGCGGAGTTCTTCGCGGTGCCGGGCACCTGGCGCGGCTTCGACCACACGGCGATGGCCGCCCGCCTGTCGTCGGACCTCGCACACCCGCCCCGGATCTTCGAGGCGTACGACACCCTCCCGGACGCCGACCCGGCGATCCTGCCCCCGCCGCCCGCCGACGGCACGACGGTGCGCTGGATCTACTGGACCTCGGGCACCACATCCGACCCCAAGGGCGTCCTGCACACCGACCGCAGCCTGATCGCGGGCGGCTCCTGCCTGGCCCACGCCCTGCACCTGTCGGCGGACGACGTCGGCTCGATGGCCTTCCCGTTCGCCCATGTCGCCGGGCCGGACTACTCGGTGATGCTGCTGCTGTACGGCTTCCCCGCCGTGCTGTTCGAGCACTTCGCGATGCCCGACGCCCTTGCGGGCTACCGGCGCCACGGGGTGACGGTCGCGGGCGGCTCCACGGCCTTCTACTCCATGTTCCTGACGGAACAGCGCAAGGCCCCGTCCGCCCCGCTCATCCCCACCCTCCGCCTCCTCGCGGGCGGCGGCGCCCCGAAGCCCCCCGAGATCTACCACGCGGTGGTCCGCGAGATGGGTGTCCAGCTCACCCACGGCTACGGCATGACCGAGGTCCCCATGATCACGATGGGCGCCCCCGACGACACGGTGGAACACCTCGCAGAGACGGAGGGCCGGCCGCCCGAGGGCATGGAGATCCGGATCACCGACGAGGACGGCAAGC
The DNA here is from genome assembly GCF_044742205.1 of Streptomyces sp. NPDC087901. Lineage (NCBI taxonomy): Bacteria > Bacillati > Actinomycetota > Actinomycetes > Kitasatosporales > Streptomycetaceae > Streptomyces > Streptomyces sp. NPDC087901. The sequence goes on from NZ_JBIUUC010000003.1 coordinate 712,058, forward strand.
GGGTGCCGCACGGGACGGACGGCGAGGTGCGTCTGCGGGGCGAGGCGGTCTGCCAGGGCTACCTCGCCTCCGCCGCCACCCCCTTCGACGAGGACGGCTTCCTCATCACGGGCGACGTCGGGCACCTCCGGCCGAGCGGGCACCTGGTGCTCACCGGGCGGCTGAAGGACATCATCATCCGCAAGGGCGAGAACATCTCGGCGAAGGAGATAGAGGACCTCCTGGCCCGCCACCCAGGCGTGGGCGACGCGGCGGTGATCGGCCTTCCCGACCAGTCACGCGGCGAACGTGTCTGCGCGGTGGTGGAGCAGCCCCCGAACGCCGCCCCCCTCACCCTCCCCGAACTGACGGCCTACCTGCGCGACGAGGGCCTGTCGGTCCACAAGCTCCCGGAGCAACTGGAACTGGTGGACGCGCTGCCCCGCAACGAGGCGCTCCGCAAGGTCCTGAAGTACCGCCTCCGCGAACGCTTCACGGCCTGAACGGTCCCCCGTTCCGGGGTGCGGCCGGCTCCGCGGGTGCGCGGCTGGCTCCGCCGGTGTGCCCGGTCCCGGGCGCGGCTCGCTCCTCGGTGCGCCCGGTCCGGGGTGCGGGGTTCCGTCCTCAAGCGCCGGACGGGCTTGGTTGGGTGCGGCTTTCCCCGTGGGGGTGCGCCTTGTCCGGTGGGTGGGGGTGTGGCCCCTCCGGGGCGTCTCCTCAGAAATGGCGTGTGCACCCGGGACCGTGATGAACCCGGGTCGTACGCCATTTCCTGCGGGGACCCCCCTGCACGGCCCCACCCTGCCTCACCCGCGCCTGCACACCGGCCCTGCGACTGTCGCAGACGCAGGACGGCCGGGTCCGGGGCCGTGCAGGGGAGTCCCCGCAGGACGACGAACAGATACCCGGCTCCGGCTGCGTACCCGCCGAACGTTCGTCGTCCGAGGAGACACCCCGGAGGGGCCCCGGACCCCCACCCACCGGCACACCGCGCACCCCACGCGGAGCACCCGCACAAACAAGCCCGTCCGGCGCTTGAGGACGGAACCCCGCACCCCGGTCCGGGGCAACGGCCAGGGCCCCGAGCCCAAGGGCCCCGCTGCCGCCCGCCCAAGGGCTACGCGTCGGGTTCGATCACCGTGAAGTAGCCGGCGAGCGCCGCCACCGCCTCCGCCTCGGCGATCCGCCCATCACGGTCGGCGTCCAGGCTCTGTGCGGCGAACGCCGCCGCGTCCGGGCTCGCGCCCAGAACCCGTAGGGCCCGCTCGACCGCCGATACCGCGGCCGCGCCGTCGTCGTCCTGGTCGGCCACCGCGATCGCCGCCCGCAGGAAGGGGCGGGCGATCTCCGCGAAGCGCTCGGGGTTGTCGCGGAGCCGTTTCACCGCGCCGCCCACGAACTCCTCGCGAGTGACCCGCTGGTCCCCGTCGACGTCGGCGATGCCCGCCATGCCCTGCCAGAACGCCTCGGCCCCGCTGTAGAGCGCCTGGCCCTTGTCGCAGCGGGCCGTCGTACCGAACTCGGTGAGCAGACGGGCCGCGGCGGCGTTGAAATCCGCGCGATCGATGTATCCGTTGCCGTCCTGGTCAAAGGCGGCGAAGCGGAAGGCGATCTTGCGCTCATACTCTGCGCTGTCCATGCGGGGAGCGTACGACGCCCGCAGGCGTCACGTGTCACTTACGCGCGTCACCAGTGTGACAACCCGGTATTAATGTCCGGGCAGGCGACCGGCCGGCAGCCGTTTCAGGCCGAGAGCGGCTGGGCTTCCTCGTCGACGGCGGAGTTCCGGTCCGGGTAGACCTCGAACAGTCGGCGTACTCCCAGCGCGGCGAGCACCCGGTTGACGTGGGAGCCCTCCTCGGCGCCCCGGGCGGGCAGGATCAGCCGCAGGCGGCCGCCGCAGGAGCGCATCAGGCGGCGGGAGGCGATCAGGACGCCGACGCCGCTGGAGTCGCAGAAGAAGACCTCGGAGAGGTCGAGCACCACGTTGTGGCAGCCCACGGCCACGGCGTCGTGGACGGACTGGCGGACCACGGGCGAGGTCACCAGGTCCAGTTCACCGCGCATGTGCAGCACGGTCCACACGCCCTGCTCGGTCTCGGCCACTTCCAGCGGCTTCCGGGAACGTTCCTGGGTCAGCCAGGGGGTGTGGGACGTTGCGGCCGGAGGTTGGTTTCCAGGAGGGCATGGTGTGCTCACGCGGCTGGGCCTCTCGTTCCGGGGATCCGGGGGTTCCAGTGATCCGGAAGTTTGCGTTCCTCCTCGCGGCTGCCCAGGCGCACTCCCCATGAAACACCGCCTCCCGCAGGAAGGCCCAGAACTGTTTCGGGCAGAAATGATCACTTCAGGTCCGATTCCGTCGCTGCGGGGTGCCGCATTCCCTACCATCCAGGGCGACCGCGGGGACGTACTTGCCGTAAAGGGGCGTGCTCGGTCAGCCTTGCCGACTACATTCGATGTGACGAGGGGTACAGGGCGAGAGGCCCTGACGGCACAGGGCTGGGGGTCGCATGGCCAAAAACGCACCACCCCGCTGGGACCGCAGGATGCAGCAGCGTCTGGCACGCGGCGAGGCGGCCGCCCTCGGCGAGCTCTACGACCGGTTCGCCTCCCTCGTGCACAGCCAGGCCAACCGGATGCTCGACGACGAGAGCGCAGCGGACCTCGTCACCCGTGAGGTCTTCGGTTACGTGTGGGAGAACCCCGACGCCTACGACCCCAAGCAGGGCTCGATGCGCTCCTGGGTCGCCCGACTCACCCACCGCGAATCCGTGCAGCGGCTGCGCCGGACCGCCGCCGCCCCGCGGACGGACGACGCGTACGGCACGTACGGCGGACGCGGGGAGGACGACGCGTACGGCGGGACCGGCGTCGACCCGGCCGGCCTGGAGGAACGGGTGCGCCTGGCCACCGCGGCGGCCCGCGCCGACTACATCGTCGCGTCCATGCCCGCACCGCTGCGGGCCGCGCTGGAGCTCGCGTACATCCAGCGCCGCGACTACCGGCAGACCGCGACCGACCTCGGGGTCACCGAGGACGAGGCGCGCCGCCGGCTGCGGCTGGGGCTGCAACTGCTGTCCACCGCGCACACCCGGCCGCTGGAGGGCTCCTCACCGCCGGGATACGGGCGGCCGCTGTGACCGACGACGCGGACAGCCGCGACGAGGACGGCCGCGAGGGAGACGGACGGGACGACATGGCACGGGGCGCCCCGCGCATACCGGGCCCACGGGCCGCCGCGGACGACTTCGACCCGAGCCGGTTCGTCCCGCCGCAGCGACCCGTGCACGTACCTCCGGAACCGGAAGCGGAAGCAGTACCGGAACCGGAACCGGAACCTGCGCCGGAGGAGGCGCAGGCGCGGCCCGACGGCGATCCGCCCGGCCCGCCCCCACCGGCGCTGCCGCACCACGTCCTGAAGGCCCTTCTCGGAGCCTGGGCGCTGGCCGCGTGCTCGGCCGAGGAGACCGAGGCCGTCGAGGCGCACCTCACGGAATGCGCCCCCTGTGCGGACGAGGCCCTGCGACTGCGCGACGCGGTCGGCCTGCTGCACACCGACCGCAGCCTGGACCTGGATCCGCTGCTCCGGACCCGGGTGCTGGAGAACTGTCTGAACCGCCGGCCGGCCAGGATCCCGGTTCCGGAGTGGGCCGCCCCGTACGACGCCGAGACGGCGCGGCTCGACGCGCTGCTGCGCGACATCGGCGACTCGGAGTGGCACGCCCCGGTGCGGCTGAAGTGGTTCGAGGACGAGCGCGGGGTGAACCGCAAGACGACGGTCGCCGGTGTCATCGGTCATCTGCTGACCGTCGACGGCCTGGTCAGCACCGCCCTCGGCCTCGACGACCCGCTCGCGGAAAGCGTCCCCGGCACCCCGCGCCGGGGCTCGGAGCTGCCGCTCACGCCCACCTCGCGCACCGAGATGTACTGGTCCTCCGCCCGGCGCCCGCCGACCCGCAGCATCCGCGAACCGTGGCGAGACCAGAGCCACACCCTCATCCGCACCGCGTCCTTCGCGGGGCGCGGTGTCTCGGATCTCTCCGTCTCCTACGGCGACTTCGCTCTGCCGTTGCAGGACGCCTTGCTGGACCGGGCGTTCGAGTGCTGGGTGCACGCCGATGACATCGCGGACGCGGTGGACTACCCGTACGAGCCGCCCTCCGCCGCCCATCTGCACCGGATGATCGACCTGGCGGCGCGGCTCCTGCCGGCCGCCCTCGCCGTGCGGCGCCGGGCGGGGCTCGCCGGTCCGGCCCGCCGGCTGGTGACGGCCGGGTCCCCGGGCCGCTCGCTCCATCTGGAGGTCGAGGGCTCGGGCGGCGGCAACTGGTACATCGCGCTGGACTCCCCCGCCGCCGTCGGCTCCGCCGACCACACGGTGGCGCAGGTCGCGCTGGACGGCGTGGAGTTCTGTCAGCTGGTGGCGGGGCACGTGCCGCCCGTGGAGGCGGCGGCCGGGCAGCGCGGGGACCGCGACGCCATCCGGGACGTGCTCTTCGCCGCGGCCTCTCTCAGCAGGCTCTGAGGCGCTCGGCGCTCCACCGGTCGGTACGGGCTACGCGAAGATCACCGTACGGCGGCCGTTCAGCAGGATGCGCCGCTCCGCGTGCCACTTGACCGCGCGCGCCAGGGCCTGACACTCCACATCGCGCCCGATGGCGACCAGCTGGTCCGGCGTCACGCCGTGGCCCACCCGCTCGACCTCCTGCTCGATGATCGGACCCTCGTCGAGGTCGGCCGTGACGTAGTGCGCCGTCGCACCGATCAGCTTCACACCGCGGGCGTGCGCCTGGTGGTACGGCTTGGCACCCTTGAAGCTCGGCAGGAACGAGTGGTGGATGTTGATGATCCGGCCGTTGAGCTGCTTGCACAGATCGTCCGAGAGGACCTGCATGTAGCGGGCCAGGACGACCAGTTCCACGTCCTCCTCGCGGACCAGCTCCAGCAGCTGCGCCTCCGCCTCCGCCTTGTTCTCCCTGCTCACGGGGATGTGGCGGAAGGGAACGTCGTACGAGGCGACGAGCTCGGCGAATTCGGTGTGGTTGGAGACGACCGCCGCGATCTCGACCGGCAGGGCCCCGATCCTGGAACGGAACAGCAGGTCGTTGAGGCAGTGGCCGAACTTGCTGACCATCAGCACGACCCGCATCCGGTCCGAGGAGCGGTGGATCTGCCAGTCCATCCGGAACGAGTCGCCGATCGCGGCGAAGCTCGCCCGCAGCTTGTCGAGCGTCACCGGACTGTCCGCCGAGAAGTGCACGCGCATGAAGAACAGGCCCGTGTCGTGGTCCCCGAACTGCTGGCTGTCCTCGATGTTGCAGCCGGTCATGAAGAGATAGCTCGACACGGCGTGCACGATGCCCTGTTTGTCGGGGCACGAGAGCGTGAGGACGTACTGCTCGGGGGCGGTCTCGGCAGGCTGCGGCGCGGTCATCCCCGTAGGGTGCCACACCGCCCCGGTCTCAGGCGGTCCTGGTCATGATGCGGAGCACGTCCAGCGAGCGGGGCGGGACGTCGGGGTCCTCGCCGTCGTTCGTGGCGAGCAGCACATGGGCCTCGCGGGCGGCCCGGACGGCCTCCGGCCAGCCGTGATGCTCCAGATAGGCGGAGACGGGGGCGTCCGCGCCGACCTGGTGCATGATGCGCAGCACCCGCAGCACGGCGACGTCGACGAGGGCGGCCTCACCGGAGTCCCGGAAGACCGTGCCGACGTATTTCTCGGCGGACCAGTTGTCGAGCCAGGTGTCCTCGACCAGGCGGTACACGGCGTCGGTGACGTCGCCGTATCCCTCCCGGCCGGCCAGCCAGCACTCGTGATGGAAGACGGGGTCGGAGAGCATGTGCAGCGCCGAGCGCACGTTGCTGCGCCAGCGCCACCACGGAATGTCATTGAGCGGCATGCCGCCCATGGTGGAGGAGCGACGGCCGCGACGGGAAGAGTTCTCGGAACCTTGCTGCACGGTTGTCGATCGTACGTTCCCTTCTCGGCTTCCTGTACGGGCCCCTGTAATTCACCTGGGCGTCACCGAGCGTTGAACGGAGCACACTGCGGCGTTACCCGGGGGCGGGAAGTGTCTGTGCCCATGACCGGACGGCGACGCCCCACCCTCCCCCGCTCCTTCAGGTTGCTCACCGGTGCGGTGGCGGCAGGGGCTCTGCTGATGACCGGCTGCGGCGCACTCCCTGGGGCATCGGGGGGCTCCAGGGAGCCCGTCACCGTCGTGACCTGGGCACCCAGCGGCGCCACGGGTGCGGACGCCGACAACATGGCGGGCATGACCGCGATGGCGCAGACGTACGCCCGCTGGATCAACGGCGAGGGCGGGATCGACGGACACGAGCTGCGCGTGATCACCTGCGACGAGCAGGACACCTCGATCGGCGCGGGCAACTGCGCCCGCCGGGCCGTCAAGGAGAAAGCCGCCGCCGTCCTCGGCTCCTACAGCCGCCACGGACGGGCGTTCATGGCACCGCTCGAGGTCGCCGGGATCCCGTACATCGGCGGCTACGGCGCCTCCGAGGAGGAGTTCCGGAGCTACATGTCCTACCCGGCCACCGGCGGCCAGTCGGCGCTCCTGGCGGGCAACGCGAAGCAGCTGGCCGCCACCTGTGACCGGGTCTCACTGGTGCGTCCCGAAACCCTGGGCGGCGACAGCCAGGCCTGGCTCCTCAGCACCGGCCTCACCGCGGCCCGCCGGCCCGCGCCGGTCGACGTCCAAACCGCCGAGGAAGCCTCGTCGTACGACGAGGCGGCCGGGCGCGCACTGGCGGGGGCGGGGTCCGACGGGGGCTGCGTGACGGCCGTGCTCGGTGACCGCACGGAGACGTTCTTCGACTCGTTCAGACGGCTGGAGCCGGCCGGCGGAACGGTGCGGATCTCCTCGGTCCTCGGCAGCATCGGACAGCCGCTCATCGACCGCACCGGCGGCCGGGAGAGCCCGTTCGAGGGCGCGTACGTCACGGGGTGGTACCCGGCCCCCGGCGACAACCGCTGGGATCTGATGCGGGAGGTGATCGACAAGCACGCCTTCGGCGACAACCGCATCGACCCCGACGACACGGGTGTCCAGACGACATGGATCGCCTACACCGCCCTGAAGTCGATCGTCGAGTCGCTGAACGAGGCGGAGATCACGTCCCCGAAGGTCACCAAGGCCCTCAACGACGGCATGCAGGTGAACACCGGCGGCCTCACTCCCGCACTGCGCTGGCGCTACGAGGACATGATCGGCTCGTCCTCGTACCCGCGCATCGTGAACAGCAAGGTGACGTTCCAGGTCGTGCGCGACGGCCGGCTGGTCGCCGACAGGAAGGGCTTCGTGGACGTGGCGCAGACCCTGTCGGACGCCAGCGCGACCGGCTGAGACCCCGGCACCGGCACCCGGGGTCTCCTGGCGGGGACCGCACTCAGAGTGCGGTGGACGCCCGCTTCGTCAGGCCGTACTTCGTCGCGATGGCGTTCCACAGCTTGGACGCCTCCCGCTTGGCCTTGGTCGCCTCGCCGCTCTGGACGTTCGCCTGCTGCGTCTGCGACGTCGTCCGGGCCTTGCCGTGCTTGCACACCTTCTTGCTCTTGGCCTGCGCCGCCCAGGCGGCGTAGTGGTCGTCCGCCGAGGCGGACGCCTGCCAGGCCCTGGTGAGCGAGGCGGTCAACTCGCCGTTGTCCGGCAGCTTGTCGACCGACAGGTCCTTGAGCCGGGTCACCAGATCGCGACGCTGCTGGGCGGCGCCCTTGAGGTCTGCCACGGCCTTGTCCAGGTCGGTGCAGCTCTTGGTCTTCTCCACCGCGCCGATCACCGCGGACCGGCTGTTGTTGCTGTCCGCGAGCAGCTTGTCGAGCGCCTCGGCCTGCGGCTTCGCCGGGTCCACCGGGGCCTTGGCGGAGGGCTGGACCGAGGGCGAACTCGCCGCCGCCAACGGCTGCTTGGCGTCCTCGTCCTTTTCGTCGCCACCGCTCAGCAGGGCGCCGGCGCCGAGTCCGATCACGGCACAGCCGACGACGACCGCGGCGATCAGCGGGACATGCGCGGACTTCTTCCGCCGCCCGTCCTGCCCGTCCTGCGGCAGCCCGTCCTCGGGGCCTGTGTACGGGGGCCCCTGCTGGTACGCCTGCGGGGGCGGCCCGGCCTGGTACTGCTGCTGCCCGGCCTGGTACTGCTGCTGCCCGCCCTGAGCCGGGTGCTGCTGGTGCTGCGAGGGGTCGAACCGGGGCATCTGCTGTGTGGCGCCCGCGGGTTCGTCGTTGCGGAAGAGGTTGTCGAACTCGGCGGGCGGCTGCCGCTCGCCGGGCGCCCCGGGCCGGATGCCGTACGGGGCACCGCCTGGCACGGGCGGTATGTACTGGGTCGCGTCGGCGTCCTGGCCGCCCTGCGCGGGTGGCGGTGCGGCGTGACCGCCGGGCTGCTGGTATGCCTGCTGCTGGGCGCGGCCCAGGAACTGCGTGGACTCCGCGGGATTCTCCGGCGGCAGACCGCCCGGCCCGGGTCCGCCCGGCACCGGCGCGATGTACTGCGTGGCGTCCACGTCGCCGCCCCCGCCGGGCACCGCCTCGGGCGGCAACGGCTGGGCGTACGGCGACGGCTGATGCTGCTGGTTCTGGTTCTGGTTCTGGTGGGGCTGCTGGTTCTGGTGGTGCTGGGCGGGCTGCTGCGGCTGGGCCTGCGGAAGCTGGCCGTAGCCCGGAACCTGCTGCCCCTGGCCGTACTGCCCGTGCTGCGCCTGCTGCCCGTACGGCCCCGGCTGCCGGCCCGCCCCGTACGCGCCGCCCTGCGGGTCCTGCCCGTACCCGCCCTGGCCCTGCTGCTGCCCCTGCTGCGCAGGGTCCTGGTGGGGCGCCTGCGGCCCCCAGGGCTGCCCCCACGGCTGGCCGCCTGCCGGGGCGGCCTGGTCCGCGGGTCCCCCCGGCGTCCAGGGCTCGCCGCCACCCGCGGGCAGCACGACGCCCTCGTGCGCGGGTCGTACAGCAGGGAGCTGCTGCTCGTCACCCTGTCCGCTCTGTGTCACCGGGACTCCTACGTGTGAACCTATGGAATCGTCGGCTCACGCTATCGGGTGGTCCCTGCCGTTCGCCAAGCGCGTGTTGTCACTCACCTCCCCTTCACAGCAGCTGTAACGCGCAGCGCCCTTAAGGCGCAGTTAAGGGGGCGCCCTTGCGATTCCGCGCTCGCCTGCGGGGATCACGGGCCCCGGAGCGCCCTCGCCTCAGGCCGCCTGAAGCTCCAGACGGGCCCCGAACTCCCGCACCGCGGGCTCGTCCCCGTACGGCAGCAGACGCTGCTGCAGATCGTCCAGATACTCCGCGCCCCGGCTGGAGCGCACCGTGCCGAGCAGCTCCATCGCACGCGTCCCGGTGTGGCAGGCCTGCTCCACCTCACGCAGCTGCACCTGCGCCGCGGCCAGCAGGGCCAGACCGATGCCCCGGCGACGGGCACGGGACTCCGGAAGACCGCCCAGTGCCTCCTTCGCCCGGCGCGCGGCCGCCTCCGCCTGGCCGAGGTCGCGGTGGCAGTGCGCCAGCTCGTCGGCCAGATACGCGTGGTCGAAGTGGACGATCCAGTCGGGATCGTCACCGCTCTCCGGGTCGGCCTGCTCCAGCGCCGCCATCGCCCGGCCCGCCACCGCCTGCGTGGTACGGGCATCCCCGAGCAGCGCGTGCCCCCGGGCCTCGGCCGCGTAGAACATCGCCTCCGCCCGCGGCGTGACCCGCCCGCGCGCGCCCTCCTGCGCCGCCCTTGCCAGCTGGGCGATCTCCCGCGGATTGCCGAGCTGGGCCGCGAGATGACTCATCGAGGCGGCCAGCACATAGCCGCCGTAGGCGCGGTCGCCCGCCGCCTGGGCAAGGCGCAGCGCCTGGATGTAGTAGCGCTGGGCGAGGCCCGGTTGGCCCGTGTCGATCGCCATGTACCCGGCGAGCTCGGTGAGCCGCGCGACCGCTCCGAACAGCTGCCGCCCGGTCGACTCGCGGTACGCCCCAGAGAGCAGCCCGGAGACCACGCTGTTCAGGTAGTGCACCAGGACCGGCCGCACATGACCGCTGCCGAACCGGTGGTCCAGGTCGACCAGTGCCGCCGTCGTCGCCCGCACCGCCTCGACGTCCGGCATCCCGACCCGGGCCCCGGCCACCCGTGCGACCTGCGGGTCCGCGCCGGTGATCAGCCAGTCCCTGCTGGGCTCGACCAGCGCCGAGGACGCGACCGCGGAACCGGACAGGAAGTCCCGGCGGCCGACGTCGCTGCGCCACAGCTCGCAGACCTGCTCGATCGCGCCGATCACCGTCGGGGCGAACTGCAGGCCGACGCCCGAGGCCAGGTTCTTGCCGTTGGCCATCCCGATCTCGTCGATCGTGACCGTACGGCCGAGCTTGCGGCCGAGCGCCTCGGCGATGATTCCCGGCGCCCTGCCGCGTGGCTGCTGCCCGCGCAGCCAGCGGGCCACGGAGGTCTTGTCGTAACGGAGGTCGAGCCCGCGCTCGGCCCCGACCATGTTGACGCGGCGGGCCAGGCCCGCGTTGGAGCATCCGGCTTCCTGAATGAGCGCCTGGAGCCGTTCGTTCGGCTGGCGTGCGACGAGAGGCCTGGCTGCCATGTTTCTCCCCCTGAGGCCGCAGTGATCATTGAGGAATCACTGCCCGACATATGCCTGAGAAATTCGCCGATTCATCGTGTTGGTCACTTTTGATGCGTCTCTGCCCTTTTCTCCCGGCACGCACCCTAGACTGCCGAGCGAACTGTGCCGGATCTCCGGTATGTGGCTACCCGCCCGCCGCCGCCGTCGCTCCCGAGCGCCCCCACACGTGCATCAATGCGCCCCGTATGCGGGAGCGTTGCACCGTAACCGCACTCGCCGAGCCCGTAACCCCAGGTGGCGGCGGGAGTTGTGCTGTGCGTGGAAGAGCCCATCGGAGTCATGGAAGCCGCACAGATCCCCCAACAGCGAGCCGAGCAACTGCTCGACGCCGCGGTGCGGTACGCGGAGGAGCGGCACTGGGACGTGTGCCCGGGCGCCTGGCTGGAGCCGGCCGGCGGCACGGAACGGTGCTCGTGCGGTGACACCGGCTGCGCGGCGCCCGGCGCCCACCCGACCCGGGCCGACTGGGCGGGCCGGGCCACCGGCAGTGGCGCGGCGGCCCGCCGGATGTGGTCGCAGCAACCGCGCGCCTCGATCCTGCTGCCGACCGGCCGCGTCTTCGACGCGATCGACGTACCGGAGTCGGCGGGCTTCCTGGCGCTGGCCCGGATGGAGCGGATGAGCCTGCCGCTCGGACCGGTCACCCGCACCCCCGACCGCCGGATGCAGTTCTTCGTCCTGCCCGGCGCCGCCGCCAAGGCCGACGGCCTCGTCCGGAAGGTCGGCTGGGACGCCGCGGCGATCGGGCTGCGCGGAATCGGCGAGGGCCACTACATCGCCGCCCCGCCGACCCGCGTCGGCGGCGCCGGTGCCGTGCAGTGGGCCCGCAGCCCCTCCACGATCAACCGCTGGCTGCCCGAGGTCGACGAGCTCATCAGCCCGCTCGCCTACGCCTGCGGGCGCGAAGCCTCCGACGCGCGGAGCCGCCTTTCGTAGGGTGGCCCCAAGCAGGAGCGTCCGGCCGTGGGGGATGCGACGCCGTCCCCCCGCGGCCGGACGCTCCAAGGGGACTTCGAAGGGCGTGCAGCATGCCGGACCGGACAGACACCGACGGGGCCGACCGGGCCGTCGAGCCCGATGCCTCGCGGGCGGCTCCGCCCGCCGTACGTGTGGAAGGGCTGTGGAAACGTTTCGGCGGCCACACCGCCGTAGCCGGAATCGATCTGGTGCTGCCCGCGGGCAAGTTCATCGGGCTGGTCGGCCCCAACGGCGCCGGCAAGACCACCACCCTGTCCATGGTCACCGGCCTGCTCCGCCCCGACCTGGGACGGATCGAGATCGGCGGCCGGGACGTCTGGCGCGACCCGGTCGAGGTGAAGTCCCGCATCGGCGTCCTGCCGGAGGGCCTGCGGCTCTTCGAGCGTCTCTCGGGACGTGAACTCCTCGGCTACACCGGAAGGTTGCGCGGGCTGCCCGGCAACGAGGCGGACAGCAGGGCCACCCAGCTGCTGGACGTCCTGGACCTGGCGGGCGCCCAGCACAAGCTCGTCATCGACTACTCGACGGGCATGCGCAAGAAGATCGGGCTCGCCGCCGCGCTGCTGCACAACCCCGAAGTGCTCTTCCTCGACGAACCGTTCGAGGGCGTCGACCCGGTGTCGGCCCAGACCATCCGCGGGGTGCTGGAGCGCTACACCGGGTCGGGGGCGACCGTCGTCTTCTCCAGCCATGTGATGGAGCTCGTCGAGTCGCTCTGCGACTGGGTGGCCGTCATGGCGGCGGGCACCATCCGCGCCCAGGGCACCCTCGCCCAGGTCCGCGGCGACGCGTCCTCGCTCCAGAACGCCTTCCTGGAGCTCGTCGGCGCGGGCGACCGCGACAACGGCGCCACCCTGGACTGGCTCGGCGGTGCCCGATGAGCGTGCTCGACGCCCCGGCCGCCTCCGGCCCTCGCACGAGCGGACCGGCGGGCGGTACGGAACTGGTCCCCGTCCTCGTGCGGCTCAAGCTCGCCCTGCTCCGCAACGGGCTGCGGCAGTCGGCCGGCCGCCGGGCCGTGTACATCGCCTCCGTCGTCGCCACCCTGCTGATCGCCCTGGGCCAGCTGATCGGGCTGATCGCACTGCGCGGCCACGCCCACGCGGGCTCCCTCGTCGTGCTGCTGGCCGCGGTGCTGGCGCTCGGCTGGGCCGTGATGCCGCTCTTCTTCGCCGCCGGCGACGAGACCCTCGACCCGAGCCGCCTCGTGATGCTGCCGCTGCGGCCCCGGCCCCTGATCACCGCACTGCTGGTCTCCTCGCTGGTCGGCATCGGTCCGCTGTTCACGCTCTGCCTGGCGGCCGGATCGGTGGTCGCCGTGGCCCACGGGGCGGGTGCGGCGGTGTTCGCCGTCCTGGCGGGCCCGCTGACCCTGCTGGTCTGCGTCGCGCTGGCGCGGGCCGTCGCCACGGCCAACACCCGGCTGCTGACCTCCCGCAAGGGCCGGGATCTGGCGGTGCTCAGCGGGCTGGTGATCGCGGTCGGGATCCAGGCCGTCAACTTCGGCGTGCAGCGGCTCGGCCGGGCGGGCGGCCTCTCCGCACTCGACCCGGCGGCGGACGTGGTGCGCTGGCTGCCGCCCGCCTCGGCGGTCGGCTCCGTGGAGTCCGCTTCCCAGGGGGCGTACGGGCGGGCCACCGTGCAGTTGCTCCTCTCCGCCGGCGCGCTGGTCCTGCTGGTGGTGCTGTGGCGGCGCAGCCTGGAGAAGCTGATGACGGCGCCGGACGGCTCGACGCTCTCCGCCGCCGAACCGGCCCGGAAGTCCGGCCGGGAGGGCTCCGGCCTGTGGGCGCTGTTCCCCGAGGGACGCACCGGCACGGTGATGCAGCGCAGTCTGCGGTACGTCGCACGGGACCCGAAGACCAAGGCCGCCTGGGTGACGGCGCTGGCGATCGGGCTGATCGTGCCGCTGCTCAACGCCCTGCAGGGCACGGGTTCGGTCTACTTCGCCTGCTTCGGCGCCGGAATGCTCGGCATCCAGATGTACAACCAGTTCGGACAGGACACCTCGGCGTTCTGGATGGTGGCGCTGACGATCTCCTCGACCCGTGACGCGTACCTCGAACTGCGGGCGCGGGCACTGGCCTTGCTGCTGATCACCCTCCCGTACACGGTCCTGGTCACTGTCGTGACGGCGGCGGTGCTCGGGGACTGGGCAGAGCTGCCGGGGGTCATGGGGCTGTCGTTCGCCCTGCTGGGCGCGATGCTGGCGACGGGTGCCGTGGCCTCGGCGAACTTCCCGTACTCGATCCCGCAGGACGGCGCGTTCAAGAACGTGGCCCCCGGACAGGCCGGGCTCGCCTGGATCTCCATCCTCGGCGGCATGGTCTCGGCGGCACTGCTGTGCGCACCCGTGATCGGTCTGACGGTCTGGCTGCATCTCGCCGACGCGGAGGGGTGGCTGTGGCTCCTGGTGCCGGTGGGTGCCGCGTACGGGACGCTGATCGCCTGGGGCGGGCTGCGGGTCGCCGCGCCCCGCACGGCGGACCGGCTGCCGGAGATCCTGACGGCGGTCAGCAAGGGGTGACGGGCGCGCGGCAGCCGAGGCCGGGCCCGGTCGTTACGGAGCCACCGGCTCCCGGTCGTCCTGAGCGTCCTCGGCGAGCTGCTCCAGGAAGGGTTCGACCGCGGCGCGCCAGCCGTCCGGCTGGTCGTAGTGGACGAGATGGCCGGCGTCGGCCACTTCCGCGTACTGCCCCCGGGGCAGCACCCGGACCATCTCCTGGGCCTCCGCCCGGCCCAGCTCGCCGTCCAGTCCGCGGAGCACCAGGGTGGGGCACCTGACCTGTGCCAGCTCCTCCCAGTGCGCGTCGAAGACCCAGGTGGCGCGGGAGGTGAGCATCTGCCGGCGGGAGAAGACGGGCCGCCAGCCGTCGGCGCGCTCGGCCATCACCTCGGCGAAGAACTCGCCGCGGGCCGGGTTGGGGCGCTCCACCCAGGGGTCGTCCTCGCCGAACCACTTCCGTACGTCGGCCAAGGTGGCGAACGGAACCGGCCAGGAATCGAACCAGTCCTCCCACTCCCGCTGCGAGGCCGCACCGAGTGCGGAGGCCCGCATGTCGCAGATGACCAGGGCCCTGACGAGGTCGGGTCGCTTCGCGGCGAGCTGCCAGGCGGTGAGCGCTCCCATCGAATGCCCGACAAGGGTGACGGGGGCCAGGCCGAGCTGTTCGATCGCGGCCTCGGCGTCGGCGACGTACGCGTCGCGAGTGTACGGACCCTCGGCCGGCTTCTCGCTGCGGCCGTGTCCGCGCTGGTCGAGGCCGACCGCCCGGTGCCGCTCGGCGAGCCAGCGGGTGGTGGAGGCCCAGTGCGAGGCCCGGCCCATCAGTCCGTGGAGCAGTAAGACGCTCCCGGCGCGGTCGCCCTCCGCGCGCCCCTTGGGCGGGTCGGCGAACTCCCAGGCCGCGAGGCGTACGCCGTCGGTTCCGGTCACATCGATGCGCCGCACCATGTGCTCTGCACCCCCTTCTGGTCCTCGATCACCATGTGGTCGCGTCGGCCAGACTATCGAACCTTTATTCGAAAACCGGGTTCCGGCACCCAACACCGCTCGTTCGAGTGACCGCCTCCCAGGGTTGACGTCGGCCACGGAGGGGAGATCTTCTCCGGGAGGCGGGCCACTCGGGGATGAGGGCTCGCGGGAACCGACCTCGAGAGCTCGGGGCTCCAGGTCGGAACAGGGGAGGACAGGCCCCGGCGCCTTGCGGCGCCGGGGCCATCCGTTCTTTCCGGGCCACTGGTCCCTGGGCGGAATCCGGCTGCGAGGGCGCGCGTCACAGGCGCGTGCGCCGGAGCGGCCTGCGGGGCTCCGGGAGTCCACCCCCGGCGCGCAGGCCGGACATGCCAGTACGACGGGCGCATTCCCTGCTCCCCTCCCCGACCGCACGGCCATACGGCCGACACTCTCAGGTATCCCTCCGCGACAGCCTGGCACGCGATCCGTCCGGGCGCTGCAATTCCGGACGGAAAAACGGAAAACGGACGACAGCAATCGCTGATCGTCCGCCACCCGCATTTCGGCGCCTGCTCACATTCCGAGCACCGCCGCGCTCAGAGCTTCGCCCTGTTCCACCACTCGCCCGGGTTCAGCGCTCGCCCAAGGCTCAGCACTCGTCCGGGTCTGCGCTCGTCCGGGTCTGCGCTCGCCCGAGGCTCAGCGCTTCGCCACGAACACGTGCGAAGCAACCTCGGAGTCCAGCTCCGCCGCCTCGCCGCTGCTGCCGACCAGCACGCCGCCGGGCGACTGGGTCACGCTGACCACGGAACCGGGCTGCACGCCCGCCCGCCGCAGCGTGTACATGAGCTGGGCGTCCGTCTGGATCGGCTCACCGATCCGGCGGACCACCACCGTCTTGCCGTCGGCGCCCGGGTCGAGCTCCGCCAGGCTGACCATGCTCGCGTCGAGGAACGGGTCGGCCTCGGCCTTCTCACCCAGCTCCTCCAGGCCCGGGATGGGATTCCCGTACGGAGACTCCGTCGGGTGGCGCAGCAGCTCCAGCACCCGCCGCTCCACGGCCTCGCTCATCACATGTTCCCAACGACATGCCTCGGCGTGGACCTGCTCCCATTCCAGGCCGATCACGTCGACGAGCAGGCACTCGGCGAGCCGGTGCTTGCGCATCACGCGGGTCGCCAGCCGGCGACCTTCCTCCGTCAGCTCCAGGTGCCGGTCCCCCGCGACCTGCACCAGGCCGTCGCGCTCCATCCGCGCCACCGTCTGGCTGACGGTCGGACCACTCTGGTCCAGCCGTTCAGCGATCCGGGCGCGCATGGGGACCACGCCTTCCTCTTCGAGTTCGAGGATGGTGCGGAGATACATCTCCGTTGTGTCGATCAGTCCGGACATTCGTGCCCCTCGATGCAGTCTTGCGCTGGCCCTCGTCCAATTCTGACGCATAGCGCCGACAACCGTGCCTCACCGTCCGAAGGAGCTCCGCCGATGAGGCCGGGAACGGCCCGTGCGGTATTGACATGTCACTGGTCCAGACCGCAACGTGATCGGCGGTACGGACGCCCCCTGGACACCCCACTCCGCCGGAAAGGCCCTCCTCGATGAGCGAAAGCAAGCTGGCCGGTCAGTTCTTCGACGCAGCGATCGGCCTGCTGGAGCGCGTGCGCGACGAGGAGTCGGGTGCCATCGCGGCGGCCGGTGACGCGATCGCCGACGCCGTCGTGGCCGGCGGCAGACTCTTCGCCTTCGGAGCCGGGCACTCCTCGCTGGCCGCCCAGGACGTCGTCTACCGCGCGGGCGGACTCGCCCTCATGAACGTGCTGGCCGTCCCCGGCACCCTGGGCGTCGACATCATGCCGGCGACTCTCGGCTCCGCCCTGGAGCGGGTCGACGGCCTCGCCGGCGCGGTGCTCGACTCCAGCCCCGCGAAGGCGGGCGACGTCCTCGTGATCATCTCGCTCTCCGGGCGCAACGCCCTGCCCGTGGAGATGGCGCTGAACGCACGCGCGCTGGGCCTGAAGGTCATCGGCGTCACCTCGGTCGCGTACGCGGAAGGCACCCGGTCCCGGCACAGCTCGGGCGGGTTCCTGCGGGACCACTGCGACATCGTCCTCGACAGCAAGATCTCCATCGGCGACGCGGAGCTGGACGTCGACGGCATCGAGGCGCCCTTCGCCCCCGCGTCGACGGTGGTCACCAGCGCGATCATGCAGGCGATGATGGCCGCCGCGGCGGAGGGGCTGCTGGAACGGGGCGTCGAGCCGCCGCTGCTGCGGTCGGGCAACGTCGACGGGGGCCACGAGTGGAACGGCCGTGTGATGGCGGAGTACGCGGACCGGATCTTCTACCGGCACTGAGGCCGGCCGGTCAGCGGCCGGTCACCGACCGGTCAGCGGGCTCCGGAGCCGGAGCGGCCACCGTGCGAGCATGCCGACATGACATCTGGTCGGATCATCTTCCTCAACGGCACCTCCAGTTCGGGAAAGTCGAGCATCGCCCGGGAGCTCCTGGACATCCTGGACGACGGCGTCTTCTTCCACCTGGCGGTCGACAGCTTCAACGCGATGCGCAGCAAGCGTGAGCTCGGGGCGGAGGAGCTCGACGCCGCGCTGCGGCGGACCAGGATGGGCTTCCACCGCTCGATCGCGGCCATGGCCGAGGTGGGCAATGACATCGTGGTCGACCATGTGCTGAGCGAGCCGTGGCGTCTGGTCGACTGCCTGACGGTGCTGCCGCCCGAGAGCGTGCTGTTCGTCGGCGTCCGCTGCTCGCTGGACGAGCTCACCCGGCGCGAGCAGGCCCGGGGCGACCGCCCGTCGGGCCTCGCCGCGTTCCAGTACGACCTGGTCCACGCCCACGGCGACTACGACGTGGAGTGCGATACCGGCACGGCGAGCCCGCGCGCATGCGCGGAGCGCATCCGGGAGTTCCTCCCGCACCGCCCCAGCCCCAGCGCCTTCACCCGCCTCCGCCGACAGCACCTGGCGGGCGCCCGGTAGGGCTTCCCGTTCGGTTCATGCCGGGATCGCCCCCAGCGCCCGGTGCAGGTCCACCGACGCCGCCACCCGGTCCGCGACGCTCTCCGCGTACACCGCGTCCGGGCGCTCGAAGGCGGCGCGGTGGGACGCGCGCAGGAAGGTCACCACCCCCAGCGTCCGTCCCCGGCTCCGCAGCACCACGCACAGGGCGTGCACCGAACCGGCCGGCCACCGGCGCTCCGCCGCCCACTCCCCCGCCGCCTGCGCCGAACCGGCTCCCGCCGAGGCCCGCACCGACCCCGTACGGTCCACCGCCTGCAGGGCCGGGTGCCCCGGCGCGTACCGCAGCGGGATGCCGCCGCCCGCCACCGGCAGGCACGGGCCGGGCGCGTCGGACGGCGTCTCCGCCGCGCGCACCAGCCGCTCGCCCGCCACCAGGTCGATCAGCGCATGGTCGGCGAAGCCCGCGAGCGCGTAGTCCAGCGACGACGTGGCCGCCTCCATCGGGTCCTCGCACTCGGCGGCCGAACGCGAGGCCCGGTGCAGCTGGCTGGACCGGAACCGCACCCGGTCCGCGTCCTGGGCCGCCAGCTTCGCCGCCGTCACGTCCTGGAACAGCCAGCCGACACCCAGCGGCACCGGCTCCTCCGCGAGCGGCGAGGCCAGCCGCAGAAATCCGCTGCGCCAGCAGCGCCGCCGGTCGCCGTCGCCCGTACGCAACGTCACCCACAGCTCGGCGGGGGCGGGCGGCGCGCCCTCGGCCAGTACGTGCTGGAGGGCGCCCTCCAGGTCCTCGACGCCCTGCACGATCAGCTCACCGAGCGGCCGGCCCAGCAGCGTCGTCCGGCCACCGCCCAGCGCTCGGGCGGCGTGCGCGTTGACGACGGTCGGCCGCAGGTCCACGTCCATGAGGACGACACCCCACGACGCGTCCTCGAACAGCGCCTCGCTCAGCGCGATGGACCGTTCCAGATCGATCTGCGCATGGACCTCGCTGAAGGCGCAGTACACCCCGGCGGGCTTCCCGTCCGCGCCGCGCACCCCGGCCGACTGGGTCCGCACGAGCACCCGCCCGCCGTCCTTGCGCAGCAGTGCGAACTCGTGCACCTGCCGTCCGGGCGCGTCCATGACGGCCATCAGCCGCCCCTGCACCTCACCGGCGTCCGCCCGCCGCACGGCCCACCCGGCGAATCCGGGCCGCCCGACGGCCTCTCCGGCCGACCAGCCGAGAATCCGCTCGGCCTCACGGTTCCAGTGGGTGACGGTCCCGTCCGCGTCGAAGGCGCACAGCGCGGCGTCCATCCCGTCGAGGAGAGCCGCCAGCAGCTCCGCCCCGGGAATCGGGTCGGGGCCGAGAGCATCGGTCGTCCCGCTGCTCGTGGAAGCACTCATCCCGGACCCCCTGCAGGACGTGTCCGCCATTGCCGCACGTCAGACCATTGAACTCGAACGTGACCCAGCACACAGCGACTTCCCCGAAATCAATGGCTCCGATTAATTCGGTTGTGCGGCGCCGGGGAGCTTCCTAGGCTGAAGCCACACGTAGGGAAAGGAGGTGTTCCGGAAGTGATTTCTTCTCGGACTCGTGAGGTGACTGCGGGCTGACGCCCGTTGTCGCGCTCTTGAAGTGCAGGCCGGTCATCGGCCAATCCCAAGCAGTCACCGACCCGCAGGCTCGCCGGTAAGTCCGGCCGGCTCCTCCGCAAGGAGGGACCAGAGCCTGCGGGTTTCTGCATGTCCGGGGCGGGTTTCTGCATGTCCTGGGCCGGGTCCCGATGTCCGGGGCGGGTCCTGCGCTCTGCGGCTCTACGGGCAGAGCCGCTCGACGCGCCACGCGCCTTCGCCGGGCTGCCGCACGTACCGCAGCCTGTCGTGGAGCCGGTTCTCGTGGCCCTGCCAGAACTCGATCGTCTCGGGGACGACGCGGAAGCCGCCCCAGTGCGGGGGCGCCGGGACCTTCTCGCCCTCCGGGTAGCGGGCCGCGAGGTCCTCGTAGCGGTGGATCAGCTCCTCCCGCGAGCCGATCACCGTGGACTGGTCGCTGGCCCAGGCGCCGAGCTGGGAGCCGTGGGGGCGGGTGCGGAAGTAGGCGACCGTCTCCTCGCGGGCGACGCGTGCGGCGGTGCCTGTGACGATGACCTGGCGGGCCAGGGGGTGCCAGGGGAAGAGCAGCGAGACGTGCGGGTTGGCCGCGAGTTCGCGGCCCTTGCGGGAGCCGTAGTTGGTGAAGAAGACGAAGCCGCGCTCGTCGTACATCTTCAGCAGGACCGTGCGGGAGGACGGCCGGCCCTCGGGGGTCGCCGTGGACACCACCATGGCGTTCGGCTCGTGGAGCATGCCGCCGGCGGCGACCTGCCGGAACCAGCGGGCGAACTGCTGCATCGGATCGGCGGCGATGCCGGCCTCGGTGAAGGCCTCGGAACGGTACTGCTCGCGCATCGCGGCCGGATCGGTGGTGGAATCGAAGGAGGAGTCTGCGGTGGGCACGGTGTCATCCTGCCGCAGCGGCCCGGCACGAAGGAGGTCCGCCCGCCGTTACGCGGTGGAATGGGGAGCTGTGCCGGATGTCACGCTTCCCGGTCACGTCGGAACCCGCCAGTATCTTGGGTGGGCCCTGGGGCCCGCTCGCAGCCGCCGATCCGAGGGAGCCGCCTGATGTCCGACTTCGTACCCGGACTCGAAGGAGTCGTCGCGTTCGAAACGGAGATCGCCGAACCCGACAAGGAAGGCGGTTCGCTGCGGTACCGAGGCGTCGACATCGAGGACCTCGTCGGCCATGTGTCGTTCGGCAACGTGTGGGGACTACTGGTCGACGGGGCGTTCGCCCCCGGCCTGCCGCCCGCAGAACCCTTCCCGATCCCGGTGCACTCCGGTGACATCCGGGTCGACGTCCAGTCCGCCCTGGCGATGCTCGCGCCCGTGTGGGGCCTGAAACCGCTGCTGGACATCGACGAGGAGACCGCGCGCAACGATCTGGCGCGGGCCGCCGTCATGGCGCTGTCGTACGTCGCGCAGTCCGCGCGCGGGCAGGGGCGCCCGATGGTCCCGCAGAGCGAGATCGACAAGGCCGGTTCCGTCGTCGAGCGGTTCATGATCCGCTGGCGCGGTGAGCCGGATCCCCGGCATGTGAAGGCCGTCGACGCGTACTGGACCTCGGCCGCCGAGCACGGCATGAACGCCTCGACGTTCACCGCCCGCGTCATCGCCTCCACCGGCGCCGACGTGGCCGCCGCGCTGTCCGGCGCGGTGGGGGCCATGTCGGGCCCGCTGCACGGGGGCGCGCCGTCCCGCGTCCTCGGCATGATCGAGGAGATCGAGCGGACCGGCGACGCCAGCGCGTACGTGAAGAAGGCCCTGGACAAGGGTGAACGGCTGATGGGCTTCGGTCACCGGGTGTACCGGGCCGAGGACCCGCGGGCGCGGGTGCTGCGGCGGACCGCCGAGGAGCTGGGCGCGCCGCGGTTCGAGGTGGCGCAGGCTCTGGAGAAGGCCGCGCTGGAGGAGCTGCACGCGCGGCGCCCGGACCGGGTGCTGGCGACGAACGTGGAGTTCTGGGCGGCGATCATGCTGGACTTCGCCGAGGTTCCGGCGCACATGTTCACGTCGATGTTCACGTGTGCGCGTACGGCGGGCTGGTCGGCGCACATCCTGGAGCAGAAGCGGACGGGGCGCCTGGTACGGCCGTCGGCGAAGTACATCGGCCCGGGGACGCGGAGTCCGCGGGAGATCCCGGGGTTCGATCAGCTGGCGGACCTGGGGAACTGATACCCCGGTGCCGGAGAGGGCGGGGATGGCGGTGCGGAGGCGCACGGCGCCCACCACGGACAACACGGCGAAAATCACGCCCGGTTGACGGTCGGCAACCGTCGAAAGGGGCCGTCCGACGACGTGACGGCCGCAGGAGCCACACCCCGCCGAGGCCGTGCCGCACCCGTCGCATTCCTGTGGCGCGCCTGTGTCATTCCCACCGCAGTCTGAGACGCGTCATGGCGCGCCTCGGCGACCGACCGTCGTCGGCGCGCCACTCCGGCTGCCGTATGGGGCAGCCCTCACTGCCAGTTAGGCCAAAATGACACACAAGGGACGCATCGTCTCCGCAGTTGCCCTCACCACCCTGGCGCTCGGGCTCACGGCCTGCAACGACGGCGAGGACACGTCATCGGCGCAGGAGTCGCCCTCGGCCTCCGCCCCGGCGTCGTCCGACCCGAGCAGCGAGAGCCCGTCCGCGGACCCCAGCGACGACGCTGCCGCTCCGGCCGGTGGTGACGTCGCCGCACCGGGCACGAAGTTCAAGATCGGTGACCGGGCGGTCCTGCCGTTCGAGTACGGGACCGAGAAGAAGGGCACCGTCGCCGTGACCGTCACGGCGATCGAGAAGGGTACCGAGGCCGACATGGCCGCATTCGGCGCGAAGGCCAAGGGCATGACGCCCTACTACATCCGGATGAAGGTGGAGAACGTCGGCGGCACCGACATGTCGTACTCGTCGCTGAGGCTGCGCGGCAAGCTGGAAGGCGGCGGCCCCACGGGCGTCATTCTGATCGGCGACCTCCCGGGCAAGTGCGACAGCGAATCGGCACCCCGCGACTTCACCACCAAGGGCGCGTCGTACGAGACCTGCTCGCTCAGCGCGACGAAGACCGATCCCATCGCGGCTGCCTCGTTCGAGGAGGGTGACGCGTACAGCGACAGCCCGGTCCTCTGGACCAACTGACCAACCGTTCCCGTGTCCGCGCGCCGGGCATCTCGTCCATGACGACATGCCCGGCCGGCGGACGCCCGCCTTCGGGCGCCGGTGCGGGGGAACGTGATGCCGGTGCGGGGGAACGTGATGCCGGTCCACAGTCCGATGCGAAGCGGACGAGGCGCGCGGTGCGGTGGCCCACCCGGTCCGCAGCGTGAACGGGCCGGCGCGCCCCGAGCGGCATGGGGCCCGGGACCGGATCGGAGTTAATTCGCTGGCATGCGGTCCGGTGGCCGGCCTAGGGTGACGTCGCGACCGCGCCCCCGATGCGCCCGGCTGCGGCTACTTCCTTCTGACATCCAAGTGACGCCGCTGCCTCTCTTGTTGATCTCGGGCGGCGCGGGCGTTCGTGTCCCGTGCCTGTCGCACTCATGAACTCACCGGCCGGGCTTCCCTTTCCTTTGAACCCGGGGGATTCACTGCCTCGCTACACCCAGCGCGTCTCCAAGATCTGGTCCCGGATGCTCGTGGCTCCGCACGTATCGGCTGCCGCCCGCACCCAGCCCGAACCAGGGGCACACCGCACCGCCGGTCCCTTCCGCACTTACGAGGGCGGCCCCGGGTTCGCCCGCCGGCCCCGGGACGAACTCTTCCTGCTGGCCGTAGGCAACTTCGTCTCCCAGCAGACCTTCTACGAGAGCGTCGAGGGGCGCGACGACCGGTACACCCGCCTCGTGGGCGATCTCGCGGTCGAGGACCCCGTGTGGACGGCCGGTCTGCTGCGCTGGCTCCGCGGCGAGGGCAACATGCGCACGGCGTCCCTGGTGGGCGCCGCCGCGTACGTCAGGGCCCGGCTCGCCGCCGGTACGTCCGAGGGCCCGTCCAACCGGTCCGTGATCGACTCGGTCCTCCAACGTGCGGACGAACCGGGCGAGTTGCTCGCCCACTGGACCTCGTCGTACGGGCGGAACGTACCGCAGCCCGTGAAACGGGGCGTCGCCGACGCCGTACGCAGGCTGTACTCGTCCCGGTCGCTGCTGAAGTACGACACCGCGTCCAAGGAATTCCGCTTCGGTGACGTTCTCAACCTGGTGCACGCCACCCCCGATCCGGCAAAGCCCTGGCAGGGCGCGCTCTTCCAGCACGCCTTGGACCGCCGCCACCATCCCGAACGGGCGGTTCCGCCGGCCTCCGACCGGCTGCTGACCGCGCACCGGGCGCTGCTGGACCTGCCGGCCGACGAACGCCGGGCCGTGGCGACCGGCCCGGGCGGAGCCGAACGGCTGGCCGCGGCCGGCATGCCTTGGGAGTCCGTGGCGGGCTGGCTCCACGGACCGATGGACGCCGCCGCCTGGGAGGCGGTGATCCCGTCGATGGGGCCGATGGCAATCCTGCGGAACCTGCGGAACTTCGACGAGGCCGGAGTCTCGGACGCGGTGGCGGACCGCGTCGCCGCGCGGTTCTCGGACGTTTCCGAGGTCGTACGGTCCCGGCAGTTCCCCCTCCGATACCTGGCCGCCCACCAGCACGCGCCGTCGCCGCGCTGGGCGGCCCCGCTCGAACAGGCACTCGGCCACGCCCTGGCCAACGTTCCCGCCCTGCCGGGCCGCACGCTGATCCTGGTGGACCGGTCCGACTCCATGTTCTGGGACACCGTCTCCGAGCGGTCGAAGCTGACCCGGGCGGACGCGGCGGCGGTGTTCGGTGCCGCGACGGCGATGCGGGCCGAGCATGCGGACCTGGTGGAGTTCGGCTGGCGCAGCAACGTGGTGCCGTTCGGAGCGGGGGAACCGGTGCTCGATGTGCTGAAACGGTTCCACCGCCTCGGCGGCACCGACACCGCGACCGCGGTCCGCACTCACTACCAGGGACACGACCGGGTCCTGGTCATCACCGACGAGCAGGCCATGCTCGGGGGCCGCCCGGGTGGACCGGCGGAGGCCGTCCCGGCCCGAATTCCGTTCTACACCTGGAACCTGACGGGGTACCGGCCCGCCCACGCCCCGTCGGGCCGGCACCGCCACACCTTCGGTGGCCTCACGGACGCCGCGTTCCGGATGGTCGGCCTCATCGAGGCCGGCCGCCACGCGACCTGGCCGTGGACCGACCCGCACCCGGCGCTCGCGTAACGGACTGCGGTGGGGCGGGCCCGACCGTTCGCGTAACGGGCTCCGGGTCCGGTGGCCCGCCCTACAGCTTTCCACCGAGGAGCAAGGTGCGGTGGCCGCCCAGCTTGCGGCCGACCTCCCGGGTGAAGTCGGACGTGAGCTCCGCCCAGCCCCAGAACGTGAAGCCGAGCTGCCCGCACGCGTAGTAGTCGTCCTCCCAGCTCCACCGGTCGATGCCGGAGGAGCCTCCGCAGGACGGGCAGTGCACGATCCCTTCGCCACCGTCCTCGGCCCAGTCCTGGAACCGCCCCTTGAAGGGGTCCCAGGCGGACTCGATGGGCTCCCACACCTCGTCGACCAGCCGGATCTCGGTCCGGCAGAGCGGGCAGGTGGCCGCGCCCGCGTCTCCCTGGCCGCTGTCGAAGACGGTGCGGCCGGTCTCGACGTGGAGCCCGTTGGACCACAGGTCGACCGGGTCCGGGTCACCGACGGCCTTGGTGAAGTGCGGGCCGGGGCCGTGACCGTATCCGTCGCCGCCCAGGACGCAGTCGGTGCGCTCGGCGGCAACGATGCCTTCCGCGATCAGCCACTCCAGGACCCGGGCCCCGAGCTCCTGTGCATCCCGCTCGGTGGCGTCGAGGTCGACGATCGTCTGGAAGTAGTCCCCCACGATTCCCCCAGCGCCTCAGTGGCCCACGTGTGCGGTGAAGGCGGCCCAGGCGGTGGGCGGCAGAGCAAGTGCCGGGCCCTCGGGGTTCTTGGAGTCACGGACGTGTACGGCGGCGGGGTGCGCGGCGACTTCGACGCATTGACCGCCCTCGCTGCCGCTGTAGCTGGACTTCCGCCACTCGTAGGCGACTTCGAGGCAGGCGCCGCCCTCGTCACCGCTGTAGCTGGACTTGAACCACGCGCGTGCAGTGCTCATTGCTCTCCCAGCAGACGGTCCAACAGGCCCATGGTGTCTTCGGGGCTGAGGGCCTGAGCTCGCAGCATCGCATATTTCCGGGACAGGATGCTGATCTCATCGGGGTCGGCGACGAGCAGGCTGCCGCGCTGCGTCTCGGAGTATGCGACGTGCTGATAGTCCGGTGTTTCCAGGAGCGTGAACGGGCCGTCGAGCCCGGCATGGACCCGGTGACTCAGCGAGAGAATCTGAAGGCTGACGCCCGGCAGCGCAGCGCACGCACCCAGGTGACGGAGCTGCTCCTTATGCGCTTCCTCGTCGGTGAGTTGAAGCCTCACCACCGGCTCCCAGATGACGAAGCTGATCGTCGGCGGTTCGCTGCGGTGCAGAATCTCCTGGCGCTCCAGCCTGGAGGCGGTCTGGATCGCGATCTTCTCCTCGCTGAACACGGGGACCCTGTTGCGGAACACCGCGCGTGCGTAGGCCTCGGTCTGGAGCAGTCCGGGCAGGACCTGGTTGTCGTACCAGGACAGGGCCAGGGCCGTCCGCTCCAGATCCATGTAGTGCTCGGGCCATGCCGGCACGAGATCGGCCTCCGGCATGTGCTCAACCGCCGTGGACAACGCGCCCTTCGTTTGCAGGAGTTCGTCCATCCGGCGCGCCAGATCGGGGAGGAGCGAGCGACGCCCCTGCTCGATGGAGGCGATCGTCTCCACCTGCACACTGACCAGGTCCGCGAGTTGTGCCTGGGGCAGACCGGCGGCCACGCGGAACACGCTGACCAGCTTGCCTACGAGTTTCATGGCCGACGCGTTCCTGCGCTGCCGATTCCTGGGGTGCATAGGGTGCCCACTCCCCACCCGGCCCCGTACTTCACGCCTCGACGACCCGTACAAGAAATATGTACGAGCGGGAGGTGGGGGAAGTTCCGCGCGGAGTGGCCTCAGTGGGCGGCCTCCGGGGCGGCCCCTGCGGGAATTCCACGCACGGTGCGCAGCGGTGAGAGGAGTGCGGGAAGGACGCTCAGCGTCATCCCGGCAGCACCGATCCACAACGTGCCTGCTGCTCCGAACACCGATCCCGACACTCCGCCCAGAATCCCGCCGAGAGGAATGCCGCCCCAGGACACGAAGCGAGTCGTCGCACTCATCCGACCCAGAAGCCGATCCGGTGTCATGGCCTGCTGAAAGCTTGATTGGGCCACGAAGCGGACGACTCCTCCCATCGAAAGGGCCGCGAGCCCGGCAGTGGCCACGTACACGCTCCAACCCGGTCGCGCCCACGGCATGAGAGCGGTCAGCGGGCAAGTGAGCAGTGACGCAAGCCAGATGACCCGGCCGTGCCCCATACGTTCGGAGATCGTCGTGGCCAGCAGCGCGCCCAGCAATGCACCGCACCCCATCCCCGAAAGGAGAAGCCCGATACCGAAGGGCTGGAGCCCCGCCTCCCGCTCCAGGAAGACCAGCAACATGCTTTGGTACATGACGAGAGAAAGGTTGAATATCGCGTCCCCGATCACTATGGCCCGCAAGACCGGGTGCTTCAGAACGAACTTCAGCCCCTCCCTCACCTCTCGACCCAATCGGTTACGGTCGCCGAGCTCCGGCTTCCTTTCGCGTTTGCGGATCGTGGCCGCGAGCAGCCCCGACATAGCCATGCCGGCCGAACTCACCACGAGCACCGCGGGAGCGCCGATCAGGCCGATCAGCGGCCCCGCCAACGCCGGGCCGCCGATACTGGTCACCGAGCGCACTGACGAAAGCTTCGCGTTTCCCTCCACAAGTTTTCCGCGTCCCACCAAGTGCGGGAGATAGCTGACGTACGCGACGTCGAAGAAGACGGTCAGCACTCCGTGGAGCAGAGCGACCATGCAGAGCCACTCGATGGCGAGAAGGCCCATCCACCATGCGATCGGTATCGTCACGAGGAGCAGCGCGCGTACGAGATCGGCGCCGATCATGACCGATCGCTTGCGCATACGGTCCACCCACGCCCCTGCCGGAAGCCCGATCAGGAGCGAGCCTGCCGTGGTCATCGCCGCCAGGAGACCGACCTGGAACTCGCCCGCGCCCAATGCCGAGATGGCCACCAGGGGCAGTGCCAGGAAGATGATGCGGTCACCCAGCTGACCGAGTGCAGTGGCGGCGAACAAGCGCCCGAAGTCCCGGTCTCCCAGGAGTCCGAGCCGGGACGTCGTTGACATGCGTATCCCCTGCCGTTGGAAATGAAGGGCACCCCTGGCCGTCCCCACGCCTACGGGCTCTCGACCCCGAACTCGTAGACCACCTCTCGACGCACGTCGGGAATGACCATGTCGGCGGTTTCCACCGGGCGTCCGTCGCTGTCGTAGATCGTGCGCTCGATCTGCAGCACGAGCTCGCCCACGCCGATCCCCAGCAGGTTCGCCTGTGCCTGGGTGGCCCGAGCCGCGCGCGGGATCTCGACCACGGTCGAGACGACCACGCCGATCGAACGCATCCGCTCGACCACTCCCTTTCCGGCCAGGGGCCCCGACTCGGGCAGCACGACCGCAGTTCCGTCCGTGAGGGCCAGCGGCTCCCAGGATTCGGAGAGCTGGACGGGCTGCCCCTCCGCGAGGAACTCGTAATGCGTGGTGACGCAGAGATCGCCCGGGCTGATGCCGAGCCGCTCGGCAATTTCCTCAGGAGCGGGGACGCGCACCCGGCTGTGCGAATCCCAGGCGTCGGCCCTGCCCTGCTGCCTCGCCTCCGTGGTGGATGCGGAGCCGTACCCGCGATCCCGGTGCCGCGAGCGAACCAGCCGCAGGCGCTGGCGCGGGATACGGACGTAGGTGCCCGAGCCGGCGCGTCCGTCCAGGAGACCGTCGGTAATCAAGCGGTCCATGGCCCTCTGTATGACGTTGCGCCCGACCGCGTACTCCTCGGCGAGCCGCACCCGGGACGGCAGGCGCTCGCCGACCTTCCACTCGTGAGCGAGAATGCGCGCGCGCAGGGCGTCGGCGACCGCGAGGTACGGGGCGTCTCGCGGCATACGTGAACCTCCGGTCGTTCTGCGGCGATTGGTGGCCTCCACGGGGCCGTTGGCAACCTACTTCACCTGGGAAAAGCTGCTGGAGTAGATATCGCCGAGGCGCCCCGAACCGACTCCGCGAGGCGTGATCGGCTCACCTCCGAAGCTCGAGGCTCGGGACCCGAACCCCGAGCTTCGAGAGGGTCCAGTCACTCGTTCGAGGGATGGTGGAGCAGCCTCGCCCCGGAGCTTGAGACCCGAGACACGAGCGCGACGTCACCGCACTCGTCGCCGGACTCCGCGACCTCCTCAAAGCTCCCTGAGGTGCCCCTCGGGCCCACCTCCGTCGCCACCCGCCTCACGGCAACAGGCGCGTCAGCCAGACCACTTCACCCTTGTCCTCCATGGAGACGTGGTCCCGCTCGAACCCGAGCTTCTCAAGGACACGGAACGACGGTGCGTTCCCTGCGTCGACGGTCGCCCCGAGCCGCTCCCGCCCGGTCGCCGCAGCGGCGTCGAGCACCGCACGGGCCGCCTCGGTGGCGTAGCCGTGGCCGTGTACCTGCCGGAACAGCTCGTACGCGATCTCGGGCTCCTCCAGGGTGGAGCGGCCGATGATCACGCCGCAGTAGCCGATGAAGTCACCCTCGTCACGGCGCTGGATGGGCAGCAGGGCGATCCCCGTCGTCTCCGTCGCGGTGAGCAGCTTCGCGATGAGTGTCCGGGTGTACTCGAGCGTGCTTGTCCCCTCGCCGCGTTCGGCGCGAAGGGCGCGGAGCTCAACGGCGTCCGACTCGGCCCACGGCCGCAGTATCAGCCGCTCGGTCTCCAGGTGGAACGACATCGCCTCGTACGTGCTCATGCCCCGCCCCTGCCCTCCACGGACCTTCGGAATCATGCACCCCGATCGCGTCAGGGACGGTTCAGCCCCCACGTCTGCAGGACGAACGGCCGCCCCTTCTCCTCCCCCTCGATCAGCGGCACATCGAGCAGGCGGAAGCCGGTCTTCGTGGCCACCGCGACGCTGGACGCGTTCTCGGCCTCCAGCTCCAGGATCACCTGCTCCACGCCCAGCTCCTCGAAGGCGTACGCGGCCATCACCCGCACCGCCCTCGTGGCCAGCCCCTGGCCGCGGTGGGCCGGGCCGACCGCGTAGCCGATCTCGTTGCCCTCGGGGGCGCGGCGCAGCATCACCTCGCCGAGCGGTGCGCCGCCGTCGGTGGTGATGGCGAGCAGGATGGTCGTGCCCTCCCGCCGCAGTTGCCTGGCCCTGTCCAGCCGCGTACGGGCTGCCGCGGCGTCGAAGGGCGAGACGATCGGTGTCCAGTGCGCGGTGTCGGGGTGGTCGAAGAGGTCCGGCATCGCGGCCAGGTCCGCCTCCGTCCAGTCGCGCAGGACGAGTCCTTCGCCCGCGAGTTCGACGTGGTCGGGGAAGGGGGGTGGAGTGCTGCCGCTCATGCTGCGGACCATATACGCGCAAGTCGCTGACACCAAGGCGATTCCTGGGACACACTCTGGCTCCGGACCATGACAGACCGGCCCTAACCAGGGAAAGGCGGCACCCCATGCTCGACGACATGCGGCAGTTACGGAAGGTCGTCCGAAGACGGGACGCGCTCAGATACGGGGGAATCGGCCTGCTCACGGTCGTCCTGGCGGCCTGCTCCAAGGACAAGGGCTCCCACGGATCACTGGAGGCACCGGGCGCGGCGGGTAAACCGGCCGCCAAGCCGACGGTCGCCGGGGCGGCGGTCGAGGCCTTCGTCAGCGGTACCTGGAAGCTCTCGTACTCCCCGCAGGGGCAGGTCAACGACGAGTATCAGCGGATAGAAGTCACCGGCCGCCGGTGGAGTCTGGACGGGGATGACGAGACGGGCTCCTTCGAGCTCTCCGGGAGCGGGCTGGTGGTCCAGGTCGACGGCCGGACCTCCGACAACGTATGGGCCGCGTCCGGCATGCCCGCCACGGTCGGCCAGAAGGCCGCGCTCACCCTCCAGTGGGGCCTTGACGAGGAGTCCGGCCCCGTCGACCCCGGCTCACCCGTGGACACCACACCCGCCCCGCTGCCCGTCGTCTGGGATGGCAGAACGCTCAGGATCCAGGCCGGGAACGGCCTGGTGATCACGGCCGTACGCGCCTGACGGCAGCGCGCCGCCCGCTCATCGGCCCAGCGCCTCGTCCAGCAACGCCGCCCACTGCGCCACGACCCTTCCCCGGCGCGCTGCGTCGTCCGTCAGGACGTTGGCGAGGCCCAGGCCGCGGGCCATGTCGAGAAGGCCCTGAACTGTTTCCCGTACACCGGGGCGGGTTTCGTCGGCGTGCAGGAGGCCGACGGCGATGTGGTGGGTCTCGCGGCCCACGCGGGCTTCGAGTTCGGTGACGCGGGGGCGGAGCTGCTCCTCGTTGGAGGCTGCGACCCAGAGCTGGAGTGCGGCGCGGAAGAGCGGGCCCGTGTAGAGGTCGACGAGGGCGGCGACGACGGCGGCCCGGTCCTGGCCGGGGACGGCGCGCAGGGCGGCGGAGCGTTCCTCGGCGACGTACTCGACGGCTGCGGTGAACAGGTCCTCGCGGGTGGGGAAGTGGTGCTGGGCGGCGCCGCGCGAGACCCCGGCGCGCATCGCGACGACGGAGACGGTGGAGCCTGCCCAGCCGTGTTCGGCGAGGCAGACGACCGCGGCTTCGAGGAGCTTCTGCCGGGTGGCACGGCTGCGGTCCTGCTTGGGTGGGGTCAGAGCCGCCATGCGGGATCCCGTCGTTCCAGGAAGGCCGTCATCCCCTCCCGTGCCTCGTCGGAGGCGAAGAGTGCCGCGGAGCGGGCGATGAGGTCTTCGGCGTACTGGTCGAAAGTCTCCCGCACAGTAGCCGTGACCAGCTCCTTCGATGCGGCCAGCCCCTGGGGCGAGGCCCTGCGCAGTCCGTCGAGTACCGGTACGAGCGCCTTGTCCACGTCCTCGGCGGCGATGGTGACGAGGCCGGTCCTGGCGGCCTCCGCCGCGTCGAAGCGTTCGCCGGTGAGGTAGTAGCGGGATGCCGCGCGAGGGTCCAGCCGGGGCAGCAGGGGCAGGGAGATGACGGCGGGAGCGAGGCCGAGGCGGGATTCGGTGAGGGCGAAGGAGGAGTCGGGGCCCGCCACCGAGATGTCGCAGGCCCCGAGCAGGCCGAGGCCGCCGGCCCGGACGTGCCCCGTGACGCGGGCGACGACCGGTTTCGGCAGGGTGACGATGCGTCGCATGAGGGCGACGAAGGCGTGCGGGTCGGCCGGTGCCCTGAGGTCGGCGCCCGCGCAGAACGTGTTGCCGGTGTGGGTGAGGACCACGGCCCGCACGGTGTCGTCCGCCGCGCACGCGTCGAGGGCTTCGGTCAGCCCGGCCACGAGCGATGCGCTCAGGGCGTTCCGGTTGGCCGGGGAGTCGAGCGCGAGGGTGGTGATGCCCCGGTCGTGGGTGGGTGGGGCGAGCGTCATTGCTGCTTCTCCCTGTCGCGCAGTTCGCGGCGCAGGATCTTGCCGGAGACGGCGCGCGGTACGGCGTCGACGAACTCGACGCGGCGGATCTTCTTGTACGGGGCGACGTGTGCGGCGACGTACGCCATGACGTCGTCGGCGGTGAGGTCCTGGGCGGCCGGCTGGCGTACGAGGAAGGCCTTCGGGATCTCGTTGCCGTCGGTGTCGTACACGCCGATGACCGCGGCGTCGGCGATCGACGCATGGGTGAGGAGGAGTGCTTCGAGTTCGGCGGGGGCGACCTGGTAGCCCTTGTACTTGATCAGTTCCTTGACCCGGTCGACGACGAAGAGCCAGCCGTCCGCGTCGACGCGCCCGATGTCGCCGGTGTGCACCCAGCCGTCACCGTCGATCATTTCGTCGGTGGCTTCGGGGCGGTTGAGGTAACCCTTCATCGTCTGGGGGCCGCGGATGAGGATCTCGCCGGCGGCGTCGATACCGAGGTCCGTCCCGGGGTCCTCGATGGACATGATCCGCATCTCGGTGCTCGGCAGCAGCTTTCCGACGGCCCCGGGCGGCGGGTTCTCTGCTTCGAGGGGCACGACGTGGGTGCCGGGCGAGAGTTCCGTCATGCCGTACGCCTGCCGTACGGGGGGCAGGCCGAGGCGGGCGGAGCAGGCGGCGGCGAGGTCGGCGTCCAGGGGGGCGGCGGCGCTGACGATGTACTCCAGCGAGGACAGGTCGTAGTCGCCGACGGCCGGGTGCTTGGCGAGGGCCAGGACGATCGGCGGGGCCACGTACAACCCGGCGATGCGGTGCTCCTGGATCACGCCGAGGAACTGGTCGAGGTCGAAGCGGGGCAGGACGACGACCGTGGCGCCGGAGCGCAGCGGGGCGTTCATCAGGGCGGTCAGCCCGTAGATGTGGAAGAAGGGGAGGACGGCGAGGATGCTGTGGCCGGCCCTCATCGGGATGAAGGGGCGCAGCTGCTCCAGGTTGGTGCCGATGGAACGGTGGGTGAGCATGACGCCCTTGGGGGCGCCGGTGGTCCCGGAGGAGTACGGGAGGGCGGCGATGTCCTCGGGGCCGAACTCGATCTCGGGTTCCGCGGCGGTGGAGCCCAGCATGTCGAGCACGGAGGTGTGGCCGTCGGCCTGGTCGCAGACGAAGATCTCCCGTACACCGCCGGCGAGTTCGGCCGCCTGCCGGGCGACATCGAGGAACAGGGACACGGTAACGATCCAGCGGGCGCCGCTGTCCCCCAGCTGTTTGGCGAACTCCTCGGCGGTGGCGAGCGGGTGCACGGTGGTGACGCAGGCTCCGGCGCGTGTGGCCCCGTAGAAGACGGCGGGGTAGGCGATCGTGTTGGGGCTGTGCAGGGCGAGGACGTCGCCCTTGCGCAGTCCCGCCTCGGCAAGGTGGGCGGCGATGCGGCGGTGGAAGGTGTCGAGCTGGGCGTACGTGACGGAGAGGCCGTTCGTGCCGTCGATCAGGGCGACGGTGTCACCGAGGGCCGCGGCCCCGCCGAGGACCGTCTCGTGGATGGGTGTTTCGAGGGGCGGGACGTCTTCGTACTCGCTGTGGAACACCATGGCGGTTCCCTTCGACGCGGGTACGGCCTGTCCGGCACCCCGCCCTGGGGCAGCGGGGTCGCCGGGCAGCCGTTCGGTGGTGGAGAGGGTCAGCATCGCCTCTGCCTGCGGGACTCGGGAAGACCCGGGACAGGCCTTGAGACAGGCCCTGGGGCAAGCCCCTGGGAAGGCCTCGGACGCCACCGCCCCTGGTCAGGTCAGTACGACTTGGGGAGGCCCAGAGACTGGTGGGACACATAGTTCAGGATCATTTCCCGGCTGACGGGCGCGATCCGCGCCACCCGGGACGCGGTGATCAGGGAGCCGAGGCCGTACTCGCGGGTCAGGCCGTTGCCGCCGAGGGTGTGCACCGCCTGGTCGACGGCCTTGACGCAGGCCTCTCCGGCGGCGTACTTCGCCATGTTGGCGGCCTCGCCCGCGCCGATGTCGTCCCCGTCGTCGTAGAGCCGGGCGGCCTTCTGCATCATCAGCCGGGCCAGTTCGAGCTCGATGTGGGCCTGGGCGAGGGGGTGGGCGATGGCCTGGTGGGCGCCGATGGGTTCCTTCCACACCTGGCGGGTCTTCGCGTACTCGACGGCGCGGCCGAGCGCGTAACGGCCCATGCCGATACCGAACGCGGCCGTCATGATGCGTTCGGGGTTCAGCCCGGCGAAGAGCTGGAGGAGGCCCGCGTCCTCATCGCCGACGAGGGCGTCGGCGGGGAGACGTACGTCGTCGAGGACGAGTTCGAACTGCTTCTCCGGCGCCTGGAGTTCCATGTCGATCTGCGACCGCTGGAAGCCGGGCGCCTCGCGCGGGACGATGAACAGGCAGGGTTTCAGCTTGCCGGACCGGGCGTCCTCGGTGCGGCCGACGATGAGCGTGGCATCGGCGATGTCGACGCCGGAGACGAAGACCTTGCGGCCGGTGAGCACCCAGTCCTCGCCGTCCCGGCGGGCGGTGGTGGTGATGCGGTGGGAGTTGGACCCGGCGTCGGGTTCGGTGATGCCGAAGGCCATGGTGAGGGTGCCGTCGGCGAGACCCGGCAGCCACTGCCCCTTCTGGGCCTCGGTGCCGAAGCGGGCTATGACAGTGCCGCAGATGGCCGGCGAGACGACCATCATCAGGAGCGGGGAGCCGGCGGCACCCAACTCCTCCAGGACGATGGAGAGTTCCGCCATGCCGCTGCCCCCGCCGCCGTACTCCTCGGGGAGGTTCACGCCGAGGTAGCCGAGCTTGGCGGCCTCGGCCCACAGTTCGCGGGGGTGGGAGCCGTCGCGGACGACGGAGGTCATGTAGTCGCGCCCGTACCGCTTCCCGAGGGCGGCGACGGCGGCGCGCAGGGCCTGGTGCTCTTCGGTTTCGAGGACGGTGCTCATGCGTTCTCCTCAGAGGCTGTGGACGCGGGGTCTGCGGGGTCTGCGGGCTCGGTGGGCTCGGTGACGACGGCGAGCAGGGCGCCGACCTCCACCTGGAGGCCGGGGGCGGCGTGCAGGGCGGTGAGGGTGCCGGCGGCGGGGGCGAGGATGCGGTGCTCCATCTTCATCGCCTCCAGCCAGATC
Source organism: Streptomyces sp. NPDC087901 (assembly GCF_044742205.1). Classification (NCBI taxonomy): domain Bacteria; kingdom Bacillati; phylum Actinomycetota; class Actinomycetes; order Kitasatosporales; family Streptomycetaceae; genus Streptomyces; species Streptomyces sp. NPDC087901. Next base: position 747,335 of record NZ_JBIUUC010000003.1, read on the forward strand.
AGCGGCTGCCCGGCCTCGACGGCGGCCCCTGCCGCGAGGCCGTCCGCGAGACGGACGACGGTGCCGGGCATCGGGGCGAGCAGGGAGCCGGGTTCGGTCCGTTCGGCGGGGTCGGTGAAGCGGGGCAGGGCGGTGAACGTGTACGCGCCGGTGGCGGTGTCCACGTACACCCTGTCGTCGCGGCGGTCGATCTCGAAGTGCCCTACGACACCGCCGCATTCGAGCGTGGCGCGGGAGCGGCCGGCGGAGACGACGCGGACGCCCTCCGTGCCGACGGCCAGTCCGTCGCGGGTGGGGCGGTAGGTGATCTCGTATGCGCGGCCGTCCGGTTCGCTGCGGTACCGCCGGAGCTGGGGCTGCGAGGGGAGGTTGCGCCAGGCACCGAAGCGCATGAACCCCCCTGCGGTCCTGAGCGTGGCGTTACGGGCCGCCTCGACGACGGCGGCGGCGGTCGCCGCCATCCGTACGGCCGCCTCGTCGGGTGCGGTGATCAGCGCCTCCAGGTGCCGGTCGTAGAAGCCGGTGTCGAGGCGGGCGGCCGCGAAGTCCGGGTGGCGCAGGGAGCGTACGAGCAGGTCACGGTTGGTGACGGGGCCGTGGATGCGGGCCCGTTCCAAGGCGCGGGCGAGGAGGCGTACGGCTCCGGCACGGGTGGGGGCGTGGGCGATGACCTTGGCGAGCATCGGGTCGTAGTGCACGCCGATGGTGTCTCCGCCGGTGTATCCGGTGTCCAGCCGCAGTCCGGGCTCGTCCGGCACATCGAGCGAGAGCAGCGCTCCGGTCTGCGGCTGCCAGTCACGGGCGGGGTCCTCGGCATAGAGCCGGGCCTCGACGGCGTGCCCGGCGGGCTGCGGGGGCGCGGGGGCAGGAAGGGGCTCGCCCTCCGCGGTCCGCAGTTGCAGGGCGACGAGGTCGAGGCCGAACACGGCCTCGGTGACGGGGTGCTCGACCTGGAGGCGGGTGTTCATCTCCAGGAAGTACGGCCGCCCGTCGGCGGCGACCAGGAATTCGACGGTGCCCGCGCCTCGGTAGCCGACGGCCCGTGCCGCGGCCGTGGCGGCATCGTGCAGCCGGTCGCGGAGCTCGTCGTCGAGGCGGGGCGCGGGGGCCTCCTCGATGACCTTCTGGTGGCGGCGCTGGAGCGAGCAGTCGCGGGTGCCGAGCGCCCAGACGCCGTCGTGCTCGTCGGCCATGACCTGGACCTCGACGTGCCGGCCGCGCTCCACGTACGGTTCGGCGAAGACCTCACCGTCCCCGAAGGCGGACAGCGCCTCGGCCGCCGCCGCGGTCAACTCGCCCGGAAGATCTCCGAGTTCCCGTACGATCCGCATGCCGCGCCCACCGCCTCCGGCAGCCGCCTTCAGCAGCAGCGGCAGGTCCTCGGCGGTGGCGGTGGTCGGGTCGACGGGGGCGAGCAACGGCACCCCGGCGGCAGCCATCAGCTCCTTGGCGCGGGTCTTGGACGCCATCAGCTCGATGGCCTTGACCGGCGGGCCCACCCAGAGGAGTCCGGCGTCCTGCACGGCGGCGGCGAAGCCGGCGTTCTCGGAGAGGAAGCCGTACCCGGGGTGGACTGCGTCGGCGCCCGCCGCGAGAGCGGCGGCCACGACGAGGTCGCCGCGCAGATACGTGTCGGAGGGCGCGGCGCCCGGAAGCCGTACGGCGGTGTCGGCCTCCCGTACGTGCAGGGCGTCGGCGTCCGCGTCGGAGTACACGGCGACGGTGGCGATGCCGAGCGCGCGGCATGTACGGAAGATCCGGCAGGCGATCTCGCCCCGGTTGGCGACGAGCAGAGTGCTGATCATGCGTACCCTCACATCCGGAAGACGCCGAAGCCGCCGCGGGCGCCCTCGACCGGTGCGGTGTGGATGGCGGACAGGCACATCCCGAGGACGGTCCTGGTGTCGCGCGGGTCGATGACCCCGTCGTCGTACAGCCGCCCGGACAGGAACATCGGCAGGGACTCGGACTCGATCTGCTGCTCCACCATGGCGCGCAGTCCGGCGTCCGCCTCGTCGTCGTACGGGTGTCCCTTCGCGGCGGCGGAGGCGCGGGCGACGATGGAGAGCACCCCGGCCAGCTGCTGCGGGCCCATGACGGCGGACTTGCTGCTGGGCCAGGCGAACAGGAAGCGCGGGTCGTAGGCCCGGCCGCACATGCCGTAGTGCCCGGCGCCGTAGGAGGCGCCCATGAGGACGGACAGGTGCGGCACCCTCGAGTTCGAGACCGCGTTGATCATCATCGCGCCGTGCTTGATGATGCCGCCCTGCTCGTACTCCTTGCCGACCATGTAGCCGGTGGTGTTGTGCAGGAAGAGCAGCGGGATGTCGCGCTGGTTGGCGAGCTGGATGAACTGGGCGGCCTTCTGCGACTCCTCGCTGAACAGCACACCCTGCGCGTTGGCGAGGATGCCGACGGGGTAGCCGTGCAGCCGCGCCCAGCCGGTGACCAGGCTGGTCCCGTAGAGCGGTTTGAACGCGTCGAAGTCCGAGCCGTCGACCAGCCGGGCGATGACCTCGCGCGGGTCGAAGGGCACCTTCAGGTCGCCGGGCACGATGCCGATCAGCTCGTCCTCGTCGTACTTGGGCGGCTCGGCGGGGCCCGGATCGGGGTGCGCCTTGCGCCAGTTGAGGCGGGCGACGATGCGGCGGGCCTGGCGCAGGGCGTCCTGCTCGTCGACGGCGAAGTGGTCGGCGAGGCCGGAGGTGCGCGCGTGCATCTCGGCGCCGCCGAGCGATTCGTCGTCGCTCTCCTCACCGGTGGCCATCTTCACCAGTGGGGGCCCGCCGAGGAAGACCTTCGACTGCTCCTTGATCATGACCGTGTGGTCGGACATGCCGGGGACGTACGCCCCGCCCGCGGTGGAGTTGCCGAAGACGACGGCCACGGTCGGGATGCCGGCGGCCGACAGCCGGGTGATGTCCCGGAAGAGCGCCCCGCCGGGGATGAAGATCTCCTTCTGCGAGGGCAGATCGGCGCCGCCCGACTCGACCAGGCTGATGCAGGGCAGCCGGTTGGCGAAGGCGATCTCATTGGCCCGCAGGGCCTTCTTCAGCGTCCAGGGGTTGGAGGCGCCGCCGCGTACGGTCGGGTCGTTGGCGGTGATCAGGCACTCCACGCCCTCCACCACCCCGATCCCCGTGACGAGCGAGGCGCCGACCGCGTAGTCACTGCCCCAGGCCGCCAGCGGCGACAGCTCCAGGAACGGGGTGTCCCGGTCGACGAGCAGCTCGATCCGCTCACGGGCCAGCAGCTTGCCGCGCCTGCGGTGCCGCTCGACGTACTTCTCGCCGCCGCCTCCGAGCGCCCCGGTGTGCGCGGCGTCCAGTTCGGCGAGCTTGTCGAGCATGGCGGCGCGGTGGGCCGCGTATTCGGGGCTCGCGGTGTCGAGCCCGGTGGGCAGGACGGTCATGCGTGCACCTCCGGTGCGTCGGCGCTCTCCTGCGGGCCCAGCAGGGCCACGGGTATCTCCAGCCGGCGGGAGCGCAGCCACTCCCCCACGGCCTTGGCCTGCGGGTCGAAGCGGTGCTGGGCGGCGACGCCTTCGCCGAGGAGCCCGTGGACGGTGAAGTTCAGGGCGCGCAGGTTCGGCAGGACGTGGCGTACGACGGTGAGGCCGGCGGTCTCCGGAAGCAGTTCCCGCAGCCGCTCGACGGTCAGCTCATGGGCCAGCCACCGCCAGGCCTCGTCGCTGCGGACCCACACCCCGATGTTGGCGTCACCGCCCTTGTCGCCGCTGCGGGCCCCCGCGACCAGCCCGAGGGGCGCGGTCCGGGTGGGGCCTGCGGCCAACGGCTCAGGCAGCGCGGGCTGTTCGGCATCCTCCAGGGCCCGCGTACGCGCGACGGGCTCCTGCGCCTCGCGCCGCCCGTCGGGGAGCACGGCCACATGGTCCACGTCCCCGGCCGGTACGTAACGGGCCTCGAACACCCCGTAGGGCGCGCCCTTTCCGGGTGGGGCGGTGACATGGAAGCCCGGGTAGCTGCCGAGGGCGAGCTCGACCGCGGCGCCGGAGAGCGCGCGCCCGACGACGTCTGGATCCTGGTCGCGCACGACGAGCCGGAGCAGGGCGCTCGCCGTCTCCTCGGTCGGGGCGTCGGCCCGGTCGGTGCGGACGAGCTCCCAGCGCACCTCGTCCGGCTGCCGCCCGGCCCGCGCGAAGGCGTCGGCGATCTGGTCGCGGACGAGCTGCGCCTTGGCCTCGATGTCGAGCCCGGTGAGGACGAGGACGACCTCGTTGCGCCAGCCGCCGAGCCGGGTGAGTCCGGCCTTGAGGGTGGGCGGCGGGGCCTCGCCGCGAACCCCGGAGATCCTGACCCGGTCGGGGCCGTCGGGGGTCAGCCGTACGGTGTCGAGCCGGGCGGTGACGTCGGGTCCCGCGTACCGGGCGCCGCCGGTCTCGTACAGCAACTGGGCGGTGACCGTGCCGACGTCGACGACGCCGCCGGTGCCGTCGTGCTTGGTGATGACGCTCGTCCCGTCGGCGTGGATCTCGGCGACGGGGAAGCCGGGGCGGCGGACGTCGTGGCCGCGGAAGAACGAGTAGTTCCCGCCGGTGGCCTGGGTGCCGCACTCCAGCACGTGCCCGGCGACGACGGCTCCGGCCAGCGCGTCGTGGTCCTCGGGTCCCCAGCCGAAGTGGGCGGCGGCGGGCCCGGTGACGAGGGCGGCGTCGGTGACCCGGCCGGTGACGACGACGTCGGCGCCGGCCCGCAGGCAGGCGGCGATGCCCGCCCCGCCGAGGTAGGCGTTGGCGGTGAGGTGTCCGTCGGGCACCGGAAGGCTGTCGCCCTCGACATGGGCGACGGCCACGGGCACGCCGACCTTCTCGGCCAACTCCCTCACGGCGTCAGCCAGTCCGGCCGGGTTGAGCCCGCCCGCATTGGTGACGATCTTCACCCCGCGCTCGCGGGCCAGCCCGAGCCCGTCCTCCAGCTGGCGCAAAAAGGTGGTGGCGTAGCCGCGCGCGGGGTCCTTGAGCCGGCTGCGGCCGAGGATGAGCATGGTCAGCTCGGCGAGATAGTCACCGGTGAGCACGTCGAGCGGGCCGCCGGTGAGCATCTCGCGCACGGCGTCGAAGCGGTCGCCGTAGAACCCGGAGGCGTTGCCGATGCGCAGCGGCTCGGTCATCGGCCCGCCTTCGGGGCACGCCCCGCCCCGGCGGGCCCGGCGAAGGCCTGCGCGATGCCGAGCCAGGTGTCGGCGTCGGCCCCCTCCGCCCGGACGGCCAGGTCGTCGCGGTGAGCGCGCTGGGTGACGAGCAGGCAGAAATCGCGCAGCGGACCGGTGACGCGCTGGGCGGCCCCCTCAGGGCCGTAGGCGATCAACTCACCGCCAGGCCCTTCCAGTTCCACCCGGAACTCCTCTCCGGGCGCCTGCATTCCCCGTACGAGGAACGCGTAGTCGCGGGCCCGGACCCCGATCCGCGCGACGTGCCGCAGCCGGGCGGTCGGGGCGCGGGTGACCCCGAGGGCGTCGGCGACGTCCTGCCCGTGGGCCCAGGTCTCCATGAGCCGCCCGGTCGCCATGGAGGCCACGCTCATCGGCGGCCCGTACCAGGGGAACCGGGTCCCGGCGGGCGCCGCCCGCAGCGCCTCCTGGAGCCGCTGCCGGCCGGTGCGCCAGCGCACGAGCAGGGCGTCGGGGGCGTACGCCGCGACGACCTCCTCGGCCGCACGGTCGACGAAGCCCTCGGGGTCCTTCATCGCCCTGGCGACCTCGTCTCCGAACCTCTCGGGCTCCGTGACGGAGAGGTGCGCGACCTCGTCGGTCCAGCTGAGATGGGCCACCTGATGGGCGACGGTCCACCCCGCGGCGGGTGTCGCGCCCGCCCATTGCGAGGCGCTCAACCCGGCGACGAGCAGGTCGAGTTCCTCGCTCTCGCTGCGCAGGTCGTCGAGCACGGCTGAGGCATCGGACACGGTGCGCTCCCCTCGGGGCGTGGCGGTGTGTCCCGGAGCCTGCCAGCGGAGCAGAAAACAATCAAGCGTGCTTGCATTGTTTTCTGCTCTTCTTCCGCCGGGGCCTGCGGCACGCGCGCGGCCGGCTCCGGAGCGTGGGCCGGAGCAATGGGCCGGGGTGGGGCCGGAGCGTGGGGCCGGGGTCCGAGAAGACGGGTGCCGTGACGAACGGGCCGTTACCGACCGGGCGTTACCGAAGGGGCGCTACGAGCTCACGGACCGGCGCCGGCCGCCGGTGTGGTGGGTGTGGCGTGGACGCCCCACGGCCGTTCGCCGCCCCGCGCGGTGGCGGTGAGGGTGCGAGGGCGCTCTCGCGCCTCGGGCTCGCCGGGCGCACGGTCCGGACCCGGAAGGCCCGGGCGGAATCGGCCGACGCCCCCGCCCGGACCCGGAAGGTCGGCCGTACTGAGCCTGTGCGGCCCCGGGAGGCCTGGGCGGAATCGGCCCACACCCCCGCCCGCCCCGGAAGGTCGGCCGTCCTGAGCCCGCCCGACCCCGGAGGATCAGCCGTCCTGACCTTGTGTGGCCGCCTCCTTCATCTTGAGCGTGGTGCTGGCGCCGTCCAGTGCCTCGCGGATGATGTCGGCGTGGCCGCTGTGGTGGGCGATCTCGCGGAAGATGTGCCACAGGACGCGGCGGACCGTCCACAGGACGGGCTCCGGGGGCGACCACGGGTAGGCCGGCAGGGTGACCTCACGGTCGAGGTCCGCCTCCTCGCGCACCGTACGGTCGAACGCGGCCGCCGCGGCGTGGAAGGCCTCCAGCAGTTCGGGCAGCTTCTCGGAGTCGGTCATCCGTTGGCCGTCGGGGTCGAGGTCAGCCCAGTCGACCTTGGCCGGGGCGGTGCCCTCGATCACGTCCAGCCAGCTGCGCTGCACGAGCCCGAGGTGCTTCAGCAGACCGCCGAGCGTCAGCTCGCTGACGGTCGTGCGGGTGCGTGCCTGGGTGTCGTCGAGATTCGCGACGGTGTAGAGAAAATTGGTGCGCTGGTCGGTCACGAGCGCCAGCAGGTCGTCGCGTTCCGGCATGTTTTCCTCCCGGTCGGATATCGCGACCACCCTAAGATCCAATGTCCGGGTACGCAGGCGGAACAGGCGCATTGCCCGCGTGGCGCCGCAAGGACCGGGCGCTCTGGCGGCCGGGCCCGGGACCGGCCCCTGGGGAAGAGCCGGTCCCGGTCGGTGTGGGGGGGTGGTTCGGTGTGTGCGGGTAGACCCGCTGGATTCATGTACACGACAACGCTTCCCCAAACACCCGGCGCGGAGATCCAGGGCTCAACGCCCCGGACCGCACCGCCCTGTTCACCCGCCCCCCACCCCCCGGCCGGGCGGCTTCACCGCTTCCCTGCGCCCCGCACCTGACTGCGCACCGCGCCCATGCTCGCGCCGATGACGAGCGCGATGGCCAGGGCGTCCGTCGTGGAGAGGGCCTGGTCCAGGATGAGGAAGCCGGCCGTGGCCGCGATCGCGGGTTCCAGGCTCATCAGGATCGCGAAGGTGGGTGCGGGCAGCCGGCGCAGCGCCATGAGTTCGAGCGTGTACGGAAGGACCGAGCTCAGCAGCGCGACCGCGGCGCCGAGGCCGAGCGTGGAGGGGACCAGGAGTTTCGAGCCCGACTCCATGATGCCGAGCGGCAGCGAGAGGACGGCCGCCACCACCATCGCCAGGGCCAGCCCGTCGGCCTGCGGGAAGCGGCGGCCGGTGCGGGCACTGAAGACGATGTACGCCGCCCACATGACACCCGCCCCGAGCGCGTACGCCGCACCCACGGGGTCGAGCCGGTCGAGACCCCCGCCGCTCAGCAGGAGCACGCCGCCCAGCGCGAGGGCGGCCCAGACCACGTTGACGAGACGGCGCGAGGCGAACACCGAGAGAGCGAGCGGGCCCAGCACCTCCAGGGTCACGGCGGCACCCAGCGGGATGCGGTCGGCAGCCTGGTAGAAGAGCGTGTTCATACCGCCCATCGCGACGCCGAAGGCCACCACCGTGCCCCAGTCGGCGCGCGAGTGACCGCGCAGCTTCGGGCGGCAGACGACGAGCAGGACGAGGGCGGCGGCGGCAAGACGCAGCGTGACGACGCCGAGGGCTCCGGCCTTCGGCATGAGCAGCACCGCGACCGCCGAACCGAACTGGACGGAGAGCCCGCCGGCCACCACCAGTGCGACCGGGGCGAGCGCCGCCCTGCGCCCTCCGGCACGGCCCTGCGTGCCGCGCTCACCGAGCGCGGTGACCGCCTCGGGGACGGCAACGGCGGCTGCGGCCGGTTCTGTGACGGCGCCCTGGTCGTTCACCTGTGGCCTGACTTTCTGACGTTTCGCGCGTACGGATCACGAGAAGCAATAGTGCAACACAGTGCACTATCAGATTGAAGATACTGCACTCGACTCGTGCAGTACATCTCTCCACCGTAGGGACCTGCGCGCGGCGTGTGAAATGCGCATTGCGCTCCCGTTATGCTTCCCGCGCATGAGCATGGGACAGGGCACGGGCGACGGTCCGGACAAGAACGCGGGCAGGAACACCGGGACCGCCGGCCGCGGCATCGAGATCCGCCACCTGCGGGCTTTCCTCGCCGTCGCCGACGAGTCCAGCATCACCCGGGCCGCCTCCCGGCTCCGGCTCACCCAGCCCGCCGTGTCCCGGACCCTGGCCGCCCTGGAGCACCACCTCGGCGTCCTCCTCGTCGACCGCTCCACCCACCACCTCGCCCTCACCGCCGAGGGCGTCGTCTTCCGCGACAAGGCCGCCGCCGCGGTCGCCGCGTTCGACGAGGCGCTCGACTCCGGCGGACTGCGCCGGTGGCCGTTGCGGCTGGGGCACGCCTGGTCGGCGTTCGGCCGGTACACCACCCCGCTGCTCCGCGACTGGGAGGAGCGCTATCCGCAGACCCCGCTGGAACTCCGCCGGATCGACGACCGCACCGCCGGGCTGACCCGCGGCGAGGTCGATGCCGCACTGCTGCGCGGCCCCGTCGAGGCGCCCGGTCTGGTCACGGAGGTGTTGTACGAGGAGGAGCGGGTGGCCGCCGTGGCGGCGGACGGCCCCCTCGCCTCCCGCGCCACGCTCCGGCTCGCCGACCTGGCGACCGGCACCGTCGTCCTGAACACCGTCTCCGGCACCACCACCCCCGAACTGTGGCCGCCGTCCGCCCGCCCCGCGGCCACCCTGACCGTGGCCAACACCGACGACTGGCTGACCGCCATCGCGGCGGGGCGCGGCACCGGCGTCTCGGCCGCCTCCACGGCCGGCATGCACCCGCACGCCGGGGTCGCCTACCGGCCGCTCGTGGACGCCCCGACCGTCCCGGTGCTGCTCGCCCGCCGCGACGCCCCCGGCCACCCGGCCCTGGCCGATCTCGCCGCGCTGGCCCGCGAGATCGTGGCGCGAGACGATGCGCGATGAGGGAATTTACGCGTACGGACGCGCAGTTGGGGCCCTGTGGGAGGCGCGAGGGGCGCGCCGGCCATAGGGGGCACCATGTCGGACCAGAGCGCAGTAAACGTCACCGTGCACGGCACCGTGGCAGCCGGTTTCGAGGCGGTGCGGGACGAGTTCGCCGCCGTACTCACCGAGGAGCACAACGAGCCGGGCGCACAGCTCGCCGTGTACCGGGACGGCCGGCCGGTCGTCGACCTCTGGGCGGGTGACGGGATCGACGGCGACTCGCTGCCCGCCGTCTTCTCGTCCACCAAGGGTGCGGCCCACCTGGTCGTCGCCCTGCTCGTGCAGGACGGCACCCTCGACCTGGACCGCACGGTCGCCTCGTACTGGCCGGAGTTCGCGGCCGAGGGCAAGGGCGCGCTGACCCTACGGGAGCTGTTGGGCCACCGCGCCGGGCTGGTCGGCGTCGAGGGCGGCTTCTCCGAGGCGGAACTGGCCGACGACCGGATGCTCGCCGCCCGGTTGGCCGAGCGGGCCCCGTTCTGGGAGCCGGGCAAGGAGTACGGCTACCACGCGCTCGTGATCGGCGCGCTCACCGGTGAGGTGGTGCGGCGGGCCACCGGGCGTTCGATCCAGGAGCTGTTCGAGGAGCGCGTCCGCGTGCCGTACGGCCTGGATCTCTACCTGGGGCAGCCCGCCGGGCTCGAACCGCGATACGTCCCCATCCGGCCCATGAACCCGACGCCGGAGCAGAAGGCGGAGCTCGCCGCCCGCCCGTTCGACCCGCAGGGTCTGCAGGCGATGGCCTTCAACGTGCCGACCGACCTGGTCGCGTGGATCAACACCCCGTCCGCACGGGCGCTCGGCCCGGCCTCGGTGGGCGGTGTCGGCTCGGCGCGCGCCCTGGCCGGGATGTACGCGGCCACGCTGTCGGAGTTCGCGGGCCGGCCCGCTCTGCTCAAGCCGGAGACCCGCGCCGAGTTCGCCGGCCTCGGGCTGGCCGGAACCGACCGGGTGACCCTGGAGACGGACCACTTCGGCCTCGGCTTCGAGCGCCCGCAGATGGTCTACCCGGCCCTGGGCGTGGACGCCTACGGCCACTGCGGCGCGGCGGGCTCGCAGGCGTTCGCGGACCCGGCGAGCGGGATCGCGTACGGCTACACGCGCCGCCGCTTCGCGTTCCCCGGCGGGGCGGCCCCGGAGAACACCCGGCTGGTCGCCGCGGTGCTGGGGGCCGCGCGGGGCTGACCGGTGCCGTCCAGGGGTGATCGGACGGGGCTGAGCGTCCCCGTCCGATCACCCCCGAACGCTTGACGGCACCCGAGGCGGGCGCCTGTTCCGGCGCACCCCAACGGCCCGGCCGGGGATCCGTCGATCACTCCTCCGCCAGCCCTTCCGCCAGCACCTCCGCCAGGTGCCGCGCCCGTACACCCCCCACCTGGCCCAGCTGCGTCCGGCAGGAGAACCCGTCCGCCATGATCTCCGTGCCCGGCGCCGCCTCCCGGACCGCCGGCAGCAGCTGGTCCTCCGCGCAGGCCACCGACACCTCCCAGTGGCCGCGCTCGAAGCCGAAGTTGCCGGCCAGGCCGCAGCAGCCGCCCGCCAACTCGCCCTTCAGCCCAGCTCGTTCGCGCAGCCGTCGGTCCGCGTCGTCGCCCAGGACCGCGTGCTGGTGGCAGTGCGTCTGGCCGGTGACCGGGCGGTCCAGGCGCGGGGGCCGCCAGTCGGGGGCGTACTTCTCCAGGTACTGGGCCAGGGTGTGGACGGAGGCGGCCAGTCCGGCCGCCCGCGGGTCGTCGGGGAGGAGTTCCGGGAGGTCCGTGCGGAGCGTCGCCGCGCAGCTCGGTTCGAGGACGACCAGGGGGTCGCCCAGTGAGGTGCCCATCCTGTCCAGGGTGCGGCGCATCACCCTGCGGGCCTTGTCCAGCTGACCCGTCGACACGTAGGTGAGGCCGCAGCACAGCCCGCTCCCGGGGACCAGCGTGGTACGGCCGGCCGCCTCCAGGACCCGGACCGCCGCCCGGCCCACCTCGGGCGAGAGATGGTCGGTGAAGGTGTCCGGCCAGAGGACGACCGCCTGGTCGTTCGAGAGGATCACCGCCCCCTTGCCCCACCGCCGCCCGAGCCACCGGGTGAACGTCTCACGCGCCAGCACCGGGATCGTGCGCTCCGGCGCGATGCCTGCCAGCCGCTTGGCCAGGGCCGCGAGCGGCCGCACCCGGGCCAGTGCGTTCAGCGGGCCCGCGAAGGGGGACGCCAGGCGCAGCCACGTCGGCAGCCGTCCCATCGCGTAGTGCGCGGCGGGGCGCAGCCGTCGGCGGTAGTGGTGGTGCAGGAACTCCGCCTTGTACGTGGCCATGTCGACGCCCACCGGGCAGTCGCTGCGGCAGCCCTTGCAGGACAGGCACAGGTCGAGTGCGTCCCGTACCTCCGTGGAGCGCCAGCCGTCCGTGATCACTCCGCCCGCGGCGCCGGCCAGCATCTCGTGGAGCAGCCGGGCCCGGCCGCGTGTGGAGTGGGCCTCCTCGCCGGTCGCCCGGAAGGAGGGGCACATCACGGACGGGCCGGAGGCCTTCTCCGTACGGCACTTGGCGACCCCGACGCACCTGCGCACCGCCGCGGAGAAGTCGCCGCCGTCGTGCGGGTAGCCGAAGGCGACGTCGACCGGCTTCCGTGGCAGGACGTCGAAGCGGAGGTTCTCGTCGAGGCGGGCCGGGCGGGTGAGGATGCCCGGGTTCATGCCGCCGTCGGGGTCCCAGAGGTCCTTGAACCGGCCGAAGAGGGCGACGAGTTCGTCCCCGTACATCCGGGGCAGCAGCTCGGCGCGTGCCTGGCCGTCGCCGTGTTCGCCGGACAGGGAGCCGCCGTGGGCGACGACGAGCGAGGCCATCTCCTCGGAGAAGCGGCGGAATCGGGCCACGCCGCCGGCGGTCAGCAGGTCGAAGTCGATGCGGACGTGGATGCAGCCGTCGCCGAAGTGGCCGTACGGCGTGCCGCGCAGCCCGTGTTCGGCGAGCAGGGCGCGGAAGTCGCGGAGGTAGGGGCCGAGCCGTGCGGGTGGCACGGCGCAGTCCTCCCAGCCGGGCCAGGCCTCACTGCTGCCCCCGGAGACTCCGTCCTGGGGGCCCCACATCCGGGTCGCCGTTCCCGCGGCGTCCTCGCGGATCCGCCACAGGGCCCGCTGTCCGGCCGGGTCGGTGACGACGGCGGCGTCCACCGCGTCCGCTGAGGCGGCGCGCACGATCCGCTCGGCGTGCGCCCGTGCCTCGGCCGGGGTGGCGCCACCCGTCTCGGCGAAGAGCCAGGCGGCGCCGCGGGGCAGTCCGGCCGGTTCGCGTACGAGGTCGGCGGCCATGCCCTCGACGGTGAGCGGGTGGTGCGGCAGGAGGCCGGCGGCGGCCTCGGCGGCCGCGGACTCGTCGGCGTAGCCGAGGACGGCGAGCGCGCGGGCCGCGGGCGCCTCGACGAGCCGGAGCGTCGCCTCCGTCACCACGCCGAGCGTGCCTTCGCTGCCGCAGAACGCGCGGGCGTGGTCGGGGCCGTTCTCGGGCAGCAGGGCGTCCAGGGCGTATCCGGAGATGCGGCGGGGGAGTTCGGGGAATCCGGTGCGCAGGAGGGCGAGGTGGGAGGCGACCAGTTCGCGGAGTCCGGCGGGGCCTTCGGCGCCCCGTTCCAGGCGCAGGGTGTCGCCGCCGTAGCGGGCGACGGTCAGGGCGTGGACGTTGTCGGCGGTGGTGCCCCAGGCGACCGAGTGGGAGCCGCAGGAGTTGTTGCCGATCATGCCGCCGATGGTGCAGCGGCTGTGCGTGGAGGGGTCCGGGCCGAAGGTCAGCCCGTGCGGAGCGGCGGCCGCCCGCAGGTCGTCCAGGACGACGCCCGGCTGGACCACGGCGGTACGGGAGCCGGCGTCCAGTTCCGCGATGCCCCGCAGATGGCGGGTGAGGTCGAGGACGACGCCGGTGCCGGTGGCCTGCCCGGCGATGGACGTACCGCCGCCGCGTGGGACGACGGGCACCTGGTGCGCCCGGCAGACGGCGAGCACGGCGGCGATGTCGTCGGCGTCGCGCGGGGCGACGACACCGAGCGGCACCCGGCGGTAGTTGGAGGCGTCCATCGTCGTCAGGGCCCGCGCGGTGGCGTCGAACGCGACCTCGCCCCTTACGGACGCGCGCAGTTCGCGGACGAGCACGGTGGGGTCGCCGCCGCTCTCCGAAGCGCTGCCGCTCGGAGCCTTGCCGTTCGGAGCCTTGCCAATTGCCATCCGGCCAGGATGCCGTCGGCCCGGCCGCCCCGCCGGAGGCGCCGCGCTCTTCCGCCGACTACATCAAGCCGATTGCGTCAATACGTCGGAATATGCCGGGCTCACGAACACAAACGGAACAGAGAGCACCACAAGTTCTTCCCAAACAGATCGTCAATTCTCATATAGTGACTCAGAATTGTCTGGGAATCATGTGCTCCAGTTGTCGCATTTGATCCCCGCAGTCACGACTCTCCCGAACCGTCCCATCCGTCACCGTCCGCCCCCCAAGGACTCCGCTTGCGCCCCTCAACCCGGCCGACCGCACTGGCCCTGCTGGTCTCCGTGGCCCTCACCGGATCCCTGAGCGTGTGGGCGGCCCTCGTCGCTCCCGACTCGGCCGGAACCGCAGTCGCCTGGGGGGCGAGCACCGCCGCCGTGCTGCTCTCCGTCGCCGTCGCCGCCACCGTCCACGCCCGCACCACCGCACACCGGCTGCGCGAGATGCTCGCGGCCGAGAGCGGCCGGTTCACCGCCGAGACCTCGCGGATGGTGTCGGCTTCGGCCGCCGACGCCCAGCGGTTCACCGCCGAGACCGCCCGGATCAAGGGCGCGGCAGCCGCCGAGACGGCCCGCGTCATCAAGGAGGCGGCGGCCGGCGCCGAGCGGCTCACCACGGACAACGCGCGCCTCAAGGCCCGCGCCGCCCGCAGTGACACCGAGCGCTCCGCCGCCGTCGCCGCCTGCGCCAACGCCGCAGGACGGATGCAGGCCCTGGCCACCAGCATGCTCGCCGACCTGCGCGACATGGAGCACCGGCACTCCGCCGAGGACGTCCTGGGCGACCTGCTCCACCTGGACCACCGCACCGCCCAGGCGGGCCGGCTGGCCGACTCCATCGCCGTGCTGACCGGCGCCCGCTCCGGGCGGCGCTGGGCGAAGCCGATCGTGATGGAGTCCATCCTGCGCGGCGCGATGGGCCGGATCAGCGGATACCAGCGCATCCGTCTCCATTCGACCAGCGATGTCGCCATCGCCGGTCACGCCGCCGAGGGCGTCATGCACGCGCTGGCCGAACTCCTCGACAACGCCGCGAACTTCTCGCCGCCCACGGCCGAGGTCCATGTGTACGTGGAAGAGGTCCCGGCCGGCATCGTGCTGACCGTCGAGGACAGCGGTCTGGTCATGAGCGACGTGCAGCTGCGCCGTGCGGAGCGCGCCGTCTCCGCGACCGACCAGGACCTGACCGGCCTCTCCGGCACCCGCCTCGGGCTCGCCGTCGTCGGCCGCCTCGCCCGCAAGCACGGACTGACCGTCTCGTTCCGGCCGTCCGCACGCGGCGGCACGGGCGCGCTGATGATGCTCCCCCACGAGATCATCACCCGCACCCCGGCCCCGGCCCCCGAACCCGCCTCCGTGCCGGTGGTCCCCGCGCCCCGCGCGCACGAGCCCGAGCCGGTCCACGCCTCCGGCGCCGATCGCGCCGACGCCGCCCCCGACGCATCCCCCGACGCCTCCCGCGCCCAGGAGCCGCTGCGCTCCGACTCCGGCTCGGAGACCACCGGCGGCCTCCCCCGGTTCGGCGAGAGCGGCCTGCCCAAGCGCTCGCGCGGCCGCACCCTGGCCGCCGCCGAGTCCCGCGCCCGGTCCGCCACCGACGCGTCCGACTCGGACACGGCCGACGGCGCCACCCCCCGGCCCCGTACCGCCGATGCCAAGGTCCAGGCGGCCCGCTTCAGCAGCTTCCGCCAGGCCGTTCGGCCCAACTCCCCGCACCCGGAAGGCAACACCCCATGACCGCGACCACCGACGAGAAGCTCAACTGGCTGCTGGAGGGGCTCCTTGAGCGCACCCCCGGCGCCCGCCACGCCCTCGTGCTGTCCAGGGACGGCCTCAAGCTGTGCCGTACCCCCGAGCTCTCCGTCGACCAGGCCGACCAGCTGGCCGCGATCTCGGCCGGAATCCAGAGCCTCTCGCACGGCGCGTCCATCGAGTTCGGTGACGGCACCGGCGGCGTACGGTCCGCGATGGCCGAGTTCTACGGCGGGGTGCTGTTCATCGTGGAGGCGGGGGCAGGCGCCCACCTCGCGGTCGTCGCCTCCGACAACGCCGACGTCGGCCTCGTCGGCCACAACATGAGCGAGCTCGTCGAGCAGCTCGGCGAGCACCTCGTCGCCCCGCCGCGCGAGCCCGCCAAGGCCTCCGAAACCGCGAGCGTATGACTCCCCGCCCCCGCCCCGGCCGGGACGACGATCCGGACCGGCTCTACACCCTCACCGGTGGCCGCAGCCGGTCCGACTCGGCCGCCTTCGACCTGGTGACGCTGGTCGTCTCCGAATGCGAGCCGGCCCCCGGCATGCAGTCGGAGCACGTCACGATCCTGCGGATGTGCGAACGGCCCACCGCGGTCGTCGAACTCGCCGCCGGACTGAACCTGCCCGTCAGCATCGTGCGCATCCTGCTGTGCGATCTGCTCGACACCGGCCGGATCAGCGCCCGCCACCCCCGTACCGCACGTGTCGCGGACCGGCTCCCCGACCCCGACATCCTGGAACAGGTGCTCGTTGGACTCCGCAACCTCTGACCGTGCCGCCCTGCAGGCCACGGCCGACAACGGACTGAAGATAGTCGTCGTCGGTGGCTTCGGGGTCGGCAAGACCACCATGGTCCGATCCGTGAGCGAGATCCGTCCGCTCAACACGGAGGAGACGATGACCCGCGCGGGCGAGGCCGTCGACCACCTCGACGGGGTGCAGTCGAAGACGTCCACCACGGTCGCCTTCGACTTCGGCCGGATCACGCTCGACGCCCGCTCCGTGCTGTACCTCTTCGGCGCACCCGGGCAGGAACGCTTCTGGTTCCTGTGGGACCGGCTGTTCTCCGGGACGCTCGGCGCGGTCGTCCTCGTCGACACCCGGCGCCTCGCCGACTCCTGGTACGCCATCGACCGGCTGGAGCACCACGGCACGCCGTTCATCGTGGCGTGCAACGACTTCGGCGGCCCGCTCCACACCGAGCAGCAGATCCGCGAGGCGCTCGCCCTCTCGGACGACGTCCCGCTCGTGGAGTGCGACGCCCGGGACCGGTCCTCCAGCAAGTACGTCCTGATCACGCTGGTGGAGCACCTCTACGCCCTCTCCCGGGGCACGGTCGGCTCCGCCTCCACCACCGCCCGTCCGGAAACCGCTCCGGAGAAGACCCCGGAGCCCACCCCGTGACCCAGCCCCCCGAACCGCCCCCGGGCTGCCCCGCGCACGGCCGCGTGCCGCTGTCCGGTCCGCGGTTCCAGACCGAACCCACCCAGCTGTACCGGGAGATGCGCCGTGACCACGGCGCCGTGGCCCCCATCGTCCTGGACGGCGACGTCCCGGCCTGGCTGGTCCTCGGCTACCGCGAACTGCACCAGGTCACCAGCGATCCGGTGCTGTTCAGCCGCGACTCCGACCTCTGGAGCCAGTGGGAGCACATCCCCGAAAACTGGCCGCTGCTGCCCATGATCGGCCGCAAGCAGCCCTCGATCCTCTATACGGTCGGTCCGCGGCACGTCGAGCGCGCCCGGATGATCAGCGACGCCCTGGAGGCGGTCGACCCGTTCGCCCTCAAGCGGTACGCGGAGCAGTTCGCCGACGAACTGATCGACCGGTTCTGCTCCAAGGGCTCGGTCGACATCATCGCCGAGTACGCGATGCTGCTCCCCGCCCGGATCCTGGCCAGGATCTACGGCTTCAGCGACGCGGTCGGCGACGCGCTCGTCGGCTCGATCAACGACATGATCGACGGCCGGGAACGCGCCCTGGCCGGACAGCAGCACCTCGGCATGTCGATGTTCCAGCTGCTGGCCGACAAGCACGCCGAGCCGGGCGACGACGTCGCCACCCGGATGCTGGCCGACCCGGGCGGCTTCACGGACGAGGAGGTCGCCCAGGACCTCATGGTCATGATGGCCGCCGGCCACCAGCCGACCGCGGACTGGATGGGCAACTCCCTGCGGCTGATGCTCACCGACGACCGCTTCGCCGCCTCCCTCTCCGGCGGACGGCACAGCGTCGCGGAAGCCATGAACGAAGTCCTCTGGGAGGACACTCCGACCCAGAACGTCGCCGGCCGCTGGGCCTCGCGCGACACCCACCTCGGGGGCCGCCACATCCAGGCCGGCGACCTGCTGCTCCTCGGCATCGCCGCCGCCAACGGCGACCCGCAGGTGCGCACCGACGGCTCCGCGCTCACCGGCGGCAACAACGCCTTCCTCTCCTTCGGCCACGGCGAGCACCGCTGCCCGTTCCCGGCCCAGGAGACCGCCGAGGTCATCGCCCGTACCGGCATCGAGGTCCTGCTGGACCGCCTCCCGGACATCGACCTGGACGTCCCCGCCGAACAGCTCACCCGGCGCCCTTCCCCGTGGCTGCGGGGTCTGACGGACCTGCCCGTCGCCTTCACGCCCACCCCCGCCACAGGATCCGCCAACGGAGGCCAGATATGACCCGGATCGTCCTCGACCCCTTCGTCGCCGACCTCGACGGCGAGAGCGCCGCCCTGCGCGCCGCGGGCCCGCTCGCCGAGGTGGAGCTGCCCGGCGGGGTGCACTGCTACGCGGTCACGCACCACGCGGAGGCCCGGCAGTTGCTGACCGACACCCGGATCGTGAAGGACATCAACGTCTGGGGCGCCTGGCAGCGCGGCGAGATCCCGATGGACTGGCCGCTGATCGGCCTGGCCAACCCGGGCCGCTCCATGCTGACCGTCGACGGCGCCGACCACCGCCGGCTGCGGGCCCTGGTCGCGCAGGCCCTCACCGTGAAGCGGGTCGAGCGGCTGCGCGCGGGGATCGAGGCGCTGACGACCGCGAGCCTGGACCGCCTCGCGGCCCTGCCCAAGGGCGAGAAGGTCGACCTGAAGGCCGAGTTCGCCTACCCGCTGCCCATGAACGTGATCAGCGAGCTGATGGGCGTCGACGGCGCCGACCACCCGCGCCTCAAGGAGCTCTTCGAGAAGTTCTTCTCGACGCAGACGCCGCCGGAGGAGGTCCCGCAGATGATGGCGGACCTCGGCACGCTCTTCACGAAGATCGTCGACACGAAGCGGGCCGAGCCGGGCGACGACCTGACCAGCGCCCTGATCGCGGCCTCCGAGGACGGCGACCACCTCAGCAACGAGGAGATCGTCAACACCCTCCAGCTGATCATCGCGGCGGGCCACGAGACGACGATCAGCCTGATCGTGAACGCCGTGGTCGCACTGGAGACCCACCCCGAGCAGCGCAAGCAGGTCCTGAACGGCGAGCTGCCGTGGGAGAACGTGATCGAGGAGACCCTGCGCTGGAACACCCCGACCTCCCACGTCCTGATCCGCTTCGCGACGGAGGACGTCGCCGTCGGTGACAAGGTCCTCCCCAAGGGCGAGGCCCTGATCGTGTCCTTCGGCGCGCTGGGCCGGGACGAGGAGCAGTACGGCCCCACCGCCGGCGAGTTCGACGCGACCCGCTCCCCCAACCGCCACATCGCCTTCGGCCACGGCCCGCACGTCTGCCCGGGTGCGGCGCTCTCGCGTCTGGAGGCCGGGGTCGCACTGCCCGCCCTGTACGAGCGCTTCCCGGAGCTGGAGCTCGCCGTGCCGGCCTCCGAGCTGCGCAACAAGCCGATCGTCACCCAGAACGACCTGTTCGACCTCCCGGTCGACCTGGGCTGATCCGGGCCCGTACGGACATACCTCCAAGGTCCACGAGTCGGATCCCTGTCTCATCCGACGGACAGGGTGCGTAGCCGCCGCAGCGAGCGGCTACGCTCCGACTCGTGGCCGACATCCAGATTCCCGCTGACATCAAGCCCGCCGACGGACGCTTCGGCGCCGGTCCTTCCAAGGTGCGGACGGAGGCGCTCGACGCGCTGGCCGCCACCGGTACGTCTCTTCTCGGTACGTCCCACCGCCAGGCCCCGGTGAAGAACCTGGTCGGCGCGGTACGTGACGGCGTGCGCGACCTCTTCTCCCTCCCCGAGGGATACGAGGTGATCCTGGGCAACGGCGGCTCCACCGCCTTCTGGGACGTCGCGACGCACGGTCTGATCGAGTCGAAGTCCCAGCACCTCAACTTCGGCGAGTTCTCGTCGAAGTTCGCGAAGGCCGCCAAGCTCGCGCCGTGGCTGGCCGACCCGACCGTCATCGCCTCCGACCCGGGCACCCACCCGGACCCGCAGGCCGAGGCCGGCGTCGACGCCTACGCCTTCACGCACAACGAGACCTCGACCGGTGTCGCCGCGCCCATCAAGCGCGTCGCGGGCGCCGACGAGGGCTCTCTGGTCCTGGTGGACGCCACCTCCGGCGCGGGCGGCCTGCCCGTCGACATCACCGAGACGGACGTCTACTACTTCGCCCCGCAGAAGTCCTTCGCCTCCGACGGCGGCCTGTGGATCGGCGTCTTCTCCCCGGCGGCCCTGGAGCGCGCCGCGCGCGTCCACGCCTCCGGCCGGCACATCCCGGAGTTCTTCTCGCTGCCGACGGCGATCGACAACTCCCTGAAGAACCAGACGTACAACACCCCGGCCCTGGCCACGCTGTTCCTTCTGAACGAGCAGCTGACCTGGATGAACAGCCAGGGCGGCCTGGACTTCACCACCGGCCGCACGGCCGCCTCCTCCGGCCACCTGTACGGCTGGGCCGAGGAGTCGAAGTACGCGACCCCGTTCGTCACGGACGCGGCCAAGCGCTCGCAGGTCATCGGCACGATCGACTTCGCGGACGAGATCGACGCCGCCGCGATCGCCAAGGTGCTCCGCGCCAACGGCATCGTCGACACGGAGCCGTACCGCAAGCTGGGCCGCAACCAGCTGCGCGTGGCGATGTTCCCGGCGATCGACCCGTCGGACGTCCAGGCGCTGACGGCGTGCATCGACTACGTGATCGAGAAGCTGTAGCTCCACGGCTTCGGCTTACGCCTCCGGAACGGCCCTGCACACGTGACCACGTGTGCAGGGCCGTTTCTGCTTCACTCGGCGGGGTGACGGATCGTCTGCGGGACGTGCACGGGCGCCGTGTCGTACGAGGATGCTCCCGGCACCAGACCGTCGACCAGGAGGGCCGCATTGTCCGGAGCAGCAAGTGGTCACCTCGGTGACGTCGAACAGAAACCGTTGCTCAAATGGGCCGGCACCCTCACCGAGCAGGTTCCGGGGCACCGCGTCGAGATCGTCGGGGGCGTCATCACCGTGGCCCCGTTCCAGGACGGCCCGCATGCGAACGCACTGACGACGCTCATGATCCCGTTCCTCGCCGCAGGACTCCACGGCGAGGAGTCGCGAGTCCTCCAGGGCATCGGTCTCTGGCTGCCGAGCGGCCCCGAGGACTACGCCATCCCCGACCTCGCCATCGTCGACGCCGATCTCGACGAGCACAGACTCGCGAACAACTGCTACGACCCGGCCGTCTTCCGCCTCGTCCTGGAGGTCACGTCCAGCAACTACAGCAGCGACCTGCGCAACAAGGTCGCCGCGTACGCCGAGGCCAAGATCCCCGTCTATGTGATCGTCGACCGCAGACACAGCCGTGTCCACGTCCTGACGGAGCCCCTGGCCGGTGGGTACGACCGCCACGAGGTGTACGCCCCCGGCCAGGAGGCCCCGCTCCCCGACTCGATCGGCGCCGAGGTGGTCCTCGACGTCGCCGGACTGATCAAGGCGGGCCGGGCCCGGAGCTGAAACTGCCTGGCAGGCTCTCAGCGGCAGTTGCTACCGTCCGGCGCATGACGAAGACCGTGCCGTACACCGGTGGCGAGAAGGAATCCCTGCACATCGCCCTCGACCGGCACCGCGACGCAGTGCTGTGGAAGCTCGAAGGGCTGGACGACGAGCAGCTGCGCCGCCCGATGACCCCGACGGGGACGAACCTCCTGGGCCTGGTCAAGCATCTGGCGACCGTCGAGTACGGCTGGTTCTGCGCACCGTTCGGGTACGAGGTCGAGAAGCTCTGGTTCGACTCGGCCACCGAGGACATGACGGTCTCCCCGGACGAGACGACCGCGGACATCCTGGCGTTCTACGACCGCGCCCGCACCGCCGCCGACCGGGCCATCGAGGTCACGGACCTGGACACGACGGGCACGTCGTGGAACGGCCGGGAGGTGTCGATGCGCTGGGTCCTCATCCACATGCTGGAGGACGTCGTACGGCACGCCGGCCACATGGACATCGTCCGCGAACTGATCGACGGGGCGACGGGCACCCACCCCGCCGCCGGCTGAGGCACCGGGCTCACTGCTCCCCCAGCACCCACCGCTCCTCCCCGTCCTCCCACTCACCGTTCCGCACCAGCCCGGCCGACGCGGCCACCGCGGCGGACGCCGCATGGTCCGGGTGGATGTGGGCGATGACCGTCCGCACCGCGCCCCCGCTCAACAGGTGCGCGACGAGACCCCGCGCCGCCTCCTTCGCGTACCCCCGCCCCTGCCGCTCCGTCCCGGTCACCCAGGCGATCTCCGCCCGGGACCCGCGCACCGTGGCCTGCACATAGCCCGCCAGGCAGTCCTCGCCCCGGATGCGCAGCACCCAGTTCCACCAGAGCTCGTCCGGGTCCGGGGACCCGGCCGTCTGCCGTTCGTAGCGGACCCGCAGGGTGTCCGCGTCCTCCGGGGCGCCGCCGGTGAAGGTGTGCAGGGCGGGATCGTCCAGCACCACCGCCATCTCCTCCGCGTGCGCCACCCGCAGGGGCACGGCGTCGAGACGGGCGGTCGAGAAGGGCGTGGGGCCGTTGTCCGTAGTCATGGACCGACGACCTTATCCCGGGCCCGTCACCGCCTTCGAAACGCCCGTCCCGCACCGCCCGCGCGGATGACACGGCGCCGGGGCGGCGGACCATGGAAGGTATGGACACGATCCGTGAGCTGAAGCCGTTCGTGAAGCAGTACGCCGTCCTGCTCAGCACGCGGCGCCAGGACGGAACGCATGCCGACACCCCCGTGAACATCGCCGTCGAGGGCGACCACGCCTACATCCGTACGTTCTCCTCGGCATGGAAGGTGGAGCGGATGCGCAACCACCCCCTGGTGAAGATCGGCCCGTGCACGCTGCGCGGCAGACCGACCGGACCGCAGATCACCGCGCACGCCCGCCTCCTCCAGGCCGGCTCGAAGGAGAACACGCACGCCGCCCGGATGCTGTCCCGCAAGCACCCGATCGTGCAGGGCGTCCTCGTCCCGCTCGCGCACCGGATCAAGCGGGACCGGACCCTGCACTACGAGATCCGGCCACTCGAAGCCTGACCACCGGGCCTGCGAACTCGCTCAAGTAGCCTCAGTAGTCGGTAGGTTGATCCTGGTGCCGGCCGGCGGGGGAGCGATGACGCGGAAGATGGACGCCACCCGGCGTGATGTGGATACGACACCGGCCGCCGAGGCGCGAGGCGGCCTGCCGGGCATGGCCGTCCGCGGCCGGATCCCCGCATGACGCCCGAGAGCGCCGCGGACCGCATCCTCCAGCAGGCCGAACGCACGGATGCCGAGCCAGCCGCCCTGGAATGGTTCCTCGGGGCGGAGGCCGCGACGGCGGCCGACGAGGTGCGCGGCGGCCTCACCCTGCCCGACGGGAACGTGTGGGGGCTCGGGGCCCTGGCCCTCGGCTACGCCGACTGGTGCCGCTACCTCGCCGGGGACGAGGCCGATCCGGGGGCGCTCGGTTCCGCTCTGCTCCGGTTCGTCGCGGTGTACGAGCAGAACCCGGAGCACGTACCTCACGGGCTGCGTCCGCTGTGCGCCACGCTGTCCGGCGAGCCGGCCGGTACCGCGACCGAGCCCGGCTTCGCGTACCACGCCGCCATCGGGCTGACGCTGCTGTTCCAGCAGAGCCGCCACCCAGGATCCCTGCCCATCGCCGAGACCCTGCTGCGGCACGCCGCCACCGCCTTCGGCGAGGGAAGCCTTGAGCAGGGCACCTGCCTGTCGGACCTCGGACTCGTCCTCTTCTACGGATTCCAGGACGGCGCCGGCCACCAGGCACTCGCCGACGCCGTCGTCACGCACCGCGCCGCCGTGGTCTGCGCCCCCGGCGTCCGCGACGAACAGGCCCGCAGGCACGGCAACCTGGGGTACATTCTCCGGCACTCGTCCGAGGCGAACGCGGACAAGGGCCAGATGCGGGAGTGCGTCGCCGAACTGCGCCAGGCGGTGGAGCTCACCACCTGGAACAACCCGAATCGCCCCCAGCACAGCGCCGTCCTCGGTTCCGCACTGTGCAGCGCCGCCAAGGTCCTGGACGATCCGACGCTGCGCTCCGAGGGCATCGCACTGCTGCGCACCACCCTTGCGGAGCCGGACGTCATGCTGCCCGGCCGGGCCTCGTTCCTCTCCGACCTGGGCGCCTCCCTCCTCCAGGAGGCCGTGGAGGGCGGTGGCGGTGGCGGCGCCGAGCCGTACGAGGAGGGCATCGCCGCCTGCCGCCTGGCCGCGGAAACGGCCCCCAACGCCTTCGAGCGCACCGCGTACCTCAGCAACCTCGCCCTGCTGCTGGCCGGGCGCGCCGTGCACACCGATGACCCGGGCGCCCTGGACGACGCGTACGAAGCCGCCCGCAACGCCCTCGACGGCGCACCGGACGGGCATCCGGTGCGCGCCCAGGCGCACTTGACCCTCTCTCAGGTGCTGAACGCGCGGCACACGGCGACGGGCAGCACGGCGGACCTGGAGGAGGCCGTTGCCCATGCCCGCCGGGGAATGGAAGGCGTCCCGGCCGACGACCTCGTCCGACGGGTGCTCCACTCCACCGCATTCGCCGACCTGCTGTTCAAGCGCACCTTCCGGCACCTGTGGGCCACCGGGGAAGCCGGGGACTCCGGAGAACTCCACCACGCGATCAGCCTGCTTCGCGCCCTTGCCGGAGAGGTTCCGGCCCGCTCGGCCGAGCGGGCCCGGGTCCTCCTGGCGCTCGGGCGCTGCCTTCAGCTCTCGGGCGACGCCGACAGCGTCGACGAGGCCGTCGACTGTTTCCGCAAGTGCCTCGTTCTCCCTTCCCCCGGCAACCACTTCGAGGCCATCACGCGCTTCGGACTGGGGGCGGCGCTGGCCCACCGCGCCGGTACGGACGACGACGCCTGGCGGCAGGGCGCCGACGAGATGCTCCGGACACTCGGCCTGCTCCCGGCCGGCGACCCGCTGTACTGGGAATTCCATGCGGAGTACGCCTACGCCCTCATGGAACGGGGCGACGCGACGAGCGGCGTCGACCTGTACGAGGAAGCGGTGCGCCTCATCCGCGAGGAGGTGGAGCACGCCCCGCTCTCCCGCGCCGAAAGGGCCGTGTACTGGTCGAACATCGGCCACGGCCTGATGAACATCGCCATGCGCACCGGCCGCACCGAGCTCTTCACCGAAGCGGTGGCCACCCATCGCGCAGCCGTGGCCCTGTCCTCGGCGGAGGACTTCCTCCACGCGCACCAGCTCATGGGCCTCGGCGAGGCCCTGCTGACTCTCGCCGAATTCTGCTCGGCCACCGAGGCCTGGCAGGAGGGCATCGAGGTGCTGCGCGCAGCCGTGGCCGCCTCCGACGAGAACACCTACGGCGGGGCCGACTGCCGCACGGCCCTCGGAGACGCCCTGCGCAACCTCGCCCGTCTCGCCTCCGACCCCGCTCCGCTGGAGGAGGCCGTCCGATGGCACCGCGAAGCGCTCGTGATGGCTCCGGGGCGCCCCTCGCCCGTGGCGCTCCTCGGCCTCGCGAACAGCCTGGGAGCCCTCTACCGCTACACCCACGACGCACGGCAGAGCGACGAAGCCGTACACCACTTCCGCGCCGCCCTGGCCTCAGCGCCGCAGCCCGCAGCGGCCGAGCTGCGGGGCTCCATCCTCACCAGCCTGGGCTACCTCCAGTGGAGCCGGGCCCGCGACACCGGCGACGAACTCCTCATGGACGCCGCCGTCGACACACTGCGCGAGGCCGTGACCCACGCTTCCCGGACACGCGTCAGCATGGCGCTCACCAACCTGGGCAGCGCGCTCATGGACCGCGGCCGGCGCACCGGGAACCGCGCCTGGATGGCCGAAGCGGTGACGGTGCTGCGTCGCGCGGTGAAGGACAGCCTTCCGGCGGCCATGGACCGTTCCCTGCACCTGAACAATCTCGCCGAAGCGCTGCGCCACTGGGCCGCGCTCATCGGCGACATGTCCGCCACCGACGAGGCGATCACACTCCTGCGTGCGGCGATGGCGGTGGAACACGGCGACGTCGGGGGCGCCGAGACGGCCGCGATCAATCTGGGGGACCTGCTGGTCGACCGCGCCCGGGCGAACAAGGACCCTCACGCGATCGCCGAGGCCCGGCAGGTCCTCGAAGAGGTGGTGGACCGCCTCGGGAAGGACCACCCCTCACGCTTCTTCGCCCTGCAGAAACTGACGATGGCCTGCGCCTTCGCCTCCGACTTGGCGGTGGAGCCCGCCGGGGCGACGGCCAGGCAGGCGCGGCAGCGGGCGGCCGCTGCCGCCCGGGAATCCCTCGCCGGCACCCCGGAAGGGGACCCGAGTCACCCCTTGTCCCAACTGATGCTGGCGGGCGTGCAGTTGGACCGCGCCAAGGCAGGGGAGCAGATCGACCTGGCGGAGGTGGTCCGGCTCGCCCGCAGCTGCGCACGGAATCCGGTCGCCCACAGCGCGGCCCGGCTCCAGGCCGCCCACGGCTGGGGGCTGGCCTCACTGAAGGCGGGTGACCGCCCGGAGGCCCTGGAAGGGTACGCGTACGCCGTCGGCCTGTTGCCCGGCATGGCTCCCCGCAGCCTCGCCCGCATCGATCAGGAGGCGCGGCTGAACGGCAGCGACGGACTGGCGAGTGATGCCGCCGCGCTGGCGATCGACGCGGGCGATCCGGGCCGCGCCCTCGCCCTGCTCGAACAGGGCCGGGGGGTGCTGCTGGCCCAAGGCCTGGAGAACCGGGCCGACGTGTCACAGCTGCGCGGCCTCGACCCCGCCCGTGCGGCCGAATTCGAGCGGGTACGTGACCAGCTGAGCGCCCCTCCCCCGCTCTCCCCGGCCCAGGACGGCCATGACGCGGGTGCGAGCGCCGAGGCCCGGCACGCCATGGCCCGGCGCTGGACCCAACTCCTGGCAGAGGTACGGGAACTGCCCGGCCTGGAGAACTTCCTGCACCCACCCTCCGTACCGGAACTGGTCGCAGCGGCTGCCGGAGGCCCTGTCGTGGTCGTCAACGTCAGCATCTACCGTTGCGACGCCCTGGTCGTGACCGCCGAAGCCGGGATCGACGTGGTCCCGCTGCCCGATCTCACCCTGAAGGCCACCGTGGAGCGGGCGGCGGAGTTCGTCGACGGGATCGACACTGCGTACGGCGGGAACGGCGTCGACAACGCCGTCGCCATGATGCGCAGCCTCTCCGGAACCCTGGGCTGGCTCTGGGACACGATCGCCGCCCCCGTCCTCGCCCACCTCGGCCTGGCCGCCGAACCGGACGACGGGGGCCCCTGGCCCCGACTGTGGTGGTGCCCCACCGGCTGGCTGTCCTTCCTGCCGCTGCACGCGGCCGGGCGCGGCGCGGCGGACTCCGGCACCTGGGTCATCGACCGTGCCGTCTCCTCGTACACCCCGACCCTGCGCGCGCTGGTCAGGGCCCGCAGCGGTCTCGCCGCAGGCACCCGCGCCGGAACCCCCACCGGCACCCCCGCCCAGCTGTCACCGCTGGTCGTCGCCCTCGCCGATACGCCGGGGGCCGCGCCCCTGCCTGGCGTCGCACGGGAGGCGGAGCTGCTCGCGGAGCTGTTCCCCGCGAGGCGGCTGCTGGCCGGGCCCGATGCCACGGTGGAAGCGGTCGGCGGGGCGCTCGAAGCGCACCCCTGGGTGCACTTCAGCTGCCACGGCATCAGCGAACTGTTCAACCCGTCGCAGAGCGGTCTCGCCCTGTACGACGGCCGGCTCACCGTGTCCGACGTCGCCACCCGGCGCCCGAGGAACCCGGAACTCGCCATGTTGTCCGCGTGCTCCGCGTCCCGGGGCGGTGCGCAGCTGGCCGACGAGGTGGTCCAGCTGGCCTCGTCCTTCCAACTGGCCGGATACCCGCATGTGATCGGGACCCTGTGGCCCATCGCCGACAAACTGGCGACCCACCTCACCGAGGAGTTCTACACCGCGCTCGCCGAGGACATCGCCCGGGGCCGCCCCATCGATCCGGCCGCCGCCCTGCACCGCCCGGTCAGAGCCCTCCGCGACCGCTACGCGCAGGCGCCCCACCTGTGGGCGGCGCACATCCACACCGGCCCGTAGGACGGAACCGCTCAGGGCGCGTCCGACTCCGCGACTCCCTGGACAGGCGGTACGACATCCCCTATCGCCGAGCCCGAAGGCCCCTGCGGCACCTCGTCCGGCTCGGCGATGCCGTCGGTGGGCCGATAGGTCTTGCGGATGGAGAACTCCTCTACCAGGGCCGCCAATTCGTCATCGCTGGTCCCCTGATCGCCCGTCTCCTGACCGCTCGTCATCGATCTCCCTCTCCGGCCGCCCCCGCAGACGGCGGGAGCAGCACCTCCAGCACTTCTATGTCGCTCGCCCGCACGTACACACCTGCGGTGCCGGGCACCTTCCCGAGGAATCTGCCGTCGGACCCCACACGGTACTGAGCCTGCAGATAGAGATCCCCGCTCTGCGGATACGCGGAGACGGCCGACCGGGATCCCAGCCAACCCCCCACCCACAGACCGCTCTTGAGGCGTACGCGCACGAAACATGACCCCCGGTCACGGAAGAGGGCGTCCCAGGCGGTCGGCGTCGGCTCGTACTGCGCCCGCACGTGCCGCCTCCGCCACACCGACTCCGCCCAGGCCAGTGCGGACGGCACGGCGACGATCAGGAGCAGCGCGGCGAATCCCGCCTCGCGGGGCTGCCGCAGCACCCCGGCGAAGGGCCCCTCGCCGCCCCCGGCCAGCAGCCGCACCAGCCACGGCCCCGCGATCACCGCGTAGAGGGTGTCGAGCAGGGCCCCCGCGGCGATGGCGCGCACCAGGCGGTTCTGCGGCTCCTGCTCGGTGGCGAGGGGGCCACGCAGCCGCTCCCGTACGGCCTGGTAGAAGACGCCGGGCAGCACGAGGACCAGCAGGACGGTCAACTGCTGCACTGTTCCCGGAACCATCGCGGTACCGCACCCCCGTGCTCTGTTCCGTGCGTCGGCTGTTTCCCTGCCGCCTCAGGATGACGCAGCGGGCAGGCCCGCGTCCCGGCCTGTGGAAAACCGGCACCGCCTGAGAACTCCGGCCTGCGCCGACCCCCTCACCCCTGCCGGCGACGCCTGCCCAGGAACAGCAGCAGCCCGATTCCGGCGAGCACGGCGACCCCGGTCAGCGTGGTGCCCTTCACCGGCACACCGCCACCGTCACTGCCCGCACCGGCGGCCGACGGCGACGTGCCACCCGCGCGGGCAGGCTCGTCGCCCTCACCCTTCTTCAGGTCCACCCGCACGACATCGCTCTGTGCCCCTTCGGAGCCGTACATCAGCGCCGAGCCGTCCGCCGTGTACGTCACCGACTCGGACTGCCCGAGCAGAGGCGACTCGACCGGATAGTCCTTGCCGAGCCGCCCGTTCGCGAAGGGGTAGCCACGGGCGCTGAAGTACGAGCGCAGCACCAGCTCCTTGCCGTCCGGCGAGAACGCCCCGTCCGTCACCCACGGCACCTCCCCGACCCGCCGGAACACGTTGTCCCCACCGGTCGTGAGCTTCGCGGGCCCTTCGTACAGCCCGCCGCCGTCCTCGTTCTTCGACGCGATGTACACACGGCCGGTCTTCGGGTGGACCATCAACGCCTCCGCGTTGCGCGGACCGTCGGCGTACTTCACGTCGAACTGTGTGGCCCGGACCGTCGCGTCCCGGAGCTCCTTCGGCTCGGGGAAGCGGTAGATCCAGACGTGGTCCCAGCTGCCGTTCAGGTTGTCGCCGATGTCACCGACGTACAGATTCCCGTCGGGCCCCATCGAGATCGCCTCCACGTCCCGGGGCGCGCCCACACCCTTCATCGCGATCCGTGCGACGGTCTTCCCGGTGCGGGAGTCGACGGCGAAGACGTACGGCCCGTCGTCGCTGTCGTTGTGCGTCCAGTAGATCCCCGGGTGGGCGCGACTGGCGGCCAGCCCGCTGGACTCGGTGATGCGCGGGTCCTCGATCGTGAAGCTCCGGTCGGCCTCCCCGTCGTCGGCCAGGGCAGGGGCCGCCGCCGCGAGGGACAGCAGTGCGGCAACGGTGGCGGAAACGGTCAGTCGGTACGAACGCATGGCACAAGTGTCCATCGTCACGTCGCAGGCCGGAGCCATGATCCGCCATGATGGCGCCATGCGTTTCATGTGTGTCGGCGATTCCATGACCATCGGACGCGCCGGAGACTTCACATGGCGCTACCGCATGTGGCAGCACCTCGACGCGACCTTCGACGGTCCGTACGCGATCGTCGGCCCGCGCACCGAGCTGCACGACACCGACACGGGCACGCCCGTCTCGTACGCCTACGCCGCCGAGGACTTCCCCGCCGACGCCCGCCGCCACCTGGCCGGCTGGGGCGAGGGCTGGCTCCACATGGCCCCGGTGATCGCGGACACGGTCGCCGAGCACCGGGCGGACGTCCTGCTCGTCTCCCTCGGCCTGATAGACCTCGGCTTCTACACGGACAGCGAGCAGACCGCCCTGAACGCCCGCGCGTTCCTGGCCGCCGCCCGCACGGCGAACCCGCACATCAGATGCGTGCTGCTCCCCGTCATACCGAACATCCGGGCCGAGTCCGACGCCCCCTTCGCCGCCGAGTGTGCCCGCTTCAACGAACTCCTCGCCAAGGCCGTGGCCGACCTCGACACCCCGACGTCCCCGATCCTCCTGGCCTCGCACCCGTCCGGCTACGACATCCACACGGACACGTACGACGGCACACACCCCGGCCCGTCCGGCGAACACAGACTCGCGGCCGCCTACGCCGACGCGATGCAGCAGGCGTGGGGGGTGGGCGGGGCGTACCGGTCGACGGACCGGTCGCTTCTGTCTCAGTGAGCGTTCGGTTCGTGGATAGGTTGCCTCGCGGTAGTTCTGGGGCAGGACGGGCAGCAAGCGTCCCCTGATCACCAGTACCGCCGGCATCCCGCCCACTGCCACCTGCGGTGCCACCGCCACCGTCACCGCCCATGGTGCGAGCCCCCCGGCCGCTCTCCCGTCGCCCGTCGGCCTCAGCCCCCTGACCGGCCGTTTCCCCGCTCAGCCGGATACCGTCAGCGCCTCGCGCGCGGCGGTGAGGATCTCCTCGGAGAGCGGGGAACCCTCGGTCGCCCGGGCCAGGAGGAGTGCCCCGACCATCGTGCTCAGCCGGGTGATGCCGTCCCGGTCGTCCGTGGCGAGAATCGCGGCGAAGTCCCTCACGCCCTCGGTGTACACGCGGCGCGCCTCACCGTCCCCGTGCTCACGTGCCATGTCGGTGGCCAGCGCGGCGACGGGGCACCCCTGCGCCGCACCGTCGCGGTGCTCCGCGGAGAGGTAGGTGTCGATCAGCGCCCGCTGAGCGGCGTCGCGCTGTCCCGCGTGCTGCTCGATCCCGTCCTTGTGGTGCCGGGCGAGTTCGTCGAAGGCCTGTGCAGTGGCTTCGTCGATGAGCGCCTCCTTGGAGGCGAACTGCTTGTAGAAGCCGCCGTGCGTCAGACCGGACGCCTTCATGAGGTCGGCGACGCTGGTGTGGGTGCCCTGCTCCCGGAACAGCCGGGAGGCGGTTTCCACGACCCGGCGGCGGTTCTCCTCGGCTTGCGCCTGCGATACGCGGCCCATGAGCGAGCCACCTCCCATTGGATGTTGGTTGCAATCTATTCTAGACTGTGCTTTAGATTGTCATCATCATCTAATTCCGCCACGGCAGCGGCCATCCGTCGCCCGTGACGCAGGGAGTAGTCATGGAGCAGGGAGTAGTCATGGAACTGAAGAACACGGTCGCGGTCGTCACCGGTGCCAACCGGGGGCTGGGCCGGCATCTGGCCGCCCAGCTCGTGGAGCGCGGCGCCAAGGTGTACGCGGCAGCCCGCCGACCCGAGACGGTGGACCTGCCGGGCGTCATCCCCCTGCGGCTGGACGTGACGGACGAGGAGTCGATCCGGGCTGCGGCCCGCACCGCGTCCGACGCGACGCTGCTGGTGAACAACGCGGGCATCTCCACCGCCACGCCACTGATCGCGGGTGGCCTGGACGCGGTGCACCTGGAGATGGAGACGAACTTCTTCGGCCCGCTCGCCGTGACGCGGGCGTTCGCCCCCGTCATCGAGGGCAACGGAGGCGGGACCGTACTCAACGTCCTGTCCGTCCTGTCCTGGCTGCACCCCGCCGGCCTCGGTTCCTACGCGGCGGCCAAGGCCGCGGCATGGGCGCAGACCAATGCCGCCCGGGAGGAGCTGGCACCCCGCGGCATCACCGTCTCCGCGCTGCACGTCGCATACATGGACACCGACATGGCCGCGAGCGTCCCCGCCGACCAGAAGACGGCCCCCGCCGATGTCGCCGCCCAGGCCCTGCACGGCATCGAGGCGGGCCTGACCGAGATCCTCGCCGACGAGACCACCCGGTACGTCAAGCAGAACCTGGCCGCTTCACCGGCTGCCGCCTGAGACACCACCGCCGCACCGGTCGCACTCCCGCACCGGCGCGGTGCTGCCGGAAACCGAAGCACACACCACAGAGTGATCCGTCCCGGGAGAAGCCCAGAACGGACGAAGACCCCGGCCCCCTCGCGGGCGGGTGACGGAGACGACGATGAAGACCTTCATGATCGAGCGCTACGGCGACCAGGCCGCAGTGCACGCCGGCGAGATGCCCGACCCCCGGGTGGGCCCCGACGACGTCCTGGTCCGGATCCACGCGGCGAGCGTCAACCCGCTCGACCTCAGACTCCGCGACGGGGCCTTCAAGGCGTTCCTCCCGTACCGTCTCCCGCTCGTCCTGGGCAACGACCTCGCCGGGGTGGTCGTCCGGACGGGCGCGGCCGTCACGCGGTTCACGGTGGGCGACGAGGTCTACGCACGGCCCGACAAGAACCGCATCGGCACGTTCGCCGAACTCATCGCCGTCCACCAGAACGACGTGGCGGTCAAACCGGCCAACCTCACCATGACGGAGGCCGCGTCCCTCCCCCTCGTCGCCCTGACCGCGTGGCAGGCGCTGGTCGAGCGGGCACAGGTGCGGCCGGGCCAGAAGGTCCTGATCCACGCCGGCGCCGGCGGCCTCGGCACCATCGCCGTACAGCTGGCCGAGCAGCTGGGCGCACACGTGGCCGCCACCGCGAGCACGGCCAAGGTCGAACTGGTCAAGGAGCTCGGCGCGGACGTCGTCGTCGACTACAAGCGGCAGGACTTCGAGACCGTCCTGAAGGACTACGACGTCGTCCTGGACACCCTCGGCGGCGAGACGCTCGAGAAGTCCCTGCGGGTACTCAAGCCCGGCGGGAGGGTCGTCAGCGTCGCAGGCCCTCCCGACGCGGCCTTCGCCCGCGAGCTGGGCCTGAACGCGGTTCTCCGGCTCGTCATGAGCGCGCTGAGCTTCCGGACCCGCCGTCGCGCCAAGCACCGCCGCGTCACGTACTCGTTCCTGTTCATGAAGGCGAGCGGCGACCAGTTGCGCGAGCTCACGCCCCTCATCGAGGCCGGGAAGATCCGTCCGGTCGTCGACCGGGTCTTCCCGTTCGACCAGACCCGGGAGGCCCTGGAGTACGTCGAGAGGGGCCGGGCGAAGGCCGGCAAGGTCGTCGTCACGATGACGTGAGGACGGGCCCCCGACCCGGCGAAGACGGCGAGAGGAACCCGCGCCCCCGCTCCCTTCTCGTCACTTCCCCGTCGGCTTCGCCCGTACGTGCATCCGCTCCCCCTGCGGTCCGAACAGGCTGAGGAACTCCACCGGCTCCGGCCCGGCCGCCCCCCACCAGTGCGGGGTATGCGTGTCGAACTCGGCCACCTCCCCCGCCGTCAGCACCAGGTCGTGATCCCCCAGCACCAGCCGCAGCCGCCCCGAGAGCACGTACAGCCACTCGTACCCCTCGTGCACCCGCTGCTCGACCGGCCCCTCCGTGCCCGTCGCACCCGGCATGACCTGCTTGTACGCGTTCACCCCGCTGAGGTGCCGGGTCAGCGGCACGAACGTCATGCCGTGCCGCTTGAAGGGCCGGAAGGTGACCCGCGGATCCCCCGTCTCCGGAGCGCCGACCAGCTCGTCCAGCTGCACCCCGTACGCCTTCGCCAGCGGGAGCAGCAGCTCCAGGGTGGGCTTGCGGCCGCCGGACTCCAGCCGGGACAGCGTGCTGAGCGAGATCCCCGTCGTCTCGCTCAGCTGCGCCAGCGTCGTCCCGCGCTCGGTGCGCAGCGCGCGAAGCCGTGGCCCGACGCCGGTCAGGACGGACGACAGCTCGTCGTCCCCCATCGCACTGCCCTCTGTTCCGACCTCATCTGCTCCCATGACTCCATTTGCCGACCCGGCAAGCGGTGTTGTCAACCGGAGGCGGCCGAAGACCCGCCCACCGGTCCGATCATGGCCATGGAGAGCCGGGTGAACTCGCTGGTCAGCCAGGCGGGCGGCACCTGGCGTGGACGACGGCCGTGGTGGGCGAGGAGCTCGTCGACGGACCGCGTCAGCACCTTCACCACCACAGCGAGGTTGCCGTCGACGCAGTGGCCCCGCCCCCTGGCGCGCTCGGCCTCCTGGGTCAGGAACTCGATCCACACCGACCGCCACATCGTGAGGTGGGCGTCCATCTCCCTGCTGACCCCGAGCACCTCGACGAACGCCACCCTCGACTCTCGCGGGTCCCGCGTGACGGCCTGCACATAGGCGTCGAAGAGCCTGCGGACCCGTTCCTCGGTCGGGCAGGTCTCCATGCCCTCGGCGGACAACTCCACCTCGGACGCTCGCATGCCCCGCGCCGCCACCTCGTCGTACAGATCGACGAGCAGGGCCTCGCGCGACTCGAACTCGCGGTAGAAATCACGCACTTCCACGTGCGCCGAGGCGCACAGATCTTCGACGGTCGTACGGGCATAGCCGTACACGGCGAACAAAGTCCGCCCGGCCGACATGAGTTGCGCGCGCACCCACACAGGGTCCCGCGCCGCCCGCGCTCCGCTCCACAGCTCCATCACGGCATCCGTCATCGGTCCTCCTCGGTCCGTCCAGGCCCCCACGCCCACTCTGCTCGTTCCACGGCGCGGACGGTGCTACCGCCACACGGCGAACAGCCGTACGCCTCACTCGGCCGCAGCCGTATCCACCGCTTGCAGGGCCGCGACCCGCTCCCGCCAGGGCAGTGGCTCGGGCTCCTCGAAGTCGTCGTCCAGGGGCGGCGGGTCCCACTTGACCGTGTGCGCCTCCCAGGCGGCCTGCTGCGAGCACGGCCGGCACACGGTCTCGGCCCCTCTGGGCCGGAAGACGTGTTCGGCACCCTCCTCCTGCGCCTCGCAGGCGATGAACTCCCTGACGGCGGCGGGGACGGGAGCGGGCTCCTCCACACGTACCGGCGACGGCATCATGATTTCGAGCCGCTTGCCCAGGAATCCGAAGGGGAACCGCACCCCGTCCTCGGGCAGCCCCCTGCTGAGCGCGAGCCGCAGCCCGGCCGCGTCGACCCCGCGCCGCAGCCATTCGGCGGCCGTCCCGGCCAGACGCCGGGCCTCACGAGCCCCGAGACGCAACTGGCCGTCGACGCGTGCGAGGGAGAGCAACACGCCCTCGGCCTCAATGACTTGCGGGTCCGTGGGATCGGGCTCCACGGTTTCGTCCGCAGGCTTCGGATCCTCGGCGGGTGGGTGGGAGGAGTTCTTCTCCGGTTCTTCACCTTTAGGTAGGTAACCACCGACCGACCGAGTCCTCGGTTGACCGACCGTCGGATAGTGATCACTCGGGCCCACCTGCGGTGATTCAGCTCTTTTGTCATGGATGCGCCGGGCCTCGTGGTCCGCGAGCGGAACATTGGACAGGAGCTGATCGGTCACCCAGAGCCCGCCGTCGTCCTGGCGCCGCCACTCGTGGACGAACCCGTGCTCCTTGAGTAGGCCCTTCGCCTTCTGGTAGGCGCGCCCTTTGATGCCGAGCCTCTTGGCGTGCTCACCGAGAGGCCTACCGGACCACTTCTCGGGGAGACCCTGCACGTAGGTGATGAGAATCTTCGCGTCACTGGTGAGCTTCGGATGCCGCACGATGTCGTGCGCGGCCTTCACGAAGCCGTAGGACGGCGAGATAGCATGGCAAAGCATTCTCGGTGGACCTCTGATCCATCGTGGGGTGAAGGCCCTCGGCATACGGTGCTGGTAACACCGCCGGGGGCCGCCCCATGCGCAGAAGCGCACGGAGCGTAACGACGCGATCACCGTACAGCACGAATCTCGTCGTCGACCACCTCCCGCAGCAGCTCGAACAGCAGTTCCGCATCCACGAACGGGACTTGAGCGGTCGGCAGAGAACGCCAGTCCAGCGGGTACGTCAGCCCATGCACGGCGGGCACCCCGACGAAGGCCGCCCCCTCCCGCACCAACGCCTCGGCCCCGACGGGCCATCGGTAGTCACGGGCGCTCCCGGGCGGCAGCAGGAAGTACATGCTCCGCTCGCCGATCCGCGAGCGGACGATGGGCCCGGCCTGGAAATCCGTGAACTGCATTACCTCGTACGCCACTTGCTCGCCCAGGATGCCGATGATCCGCACGGCGTCGAAGTGGATCCCGGCGTGACGGAGCGCGTGGCCCGTCGCGGGGATCCAGGAGGGCATCAGGTCCGGTGAACTTTTCTGATCCATACGGAAAGCGTCGGCACTCGCACGTACCGTGACCAGGGACACAAGGCGTCTGTGCACTGTTGTGCACTTGGGGGTCAGGCTGTGCACACCAGTAATAACGGGGGCGGCAACGCCGAGATGTTCGGGGCGTTGTTGCGGCACTACCGCGAACGGGCCGGGCTGTCCCAGGAGGGGTTGGGGCAGAAGATCGGCTTCTCAAAGTCGCAGGTGGCGATGGTGGAGCGGGGGGACCGCCCGCCGAAAGGGGGCTTCACTCCACAGGCCGACGCCGCGCTCGGTGCCAACGGTGCTCTGATCACCGCGGGTGAGAAATTGACGTCCAGCCGCGTGGCTTCCTGGTTCGGCCCGTTCGCTGAAGAGGAAGCCATGGCCAGGGCACGATACGAGTACGAGTCCAACGTCGTGCCCGGACTGCTGCAGACCGAGGAGCACGCGCGCGCCGTCTTCAGCGGATCCTGCCCACCCCTTGATGACGACGAGATCGAGGGATTAGTCGCAGGCCGT
Organism: Streptomyces sp. NPDC087901; assembly: GCF_044742205.1. NCBI lineage: Bacteria > Bacillati > Actinomycetota > Actinomycetes > Kitasatosporales > Streptomycetaceae > Streptomyces > Streptomyces sp. NPDC087901. The sequence continues at coordinate 784,168 of NZ_JBIUUC010000003.1, forward strand.
CTCGCACGACAGCACATGCTGACCCGCAAACCGATGCCGGACATCAGCTTCGTCTTGGAACTTAGCCCACTCACTCGCCCGATCGGCGGACGGGACGTACACCGAGCGCAGCTCCACCACATTCTTGAGGTCAGTCGGCTGCGCCACGTGCACATTCAGGTCATGCCACCTCAGCGGGAGACCCACGCGGGACTGAGCGGGCCCTTCGTCCTGCTGGAGACGGATGACCGGCGGCGGCTGGCGTACCTGGAGGTCCAGCGCCGGAACTTCCTTGTCAGCGAACAGGACCATCTGGGAACCCTGTTCGCCAGATATGGCATTCTGCGGACCCAGGCTCTCAGACCAGAAGAGTCACGGAAACTGATTGAACAGACAGCAGAAGGACTATGAGCACTGACCTCCAGTGGTTCAAAAGCAGCCACAGCAGTGAGGAGGGCGGCAACTGCGTAGAGGTGGCCACCCGCCCCCACGCCATCCACGTCCGCGACTCCAAGGACCTCACCGTCCCCGCCCTCACCCTCTCCCCCTCCGCCTGGACGGCCTTCCTCAAGCACACGGTGGTATAGCGCGATGACGACCTGGTTCGACGAACTGCCCGAGGTCATCACCCGGGCCGACTTCGGAGCCCTGGTGGGACGCCCGCCGCGCAGCATCGAGCTGATGGCGTACAGAGGCCTGGTCGCAGATCCCGCGTTCCGCAATCGCAACAAGCTCGTGTGGAACGAGGAAGTCGCGATCGGCTGGTTCCGCTCTCTGCACAACCACGCGGTGATCGTGCCGGCGAACGAGCAGGCCATGCTCGACCTCTCCACGCACCGCGCGTACATCTGCCCGCTCGACAGCAAGCACGTGGCCCTTGCCCGCCCCCGGATGCTTGTGATGTATCAACGAGGCGGCGGAGGAACGGTCTTCGGGGTCGACGCGGTGGAAACCATCAACCAGGAGATCGACGGGACCCGCAGCGCCGGCTCGCAGACGCGGCAGATCCTCCGTGACGGGAAACCCCTGGACACGGACACGTTCCCGGGCCGATGGACCGTGTTCCACCTCAGGGAGGCCGGCACGATCGGCAGGATCACGCCGGCGATCCAGCAGGGCCGCTACCTCCGGGTGGACGACGTCCTGGACGCGATGACGTCCGGCCACCTCTCGGTCCCGACGCTCGACGAGGCATTCCCTTCCCGGAAGTGACCAGCACGAACGGATGAGCGCATGACGGAGACGCAGAACAGCAGGGCTTCGGTGTCACTGCTGCGCGCGCTCGACGACCCGGAGTGGATCGAGTGGCCGAAGGGCTACAACCGCACGGAGGCCGCCGCGCTGTTCGGCAGTCTCGTGAGCCGCCTCGAAAGCGACTTCTCCGTTCGGTGCATGTCCGACCAGGACGGTCAGGACTCCAGCGAATACGGCCGGGTGACCGTGCCCGCCGACTCGACCGTCTGTGGGACACGCATCGTTGTCTGCATCAGCAAGTTCGGCTCACTGGCACTGATCTGTGCCGACAACCCGGGCGCGTTCCTCGGAACGCAGGATGCGCGAAACGAGGGTGAGTTGGACGACGGCGATCTCGCCAAGGTCGATCGAGCGTTGGTCGAGCTCGGCTACTCGGTGGTTTCCGAAGAACTGCTGGAGACCGCGTACGACGGGCCGAGTCTCCTCTATGTTGAGAGGCCCACCTGGTCGGATCGCTTCTTCGGGATCTTCTGACGACCGCCCTCCGGACCGCCCCGCGCTACGTAGCATGTCCATGCTCACGAAGGCGATCTTGGAGGCGGTTCGCAATGACCGGTGAGATCTGGGCACCCGTTCTGTCGCTCGTCGGTGTCCTGCTCGGCGGCGGGCTGACCGCCTTTGCCCAGCGTGCCACTCAGCGGTCGGCCGAGCGCACCGAGCGACAGAGGCTGGCGGTGGCCACAGCGGAGAGCCGCCGGGCGGAACAGCTCCAGGTACTCAAGGAGTTCGTCGCGAAAGCGCAGGAGGCCGAGCGGGTCGCATACAGGCGTCCTGAGCCGTGGGGTGACGACGAGAACGGCTGGATGACCAGCACCGGACCCGTCATGACCGCACTGTGGACCGCATCGGGCAATGTGATGCTGATGTGCGACGAGCGGCTGCACGAACTCGTCCGCGCCTACGGGCGTGCCCTCAACCAGGCAGTGTGGCGGGACATCGGCGACACCGAGGTGAACGAGCACCTTGAGACCCATAAGGCCGCGTTCATGGCCGCAGCGCGCAGGAGTCTGGCTTCCGGGTGAAGTGCCACGCAGCGGGGCGGGTGGAGCGGACATGGTTCGAACTCCACGCGGGCGGAATGGAGCCCCCGCAAAAACCCGTTGGCGGAGCACAGTGGCCACTGCTAATCTCCCCGAGGCCGTGCGAGAGAACGAGGAGGTGGTACCCGTGAACGCAGTATCGACATGGGTGCTCCCCTCTGGAGTCATGGTCGGGCGATAGGTCGCCCGGGAGCGCCGTCTCTGAGCACTCCCGAAAGGCACGACCATGCATGTCACTTCCGAGCAACGCCTCGACGACGGCGTCCTCGAACGCGAATTCACCCTCGGCGAGATCCCCGGCCTCCTGTGGACGCCCGCGTCCGCATCCGCATCCGCTCCGGCGCCGCTGATCCTGCTGGGCCACCCTCCCCTCGGGCTGCGCAGGATGTACCCCCGGCTGGTGGACCGGGCCCGGAACGCAGCGGCGGACGGCTTCGCCTCGGCCACCATCGAGCTCCCCGGGAGCGGTGACCGGCCCCGTTGGCCCGCCGTCGAGCAGGCCCGCGCCGACATGCGCCGGGCGATGGAGGCCGGTGAACCGGTCGGCGACGAGATCGTCGACGCGCTCGTCCTCCCGCTGGTCGACAAGGTGGTCCCGGAATGGCAGGCCGCCCTGGACGTCCTCCTTGCGATGCCTGAGATCGGCGGCCCGGTCGGGTACTCGGGGGGCGTGATGTCCATCGGTGTCCGGCTGGCGGTGGTCGAACCGCGCATCTCGGCCGCCGTTCTGTTCGCCGGGAGTCTCGTGCCTCGCGTCATGTTCGAGGAGGCCCGCCGGGTCACCATTCCGCTGCACGTCCTGCTGCAGTGGGACGACGAGGGCAACGACCGGCAGACGGCCCTGGACCTGTTCGACGCCTTCGGCTCCGAGGAGAAGTCCCTGAACGCCAACATGGGCGGTCACACCGGCGTCCCGCAGTTCGCCGGGGACGCCGCGGGTCAGTTCTTCACCCGGCACCTGAAGTGAGACCGGGCGGCCCGGCCGACAGCAGACGGTAGGCGCTGTCGGCCGGGCTGCCGCTCGTCGAGGAGGACAGGTCCGGCCTCCTCGATGAGCGGCTGACGGCCACCCGCGCTTCCACCGGCGGGTCACGCCGCCAGGTGTCAGGGATGTCTCAGGGCCATACCTCCGGGCGGCATCGGGGATCGTCCCGATAGCCCGCAAGCCGCCCCTCCGGGACCGTGGCCGCATGACCGAGACAACGCGCTCAACTCGCCTGTCCGCCCTGCTCGTTCCGCTGTTCCTGCTCCTCTACGGCGTGTTCCGCCTCATCGACGGCAGGGAAGGCGACCGCGGTCCCGGACTTGCCTGGAACATCGGGCACACCTTCTTCTTCGCCGCCTTCCTCCTGCTCGGCGCCCTTGTCGTGGAGCTGCGCACCCTGGTCCCCGTCCGGACGGCGCGAAGAGCGGCGGCGGCCGGTGCGGCGATGGTCGCCGGGGTGTTCGGCGCCGGGTGTTTCCTCTGGGTGATCCTGGGCGACCTGTTCCCCCGCTTCGACGACGCCGCCCCGCTGCCCGAACCGCTGGAGATCGCGGGTCCCCTGGCCTTCCAGCTCGGCATCCTGACGCTGCTGACCATGCTGGTCGCGTCGCGCCCCGCACGGCTCCCCGTGTGGAGTCCCGTACTGGTCTTCGCCGCCTTCGTCGTCATCGCGGTCAACCTCGACCTGCTCCCGCTCGCCGCCGTCCTCCTCATGGCGGGCCTCGCGCCTCTGGTCCGTACCCGCGCCGGTGGCCTTCCCGCGTCCGCGAGCGCTTCCTGATGTCTCGGCCGTACCGAGGTGAACGCCCGCCTTGAGATACCCGAGGCCCCGTTCATGGCCGCAGCGCGCAGCAGTCCGGCTTCTGGGGGAAGGGGCGGCCCCGCTCAGCGGGGGGCCCGAACTCTGTGGACACGGCGGCATGGCCGGGGGAATGCCACCCGAACCATGCCCGCCGTGCTCTTCCACCGTCAGGCCGTGGTTTCGGCGGCCTCGGCGCGTACGGGCCGCCGCCGGCCATGCAGGGCGGCGGACAGGATGGCTACGGCTAGTCCCGCGAAGGCCCACGCACCAAGGATCCACAGGGCGCCGGTGGTGGCGTTCCCGTCGAAGTTGACGGTGTTGCGCACCACGGTCGTGCCGGCCCCGGGCGGGAGAGCCTGTCCGATCGCGCGCCAGAACGGCGGCAGCAACGAGGCCGGGTACACCCCGCCCGAGCTGGGGTTGCCGAGAATGGTGAAGATGAGAATGGTCAGGCCCAGACCGATCGTGCCCGCCAGCGACTGCAGGGCCACACCCACGGCTCCTGAGGCGAACACCACCAGTGTGCCGATGCCGACGAGCTCCCAGAAGGCGCCCGGCAGGCAGTTCAGCACGGGTCCGACGATGATCGCGCCCCCGATGCCGGAGACGAAGGCGTAAGGCACCATGGCCGCCAGCCGTACGAGGACACGGCGGAGGGTGGGCCGCTTGGAACCGGCCGCCATGTTCAGGGCCGATGCGGCGAGGTAGCCGCCGATCGTCCAGCTGAGGACCAGGTAGAAGGACGAGAGGCCCCGCGAGTCGCCCGCCGCGGGCGGCCGGATGTCCCGCACGACGATCTTGCGGCCCTGGGCGGTGTCCACCACCTGCAAGACCTTCGTGGCGGCGTCCCCCGCCGAAGGCCCGCCCGCCGAGGCGACGAGCAGAGCGTCGGTGCGTCCTACCGCGGCGACGACGAGGGCGGCGTCCGCCCGTCGGTCAAGGAGCCGGGCCCTGGCCTGAGCCACGTCCGCGACCGCACTGACGTGCAATGGGTCGCCCTCCAACGCGTTGAGCCTGGCCACCAGCTCCTTCTGCACCGGCTCCGGCGCGACGACCACCATCGGAATCCGGTGAGGCTTCGGCGCGTGAAAGGCGCCCATGTAGGAAAGGGCAAATCCGAGTTGGAGCAGAAGCACACCCAGCATGACAAGCACGGCCCGCGTCGAGATCGCGTCGCGCAACTCCGCCAGGACGCCAACTCCCGGAGTTTCCGGACGACTCACTTCATGACTCACCTGTACACCGCACCCCACCGCAGTCGTCCATTTTTGGTTTCCCCCGCAACCGCCTCATCCTCGGTCGGAGCCGCTTCCAGGCCGAAGGGCCACGCAACGCCGACGCCTTCGATCATCCGTTCGGCTCAATGCCACCCCGATCTCCCAGGGGCACACGGTCGCCGACGGTCCGGCGGGCGAGGCGCGCAAAACCGGTGGAACAGCACGGCTGCGCGCCCCTATCGTGCTGCCGAGCCATGTCGTCCACGGAAGGGCGTTCCGTTGTACACCGCGTGAGACCTCCCCACTGCTGACCTGTCGCACGTCGCGCCTGCGCGACGCGCTGCTTCTTGCTGCGGACTTCTCACCTGAAACCGGTGTACCTCTGTGCTCAACAACTGGTTTGTCATACCCACTTGCCTGCCACTCGTCATCCGCCGTTGCCATACGTGCGCGTCCGAGAGCTTCCGGGCGAACGGCAAATTCCGCGTCAACGCGAACCACAAGCTGCTCGACGCCTGGCTCCTCGCCCTCTGCACCTCATGCGGGGAAACCACCAAGCTCACGATCCTGGAGCGGACGCATGTGCGCTCCGTACGACCGGAGTTGCTGGACCGGATGCATGACAACGACCCCGGCCTGGCCGCCGAGCTGCTCCAGGATCCGGCCGTACGACGGCGGAATCACATCGCTCTCGACTGGGACGACGCCTGGCGCCTCGACACCGGCGGAACGGATCACCTGGATCGCGAGGTGATCGACATAGCGGTCCGTTTCGGGGCGCAGATCCCGGTCAGGCCGGCGCGGCTGATCGCTGAAGGCTGCGGGCTTTCGCGGGCCGGGGTCGAGAGGCTGATCAAGGAGGGCAAGCTCGTCTCGGCTGTGCGGCTGAGCGGCAGGCTCTCGGGCGACTTCACCTTCACGCTCAAGCGCTGATCCGCCCTCGGGGCACAGGGCCTGTCCGGAACGATCCGCCGGACAGGCCCACCTGAACCGCCTGAACCTCGCCCCGGCGGGAGCCCACGCACCGACGCGCCCGTCCCGGGCTTCAGCGCCGGGCCAGTGCCAGCAGGCTCAGGCCGAACATCAGGACACCCAGCGGGAGATGGACCGACGGTACGTGTGCGATGCCGAGCACGACCTGGACCGAGGCGAGGACGAGGAAGCCGGACGCGTACCAGATGGGCCGGGGCGAGCCGCCTCCCGGCTTCCATGCCAGCACCGCCGCGAGCACGTACAGCATCGAGGCCCCGTACATGACGCGGGCTCCGGCGCTGTGCAACGTCTCCCCGTACGACGAGGTCAGCAGCAGTCCGGCGGAGATCGCCTGAAGGAAGATGGTCAGGGTCTGCAGGGCGATCGCGATCTGCAGGAATGAGAAGCGGCGCTGTGTCGCCGTTGCCTGGGTTGCCATGCCACGGTCCCCTTTTCCGCCCGGGGGGCAGTAGATCGATAGGGTCTTACCAGCCCGACGACGCGGGCCCGCGAAAGGTAAGGCGAGGGGGCGTTCGGAAGCATGGGGGCTACGGGGGCGTCAGGGACAGCAGGGTCGGCGGGGGCATCAGGGACTGCCGGGGCGGCGGGAACGAGCGCCGATGACATAACCGGCGAGCGGCGCCAACTGCTCAATGTCGCCTACAGGTTGCTGGGTTCACTGTCCGAGGCCGAGGACGCCGTGCAGGAGGCCTACGCGCGCTGGTACGCGCTGCCGGGAAGCCGACAGGCCGAGATCGTGTCCCCGGGCGCCTGGCTGTCGACGGTGACCGGTCGCATCTGTCTGGACGTGCTCGGCTCGGCGCGGGCCCGGCGTGAACGCTATGTCGGCGCGTGGTTGCCGGAGCCGCTGCCCGACCGCACCGAGTGGCACCACGGCCGCGGCACCGACCACTCCGACCCCGCCGACCAGATGGTCCTGGACGAATCGGTGACCATGGCCTTCCTCGTCGTACTGGAGTCGATGACGCCCGCCGAGCGGGTGGCGTTCGTCCTGCACGACGTGTTCCGTTACCCCTTCGCCGAGATCGCCGATGTCCTCGGCCGGACCTCCGCGGCGTGCAAGCAGCTCGCGGCCTCCGCCCGTCGGCGGGTACGCGTGGCGCATGCCCCGGTGGCGACGTCGGTTCAGGCCGAGGCGGTGCGGCACGTCAAAGAGGCGTGGGAGACCAAGAACGTCGCAGCACTCGTCGACCTCCTCGACCCGGCCGCCGTGATGACCGCCGACGGCGGCGGCCTGGTCGGCACCGCGCTGCGCCCGATCGAGGGCGGGGCACTCATCGCCCAGTACATGGTCGCCATCGCCGACAGGGCCCCCGGGCTCGAACTCCTGGAGCGGTCGGTCAACGGTGTGCCGGGCCTGGTGGCCCAGCGGGCCGGCGCCGTCATGACCGTGGCCTCGTTCGAGATCGCCGACGGTCGCATCACCCGGATCTGGGTGGTCCGCAATCCGGAGAAGCTGGGGCCGTGGGCGGGGGCGCAGTGAGTTCTGCCTGTCCAGGGCTCACATCAACGTGGCTGATGGCACAGGACATCGGCCCGCTCCTCACGATCGCCCCCGTTCGGTCGAAGTCCCCACGCGCAGGCGTCAGGAGCAGGCGATGGGACGGCCCCGCCGCACGGAGTGCTGAGAGCCCTCGGAGTGCTGAGAGCCCTCGGCGTCCGGAAGAGCCCGGCCGAACACGCCCTGCGCGGTAGCAAGCGCCGTTGTCACTGCCGATGCGCTCGATCCGGGTGATGCCGTGGGATGCGGACCGGGCTCCGGCCCCGTGCAGGAACGTGATGCCGAGTGGACCATCCGGCGTGGGCATCCGGCACCCACCGCCCCTTGCCCGGCCATCGTGCCGACGAGCGCGCGTATCCGATCAGAAATAGAATTGGGTGAGCTCGGTCAGCAAACGTTCCTTCCGGGGCCCGCAGTTCTCTCCCGGTCCCTGATGCGGCCGGGGCAACTCGTACCTGGAGCCGGGGCAACTCGTACCGCCCCGCGCCGCGCCGGCGCTCCTCTCGGGTCGGCCGAGCGCCCGTTACGTGAAGCATTGCCGGACGGGACGGAACAACTTCGGTCCCCGGCCCCTGCCGTACCGGCCGCGATCTGTTCGCCGCGCGCACATCGGCCTTGCGGGACTCATGGCGTGCGGAGATGTCCGACGTCACACCCTTCGAGAGGGCCTCGTCATGACCAACCCGCAGCAAGTTCCCCACGCCCCGGCAATGCGCCTCATCTTCGAGTACGAGGGCGATTCGGTGCGTCTCGTCTCCCAACAGCCGGTCGACATGACCATCAGCGGCGTCGACACCGGCGCCGAGGCACGTCCCGGCGACTTCGTGGAAACACGGGACGACGGCGGGCAGCGCCTTGCCCGCGTCCCCGCACGTGGGGCCTTCCGGGAGAGCGCCGAGGTCTTCCCGGAGAACCACGCGGAGCCCATCACCCGGGTCGACGTGGAGGCGCGCGGCGCGTTCACCGTCGTCGTTCCCGCACCGGCCGAGGCCGCCGAGGTCGCCGTGGTCCGCGTCGCGCCTCCGGGAGTCGAGCCACCGCCCGAAGGTGCTCCGGCTCCGCCGCCTGCCGGACCGGCGCGCGACGTCGACCTCGCCACCTTCCGGCTCGAGCGATAGGGGACCGTGATGACCACTTCCGACGGCTCCGTCCAGGGCCACACCCAGATACACGGCACAGTGCCCCGCAACCGGGCGTTCACCATCGTGCTGCTCGGTGACGGCTTCACCGTCGCTCAGCAGACGGCTTTCGACACCGCCTGCACCGACTTCGTCAGCGCCCTGACCACCACCGCGCCGTACGACAGGATCGGGCGGGCCATCAACATCTGGCGGATCAACGTCACGTCCACCGACTCGGGCGCCGACGATCCGGCCGGTTCCGGCGGCACCGGGGCGACGGCCCGCACGTACTTCGACTCAACGTTCGGCGCGAACGGCATCAGACGGCTGCTGGTCTGCAACAACACGACGGTGCTCCAGACAGCCGCCGCTCAGGTTCCGGAGTTCTCTGTCGCGATCGTCGTGGTGAACTCCACGGTCTACGGCGGGAGCGGCGGCTCCGTCGGCACGTACTCCCTCGCGGGCGGGGCGACCGAGATCGCCATTCACGAACTCGGCCACACGGCGTACGGACTGGCTGACGAGTACGCGTACTACGCCGGCGGCAGCGAGACCGGGCACGACCAGCACCCGGCCGGTGAGCCGGCCGAGCCGAACGTCACGCTGAACACCGACCGCGCCACCCTGGAATGGGGCTGGGCGGTCGCCCAGACCACGGCCCTGCCCACAATGTCCAACCCGGACTGCGCGTCGGTGGATCTACGGCCGAGCGTGGCTCCCGCCGGGACGGTCGGCTGCTTCGAGGGCGCGCACTACTACCACTGCGCCGCCTTCCGGCCCGAACACAATTGTAAGATGCGGGAGTTGAGCATCCCGTTCTGCCAGATATGCCGTCAGGTGATCCGGGCCCGGACGAAAGTGACCAAGAGCATCTGCGCACTGACTCCGAGCAGGGATGCCGTGTACCGGTACGACGGCTCGGGAACCACCTGGACCAGGATCGGCGGCCCCGCGGACCGGCTCTACGCCGGCGCCTGGGGACTCGTCGCCACGAACCCGAGCACCGGCGATCTGTACCGCTACCTCGGCACCCCCGACAACTGGCAGCACATCGGAAGCCCCGGCGCCTCGTTCGCCGTCGCCACCGACACCGTCTACGGACTCACTCCGACCAGGAACGCCGTGTACCGGTACGACGACTCGGGGACCACCTGGACCAGGATCGGCGGCCCCGCGGGCCAGCTCTACGCCGGCGCCTGGGGACTCGTCGCCACGAACCCGAGCACCGGCGATCTGTACCGCTACCTCGGCACCCCCGACAACTGGCAGCACATCGGA
>NZ_JBIUUC010000003.1:794432-885393 GCF_044742205.1 Streptomyces sp. NPDC087901
TCGGAAGCCCCGGCGCCTCGTTCGCCGTCGCCACCGACACCGTCTACGGACTCACTCCCAGCAGGGATGCCGTGTACCGGTACGACGACTCGGGGACCACCTGGACCAAGGTCGGCGGCCCCGCGGACCAGCTCTACACCGGGGACTGGGGAACAGGACTCGTCGCCACGAAGCCCGGCTCCGGCGACCTGTACACCTACCTCGGCAGCCCCGACAGCTGGCGGCACACCGGAAGCGCCGGCGCCTCGTTCGCCGTCGCCACCGACACCGTCTACGGACTGACCCCGACCAGAAACGCCGTATACCGCTACAACGGCGCCGGCCTCTCCTGGACCAAGGTCGGCGACGCCGCGGACTCCATCGTCGCCGGCGACATATAGCGAGGCCCGTGCCGGCCGGCAGCAACCTCTGCGAAGCCGGCAGGCAGCACCCTCTGAGAAGAGGGAGACGCCAGATGAGACGAGGGAGACGTCAGACGCCTGCGCGGTCGTCTCAGGCGTGCAGCGTGGGGCGGTAGACGAGCTCCTGGATGTGACCGTCGAGCGTTCGGTGCTCGATCAGTTCGAGGTCGAAGTCGGCTGCACCCTTGAAGATCGGGTCCAGGCCGGTCTTCCCCGTGATCACGGGGAAGACCGTGATCTGGACGCGGTCGACCAGACCTGCCGCCATCAGCGCCCGGTTCATCGACAGGCTGCCGTGGGAGCGCAACGGCACCTCGGACTCCTCCTTGAGCCGGGCAACCACGTCGACGGCATCGCCGCTCGCGATGGTCGCGTCCGGCCAGTCGAGGGGTCCTTCCAGCGTGGTCGACACCACCGTCGCCGGCAGGTTCCTCATCCGGGTCACCCAGGGGTCGCGCACGTCGGAATCCTCGGTGCTCGCGGCCAGCATCTGCGCGAACAGCCGGTACGTGTTGGCCCCCAAGACCATCCGCTGCTCGTCCCGGTACAGGCCGAGGCGGTGGTCCAGGAGCTCGGGTCCCTGCTTGCCCCAGTAGCCGGTCCAGTCGCCGCCGGCGCCACCGAAGCCGTCGAGGCTGGAGAAGACGTCGAAGGTGTAGGTGGCGGTCATGATGCTCTCCTCACGTGCGGCCGGTCGCGTTCGCGGGACGCGTGCTGCAAGTCGCGTTCCGCGGATCGCGCTGTACATACAGACTGGCCATCGCCGCGGAACTCATCGCCCGCCGCGCCGCCTCACCCCCGGATGCCGCGCAGAAGGTTGCCGATCAAGGCGTCGGCGAAGGCGGTGTCGAGGGACTCCTCCGGCATCATGAGCCGGTGGTAGCAAGCGCCCCAGAGCTGGTCCACGACCACCTGGGGATCGACGTCGGCGCGGATCTGGCCCACGCGCTGCGCCTGGGTGAGCCGGTCGCCCGCCAGGCGGCGGCGCGGTCGGACATAGTGCTGCGCCAGGGCGTCGGCCAGTGCCGGGTCGGTCTGCGCCGCGCCCACGAGCTGGGCGATCACGGGGCCCGCGGGAAGTCCCGTGAGCAGGCCCACGAAGGAGTGGAGCTGCGCCGTGAGGTCGCGCTCGATGTCGCCGGTGTCCGCGAACGCGAGGGTGTCCTCGACGGCCGTGAAGTAGGCCTCGAAGGCGAGCGCCCCCGGCGAGGGCCACCACTTGTAGAGCGTCATTTTGCTCGCCCCGGCGCGGGCGGCCACCTTCTCGAAGGTGATCCCGGTCAGCCCCGCCTCGAAGAGCATCGCCCCGGCGGTCTCCAGTACGGCCTGCCGCACCTCCGCGGCCGGGCGACGGCCGCGGCCCCGTCTGCCGGGCTCCTTCGGCTCGTCCACCTGTCCCCTGCCCCCTGTCCTGTGTGTCCTGTGTCCTGCTGTCTTTCAGGCTTGCCCTATATGGACAATCAGTCTACATTTATTTTATGGACGACTCGTCCATAAAATATTCCAGGAGGCCGGACCCATGGACGTTTCCACAGAAACCTCATCCGCATCCGCACCCCGTGTAGCGATCGTCACCGGCGCCTCCGGCGGTATCGGACGCGCCGTCGCCGAGCGCCTGGCCTCCGACGGCCTCGCCGTCGTCGTGCACTACGGCCGGGACAAGGCCCGCGCCGAGGAGGTCGTGGCCGCCGTCGAGGCTGCCGGCGGGGTCGCGACCGCGGCCGGCGGTGATATCGCCGACGAGGACGCGATGGCCGCACTCTTCGCGACGGCCGAGCAGGTGTACGGCGGCGTCGACGTGGTCGTGAACACGGCCGGGATCATGCTCCTCTCGCCGATCGCCGAGCTCGACCTCGCCGACTTCGACCGCATGCACCGCACCAACGTGCGGGGCACGTTCGTCGTGTCACAGCTCGCCGCCCGTACGCTCCGGGCCGGCGGCGCACTGATCAACTTCTCGACCTCGGTGACCCGGCTGCAGCAGCCCACGTACGGGGCCTACGCCGCCACGAAGGGCGCCGTCGAGGCCATGACGCTGATCCTCGCCCGCGAGCTGAAGGGCCGCGACGTGACGGTGAACGCCGTCGCACCCGGCCCGACGGCCACACCCCTCTTCCTGGACGGCAAGCCGGAGGAGGTCATCGACGCGATCGCGTCCCGTACGCCGCTCGACCGTCTCGGCTCCCCCGCCGACATCGCCGAAGCCGTCGCGTTCCTCGCCGGCCCCGGCCGCTGGATCAACGGGCAGGTCCTGTACGCCAACGGCGGGATCGCCTGAACCGGTGAGCAAATCGCCTCCTTCGCTTCCGACTCCCCTGTCACCGTTGACCGTTGCGCCGGATCGGAGCTGTGGGGCGGGTTGCGGCGTGGGCCGGTCGTGGGTCGGTGACGTGCCGAGCCGGGCAGAGCGATGCGGGCGCGAGGCGGCGGCGAGCGGGGGCGCCGTATCGTGTCGAGGTCGCAGGGCCCCGGTCCTCGACTCCTCGTCCGCTCCCCGAGAGGCACCCGTGAACGACCGTCCGCAACCAGCCGCAGAGTTCGGGATTCGCGCCGCCCGCACGGACGACGCGGCGGAGACCGACCGGCTCTACGACATCTGCCTGCGCACCGCCGCATCGGGCAAGGACGCGACGGACTCGTTCGAGGACCCGCGCCTCCCCGGCGACATCTTCCTCGCCCCCTACCTTCGGTACGCCCCCGACCTCGCCTGGGTTCTCGCCCGCCCGGACCGGCCCGCCTCCGGGTACGTCCTCGGCGTAGCCGACACCGTCGCGTTCGAGCAGACCCTCGAACGGGAATGGTGGCCCGCGCTCCGCGCCCGGCGCAGCGGGGACCCGGTCCGCGAGGGCTCCGCCGACGCCTTCGCCCGGAAGTGGATCGACCGTCCCCCCACCGCTCCGGCCGAGGTGGCCGCCGCGTACCCCGCCCACCTGCACATCGACCTCCTGCCGGAGGCGCAGGGCGGCGGCAACGGGTCCCGCCTGATCCACACCCTGCTCGGGGCGTTGCGCAGCCGTGGCGTCCGCGGCGTTCACCTCGGCGTGGGCAAGGCGAACGCCGACGCGGTCGGCTTCTACCGGCACATCGGGTTCGAGGAACTCGTGGAGGAACCCGCCGCGTTCATCCTGGGCATGAACCTTCAGGGCACGGGCCGGGGCTGACCCCGCGCACCCCGGCGAGGGCAGCGAGGGCGGCGATCCGCGTCCCGCTCACAGCCGCGTGGCGGTTCCGCACTTCTTGTCGCCGTTCTCCGGCAGCAGCGCGTCCATCGACACACTCCGGTCGTAGGGATCGGCCACGACGCCGTCGTGCTTCTCGTCGTTGACGGCACGGTCGGCGGCGAACTCGGGGGCGAAGTACCCGGTGTGGTTGCCGCAGCCACTGTTGGCGGTGCTCGAGCGGTAGGACGCCAGCGAGAACGTCCCCGGCTCGATTATGATCTTCGCCGGGTCGTCCCAGCTCATGACGATCTCGCGGCGCACGATCGTACGCGTGACCTCGTCGCTGCCGGCGGCGCGCACCACCGGGTACACGTACGTGACATCGGTCGCCACCTCGACCGCACCTCGCTTGCCTTCGCGGTACGTGATCCGGCCGCGGGTCTTCACCACGTCCCCGACGACCCGCACCTTCGACGGCGCGAAGCGGCTGAAGAGGCGCAGCGGATCGTTCTCGGCACTCGGGGTGCGCAGCGCGGTGGTCACGTACTGCTGGATGTCCTTCTGGTGCGGGTTGAGCAGCGCGATCGCGCTGCTGGGCCGCTCCCCGCGCAGCACGCGGTGATCGAGGCCGGACGCGGCGAGGAAGTCCCGCGACCGTTCGAGTGCCTGGGCGACCTGCGCCTTGCTCATCCATCCCGTGGCACGCGCCTCGGGCAGGGCGAGCGCGGCCACACCGTCTCCCCACCGGGCTGCGGGCGAGCCTCTGAACGGTTCGTCGAGGGTGGGGAGTTCCACGGCGGGCTCCGTCGCCGGCGGACGGGCCGGGCGCACCGACTCGGCGGCGAGGGGCGCGGTGTCGCCCGCTCCTCCTCCGCCGCCGAACCAGCCGGTCACCCACCCCGGGTTCAGCGATACGAGCAACAGGGCGATGGCGACGAAGAACCCGACGAAGTACCGGACTTGACCCTTCTGCCGGGACGGCGGCCGGTGAGTACGCCACCCTGTCGGCGGCCCGGACTCCGCCGCCGGCCGCTGCGTCACCATCCGGGCCCGCGCCGACGGCTCCTCGGGCGCGCCGGGGACCCCCGCCTCCGCGTCCCGCAGGAAGCGCTCCCACTCCTCGTCCGGTATGGACGACTCACCCTTGCCCATTACTGCTCCCCCACCCCTGCTGCGCGCCGGACTCTCCCCAGAACCGGCCAATGATCCGTGCATTTTCACACAGCCCGACAGCCCGACAGCTCTCCTCAGCTCAGCGTGACGCGGGCGGTGACCGGGAGGTGGTCGCTGCCCGTGGCGGGCAGCGTGCGCATACGGCCGACGGTCGCCGAGCGGGCCAGGACCTGATCGATCCGGGCGAGGGGGAAGGACGCGGGGAAGCTGAGCGCGAAGCCGCGCTCCGATGCGTTCAGCTGCGAGGTCAGAGGGGAGAGCCCCCGGTCGTCGACTGTGCCGTTGAGGTCGCCCAGCACGATCACCTTGGCGACCGTCTCGGCGGCGACGGCCCTGCCCAGCAGGTGGGCGCTCTCGTCGCGCCAGGAGGAGGCGAACCCGCTCGCACCGACGCGGATCGAGGGCAAGTGGGCGACGTAGGCGGCGACTTCGCCGTACGGGGTGTGGAGCACGGTGCGCAGGCAGCGGCTCCAGCCCTCCGTGATCTCCTTGGGCTTGATGTCCACGACACGCGTGCCGGAGAGCGGGTGCTTCGACCAGATCCCGACCGTGCCCCGGACCTCGTGGAACGGGAAGTCCGGGGCGAGGGCCTTCTCGTACGCCGGGAGGGCGGCCGGGACCAGTTCCTCCAGCGCGATCAGGTCCGGCCCGGCCTCGGCCAGGGTGCGGGCCGTGCCCGCCGGATCCGTGTTCACGTCGCTCACGTTGTGCTGCACCACGACGAGGTCGCGCTCACCGGGCTCCGGCGCGGCGAGGAACAGCCCGCCGAACGCGTACGCCCACGCCGCGACCGGCAGGAGCAGGGACAGCAGTGCGGTGGCCGAGCGGCGCAGCAGGGCCAGGGCGAGCAGAGGAACGGCTGCCAGGCCGAGCCACGGCAGGAACGCCTCCAGCAGACTGCCCAGGTGGCCGGGCCGGTTGGGCAGTACCCGGGGGAACGCGATCAGGAGTGCCGTGAGCACGGCGAACCCGGCGATCACCCGGCCTCGCGCCCAACACCCCGGGCGCTCCCACGCCCACCAGGAGACGCCGACCGCCTTCGCCTTCGTGGATACGCCGCTGTCCGTCCGCTCCGCCATGATGCTCCGTGATTCCCGTCTGCTTGCCCTTGCTGTCCAGGACGGGCTGCGGGGGGCGGGCAGTTCCGGACAGGTCCCGGCTCCGACGGGTCCCACGCCCACCCCGACGGATCCCACACCGACCCCGGCCGGACTCACACCGAGCCCCACCTCGACCGAGCCGACCCCGGCCCCGACTCACCCGCATGACCGTCCCACCCCGCCACCGGGCCACTCCGGCGGGCACCACGGGCCGGCGGCGGGCTCGCAGCCACCGGTGCGTCCACGACGCTCTTCGCGGCGAGCGGAAGCCTGCTCCTCGTCGCCGCCGGCCTCTTCCTCCTGGGACGCCGCCGCCGGCCGCAGCACTGACGCCCGTGGGCGGACAGGACCCGGGTCAGCGGCCCGGGAAGCGTTCCCCGCACTCGGCGCAGTACTTCGGTGCGGACTCCTGCGACATGCGGCCGCACTCGGGGCAGACCCGGTCCAGGGCACAGGGTGCTTCGCCTCCCTCGTACGTCACCGCAGCCGCCGGCGCGCTCTTGATCGAGAGGCCCGGGCGGCGGCGGTGCACCGTGAGGTAGGCGAGGCCGTCCGGGCCCGCGGCCAGGGAGCGGCGCGAGGTCCGCGGGAGCCAGGTGACCGTGGTGGGGGCGAGGACGAGGGGCTCGCCGCCGGCACCCGGAGTGAGGCGGCCGCCGCCTTCGAGGACCACGAGCAGGACGTCCAGTACGTCCTCCTGATGCTCCCCCACCTCGGCGTTCGGTGGCAGGCGGATCAGGTTGGCGTCCAACTCCCTGCCTTGTTCGGCCAGTTGCCAGAGAGCTCCGCGGTCGTCGGGAGCTGCGGCGGCGAGCAGGTCGCCGAGAACGGCCAGTACCTCGGGAGTGGAGTTCACGATTCCCAGGCTACGCCGCAGGACGGCGCATCTTCCGGCACCCACCGGCCCCCGGAATTCCGGCAGCCGGACAGCATGATCGCTGTACTCTCCGCGCATGACGCCCTCGACGCCCCTGCCGCCCGAACCGGCGGCGACGCCGGGCACTTCCAGCACATCCGGCCCGCACATATCCTCGGCGTCCGGACCGCCGGCACCCGCCGCCACGGATGCCGAGTGCCTCGCCCTCACCCGCAGTCTGCGTCGCCGGGGCACCCTCGTCCTGTCGGTGTTCGCCGTCGTCTGGGCCTTCGCCGGGGCATCGGGGATCGCCTCGTCGGGCGCCGCCCTGGCCGTCGAGATCGCCGCAGTACCGCTCGCCGCGGTGGCCGTCTTCCTCGCCTGCCGCAAGGGCGCCGCACCTTCGCCCCGCCTGGTGAGCCTGCCGCGGAACTGGGCCCGCGCGGTCGGCATCGTGAACGGCGTCGAGGTCGTGGCGATCTTCGCGGTGATCGCGGCGTCCAACGCTTCCGGGCACCCCGGGTTCATTCCGGCGGCCATCGCCCTCGTGGTGGGCCTGCACTTCTTCCCGCTCGCCCGCTTCTACGACCAGTGGCAGTACAAGGGAACGGCCGTCCTCCTGAGCGTCGTCGGCATCGTCGGCTTCGCGCTCCTCGCGACCGGGCTGTCGGACGAGAGCGTGCGGGCCGTGGTGGGCCTGGCATCCGCCGTGGTGCTGTGGGCCTCCGCGTACCACGTCGCGGTCAAGGGCTGAGGCCTGGTCAGGCCAGTCAGGCCAAGCAGGCAGGCAGGCAGGCAGGCAAAGTCAGGTCAGGGGCCGGAACCGAGGAGAGCCGATACATGGAACGTCACCCCGCCGAGAAGTACCCGCCGATCGAACCGTACGAGCACGGCATGCTCGACGTGGGCGACGGCAACCTCGTGTACTGGGAGGCGTGCGGCAACCCGGCCGGCAAGCCCGCCCTGGTCGTGCACGGGGGCCCCGGCTCCGGCTGCGCGCAGTGGCCCCGCCAGTACTTCGACCCCGACCGCTACCGCGTGATCCTCTTCGACCAGCGCAACTGCGGCCGCTCCACCCCGCACGCGAGCGACCCGGCCGCCGACCTGCGGCACAACACGACGGACCGGCTGATCGCCGACATGGAGCGCCTGCGCGTCCGGCTGGGCATCGGCACGTGGCTGCTGTACGGGTGGTCCTGGGGCTCCACACTGGCCCTCGCGTACGCCGAGCAGCATCCGGAGCGGGTGAGCGAGATGGTGATCCCGGCCGTCACCACGTCCCGTCGCTCCGAGATCGACTGGCTGTACCGCGGTGCGAGCCAGTTCTTCCCCGACGCGTGGGACGTCTTCCGGGCCGGTGTGCCGGAGGCCGCGAGCGACGCGACCCCGGACGTCCTCGCCGCGTACGCCCGGCGGACGGAGAGCCCCGACCCGGAGGTACGGGCCCGGGCCACGGCAGGCTGGTGCGCCTGGGAGGACGCGGTGCTCTCCCTGGAGGCGTACAGCGGACCGCCCCCGTTCAGCGGCCGCCCCGACCGGGCGAAGCAGGCGCTGGTGCGGATCTGCGCGCACTACTTCTCCAACGGCGCCTGGCTTGAGGAGGGCCAACTGATCCGGGACGCGGGGCGACTGACGGGCATTCCGGGCGTTCTGGTGCACGGCCGCCTCGACATGGGCGGTCCGCTGACCACCGCGTGGGAGCTGGCCAAGGCGTGGCCGGACGCGAAGCTGACGGTGATCGAGGACGCGGGGCACCTGGGCGGGGCGGCGACGAGCCGGGCGGTCCTGGCGGCGCTGGACGCGTTCGGCGGGGCGTAGGGCGCAGCGGCCGGCGCATGCACCCGCCCCCCACGGGCACGCGGGCGGGCACGCACCGCAGTGGGCCCGCACAGGGCCCGTGGGCCCATGTCCGACCGGCGCCGCCTCCCTAGTATCTATGCGAGTAGACACGCCTGACGTGCCCACCTCAATCTCTCGCTTCGCGGGGTGCCACGTCGACAACCGTGCCCGATTCAGCAGATCCGAGGGAGCGAACATGTGCGATTCCTGCGCAGCGGCGGCCGAGGCGACGACACGTGAAGCCGAGCCGCGCGGCGGGCCGTCCCGCCGCGGACTGATCGCCGGGATGGGACTCGGACTCGGCCTTTCCGCGGCGGGCCTGCTGACCGGGGCCACGACGGCCTCCGCAGCCACGGCGAAGAACGGCAGGTGGGCCAACCCCGCTCTCGGCTACTTCCCCGCCGGCGGCCACTACGGCGCCTCCCGGGGCGGCGCCGCGCACGCCGGTCAGGACGTATCGAACTCGACGGGCACCGGGGTGTACGCGGCGGCGGCCGGCACGGTCGTCCGCCGTTCGTGGGGAGGCGGCCTCACCGGCCGGACCGGCAACGCCCTGGTCATCTCGCACGGCAGCGGCCAGTACACCTACTACGGCCACCTCAGCGCCTACCGGGTCGCGCTCAACGCGACGGTCGCCGCCGGACAGCGCATCGCCGACATGGGCGCCACCGGCAATGTGACGGGGCCCCACCTGCACTTCGAGACACATACGGGAGGGCTCGGCGTCACGAGCAACCCGGCCACCTTCATGACCGCCCGGGGCGTGGACCTGGGCGGCGGCTGGCCCAGGATCGACCCCGGCGCAAGCGGAAGGACGGTCGTCGTCATCCAGTACCTGATGACCCAGCGCGGCTACGGCCTGGTCGCCGACGGTCAGTACGGCTCGGTCTCGTCCGACGCCGTCAAGCGCCTCCAGAAGGCCAAGGGCCTGGTGGCCGACGGCCAGGTGGGACCGGCGACCTGGCCGCACCTCGTCCACACCCTGCGGCAGGGCGGCAGCGGCTCCCACGTCCGGGCCCTGCAGAACGCGCTGAACAAGCGCAGTGCCGGCCTGGCGGTCGACGGCACGTTCGGCACGGTCACCACGTCCGCCGTGCGCGCCTACCAGGTGGTCAACCGGCTGGTCTCGGACGGCGAGGCGGGCCCGGTGACGTGGCGGGCACTGGTCGGCTGACCTCGCTCCGGACCCGGACCACCCGCGTGATGCGCTCGTGCGGGTGGGGGAGGCCGGCCTGCGGTACCCCACCGGCCGGTACCGAGATGTGCTGGGCCCCGTACTGTCTGCCAGGTCATCATGTAACGGACAGACAGTACGAGTTGAGCGGGGGCAACCGATGCGTGGTGAGATTCTCGACGGGCGGTACCGGCTGACGGAACCGGTGGGTTCCGGCGGCATGGGCCGGGTCTGGCTGGCCGAGGACGAACGCATCGGCCGCAAGGTCGCGGTCAAGGTCCTCCCCCGCATCGACGAGGACACCTCAGCCGCCCGCTTCACGCGCGAGGCCCGCGTCGTCGGCGGGTTATCGAGCCCGCACATCGTCACCCTGCACGACTTCGGCAAGGCGGAGGTGGCGGGGGAGCACGTGCTCTACCTCGTCATGGAGCACCTCACGGGGCGTGATCTGGGCGCCGTGCTGGAGAGCCGCAAACCCGGACTCCCCTCGCCCGCCGAGGTGATGGGCTGGGCGGTCGAGATCTGCGCGGGCCTGGATACGGCGCACCGGGCGGGAATCGTGCACCGGGACATCAAGCCGGCCAACATCCTGCTCACCGATGCGGGCACGATCAAGATCCTCGACTTCGGGATCGCCCGGATGCTGTCGACGGCAGCCGCGCTGACCCGCACCGACCTGACCGCCGTCGGCTTCGTCATCGGCACCCCGCTGTACATGTCGCCGGAGCAGATCAGGACGCCCGATGCGCTGGACAGCCGGAGCGACCTGTACTCCCTCGGCTGCCTCCTCCAGACGCTGCTGACGGGCGGCCCCCCGTTCAACGGTTCCGGTACGGCCGTACTGGCCCAGCACCTCGGCGACCTCCCCGAGCCGCCGAGCGCTCGCCGCCCGGATCTCGCGGGCTTCCCCGGGCTCGACGCGCTGATCCTGCGGTTGCTGGCCAAGGAACCGGACGAGCGCCCGAAGGACGCGGCGGAGGTCGCGGCCCTGTTACGCACCGCGGCCGGAACCACCGGACCGGCCGTGGCCGCGCCCGCCCAGCCCGAGAACACCCCCACCGCCCTGGGATCGGTGCCGCACTCCGCCGCCCCGGCCGCACCCGCCCCGCAGCCGACGGTGCCGCCCACCAAGCTCTTCCCACCACAGGCGCAGCCACAGCCACCGATGCCGGTACCGATGCCCTCGTACCCGTTCCCCCTCCCCGGGCCGCAGCCCACCGCGCCCGAGCGGCTGCGCATCTCCGGGCGGGCGCCCGGCAGCAAGACCGTCTCCACCCGCACCGTGGCCGCCACCTGGCTGGCCGGGGCGGGTACGGCACTGGTGGCGGGGCTGCTGATCCTGCTCTGCACTCCGGCCGAGGGACCAGGGGCGCTCGCCGGAGCCGTCCTCGCCGGCCTGGTGGGCATGGGCGCCGCCCAGGGGTTCACCAACGTCTTCGACCCGCAGGAGAAGTCGCTCTTCAACCGGCTCGTCTCCGCGCTCCTGATCGCCGTCCCCCTCGGCGTGGGCGGCGCGGCCATCAACGACGCGGCCACGGACGAGATCTCCGGGCGCTTCGTCGTCATCGCGTTCGCGGCCTGCGTCGCCGCGCTGACGGTGGGGGTACTGATCGCGGACCAGCTGATCGCCCGGCTGCGCCTCTCGCCGCGCGCGGCACTGATCCTCTCCATGAGCGGCTGGATCAACGGCCTCACCGTCTGGGGCGTGCTCGCCTACCGCTCCCCGCTGGAGGCCATCGGCGCGCTGCCCGTCGGCTGCGCCGTCTGGCCCCTCACCGCCGCGGTGCTCGGGCAGATCCTGGCGCCCTCCCCGCACCGGAGCGGCCGGACGGCCTGAGTGCGCACAGCACCCCGGGCCGCTCCGGCCGCCCGGCCCGCCGGGTCTACCAGGCGAAGGCCTCCGGCGACGGGCCCGGGCCCGGGAAGATCTCGTCGAGACCGGCCAGCACCTCGTCCGAGAGCTCCAGGTCGACCGCGCGCACCGCGGACTCCAGCTGCTCCAGCGTGCGCGGGCCGCTGATCGGGCCCGTGACACCGGGACGGGTCAGCAGCCAGGCCAGGCCCACCTCGCCCGGCTCCAGGCCGTGCTTGTCGAGCAGGTCCTCGTACGCCTGGATCCGCGCCCGCGCCACGGGGTCGGCGAGCACCTCGGCGGAGCGGCCGGTGGTCGAGCGGGCGGAGCCGCCCGCGCTCTCCTTGCGGATCGCGCCGCCGAGCAGCCCGCCGTGCAGCGGCGACCACGGGATGACGCCGAGGCCGTACTCCTGCGCGGCCGGGATGACCTCCATCTCCGCGCGGCGCTCCGCGAGGTTGTAGAGGCACTGCTCACTGACCAGACCGAACGAACCCCGGCGCTGCGCCGTCTCGTTGGTCTGCGCGATCTTCCAGCCGGCGAAGTTGGACGAGCCCGCGTAAAGGATCTTGCCCTGCTGGATCAGGACGTCGACGGCCTGCCAGATCTCGTCGACCGGGGTGTCCCGGTCGATGTGGTGGAACTGGTACAGGTCGATGTGGTCCGTCTGCAGCCGCTTGAGGCTGGCGTCGACGGCACGCCGGATGTTCAGCGCGGAGAGCTTGTGGTGGTTGGGCCAGGCGTCGCCTTCGGCGGCCATGTTCGCGTACACCTTCGTGGCCAGGACCACCTTGTCCCGGCGCTCGCCGCCCTTGGCGAACCAGGTGCCGAGGATCTCCTCGGTGCGGCCCTTGTTCTCGCCCCAGCCGTAGACGTTCGCGGTGTCGAAGAAGTTGACCCCCGCGTCGAGTGCGGCGTCCATGATGGTGTGGCTGTCGGACTCGTTGGTCTGCGGACCGAAGTTCATGGTGCCGAGTACGAGGCGGCTGACTTCGAGTCCGGTGCGTCCCAGATGTGTGTACTTCATGAGGACCAAGCCAACGCCTTCGAGTCCGCTCGAAGCAAGCACCCGTCCACATCCGCGCAGCGGCGCCCCTCATTCGCGCAGAGGCCGGTCCGCATCCGCGCGCCGAGGCCGGTCCACGTCCGCGCAGAGGTCAGTCCTCGAGTGCGGCCAGCGTCTCGGCCAGCCAGCCCAGCTCCGCCTCACCGGTCGCGCGGGCGATCCTCAGCAGGCCCCGGCGGAACGGGTCGTCGAACGCCTCCGCGCCCAGCGGCCGCTCCCCCTCGTAGAAGAAGCTGCTGGGCTCCTCCAGGAACGCGAGTCGCCGGCGCAGTACGGCCGCCTGCTCGGCCGGGTCCGTGAGGTGGCGCAGGAAGGCGAGAACGGTGAACCAGCGGTTCTCGTCGCTGATGTCCAGGTCACCGGCCTCGCGCAGCCGGCGGCGCAGCTCGTCGCGGCCCTCGTCGGTGAGGGTGAGGGTGTGCCGGGGGGCGGCCCTGCTTCCGGGTTCGGTGCGGCGGTCCAGCCATCCGGCGCGCTCCAGCCGCTTGATCGCGGGGTACAGGGTGCCGTCGGCGATCGGGCGCACGTGACCGGTGAGGTGGGCGACCCGCCGCTTCAGTTCGTACCCGTGCAGCGGCTGCTCGTACAGAAATCCCAGGATGGCCAGTTCCAGCATTCCCGTATCTTCCCTCATGACGTTATACATCGATGCCGATGTATAGTCTCACCGATGCTTACGAAGGCACGGGGATCCGAGGAGGAGACATGCAGGACGCACAGGTGACGGCCGGCGGCGCGCGTATCCGGTGGGTGGAGATCGCGGGCCACGACGCCGCCGCCCCGCCCCGGCTCTATCTGCACGGACTCGGCGCCTCCAGCGGCCCCTACTTCACGGCGAGCGCCACCCACCCGCTGCTCGCCGGCGGCCGCGCCCTGCTGATGGACCTGCTCGGCTTCGGCATCAGCGACCGGCCGGAGGACTTCGGCTACACCCTGGAGGACCACGCGGACGCCGTCGCGGCCGCGCTGGAGACTGCCGGGGTCCGGGACGCGGAGGTCGTCGCGCACAGCATGGGCGGCGCGGTGGCGATCGTCCTCGCGGCCCGCCATCCGCACCTGGTGGCACGGCTGGTGCTGGTGGACGCCAATCTCGACCCGGTCGTCCCGTCGCCGGTGCCACCGGCCGGCAGCAGCGGCATCGCCGCGTATACGGAGGAGGGGTTCCTGGCCGGCGGCCGGGACGAGGTGCGCGAGCGGGTGGACGCGCACTGGTGGTCGACCATGCGGCTCGCGGGGACCGTGGCACTGCACCGCAGTGCGGTCCACCTGGCGCGCGGAACGACGCCGACGATGCGCGCGCTCCTGCTGGACCTGCCGATTCCGCGCACCTTCCTGCGACCGGAGGGCAACGGTCCACTGCCCGGCGAGGACGCGCTCCTGGCGGGCGGGGTACGCGTGGTCGCGGTCCCGGAGTGCGGGCACAACATCATGCTCGACAACCCCGGGGCGTTCGCGAAGGAGACGGCGCGGGGACTCAGCTGACGGAGGCCGTCATCAGCCGACCGCGGCCGCCAGGGCGACGACGACGAACATCAGCACGAGCACGGCCGCCATGATGCGGTTTCTGGTCTTCGGGTCCACCCGACGAGCGTAACCGCCCCGCTCAGCGCCCCAGCGGCCAGGCCCGCACCACCTCGTACCGGGGCTGCTCCCCCGGCACCCCGTCCACCGGCAGATTGCTGCGTACGAGGCTGAGCTCACCGGCCTCCCAGTGCAGGCCCTCGAAGCCCTCCAGGGCCGCGGTGAACGGGGTCAGGTCCGCCGGGACCCGGCTGCGGGCGAGCGTGAGGTGCGGGGTGTAGCGGCGGTGCTCCTCCATCGGCACCCCGGCCCGGCGGGCGGCGGCGTGGGAGCGTTCGGCCAGCAGCCGCAGCGTGTCCAGTGCGCCGGCGGCCCCCGCCCACAGTGCCCGCCCGTCGAACCGGCCACTGCCGTGGACGCGCAGCCGAAACGCCTCGGTCCGGTGCGCGCCCCGCTCCAGCCGGCTGTACAGGTCCGGCAGCAGCTCCTCGTCGACGTCCCCGAGGAAGGCCAGCGTGTAGTGCCAGCCCGGGGTCCCGGTCCAGCGCAGCGTGTCGGCGCCAGGCAGCGAGCGCAGCGGAACCACGGCCCGGCGCAGCTCCTCGACGGCGGGGGCCGGTGGCAGGACGGCGGCGAAGAGTCTCATACGGCGAGTCTGGCAGCCCCCGGGCGTCCTGGTCTCCGTGCGTATCGCCGGACTGCGCGGCTGCCCGCACCCGTGCGGGGAGCCGCGGCTTCGGCACACCGGTCGGCCTCACCGCGACCGCCGTCGGCTCACGCCGGAGACCGGCGGCTTCCCGCGCGGCCGAACGCCCCCGCCCCACGCGTACGGCCCCGCCCGATTCCCCGGGCGGGGCCGTATCGGTTCCGGCGGCTCTCAGGCCGCCGTCGCCAGTTGCTCGCGCGGGACGAACCGCACGTGCGGGCGGCCCGGGCGCAGGTCGACCTTGAGGCGCAGGCCGCCGACGCGGGCCAGCATGAGGCCGACGCCGAGCGCTGCCGCCAGGGAGAACGCTCCGCCGACCGCCATGCCGGTCCGGACGCCGTACACGTCGCTGATCCAGCCGACGATCGGGGCGCCCACCGGCGTACCCCCGGCGAAGACCATCATGTAGAGGCTCATCACCCGGCCGCGCATGGCCGGGTCGGAGGCCATCTGCACGCTGGTGTTCGCGCTGATGTTGGTCGTCAGGCCGATCATGCCGATCGGGACGAGCAGGATCGCGAAGAGCCAGAC
Organism: Streptomyces sp. NPDC087901; assembly: GCF_044742205.1. Lineage (NCBI taxonomy): Bacteria > Bacillati > Actinomycetota > Actinomycetes > Kitasatosporales > Streptomycetaceae > Streptomyces > Streptomyces sp. NPDC087901. The sequence goes on from NZ_JBIUUC010000003.1 coordinate 809,813, forward strand.
GGACGGTGCCATGGAGGCGATGATCTCCAACACGCCGAACGCCGTACCGGCGGCCACCAGCATCCGCAGCCGCGAGGAGCGGCGGCGGGCGGCGAGCAGGGCCCCGACGAGGGAGCCGGCCGCCATGAGGATGTTGAAGAACGAGTACATCCCGGCGCCGCCGTGGAAGATCTCGTCCGCGAAGGCCGTCAGCCAGATCGGGAAGTTGAAGCCGAACGTGCCGACGAAGCCGACGAGGACGATCGGCCAGATCAGCTCGGGGCGCCCGGAGACGTAGCGCAGCCCCTCGCGGAGCTGCCCCTTGGCGCGCGGTATGACGACGGCCTTGTGCAGCTCGCTCGTACGCATCATCAGCAGGCCGACGAGCGGCGCGAGGAACGACAGCCCGTTGAGCATGAAGGCCCAGCCGCTGCCGACCGAGGTGATCAGCACACCCGCGACGGCGGGACCGATGAGCCGGGCGGACTGGAAGTTCGCCGAGTTCAGGCTGACCGCGTTCCGCAGCTGGGAGGGGCCGACCATCTCGGAGACGAACGCCTGGCGGGCCGGGTTGTCCACGACCGTGACCATGCCGAGCAGGAACGCGATCAGGTAGACGTGCCACACCTGGACCACACCCGAGAGCGTGAGAACGGCGAGGGCGATCCCGCACAGGCCGAGTGCCGCCTGGCTGAAGAGAAGGAGCTTGCGCTTCGGGAGACGGTCGGCGATGACCCCGCCGTACAGGCCGAAGAGCAGCATGGGGAGGAACTGGAGTGCCGTGGTGATACCGACGGCGGCAGCGGACCCGGTGAGGCTCAGGACGAGCCAGTCCTGCGTGATGCGGGACATCCAGGTACCGGTGTTGGAGATCACGGCGCCGGTTGCGAACAGGCGGTAGTTGCGGATCTTCAGCGACGAGAAGGTCCCGCCGGGCTTGCTCTCGTGGGTGGAAGTCGGTGCGGGGGCGGAGTCTGCTCCGGATCCCGTACTCAAAAGGGTTCGCCTCCTCGGGCGTGGACATTGCGCTGGCTGACGGGGATGCGGCGGTGGGGGCGGTGCGCCGGTGGTCCGGCGCGGCCCGCTCCGCTACAGGTGGGCGAGCTTCTCCAGCACGGGCGCCGCGTTGCGCAGCGTCTCCCACTCGTCCTCGTCCAGGCCTTCGGCGAGGGTGGTCAGCCAGGCGTTCCGCTTGTGGCGGCTCTCGGCGAGCATGGCTTCGGCCTGCTCGGTCTGGCTGACCATCTTCTGACGACGGTCATCGGGGTGCGGTTCCAGTCTGACCAGTCCCTTGGCTTCCAGCAGCGCGACGATGCGGGTCATCGACGGCGGCTGCACATGCTCCTTGCGGGCCAGCTCACCGGGGGTGGCCGATCCGCAACGCGCGAGTGTGCCGAGCACCGACATCTCTGTGGGGCTCAGCGACTCGTCGACGCGCTGGTGCTTGAGGCGCCGGCCGAGCAGCATGACGGCGGAACGAAGGGAGCTCACGGCGGCGGCACTGTCGCTGTCGTGGATCAGGTCAGGCATGTTTGTTAGCGTAACTCATTACCTACCCTAAAGACCACTCGGTGGTACACGCGCGAGGGTCAAATCACCAATCGATCACCCAAACGAGTGAGTCGATTCCGGAAAGTCACGCGTGTCGGGCCCGCGGGACGTAACCCTGCTCGCTATGGGATCGACAGTGCTCAGCCTGCGGATAGACGGTGAGCTGCTCGACCGGCTCAAGCAGCACGCCGCCAAACGCGGAATGAGCGTCCAGGACTATGTGGTCCGGACGCTCATTCGCGACGATTTCGACGAGCGCTTCCAGGCGGCCGTCGACGAGACGGAGAAGTTCTACGGGGCGGAGGGGGTCGCGGCCGAGGAGGTCACCTGACGGAGACCTCCCGGGCCGTGAGCCCGCTCCCGCACCCGCGCCCTTCCCGGGATCACGTGAGGCCGAGCGCCGGCATCGCGTAGTAGAAGACGAAGACCGCCGACACCACATACATGGCCACCGGCACCTCGCGACCGCGGCCCGCGGCCAGCCGCAGCACACAGAACGTGATGAAGCCGATCCCGATCCCGTTGGTGATCGAGTAGGTGAAGGGCATCATCACCATGGCGAGGAACGCCGGGATCGCGAGCGTGTAGTCGCTCCAGTCGATGTCCCGTACCGAGCCCGCGATGATCAGGAAGCCGACCGCCAGCAGCGCCGGAGTGGCCGCCTGCGAGGGGACCATGGTCGCCAGCGGCGTGAGGAACAGCGCCGCCGTGAACAGCAGACCCGTCACGATGCTCGCGAAGCCTGTGCGGGCCCCCTCTCCGACGCCCGCCGTGGACTCCACGAAGCAGGTGCCCGCCGAGGCGGAGCTCGCACCGCCCGCGGCGACCGCGATGCCGTCGACGAACAGCACCTTGTTGATGCCGGGGAAGTTGCCGTCCTTGTCGGTCAGCTTGGCCTCGTCGCCGACGCCGAGGATGGTGCCCATCGCGTCGAAGAAGCAGGACAGCAGCACGGTGAAGACGAACAGGACGCCGGTGAGGACACCGACCTTGTCGAAGCCGCCGAACAGGCTGACGTCACCGATCAGCCCGAAGTCGGGCGAGGCGACCGGGTTGCCCGGCCACTGGGGCACGGTCAGGCCCCAGGCCTCGCCCGGCAGGTCGGCGACCGCGTCGATGATCAGCGCGACGACCGTCATCGCCACGATGGAGATCAGGATCGCGCCCGGCACCTTGCGGACGATCAGCGCGAGGGTGAGCAGCGCGCCGAGGATGAAGACCAGAACCGGCCAGCCGTTGAGGTGACCGTCGTTGCCGAGCTGGAGGGGCACGGTGGTGTGCGCGAGGTCCGGGATACGGGAGACGAAGCCCGAGTCGACCAGACCGATCAGCAGGATGAAGAGACCGATGCCGATCGCGATGCCCTTGCGGAGCGAGGTCGGTACGGCGTTCATCACGCGTTCCCGCAGCCCGGTCGCGACCAGCAGCATGACCACGATGCCCGCGAGGACGACCATGCCCATCGCGTCGGGCCAGCTCATCCGGGGGGCGAGCTGGAGGGCGACGACGGTGTTGACGCCGAGGCCCGCGGCCAGGGCGATCGGCACGTTGCCGATGACGCCCATGAGCAGGGTGGAGAACGCCGCGGTCAGCACCGTCGCGGTGACCAGCTGGCCACTGTCGAGCTGGTGACCGTACATGTCCTTCGCGCTGCCCAGGATGATCGGGTTCAGCACGATGATGTACGCCATCGCGAAAAAGGTCGCGAATCCGCCGCGGATCTCGCGCCCGATCGACGACCCCCGCTCGGAGATCTTGAAGAAACCGTCCAGGCCGCCGGTGGACGGGGGTGACGGGGGCGGAGTGGAGTCGACCGGAGCGGTGGCCGAGGGGGACATGTATGACCTCAGTCGTGCGTAGAGGGGTAAAAATTCGGTCAGCTTTGGACTTTCACACGAATAAATTGAGACAGTCGCAAGCAGATTCAGTATGAATACATAAGGCAAAGATCGCTATCTCCGCGCGTAGATCCTTGCGCCGACTGGCCCGACGGCCTTTACACATGCGCCGCATACACTGAGCGCATGGCGAAGTGGACACCGAAGCACGAGGCACCCGAGCCCCTGGAGGGCCCGGTCGTCGCGACCATCACCGGCGGCACGATCCTCTGGTTCGTCCTCTTCCTGGTCCAGATCCCCTTCTACGGCTGGTTCGACGACCACGGACACCTGTGGTGGGTCTGGACCTGCCTGGCCGGTGCCGGGCTCGGCCTGATCGGCATCTGGTACGTGCGGGGCCGTGACGCGGCACTCAAGCGGGCCGCCGCGGCGAGCGACGACTCCACGGACACCCCGGGCGCAACAGACACCCCGGGCGCAACGGACACCCCGGACAGCACAGACACCCCGGGCACGCCGGGCGCCACCGCCTGAGCGGGCCGCTCCACCGGGTCCGTACCACCACGGGACCATTCGTCTCCTCCCCCGGTCCGATCTTCCGGACCCCCGGCGGGTGAACGTGATGTTCCGCCCGTAACGTCGGGACCATGACTCAGCGGGCACTCGACCCCTCAGGGGATGAGCCGAACAGTTCCTCCATGACTTCCGGCACCGGCCGGCCGGTGAAGATCGACGCCGGTTCCGAACTCGACCCGGTCCACCCGGTGGACCTGCCCGCGCCGGCATCCGCCGCGCGGGGGCTCAGCGCGGCCGAGGTCGCCGAGCGGATCGCTCGCGGCGAGGTCAACGACGTACCGGTGCGCTCCTCCCGGTCCGTGAAGGAGATCGTCCGCGCCAACGTCTTCACCCGGTTCAACCTGATCATCGGCGTGCTCTGGCTGGTCATGCTGTTCGTCGCGCCGATCCAGGACAGCCTCTTCGGCTTCGTGATCATCGCCAACACCGGCATCGGCATCGTGCAGGAGTGGCGGGCCAAGAAGACCCTGGACAGCCTCGCCGTCATCGGCGAGGCGAAACCCACGGTGCGCCGCGACGGTGTGGCGGCCGAGATCTCCACCTCCGAGATCGTCCTCGGCGACGTCGTCGAGCTCGGCCCAGGCGACAAGGTCGTCGTGGACGGCACCGTCGCCGAGGCCGACAGCCTGGAGATCGACGAGTCACTGCTCACCGGCGAGGCCGACCCGGTACTGAAACGGGCCGGCGACCCCGTCATGTCCGGCAGCTTCGTCGTCGCCGGCGGCGGAGCCTTCGCCGCCACCAAGGTCGGCCGCGAGGCCTACGCCGCGCAGCTCGCCGAGGAGGCCTCCCGCTTCACACTCGTCCAGTCCGAGCTGCGCAGCGGCATCTCCACCATCCTCAAGTACGTCACCTGGATGATGATCCCGACCGCGATCGGCCTGATCATCAGCCAGCTCGTCGTCAAGGACAACAACTTCAAGGACTCGGTCGCCCGGACCGTCGGCGGCATCGTCCCGATGATCCCGGAGGGCCTGGTCCTGCTCACCTCGGTCGCCTTCGCGATCGGTGTCGTACGACTGGGGCGCAAGCAGTGCCTCGTCCAGGAGCTCCCCGCCATCGAGGGCCTGGCCCGGGTCGACGTCGTCTGCCTGGACAAGACCGGCACCCTCACCGAGGGCGGCATGGACGTCACCGAGGTCCGCGCGCTGAACGGGTCGGACGAGGCGTACCTGCACCGGGTCCTGGGCGCCCTCGGCGCCTCCGACCCGCGGCCCAACGCCAGCCTCCAGGCCATCATCGACGCCTACCCGTCCCCCGCCGGGCAGGCGTGGCCCGTCACCCAGGCCCTGCCGTTCTCCTCGGCCCGCAAGTACAGCGGCGCCGCGTTCGACGAGGGTGAGGGGCGTGAGTCGTCCTGGCTGCTCGGCGCCCCCGACGTACTGCTGCCCGAGGGCGACCCGACGCTCACCGAGATCGAACAGCTCAACGAGCAGGGCCTGCGGGTCCTGCTGCTGGCCCGGGTGCGGGGCGAGCTCGACGCTCCGGACATCGCCGCCGGAGCCGTACCTGGCGCGCTGATCGTCCTGGAGCAGAGGCTGCGGCCCGACGCCGGGGAGACCCTCGCCTACTTCGCCGACCAGCGGGTCGCCACGAAGGTCATCTCCGGGGACAACGCCGTCTCGGTCGGCGCCGTCGCGGCGAAGCTCGGGCTTCCGGGCGCCGAGCACACCCTGGACGCGCGCAAGCTGCCGACCGACCCCGACGCGATGGCCACCGCCATGGAGGAGAACGCGGTCTTCGGCCGCGTCACCCCGCAGCAGAAGCGGGATATGGTCGCCGCCCTCCAGTCCCGCGGCCACACCGTCGCGATGACGGGCGACGGCGTCAACGACGTCCTCGCCCTCAAGGATGCCGACATCGGCGTCTCGATGGGTTCCGGCTCGGAGGCGACCCGGGCCGTCGCCCAGATCGTTCTGCTGAACAACAGCTTCGCGACCCTGCCGTCCGTCGTCGCCGAGGGCCGCCGCGTCATCGGCAACATCACCCGGGTCGCCACCCTGTTCCTGACGAAGACCGTCTATTCGGTGCTGCTGGCCGTCCTGGTCGTCTGCTTCCAGGTCGAGTACCCGTTCCTGCCCCGCCATCTGACACTGCTGTCGACGCTGACGATCGGCATCCCGGCGTTCTTCCTGGCCCTGGCCCCCAACAAGGAGCGGGCCCATCCGCACTTCGTGCGCCGCGTGATGCGGTACGCGATCCCGTCGGGCACCATCGCGGCGGTCGCCACCTTCACGATGTACCTGATCGCACGGAGCCACTACTCCGGTACGGGCGCGCTGGACGCGGAGACGAGCGCGGCGACGCTCACGCTGTTCCTCGTCTCGATGTGGGTCCTGGCGATCATCGCCCGCCCGTACACCTGGTGGCGGATCTGCCTGGTGGCGGCGATGGGGCTGGCGTTCCTGATCGTGCTCGTGGTGCCGTGGCTCCAGGACTTCTTCGCCCTGAAGCTGGTCGGGACGACGATGCCGTGGACGGCGGTGGGCATCGCCGTGGTGGCCTCGGTCGCCCTGGAGTACGCCTGGCGCCTGGTGGGCCGCCGCTTCCCGGTGTAGCGGGGAGCGACGGCCCGGGCGCCGGGACTACTGCACGTCGACGAAGTCGCCCGTGGAGTTGACGGCCGGGGTGGAGGCCGTACCGGCGAAGCTGTAGCGCCAGTAACCGTCGACCGAGGCCGTGACCGTGGTCTTCAGGGTGCCGATGCTGCTCGTCTTGGCGGTCTTCACCGTGGTCCAGGTCTTGCCGCCCTTCTTGAGGAACTGCAGCTTGACCGGCTGGTTGGTGTAGCCGTGGTACTTGAAGTCATCCCAGTTGGCCCGCGCCAGCTTGCCGGTGACCGTGATGGTCTTCCCCTTCTTCACCGGCTCGGGGGCGGCGTTGACGGTCTGCGAAGCCGCCCGCTGGAACTTGAAGGTGCCCGCCTTGTCCTTCCAGTTGTAGTCGCCGTCCTTGGCGTCCACCCAGACGTTGACGTACCAGGTGCCGGCGATGTCGTTCGAGTACGGCAGGTCGACCTTGGGGTCGACGGTGAACGACGCGGTGCAGGTGCTCCCGGAGCACTTGGTGCTGTCCGGCGACAGGTAGCCGAACGCCGGGCCCTCAAGGTCGATGTCGATGCCCTTGATGCCGGAGTTGTCCTTGGCGGTCACCGCGACGGTGAACTTCTTGACGAGGCTGGTGCCGACCACCACGTTCTTGCCACCGTTGACCGACACCTTGGTGATGGCGGTGTCACCGTAGGAGCCGTTGGCCTGGGCCGCCGGCACGGCGAGGGCCAGCAGGCCCAGAGCGCCGACGGCGACGGTCGCAGAGGTACGCATGCGCATGTGTTTCCCCGTGGGAATGGGCCCCTGGTCCGCGAGCGCACCGGTGGGGCCGATCGGTCTGTTGAGTCCGTTGACTCAACAGACCAGACAGGGGACGGATGTGAAGGGTTGTACGAGCATCCGAAGATTCTGCGAAGATCCCGCTTCGGCGGCGTCCGGCCCGGAACAGAAACCCCAAGACCACAGCGGACTCTGTCGTCTCAGCCACACCGTCCGCACTTCGTGCGCCGCGTGATGAGGTACTCGATCCCGTCGGGCAGCATCGCGGCGGTCTCGATCGCGGGCCGCCGCTTCCCGGCGCAGCGGGGAGCGACGGCCCTGTCGCGGGACCTACTTCACGTCGACGAAGTCGCCCGTGGAGTTGGTGGCCGGGGTGGAGGCCGTACCGGCGAAGCTGAAGCGCCAGTAGCCGTCGACCGAGGCCGTGACCGTGGTCTTCAGGGTGCCGAGGCTGTTCGTCTTGAGGGTCTTCAACGTGGTGTAGGTCTTGCTGCCCTTCTTGAGGAACTGCAGCTTGACCGGCTGGACGGTGTAGCCGTGGTACGCGAAGTCGTCCCAGTTGGCCCGGGACAGCTTGCCGGTGACGGTGATGGTCTTGCCCTTCTTCACCGGCTCGGGAGCGGCGTTGACCGTCACCTGCGAGGCGCGCTGGAGGCTGGAGGCTCCCAGGTTGTCCTGCAGGGCGAAGCCGATCTTGGTGACATCGGGATCGGCCGGGTCCTCACCGTTGAAGTCGACGGCGAAACCGCTCGCCTTCCACTTCGTGGCGTCGGCGTTGCCGAGCAGGTCGATCCTGGGCCAGACGTCGATCTGCCCCTTGCAGGTGGCGACCGTGGCGGACACGGCCTTGCACACGGGGCTCTTGTCGCCGAAGACCTCGTTCGTCGGGCTGTCGAACGAGCCGCGGTAGAGCGTGACATCGAGCGCGACCGTCGAGGCGAAGATGTCCACATCGGCGGCGTGCGTCACGGTGAAGGTGGTCGGAACCGTCTTCGTCAGCGTGGTGCCCACCACGATCGGCTTGCCGCCGTTGACGGTGAACTTGGAGAAGGTGAGGTCGAGCTCGCCCGGTTCCGACGCGGCCGCGGCCGCGGTGGAGCGGGCGCCGGTCTTCGCGCCGGCCTGCGTGGCGGAGGCGGACTGAGCCGCCCGCGCGACACCGGCGACGGTGTCGGTCGAACCGTGCGCGCCGTCGGCCTGAGCGGCCGACGGAAGGGCGAGGGCGGAAAGGGCCAGGGCGCCGCTGATGGCGGCAACGGTGGCACGAATGCGCATGTTCGTTCCCCAAGGTGGAGATGGAGGCCCAGGACGGTTACCCGCGCCCGGGCCCACATGTGTCTGTGGAACCTGCTGGCTCCGCAGACAAGACCGCCATCCACCGTGAAGGGTTGTGCGGGCCTCGGGAAACTCTCGTGAAAATGCCCCGCGATCCGCCCGCCTCCCGCGGCCGTCAGTCGAACCAGCGGTCCCGGGCCAGTTCCTCCGTACGCGACGGGTCCTCCAGCAGGGCCGCGACCTCGAAGCGGCGTGGCCACTGGCCCGCCGCCCAGGCGAGGCCCGCGGCGACACCCTCCACGGTCGAGGCGTGCACCACACCGTCCGGGGTGCGGCGCCAGTCCAGCTCGACGCCGCCCGCCCGCAGTTCACCGTGCTCGACGTACGTGTCCGGGGTGCCGGGGCCGAGCAGGATGCGGACCGGGTCCGGGACCTGGTGCTCCTCGCCCTCGGACGTCACCTCCGCCTCGACGCTCTCACCGAGCCGCCGCACCTGGAACAGCTCGGCCAGCTCCGCCGCGCTCGCCGGGGCGACGGGCAGGAGTGCCACGCCCCCGGTCAGCGGCAGCAGGTCCGGGGCGTCCGCGATCACCGCGTCCGCCGCGTCGACGACCCGCACCTCGCCGTCGACGACGGCCCGCAGCTCGTCCGGCAGCGTGACCTGATCCGGGTCGAGGTCGGCGAGCGCCGTGTACAGGGAGTGCAGCTGTACGGGACCGACCGGGCGGTCCTCGTCCGCGAGCCGGCCGAGGAGTTCGGCCGCACCGCCGGGCTCGTCCAGCAGGGCGGCGACCGAGGTCCGCACGCCGAGGGCGCGCAGCACCTGGGCGTCGTCGAAGCCGGTCGCGTCGGCGGAGTCGTACAGGCCCGCCAGCCGCGGATCACCGCCGTGGGCGCGCAGACCGGCCGGGCGGCGCCCGTCCAGCACCGGGTGGTCGCGCAGCCACCACGCCGTGTACGGGCGTACGGACTGCGTCGTGCCGTCCGGGAGCAGCACGCGTACCGGCTGGGTCAGCGCGTCACGCAGCGGCGGCCGGGCGAGGAGGGCGAGCGCCTGGGGCCAGGCGTCGTCGTCGACGAGGTCGAGGTCGCGGACGGCGACGATCTCGGTGGCGACCGGCGGCACGGGAGTGTCCGGGAGCTGGTCGAGGATGTCCTCGCACCACACGTCGACGGCGTCGAGCAGCCCGGCGTCGTCGGGCTCGGCGAAGTCGCTGTCGCGGGGCTCCAGTTCGTCCGGGTCCAGGACCACGTCGGTGGCCCTGACGAGCGCGAACGTGGCGAGCACCCCGCAGGCGGTGAGCGGCTGCTCGCCCCAGCGGTCGGCCAGGTCCGCTTCGCAGAAGGCCAGTTCGCCCTCGCGCATGACGGCGGCGAACGGACTGCCGGGCAGCACCAGTTCCCCGGCCGGTGCGAGCTCGCCGTCCTCGTCGGGCAGGGCGAGCGCCCCGAGCCAGGGCTCGTCGCCGGGTTCCAGGCCGGCGTCCCGGACCAGGGTGAGGACGGTCTCCACGAGCTCGTCGCCGTCCAGCGCGTCCTCGTCCCAGATCTCGCCCGCGTCCAGCGAACCGGCGACGGCGGCCCGCACCTGCGGGGTCGTCAGCACGGCGCGCGGGGTGGCGGGCAGGGCGCCCAGTTTCTCCAGGAGCGGGTGCGCGGCGTCCGGGTGGGCAACCTTCAGCCCGAGCCGGCCGAGCCGGTCCAGGACCGGGCCGGTCAGCGCGTCGGGCAGCGGGAGCAGGACCTGCCGTGGGCCGATCGTCGTACGCGGGAGGGCCGGCACCCCGGGGTCCGCACCCTGGGACACCGCTCCGGCGAGCGGCACCGGAAGCCCGGACAGCCGGTCCGGTTCGACTCCGGCCAGGCTGTCGTACAGCCGCCGCCACCAGCCGGGGTCCCGCTCCAGACCCGCGAGCCGGTCCATCGCCTCGGTCAGCGGGACGCGGGCCACACCGAGCGTCCGCAGTTCGCTGCGGCGCTCAAGTCCCGCGGGAAGCAGGCACGGCAGCACCTCGGCCAGTACGGCGACCGTCTCGGCGCCGACGCCCTCCAGCACCTCGGCCTCGATGGGCCGCAGCGCGGTGGTGGCCCTGCGGGCGCTCTCCGTCCCCGCGTCCCAGTCGTCCCACCGGTCGGGTTCGGCGGCGGGGTCGCGGGGGGCGGCCGGTTCCAGGAACGCGACGCGCGGCAGCCGTTCCAGCACGGCGCCCCGCAGCGCACCGTCCAGTTCGCCCTTGCCGAACCGGTCGGGCACGAGGCCGATGGTGGCGACGGACACCGGCTGCCAGTCGGCGAGCAGTTCCGCGTACGCGTCGGCCGCGCGCTGCACCAGGAAGTCGGTGAGCGGGCCGGGCGCGGGGTGCCGGCGGGTGGTGTCCAGCGGCAGCGAGGCGATGAGCAGCGCGGGAATGCCGAGCGGTTCGTCGGTGGGCGTCGGCGCGTGCACGACGGGGGCGGTACGGGGGCTGAGCGGGGCGCCCTCCGCGTCCACGGGGACGGCCCAGGTCACCGACCAGTGCGGGCGCAGCCGTTCCTCCAGCGGCCGGTCGGCGAGCAGCGCGGGCTCGACGGGGCCGTGGCGGGTGACGGTGCGCCAGCGGTTCGTGCCGTGCGCGGAGTCCTCGATGTGCGTGTACGGGCCGTGCTGCGAGCGGTGCAACGTCCTTACGGTGTCCGGGGTTTCGACGACGATCTCGTCGAGGCCGGCCAGGGTGAGGAGCAGTGCGTCGTCCACGGCGTCGAGCAGCCGGCCGACGAGGTCCTCGGCGACGCCGTCGCGCAGCGGCAGGACGACCACGGTGTCGTAGCCGTCGGGGGCGGAGCCCTCGGCGGGCAGCGGGAGGCGCAGCAGCGGTACGTGTCCGTCGCGGCGGCGGAGTTCGTCGCCGAGGCCGGGGCTGCCGACGGCCGCCTGGCGGGCGAGGTCGCGGGCCTCGGCGAGGGACCAGCGCACGCCGCCGTGCCGGCCGACGACGGCCGGCTCGTCGCTCACCGCGAGCACGGCGGCGAACCCGACGCCGAACCGTCCGACGGCCCCCGCGTGGCCCTCGCGCTTGGCGGAGGCCCGCAGGGTGGACAGCGACTCCACGCCGGTGGCGTCCAGGGGTGCGCCGGTGTTCGCGGCGGCGAGGACGGCGGGGGCGACCGCGGTCGCCGGGTGCAGGGTCAGCCGGAGCCGGCCGGGCACCCCGGCGCGGGCTGCGGCGTCGGCGGCGTTCTGGGCCAGTTCGACGACGAGGCGGTCGCGGTAGCCGCCGAGCGCGAGGTCCTCCTCGGCGTTGGCGTCCTCACGGAAGCGGGCGGGACCCGCACCCCAGGCGTCGAGCACGCCGCGTCGCAGCCGCGCGGTTCCGAATGGGTCGGCCCCCTCGGTCGCAATGATGCTCACGCTGTGACTCCCTCTGCCGTTGTCCGTGCTCCGGTTGCGCGTACCCCGCGCTGCCCAGTGTGCGCCCCCCTGGGTACGGGGTTCCGCCCTCGATCGCCGGACGGGCTTTGGTGCGGGTCCCCCGCGGGTGCGTCCTGTACCGGTGGGTGGGGGTGGCGCCCCTCCGGGCAGACTCCTCAAAAATGGCGGGTGCACCCGGTCACGTGAGGGACCCCGGTCGTACGCCATTTCTTGCGGGGACTGCCCTGCACGGCCCCACCCTGCATCACCCGCGTCTGCACACCGGCCCTACGACTGCCGCACACGCACGCGGCCGGGTCCGGGGCCGTGCAGGGGAGTCCCCGCAGGACGACGAACAGACACCCGGGCACCGCTGCGTACCCGCCGAACGTTCGTCGTCCGAGGAGACGCCCCGGAGGGGCCACGGACCCCCACCCACCGAGCCAAAGGCGCCCCTGCGGGGCACCCGCACCAGCCAAGCCCGTCCGGCGATTGAGGACGGAACCAGCCCGCCGGAGCAACCCGCACCCCGGGGAAAGCCCGCCCGGGCCGCCGCCTACGAGTGGCCGAGGTCCTCCGACGGGCCGTCCGTCTCCACCGGCACAGAGCCGGAATCACGCGCCGGCCGCAGCGGGTACTCGTCCACCTGCATCGTGTCCAGCGCATGCGGCGCCGGCTTCGGCGGCTTCGGCATCACCGCGGCCTCCGAATGCCCACCGCACCCGTACGACAGGGACACCACGTGCCCGTCCGCCGGACCGAACTCGTTCGCGCACACCCCGAAGGCCTGCTTCAGCGAGCCCGTGAGCGGCACCAGGAAGGCGCACGACACACAGGTGGCCGGGGCCGCCTGCGCCATGGGCGTCTTCGCACCGAATTCCTCGTCCCAGCGGTCGGCCGCCACATGGAGCCCGTACCGGGACAGCACCCGCGCACGCCGCATGCCCAGCTCGTCCGCGACCGCCGCGATCGAACCCCGGCGCGGCGGCTCGGGGCGCGTCGTCAGCTCCGCGTCCTCGGACTCGACGAGATCGGCCAGCTCGCCCGAGACCGCGGCGACCGCGGAGTTCGGCGGCAGCTCGTCCTCGCCGGTGTAGCCCGGCTCCAGGCGCAGGTCGTCCGCCTCGGTGGGCAGCAGATCGCCCGGCCCCATGTCGCCCGGCCGCAGCCGCTCGCTCCACGGCACCCACTCCGGCGCGAGCAGCGCGTCGGTGCCCGGCAGCAGGACGGTCTCGTCCAGCGTGACGTTCTTCGCGCGGGAGGCCCTGGCGACCGTCACCGCCCAGCGCCAGCCCCGGTAGGCCGGGTCCTTGCACTCGAAGTAGTGCGTGACGACCCGGTCCCCCTCGGGGACCACGGCCACATGCTCACCCACCACCCCTGGCGCGGCCGCCTCCTCGGCCGCCGCGCGGGCGAGGTCTACCGCCTCGGCGCACAGACGGTCGGGAACGGGGGTACGGGCCGTACGGCTTCGCGTCGTCGCAGCACTCACAGGTCTCGCTTCTCTCCTACGCCAGTCTCACGAGCGCGCCAGCACATCCATCGATTTCGGCCATACGGTTGCGGGCGGAGCGGACCTGGGGGCCGCGTCGACGTCCACACCCGTTGTGCCTGCCTCGGGCGCACCTTCTTCGATCCATTCTGCGGGATCGCCGAGAGGCGCGCGGCCAAGAACAACCGCCGGTGGCGCGCTACGCACGCTACCCTCTCCGCCGCTCCCCGCCCACCTGCCCGTCCCAAACGACGCCGTATCCGACGCCGTGTCCCGTGTGAAGAGCGCACTCCGGCCACCCCGATCCGACCCGCCACACCCCCTGCGACCTGCCCGATCACTGACCCGACGGGGCGGTATGCCACGCGCCCCACCCCGATCTCGGTTCGTGATGCCGGGTACTGGGGCAGTATGGCCAAGTGGCTTCTGCCAGGTCGCACGACGAATCCGGTCCGCTCCGCAGAACGGGCCGGTCGATCGGTCATGCCCTCCACACCCCCTTCACCGGAACCGCCAGGGGCATCCGGAAGGCGACGCACGCCCATGGGGCCGGCGAGTCCGGTCTGGGAAAGCTGATCGAGCTGCACGCGGTGAACGGTGCGGGCGACGTGATGATCACCGTCGCGCTCGCGTCGACCGTGTTCTTCTCCGTACCGACGGACCAGGCCCGCGGCCGGGTCGCGCTCTACCTCGCCGTCACCATGGCACCGTTCATCCTCCTGGCCCCGGTCATCGGCCCGCTCCTGGACCGCCTGCCGCACGGCCGCCGTGCCGCCATGGCGGGCTCCATGCTGGCGCGGGCGCTGCTGGCGCTCACCATGTCGGGCGCGGTCGCCACGGGCGGCCTGGAGCTCTATCCGGCCGCCCTGGGCGTACTGGTCTGCTCGAAGGCGTACGGAGTGGTGCGCAGCGCCGTCGTGCCGCGTCTGCTGCCACCCCGCTTCTCGCTGGTGAAGGCGAATTCACGGGTCACCCTCGCCGGTCTCCTGGCGACCGGCGTCGCCGCGCCCATCGGGGCGGGGCTGCAGACCATCGGGCCGCCGTGGCCGCTGTACGGCGCGTGCGCGATCTTCGTCGGCGGCGCCGTCCTCGCCTTCACTCTGCCGCACAAGGTGGACTCGTCGAAGGGCGAGCGGAAGGCGCACCTGGTGCCGCCGCACGGCGAGGGCACGGTCCGGCCGGAGCCGCCGCGGAAGTCCGACGCGCCCAGGACCGGGAGCAGACCGGCCAGGTCCAAGGAGAAGAAGGAGAAGAACGGCGAGAGGCGGCCCGGACTGCGCTCCGTCGGCCCGTCCGTCCTGCACGGGCTCCAGGCCAACGCCTCGCACCGGGCGCTCTCCGGCTTCCTGATCTTCTTCCTGGCGTTCCTGCTGCGCGAGCACCCGCTGGCCGGGCAGAGCGCCGCGATCTCGCTCGGCATCGTCGGTGTGGCGGCCGGGGTGGGCAATGCGCTGGGCACCGCCGTCGGATCCTGGCTCAGGGCCCGCGGCCCCGAGATCATCATCGCCTCGGTCCTGGGCCTGGCCCTGGGCGTCGCCGTGCTGGCCGCCGTCTTCTTCAGCACGGTCATGGTCGCCGCGCTCGCGGCCATGGCGGGCTTCACACAGGCCCTGTCGAAGCTGTCGCTGGACGCGATGATCCAGCGCGACGTACCGGAGGAAGTGCGGACGTCCGCGTTCGCCCGCTCGGAGACGCTGCTCCAGATGGCCTGGGTGGCCGGCGGGGCGATCGGGATCGCCCTCCCCCTCAACGGAGTACTGGGCATGTCGGTCGCCGCGTGCATCCTCGCGCTCGGTGCCGCCACGTCCGTACGGGGTCTGCTGGGCGCCGCGCGGCGCGGCTCGCCGCACCCCCGCGTGGCGTGAGCCGGAGCGACCGATAGCCTTCGGCCCATGACCGTTGCGTTCTTCTCCGGTAAGGGCCGTCGAATCGGCGTCGCTCTTGGTGCCGTGTCCGCGGGACTCCTTGTCCTCTCCGCCTGCGACAAGCCGACGCCGCTCGCCACCGTGACGGTCGGCGACAACTCGGTGAGTTCCGAGGCGTCCTGCTACAACGACGGCAAGGCCCTCAAGGAATCCGAAATCCAGGGCTGCCTCAACAAGAAGGCGGAGAAGACCGTCAAGGTCGCGATGGACGACAAGGTCCGCTTCGGCGTCGACCCCGACGTCGCGGACAACGGCTGGACCCTCTTCATCAACGGCCAGCAGGCCGAGCAGGAGCCGTACAAGAAGACCTACCGGTCCATCCCGGGCAGCGCCTTCTTCTCCAGCCAGACCGGCGAGACCACGAACTCCACGGAGATCAGCATCGTGGAGACCGACGGCAAGAAGCTGACGGGCATCTGGCACTTCAAGCTCGAGAAGACCGACTGACCCCCTCCCGGCCTCGGAGGACTCCCCCCGTGCGTGTGCTTGTCGTGACCGCTGTTCCGGTGGAACGGGACGCGGTCACGCGTGCGTCCGGGGCCGACGGCGAGGTCTCCGTCCATACGGTGCCCGGCGCGGAGATCCACCGCGCGGGCCCCTACGACGTCCTCGCGGGCGGCGTGGGACCGGCCGCCGCCGCGGCCTCGGCCGCGTTCGCCCTGGCCTCGGACCGCTACGACCTGGTGATCTCGGCGGGCATCGGCGGCGGCTTCGCCCCGGTGGCCCCGGTCGGCTCCCTCGTCGTGGCCGGCCGCATCGGCGCGGCGGACCTGGGCGCGGAGACCCCCGCGGGCTTCGTGCCCGTCACCGGACTCGGCTTCGGCCGGGTCTGGCACTTCCCGCCCCGCTCGCTGGTGAGGGCGGTGGTCGCCGCGACCCGTGCGGTGACCGGTGACATCCTCACCGTCTCCACCGTGACCGGCAGCGCGAACCGCGCGGCCGCCCTCCTCGCCGCGCACCCCGGTGCCGTGGCCGAGGCCATGGAGGGCTTCGGGGTGGCGGAGGCGGCCGCCCTGACCGGCGTGCCCGTCCTGGAGATCAGGGCCGTGTCGAACGCCGTCGGCCCGCGCGACCGCGACGCCTGGCGCATCGGCGACGCGCTGGCCGCGCTCACCGCGGCGTTCGGGAAGCTCACCCCCGTACTGGAAGGCTGGACGCACCATGACCGACACGACTCCTGACCTGGCGGCGACCCGCGACCCGCTGCGGATCGCCTTCTCGCCGTGCCCGAACGACACGTTCGTCTTCGATGCCTGGGCCCACGGGCGGGTCCCCGACGCACCCGCCCTCGATGTCACGTTCGCGGACATCGACATCACGAACGGCATGGCCGAGCGCGGCGAACTGGACGTGCTCAAGGTGTCGTACGCCGTGCTGCCCTGGGTCCTCGACGAGTACGCGCTGCTGCCGTGCGGCGGCGCGCTGGGCCGTGGCTGCGGGCCGCTCGTCCTCACGAAGGAGCCGGGCACGGACCTGACGGGCAAGACCGTCGCCGTGCCGAGCGAGCGCTCCACCGCCTACCTGCTGTTCCGCCTCTGGGCGGCGGAGGTCGTCCCGGGCGGGGTCGGCGAGATCGTCGTCATGCCGTTCGACGAGATCATGCCGGCGGTGCGCGACGGCAAGGTCGACGCCGGTCTCGTCATCCACGAGGCGCGCTTCACGTACCAGAACTACGGCCTGCACAACCTGGCCGACATGGGACGCCACTGGGAGGACACGACCGGGCTGCCGATCCCGCTCGGCGCGATCATCGCCAAGCGGTCACTGGGCGCGGACACGCTGAAGCTCCTCGCAGAGTCGGTGCGCACATCGGTCCGGATGGCGTGGGACGACCCGGAGACCTCGCGCCCGTACGTCCTGGAGCACGCACAGGAGATGGACCCGTCCGTCGCCGACCAGCACATCGGTCTGTACGTGAACGAGTTCACCGCCGACCTCGGCGAGAACGGCTACGCGGCGATCCGCGGACTGCTGACACGCGCCGCGGCCGAGGGACTGGTTCCGCCACTCGGCCCGGACGCCCTGTCTTTCGTCTGACGGCTCCGTGTCCTCCGTCTGACGGCTCCGTGGACCCGTCCTACACGTCGAGCTGGTCCGCGACCGCGCGCAGCAGACCGGCGATCTTGGCGCCCGAGGCCTTGTCGGGGTAGCGGCCGCGCTCCAGCATCGGTGTGATGTTCTCCAGCACGGTCGTCAGATCCTGCACGATCGACGCCAGCTCGTCCGGCTTACGGCGCTGGGCTGCCGCGACGGACGGGGTGGGGTCGAGGATCGCCACGGAAAGTGCCTGGTCACCGCGTTGTCCGGCGACCACGCCGAACTCGACGCGCTGGCCGGGCTTGAGTGCGTCGACTCCGTCGGGAAGCACGGACGAGTGCACGAAGACGTCGCTGCCGTCGTCGCGGGAGAGGAAGCCGAAGCCCTTCTCACTGTTGAACCACTTGACCTTGCCAGTCGGCAAAGCACGCACCCCATCTCAACCCGTATGCCGGAACAAAGCCCTCAGCAGGTCAGGCCGTCCTGTGGTCGTGCTTCCCCTGCTGGCAGAAGCCTCCACAGGTGAAGTACCCCTCGTCAAGCCTGGTCATCCGGACTCTGTCCGGAAACGGCGCCTGCTTCACCCACCGGCGGCCCGGGGGTGGTCCGCCGCCTCCGGGAACTACCATCGCGAGGTGAGTACTCCAACTTCCGGCGCAGGCGACCGACTGGTCCGTATCGGCGCGATCGTCTTCTTCCTCGGCGCCCTGTCGACCCTGGCCACCATGGCCCCGCTCTTCCTCGGCACCCACCCGCTTCCGTCCATCGCATGGTCCCTGTGCATGCTCATGGGCGTCGGATTCCTGATCGCCGCGGCGGGCGTGATCCGGTCCGTGCGGGCGGGGTCGGCTCAGCGGTAGGGGCGCACAGCCGGGGAGTCGAGCGCGAAGTGGGCGCTCACGGCATCCGCACGGGCCCCGCAGTCCGCCCGTTCCCCTCTCGGCCCGCCGCCTGCTCCCCTGTGCCGCTCGTGTAGCGGGCCAGTTCCCATGGGTCGTGCGCGGAGAAGAGCTCGACCTCGTCACCGTGGTCGCGGAGCAGTTCGCGGAGCCGGGCCTGGGTTCCCAGGCGCAGGTCCCTGTGGACCTGTGAGGTCGTCTGGACGACGTCGAGCAGGGGGTGGGGTTCCTTCAGAGGGCCGACTTCGCGGTGGTAGTAGTAGGCGTCGCCGCAATGGAGAAGCCACCGGTCGCCGTTCTGTACGGCGATCCCTGTGTGACCGGCGGTGTGGCCGCCGAGCGGGACGAGCTTGATCTCCGGCCCCAGCCCCTCCGGCTGCAATGCGGTGAACCCGAACCACTGCTCATCGGACTCGGGACCGTAGGTGATCCAGTGGGGCTCGTGCGACCAGTGAGCCTGTCGGTAGCGGAAGCTGGGCGCCTCGGAGCGTGCCGCGCCGAGTTCGGATGCGAGTACGTGGACGTGGGCATCGGGGAAGTCGGGCAGGCCGCCGCTGTGGTCCACGTCCAGGTGCGTGACGAGGATGTGGCGCACATCCGACGGTGCGTATCCCAGCCGGGCGATCTGCCGTACGGCCGTCTCCTCCTCGTCGAGCGCGGGATCGGCCATCTCCACCCAGTCCGTGCCGAGCGTGCCTGCCGGATCCCGGACGTCACCGAGCCCGATCCCGGTCTCGACCAGGACCAGGCCGTCGGCAGGGGTCTCGACCAGCAGGCAGTGGTTCACCGCGGGAGCGGGCTGCGGGCCGGCGTAGGTGGCCTCGATCGTCCGTACGGATCCGCAGTTCAGGTGATGAATCTTCATGACGACTAGGCTGCAACTTGAACCGCGATTCAAGTCAAGGGGGCTTTGATGACTGAACCATTGCTGGACATCGCCGAGGTCGCACGGTCGTCAGGTCTGGCACCCTCGGCGCTGAGGTTCTACGAGAAGAAGGGGCTCATCGCTCCCGCGGGCCGCAACGGCCTGCGGCGTACGTACCACCCGGACGTGCTGACACGCCTGGCCCTGATCACGTGCGCGCGCAGCGCCGGGCTCTCGGTCGCCGAAATCGGACGGTTCCTCGTGGCACAGCCGTCGGATCCAGACCTGCGTACGCGCATGGCCGCCCGGGCCCACGACCTCGATGAGCAGCTAGGCCGGCTCACGCGCCTCCGTGACAGCCTTCGCCACGCGGCCGTCTGCGACCACGAGCCGATCGTCGACTGCCCCGACTTCAAACAGGCCATCGGCAATGTCGCCTCACCTGCGTCCGGCCTCGACGAATCGGCCCGCTGACCGCGCGGCCCCGGTGGGGCTCACGCCGCTACGCCATGTACGTCTCCAGCCACGCCGGGAGCTCCGTCAGTGACGTCAGCACCACGTCCGCACCCGCCGCGCGCAGCTCCGCGGCGTCGCACGGGCCCGTCGTCACACCCACGGAGACGGCGTCCGCGGCCCGTGCGCCGCGTACGTCGCCCGTGTGATCGCCCACGTACACGCCCGCCCCGTGCTCCCGCAGCGCCTCCGCCTTCGCCTCGGCCCACAGGCCGCCCACGATCACGTCGGGCTGGATGCCCAGGTGGGTCAGGTGCAGCTTCGCGTTCGGTTCGTACTTGGCGGTGACGACCATCGTCCGGCCACCCAGCGCGCGTATCGCGTCGACCGACTCCCGCGCTCCGGGCATCGCGAGCGAGGGGCCGATGGCGTATGTGGGATAGATCTCGCGGTAGCGGTCGACCATCGCGGCCACATCGGCCGCCGGGAACCAGTGAGCGATCTCCTGCTCCAGCGGCGGGCCCAGCCGGCTCACCACCAGATCGGTGTCGATGACCGCCCCCGTCTCGGCGGAGAGGGCCACGAAGGCGGCCGCGATGCCGGGCCGGGAGTCGATGAGCGTCATGTCCAGGTCGAAGCCGACCGTCAGTGCGTGGGAAGCCATGCCGTCCATTGTGCCGACCCCGGTACACCGCCGGACAGCCCCACACAGGCGCCCCATAGACTTAGCCAAGCCTTACTTCACTTACTTTGTCTCGCTTGTCACGCCTGTCTATGGGGTTCGATGCCAGCCGCCGCACCACGCCGTTCCAGACGCGCTCTCGCGACGGCGGCGGCCGTTGTGGCGCTGCTGATCTCCATAGTGCTCAGCCTCGCCGTCGGGGCGCGTTCCATACCCCCGTCCGAGGTGATCGACGCCCTGCTCCACGGCGGGCACTCCGACGCCGCCGAGGTCATCCGGAACATGCGGGTGCCCCGCACCCTGATCGGCCTGATGGTGGGCGCCTCGCTCGCCCTCGCCGGCACGGTGCTCCAGGGCATCACCCGTAACCCCATCGCCGACCCCGGCATCCTCGGCATCAGCCAGGGCGCCTCGGTCGGTGTGGTGCTGGCCATCGCGTACGCGGGGATCCACACACTCACCGGGTACGTCTGGTTCGCCTTCGCCGGGGCGGCCATCGCCTCCGTCGCCGTGTACGCCATCGCGTCCAGCGGGCGCGGGGGCGCCACCCCGGTGAAGCTCGCGCTCGGCGGCGCCGCGATCAACGCGCTGCTGGTGTCCGTGACCATGGCCGTGCTGACCACGAAGGCGTCCGCGCTGGACGAGTTCCGGTTCTGGCAGGTCGGCTCGATCGCCGGCCGCGAGGCCGAGGTGGCCCAGCAGATCTGGCCGTTCCTGCTGCTCGGGACGGTGCTCGTGCTCTGTGTGGCCCGCGGCCTCGACGCGCTCGCGCTCGGCGAGGACATGGCGAAGGGCCTCGGGCAGAAGATCGCGACCGTACGGATCGTCGGCGGCATCGGTGCGACCGTGCTCACCGGCGCCGGGGTCGCCGCGGCCGGTCCGATCGCGTTCATCGGCCTCGCCGTCCCCCACATCGCCCGGGCGATCGTCGGCAGCGACCACCGCTGGGTCCTCCCGATGGCCGCCCTGATCGGACCCGTGATGCTGCTCGTCTCCGATGTCATAGGCCGGATCGTCTTCCCGCCGAGCGAGGTGCCCGCCGGGGTCATGACGGCCCTGATCGGGGTGCCGTTCCTGGTCACGCTGGTGCGCCGGAAGGCGGTGCCCGCATGAGCGCCCCGACGGCCGCGGTGCGGCCCGCCGGATACAGCCTCGTACGGATCGGGGCACGCGGACGGTTCCTGCTGCACCGGCGGGCCTCGGTCGTCGCCACCGTCCTCGTCGTGCTGCTGGCCGTCGTCTGTGTCGCATACCTCTGCGTCGGCGAAAGCTTCGTCGCACCGGGCGAGGTCCTGAAGGTGATCCTGGGCCGGCCGTCCGCCGACGAACTCGTCGTCGGCACGCTGCGGCTGCCGCGCATGGTCGTCGGGCTCCTCGTCGGCCTCGCGTTCGGGATCGCCGGCGCGCTGATCCAGACCGTGGCCCGCAACCCCCTCGCCAGCCCCGACATCATCGGCATCAGCCAGGGCGCGAGCGCGCTCACGGTCGGCGCGATGACGTTCGGCATCACCTCGTACACCGTCCTGCCCTACCTGTCGGTGATCGGCGGGGTCGCGGCCGCAGCCCTCGTCTACGCCTTCGCCTGGCGCGGCGGGCTCCACGCCACCCGCTTCGTCCTCATAGGCATCGGCTTCGCGATCGCGCTGCGCTCGGTCACCACGCTGTTCCTGACCAAGGGCGACTACCTCGTCGCCCAGCAGGCCCAGATCTGGATGACCGGGTCACTCAACGGCCGCGGCTACGACGAGGCCGCGCCCATCGGCTGGACCCTGCTGATCCTGCTGCCCGCGATCCTGTGGGCCGCCCGCGCCCAGCGGTCCGTGTCCATGGACGACGACACGGCGACCGCACTCGGCGTCCGGCTGGGGCGGGTACGGCTGGGGCTCGTCGCTCTCGGCGTGATCCTGGCGTCCGTGGCCACGGGCACCGCCGGTCCCGTCGACTTCGTCGCGCTGCTCGCCCCGCAGATCGCCCGCCGCATGACCCGCACCGCGCAGATCCCGCTGCTCTGCTCGGCGCTGCTCGGCGCGGTGATCGTCGTCTTCGCGGACCTGCTGGCCCGCAGGCTCTTCTCCCCCACCGAACTGCCGGTGGGCGTCCTGACGGCGGCGGTCGGCGCCCCGTATCTGATCTGGCTGATCATCCGCGGTCACGGTGGCCGCACGGGAGGCAACGCATGACCACGACCCGGCACCAGGACACCGCGACCAGCCGGCTGACGGTGCGCGAGCTGACCCTCGCGTACGAGGACCGCACCGTCGTCCACGAGCTGGACCTCTCCGTCCCCGACGGGAAGGTGACCGTCATCGTCGGACCGAACGCCTGCGGCAAGTCGACGACGCTCCGCGCGCTCGGCCGGCTCCTCAAGCCGCGCGGCGGAGCGGTGTTCCTGGACGGCACCGAGCTGTCGAAGATCCCCACGAAGAAGATCGCCCAGTCGATCGGGCTGCTCCCGCAGACCCCCGTGGCCCCCGAGGCGATCACCGTCTCCGACCTCGTCGCCCGCGGCCGCCAGCCCCACCAGCACTGGTGGCAGCAGTGGTCCCAGGAGGACGAGCGGGCGGTGACCGAAGCCATGGAACGTACCGACATCACCGCGCTCGGCTCCCGGTCCGTGGACGAGCTCTCCGGCGGTCAGCGCCAGCGCGTGTGGATCGCGATGGCGCTGGCCCAGGACACCGATCTGCTGCTGCTCGACGAGCCGACCACGTACCTCGACATCGCCCACCAGGTGGAGGTCCTCAACCAGGCCGCCCGCTACGCCGACCACCTGGTCGCCATGAAGGCGGGCAGGATCGTCGCCGAGGGCCACCCGCAGGACGTCGTCACCGCCGAGCTCGTACGCGAGGTCTTCGGCCTCGAAGCCGTGATCGTCCCGGACCCGGTGACGGGCTCGCCGCTCGTCGTGCCCGGCGCGCCCTGGCAGCCCGCACCGTCCTCCTGAACCCGCACACCACCCACGAAAGGCACCTCATGTCCACCGCCCTCCGCCGTCGCGGAATCGCCCTCGGCGCCCTCGCCCTGGCCGGCGCGCTCGCGCTCTCCGCCTGCGGTTCGTCCGACTCGGACTCCGACGACAGCGCCAGGACGGACGCCGCCGCGACCCACACCGTCCGGACGGCCATGGGCGACGTGAAGGTCCCCGTGGCGCCCGAGCGCGTCGTGGTCCTCGACACCGGAGAGCTGGACTCCGCCCTCACCCTGGGCGTGCAGCCCGTCGGCGCGACGCACTCGGCGACGGAGGACGGCTTCCCCGCGTACCTGCCGGCGGAGAAGACGAAGAAGCTCACAGAGGTTGGCGAGATCGCCAACCCCAGCATGGAGACCGTCGCCTCCCTGAAGCCGGACCTGATCCTCACCAGCAAGGTGCGTGACGGCGACCGTTACGAGCAGCTCAGCGCCATCGCCCCCACCGTGATGACGGAGTCCACCGGCACCGCCTGGAAGGAGAACTTCCAGGTCCACGCCGACGCGCTCGGCAAGCAGGACGAGGCGAAGAAGATCGTCGCCGCGTACGACGCCCATGTCGCCGAGGTGACCGAGGCGATCGGCGGCAAGGAGAAGGCAGCCGCCACGGACATCAACTTCGTCCGCTTCGTCGAGGGCGCCGACATCCGCATCTACGGCAAGCAGAACTACATCGGCTCGATCCTCGCCGACCTCGGCATGGGCCGCCCCGCCATCACCGACAAGGCCAAGGACGGCTTCTCCTACGACGTCTCCCCCGAGAAGATCGACCTCGCGGACGCGGACGTCGTCTTCACGTCCACGTATGGCGACCCGGACAAGGCGGGGACGACGAAGACGATGAAGAGCGGCCTGTGGAAGGGGCTGACCGCCTCCGAGAACGGCAAGGTCTTCAAGGTCGACGACCGCCTGTGGATCGCCGGCATCGGCTACACGGCGGCGGGCCAGATCCTCGACGAGTTCCAGACGAAGATGGCCGGCTGACAGCGGGGCCCTTGGGCGGGCGGCAGCGTGTTCTTACCTTGCCCCGGTCCTTGGTGCGGGGTTCCGTCCTCAAGCGCCGGACGGGCTTGTTTGTGCGGGTGTCCCCGTGGGGTGCGCGGTGTGCCGGTGGGTGGGGGTCCGGGGCCCCTCCGGGGTGTCTCCTCAGACGACGAACGTTCGGCGGGTACGCGTAGCGGGCCGGGTATCTGTTCGTCGTCCTGCGGGGACTCCCCTGCACGGCCCCGGACCCGGCCGTCCTGCGTCTGCGACAGTCGCAGGGCCGGTGTGCAGGCGCGGGTGAGGCAGGGTGGGGCCGTGCAGGGGGGTCCCCGCAGGAAATGGCGTACGACCCGGGTTCACCGCGTTGCCGGGTGCACACGCCATTTCTGAGGAGACGCCCCGGAGGGGCCACACCTCCACCCACCGGACAAGGCGCACCCCACGGGGGAACCCGCACCCAAGCCCGTCCGGCGATTGAGGACGGAACCCCCCGCCCCGGACCGGGGCAACGCACAACCTCACCGCCCGCCCGGCCGAGGGCCCCGTGCCCGCCACACCAGGTAGAGCGCGGAGGCCACGGCCGCACCCCGTACCACCCACGGCCACGTCTCGCCGATCGCGGGCCCCATCCGTCCCTCCCCGATGGGCGCGCCCCACCGGCCGTCCATCCGGCCCCACAGCCAGACGAGGGCGCCCGTCGCGACGACCCCGGGCAGCCCCATCACCGCCCACTTCGCCTGCGCCCGCGACAGCGTGCGCGTGCCGTACGCGAGCCCCCAGCCGCCCGCCAGGGCAAGCAGCGCCTGCGGGGTGTCCAGCACCGCACCGGCCACCAGCAGCAGCGCGGCCAGCAGGAGCAGCGGGTGCGCGAAGCCGCGGGAAGCGGCGTCCTCGCGGTCGCGGCCCCGGCGCAGCCGCGGCAGCCGCCTTCGCCGACGCGGCTCCTCGGCCTCCCCCTCGTCCTCGTACCCGTCGTCGTCCGTGGACTCCGCGAACGAGCCGTCGTCCCCGTCCTCGTCATCGTCATCGTCATCGTCATCCGGCACCGGCGGCCGCAGCACGGCCGGGATCTCCACCCCGCCCCGGAAGCCCGGCACATCGGTTCCCGCACCGAACTCGCCCACGTCACCGAACCGGCCCGGGGCGACGCTCCACCAGTCCGTGTCGTCCCCGGACGCGCCGAGTTCGTCCGAACCCGCCCGGTGCGGCGGGGACGGCGCCGGCCCGGGTGCCCGCGAAGGCTCTTCCCGCACCTCCGACGCGCCCTTGCGCGAACTGTCTTTCCGGAGCCTCGCCCGGCGGGGACGCGGAATCCCCGCCCCTTGCGCATCGCCCCGGTCCGGTTCCTGCGGCAACGGCGGCGTCCCCCCGGTCGACGAGGCCGCCGCCGCGACCAGTTCGTCGGGGGTTCCGAGCTTCCCGATGATGCGGCGCACCGCCCCGGGCGTGTCCGCCGCCTGCGCCACACGCTGCCGGTCGATCTCGCCCCGCAGCGCCGAAACGAGCCTCATCCGGTCGCCCGAGGACAGCTGTTGTTGCTGAGCCAGGTCGCCGACCCGGCTCAGGTAGTCATAGACCAGCTGGTCGCTCTCGATCCCCACGCGATGGTTCCCCTCTACGCCCTGCACCGACGGTAGCGCCCTCGGGCCTGTCCGGAGCGACTACCGTGGGACGGATGGGGATGACCACACCACCGCGGACGCTCGCCGAGGCTCTGCGCGCCCGGGACGACGAGTCACTGGCCGGGCTGCTGCGTGCCCGGCCCGATCTCCTCACCCCCGTGCCCGGCGACATCACCCAGCTCGCGACGCGCGCCGGCACCCGTGCCTCCGTCGTCCGCGCCCTGGAGCACCTCGACCGTTTCGCCCTGCAGACCGCCGAGGCGCTGGCCGTCGCACCCGACCCGGCACCGTACGACACCCTGCTCCGCCTGCTCACGGGCGACGGCCGGGACGACGGGGAGCACCGGGACGACGCGGGCGCCGCGATCGTGGCCGCACTGCCCGGCGCGCTCGCCACCCTGCGCGAACAGGCCCTCGTCTGGGGGGAGAACGACCGGCTGCGCCTGGTGCGCACCGCCCGCGAACTGCTGTCGCCGTCCCCGCAGCACCCCTCCCCCACCGGTCTCGGGCCGACCGTCGCCGAGGCCACCGCGGGCATGTCGCCGGGCCGGCTGCAGGAGATCCTGACGGCGGCGGGACTGCCCGCCACTCATGACCCGGTCTCCGCGGTGAGCGCCCTGTCCGCGCTGTTCACCGACCGCACCCGGATGGGCTCGCTCCTCGACACCGCCCCGGTCGAGGCCCTGTCGGTGCTGGACCGGCTGGTCTGGGGCCCGCCGTACGGCGAGGTGACCCCGAACCCCACCCCGCCCGTGAAGTGGCTGCGCGACCGCGGGCTCCTGCTGCCCGTGTCGACCCGCACCGTCGTGCTGCCGCGCGAGGCCGCACTGCATCTGCGGGCAGGGCGCGCCCACCGCGTGCCCGAGCCGCAGCCGCCCGCCGTCGTCGCCGTCGCCGAACGCGATCCACAGGCTGTGGACAGCGCGGCGGCGGGCCAGGCGTTCCTGGCCGTGTCCACGGTCGAGGAGCTGCTGAAGAGCTGGAACGGCGGCGGGCCCGCCATACTGCGGGCCGGCGGCCTCAGCGTCCGCGAACTGAAGAAGACCGCCACCGCCCTGGACGTCTCGGAACCCCTCGCCGCGTTCTGGATCGAACTCGCCTACGCGGCCGGGCTGCTGGCCTCCGACGGCGAAGCGGACGAACGGTACGCGCCGACTCCCGCATACGACGACTGGACGGAACTGTCCGCCCAGGACCGCTGGGTGGAGCTCGCCTCCGCCTGGCTCGCCGCCACCCGCACCTCAGGACTGGTCGGCGGCCAGGACGCCAAGGGCCGCGCCCTGTCCACACTCGGCCCCGACCTGGACCGCTCCGCCGCGCCCGAGGTCCGCCACCGGGTCCTGGCCCTGCTCGCCGCGCTGCCGCCCGGCACCGCCCCGGACCCCGAGTCCGTACTCGCCCGGCTCCGCTGGGAACGCCCGCTTCGCGGCGCCTCAGCCTCGGCCGGGGACACCACCGACCTGCGGTCCCGGATCGCCCTGTGGACGCTGAACGAGTCGGAGCTCCTCGGCATCACCGGCCGCGGCGCCCTCGCCTCGCAGACCCGCACCCTGCTCTCCGGCGGGCCCGCCGGGGCCGCCGCCCGGCTCGCCCAGCTCATCCCGGAACCCCTCGACCACGTCCTGCTCCAGGCCGACCTGACGGCCGTCGCCCCCGGCCCCCTGGAACGCCCCCTCGCGGACATGCTCGGCGTCCTCGCCGACATCGAGTCGAAGGGCGGTGCGACGGTCTACCGCTTCACGCCCGGCTCCGTACGCCGCGCCCTGGACGCCGGGCAGTCCGCCGCCGACCTGCACGCCTTCCTCGCCGCGCACAGCCGCACCCCGGTGCCACAGCCGCTCAGCTACCTCATCGACGACGTGGCCCGCCGCCACGGCCACCTGCGGATCGGCGCCGCCTCCTCGTACGTCCGCTGCGACGACGAGGCCGTCCTCAACGAGATCCTCGCCGACAAGCGCTCCGCCACCCTGCGGCTGCGCCGGCTCGCCCCGACGGCCCTGGCCGCCCAGATCGACCCGGCGTCCCTCCTCGACGGCCTGCGCGAGATGGGTTACGCGCCCGCCGCGGAGTCCGCCGACGGCGACGTCCTGATCACCCGCGCCGGTTCCCGCCGCACGCCGCCCCGCACGGCCCCCGCCCCCGTACCGGAGGGCCCGCCCGTGCCCGACCCCACGCTGCTGGGCGCGGCGGTCCGGGCGATCCGGGCCGGGGACACGGCCGCGACGGTCGTCCACAAGGACACCGGCCCCGCCTCCTCCTCGTCCCCGGCGGGGGCCCTGCCCCGGACGACCTCCGCCGAGACCCTGGTCACCGTCCAGGCCGCGGCGATGACGGGCTCCGCGATCTGGATCGGCTACGTCAACGCGGAGGGCGCGGCCAGCCAGCGGGTGATCGCCCCGGTCCGCGTCGAGGGCGGCTACGTGACGGCGTACGACCACACGGCGGACGAGGTTCGTACGTACCCCTTGCACCGGATCACGGGCGTGGCGGAGCTGGCGGACGACCAGACGTCGTGACAGAGCCCTCGCACACCCGCCCCGGGCCGTGTACGCCGCCCCGGAGTCCGGAGCGCCTCAGCTCTTCGTCTGCACGGCGCAGACGTTGCGCGCGCCGTTGAAGATCTGCCAGGAGAGCGTCTGGCGGTCGCTCCGCTGAGGGCAGCTGCCCCCGCTCACCACCGCCGTGATCGCCATGATCGCGTTCTGGCCGCGCGGCACCTTCGTCTGGTCACAGCCCCAGACGGTGAACAGCTGCCCGGTGCCCCGGAAGGATCCGTCGGCCTGTCTGGTCAGTGTCGCGGGGAAGCACTGCCCCACGACGAACACACGGTCCAGGCACAACGCGATGGAGGACCCGTCGTCGTTGACGTGACCCCAGCCCTGCTGGCCTCCCCCTCGAGGACAGCCGGCCGTGGACGTCGTCACCATGGTCACCTTCGAAAAGGCGAAGTTCGCACCGCAGTCGACCGCGGTCGGCTGATCGTGGTTCAGACGCCCCCAGCCGTCGTCGAACACGTTGAGGCAGGTGCCGACCGGAGCTGATGCGAACGCCACGTCGACCGGGTCCGGCGGATCGGGGGTCGGCGTGGGGGTCGGGGTCGGGGTCGGGGTGGGGCTTTCGCTGGGGGTGGGGGATGCGGACGTTTCCTGCTCCTGGGGCTCCCTGTCGGTCCCGCCGCCCGACGGCGGCTCCCGGTACGGCGTGGGCGTCGCGGAGAACGTCGAACCGTTCGAGGGCTTCCCATCGCCGACCGACGCCGCCTCCTGCCACGGCTGCCACACGCCGAGAAGAAGGACGAGGCCCACGAGGGCGGCGAGCGCCGCCGACGAGGCACTGACGAAGTAGGTGCTGGTGATGTCGCGGCCGGCGACCGTGATCCGGGACCGGCCCTCCGCCCGCGCGTTGATCCGAGGCCCGCCGTCGCCGCCGAAATCGCCGTCGAAATCGTCCGGGTCCCCTCCGGAGTAGCTCAAACGATCACCCCTTGGTGATGTTGATGTCCCGCCCGGACATGGTGATGTGGGAATTCCCCGAAGCCGTTGCCGTCATGGTGACCCTGTTGGCCCGAAGGGCGTCCTCACGTCCGGCAGGCTGCAGACCGTCGATCATCCGCTGCAGTTCGGCCACCATCTCCGGGTTGGCGACGAGAAGCCGGCGCAGCCGGCGCTGCCATTCGAGGACGAGTTCCCGTTCGGCCTCGGCGTCCCCGTCCCGCCGCGCCGCGAGCACCTCGGCGCGCGCCTCGCCCAGCTCGGCAACCACCGTCTCGGCCCGCTCGGGGTGCACCCGGCGCCACAGCTCGCCCATCGCCTGCTGCGCCCGCTCCCACCCCGACGTCGCCATGCCGTTGACCACCGTCGACGCGGCCTGACCCGCCAGTGCCGCCAGATCCAATTCCACTGCCTCACCCCTGTGTTCACTCGACTCCCGGGGAAACGTGTATACCGCCCGCAGCGGGAGGGCGTCCCGCGATTTGAGGAGTTCCAGAGCATGTGCGCAGGGAGGGAACGGGCCGGAGTCGGTGCGGGTTCCCCCGTGGGGTGCGCCGCGTCCGGTGGGTGGGGGGCGGGTCCCCACCCACCGGCACACCGCGCACCCCACGGGGCACCCGCACCCAAGCCCGTCCGGCGCTTGAGGACGGAACCCCGCACCAAGGAAAGGGCACACAGAAACACCCCCGCCCCCACATACGGCACACTGGACGTTTGGCCGGTACACGGCCACCCCGCCGTAGAAAGGGCCGAAGCGCGTGACCGGACCCCTCATCGTCCAGAGCGACAAAACCCTGCTCCTCGAGGTCGACCACGAGCAGGCCGACGCCTGCCGTCGTGTGATCGCCCCCTTCGCGGAGCTGGAGCGTGCGCCCGAGCACATCCACACCTACCGGCTGACCCCGCTCGGGCTGTGGAACGCCCGCGCCGCGGGGCACGACGCCGAGCAGGTCGTCGATGCGCTCGTGAAGTACTCGCGTTACCCCGTACCGCACGCGCTGCTCGTCGACATCGCCGAGACGATGGACCGGTACGGTCGGCTCACCCTCTCCAAGCACCCGGTGCACGGGCTGGTGCTGACCTCCACGGACCGGCCGGTCCTGGAGGAGATCCTCCGGTCGAAGAAGGTCCAGCCGCTGGTCGGGGCCCGGATCGACCCGGACACCGTGGCCGTGCACCCGTCCGAGCGCGGGCAGGTCAAGCAGACGCTGCTGAAGCTGGGCTGGCCCGCCGAGGACCTGGCCGGGTACGTGGACGGCGAGGCGCACCCGATCGAGCTGGACGAGAGCGGCTGGGCGCTGCGGCCCTACCAGCAGCAGGCCGTCGAGGGGTTCTGGCACGGTGGGTCCGGGGTCGTCGTGCTGCCCTGTGGCGCGGGCAAGACGCTGGTCGGGGCCGGCGCGATGGCGCAGGCCAAGGCGACCACGCTGATCCTGGTCACGAACACCGTCTCGGCCCGCCAGTGGAAGCACGAGCTGGTGAAGCGGACCTCGCTGACCGAGGAGGAGATCGGCGAGTACAGCGGTACTCGCAAGGAGATCCGGCCGGTCACCATCGCCACGTACCAGGTGCTGACGACCCGCCGTAAGGGCGTCTACGCGCACCTGGAACTGTTCGATTCCCGCGACTGGGGGCTGGTGATCTACGACGAGGTGCATCTGCTGCCCGCGCCCGTCTTCAAGTTCACCGCCGATCTCCAGGCCCGCCGCCGGCTCGGCCTCACCGCGACGCTGGTGCGGGAGGACGGGCGTGAGTCGGACGTCTTCTCGCTGATCGGGCCGAAGCGGTTCGACGCCCCGTGGAAGGAGATCGAGGCGCAGGGCTACATCGCGCCCGCCGACTGCGTCGAGGTGCGGGTCAACCTGACGGACTCCGAGCGGCTCGCGTACGCGACCGCCGAGCCCGAGGAGAAGTACCGGTTCTGCGCCACGACGGCGACGAAGCGGAAGGTCACCGAGGCGCTGGTGCGCAAGCACCAGGGCGAGCAGACGCTGGTCATCGGGCAGTACATCGACCAGCTCGACGAGCTGGGCGAACATCTGGACGCCCCGGTGATCAAGGGCGAGACGAGCAACGCCCAGCGCGAGAAGCTGTTCGGTGCCTTCCGGGAGGGCGAGATCAGCGTGCTGGTCGTGTCGAAGGTGGCGAACTTCTCGATCGACCTGCCCGAGGCCACCGTCGCCATTCAGGTGTCGGGCACGTTCGGCTCGCGTCAGGAGGAGGCCCAGCGGCTGGGCCGGGTGCTGCGGCCGAAGGCGGACGGGCACGAGGCCCGGTTCTACTCGGTGGTCGCCCGCGACACGATCGACCAGGACTTCGCGGCGCACCGCCAGCGTTTCCTGGCCGAGCAGGGCTACGCGTACCGGATCGTGGACGCGGACGAGCTGCTGTCGGACAACTGACCGGGGGTGGGGCGGGCGTCGCGCTCAGTGCGAGCGGCGGACGCCCGCCTCCTCCACGTACTCGCCGAGGACGACGACACCGAACGCGGCCCGCAGGAAGACCTTGACGGCACGCAGTGCCTCTCCGGTGCGGTGGTGGTGGGGGTGACCGGTGGCCGCGGTCGCGCCGTGCGCGGGGCCGGTCCTTCGGGGGTTCAGGCTGACGGTGCTCATGTCTTCCATGGTGCTCCGTGCGGACCCGTCGGTGCGTCGGTCCGCAGGTGGAAGCCCGCGGGCGCGCATCTACCCCTGTGGTCGCATGCCGTCCCCTACGGGGTGGACCCCGCACTCATGCCCCGGTATTCGTTCGCGCCCGGCCCGGACCGTCGATACAATCGCCGGTCTGCCCGCCTCCCGCACCGTGGTACCGGCCGTCCGCAAGGACGTGCACCGGCAGCCGGGGGAGCGCCGCCGACCGGACGGAAACCGGCCGACAGCCAGTGATCGATCCCCGAGCGGACCGCATCGCCCCCGCGCAGTGACCGGGGGCGGGGTGCGGTCCGCCGTCCTGCGTTGAATGCCGGAGGCAACACCGTGCCCGCGCACGAACACGAAAGCGACACCACCACCGACCCCCTCGCCCATGAGCGTGCCCATCTCACCGCCTCGCGTGCCGCGCTGCGCGCCATGCGCGAGGACGCCCAGGCCCTGGACATCCGCGATGTCACGGCGAACTGGGTGAACGCCGCAGTGCTGCAGGCCCAGATCGCCGACCGCATCAAGTCGCTCGCCGATCTCGCCCACACCCCGCTCTTCTTCGGACGGCTGGACTACCTCCATGTCGTCGGTGCGGCGCAGGCCGAGGGCGCGGAGGGCGAGCAGTTCTACATCGGGCGCCGTCACGTCCATGACGCCGACGGCGATCCGATGGTCATCGACTGGCGTGCGCCGGTCTCCCAGCCGTTCTACCGGGCCTCGCGCAACAACCCCCTGGACGTCGGTCAGCGGCGCCGCTTCGGTTACACGGGCGGTGAGCTGACCGCGTACGAGGACGAGCACCTCACCGACCCTTCCGAGGCGGCGCAGACCAGCAAGCTCCTCCAGGCGGAGATCGAGCGGCCCCGTGTCGGTCCGATGCGTGACATCGTCGCGACGATCCAGCCGGAGCAGGACGAGATCGTCCGCAGCGAGCTCGGCGGCACCGTGTGTGTGCAGGGCGGGCCCGGCACCGGGAAGACCGCTGTCGGCCTGCACCGCGTCGCGTATCTCCTGTACGCGCACCGCGAGCGGCTCGCCCGCACCGGGACGCTCGTCATCGGGCCGAACAAGTCGTTCCTGCACTACATCGAGCAGGTGCTGCCGGCCCTCGGCGAGCTGCAGGTGAAGCAGGCGACCGTCGACGACCTGGTGACGGCGCAGGTGGAGGTCCGGGGCACGGACGAGGCGCGGGCCGCCGTCGTGAAGGGCGACGCCCGGATGGCGGAGGTGCTGCGGCGGGCGATCCGTTCGCATGTGACGATGCCGGCCGAGCCCGTCATGGTGGTGCGCGGCTCTCGGCGCTGGCGGGTGCCCGCGTACGAGATCGAGGAGATGGTCAAGGAGCTGCTGGCCCGCGACATGCGGTACGGGGCCGCGCACGAGGCCCTTCCGCAACGCATCGCGCACGCCGTGCTGGTGCGGATGGAGGAGGCCGGCGAGGCGCCCGACGACCGGGTGCAGAACGCGGTGGCGCGTACCCCGGCGGTGAAGGCGGCCGTGAAGGCCATCTGGCCCGCGGTCGAGCCGTCGAAGCTGGTGCTGCGGCTGCTGTCGGACCCGGAGTTCCTGGCCGCGCACGCGGACGGGCTGCTCAGCGAGGACGAGCAGAAGGCGATCGTCTGGACGAAGCCCGTTCGCAGTGTGAAGTCCGCGAAGTGGTCGGCGGCTGACGCGGTGCTGATCGACGAGGCGAATGATCTGGTGGCGCGTACGCACTCGCTGGGCCATGTCGTGATCGACGAGGCCCAGGACCTGTCCCCCATGCAGTACCGGGCGGTGGGCCGGCGCTGCTCGACCGGATCGGCCACCGTGCTCGGCGATCTGGCGCAGGGCACGACGCCGTGGTCGACGCAGAGCTGGGAGCAGGCGCTGCACCATCTGGGGAAGTCGGACGCGGTGGTGGAGGAGCTGACTGCGGGCTTCCGTGTGCCGCGCGAGGTGATCGCGTACGCCTCGCGGCTGCTGCCGGTGATCTCACCCGGTCTGACCGCGGTGGAATCCGTGCGTGAGTCGCCCGGTTCGCTGTCGGTCCGGGAGGTGGGGGCCGCGGACACCGGCGGGCTGGACGCGGCGGTGGTCGCGGCGTGCGAGGAGTCGCTGGAGCAGGAGGGTTCGACCGGTCTGATCGCCGCCGACGCGCGTATCCCGGCGTTGGCGGCCGCGCTGACGGCGGCGGGGCACACCTGGCTCTCCCCTGGTGAGGAGACGACCGCCGAGTCCCGGCTGACCCTGGTCCCGGCATCGCTGGCCAAGGGCCTGGAGTACGACTACGTGGTGCTGGACGAACCGGCCGCCGTGGTCGACGGCGAGCCCGACGAGCGGACGGGGCTGCGCCGGCTGTACGTCGCGCTGACCCGTGCGGTATCGGGGCTGATCGTCCTTCACGCGGCGCAGCTGCCTGCGGAGTTGGGCTAGAACGGGGGGGTGGGGCGGTGTGATGCCGCCCCACCCCCGTGTCCGGTCAGCCCGTCGTGCAGGCCCTCCCGTTCAGTTTGACCGTTCCGGGGTCGGCGGCCGCGCCCGAGACGCTGCTGTTGAACCCGAAGTCGATCGCCGCGCCCGGTGCGAGGGTCCGGTTCCAGGACAGCGGTGCGGCGGTGACCGTACGCCCGTACTGGGCGAGTTCGGCGCTCCAGGTGTGGCTGAGCTTCTGGTCACCGGGGAGCAGCCAGGTCAGGGACCACGGGGTGAGCGCCTCGGTTCCGGTGTTCTTCACCGTGACCGTGGTGGTCGAGCCGGTGTTCCACGGGTGCGAGGAGTAGGTCACGGTGCAGGAGCGGGCCGGGCCCGCCCCGTCACCGGCGTCGTCCAGGTAGGAGGCGACGAAGGCCAGTGGCGCGTTCCAGTTGATGGCGACCTCGTTGGTGGCGTACGAGCCGTTGTCGTCGAGGTAACACATCGCCGCCGCGCAGCCGTCGAGCCTGGCCGCGGCCTCCGGATCCCCGGAGGTGGGGGCGGTGAGGTTCGGCCCTCCCGCGAGGGAGCCGGCGGGCGGGTGGGGCAGGGCGGGGTCGCTCTGGTGCGCCCAGACCCGGTGGTGCTGGTTCTCGGAGCTGCGCTCGCCGTACCCGGTGACGTACGACTGGTTCAGCGGGTTGCGTCCGAAGAGGTAGTCGGCGCCGCGCAGTACGGCGTCGCGGTAGCCGGCCTTCCCGGTGAGGTCGGCCGCGGTGGCCAGCACGATCATGTTGTTGAGCACCTGGCTGTTGGAGCCCCAGACGTAGTTCTGCCCGGCCGGGGCGTACGGGACGCCGTACAGCTGGTCCTCGGTCTGGGCGGCGTAGCGGTCGGCGGCCGTGGTGACCACGGAGCGGACCTGTGCGAGCTGGCCGGCGGTGAGGTCGTTGGGCACGGTGGCCAGGGTGAGGACGCCGAGTCCTGCCGTCCCGCCCCACCACATGCCGCCGTCGGCCGGGAAGACCGCGTCGGTGTCGCCGTGCAGGGGCGAGCCGAGGAGCGCCTGGCGGTAGGTGTCGGCGCCGGTGGTGGTGAAGAGTTCGGCGGCGGCCCAGTAGAACTCGTCGGAGACGTCGTTGTCGCTGTACGTTCCGCCGCCGGTCCCGTCGGCGGGGTCTGCGAGCACGTCCGGGTGGGCCTTCGCCGCGGTCCACGCCGTCTCGGCGGCCGTACGGCACCGGTCGGCGAAGTCCGCGTCGTACGGGGCGAAGAGCCGGGCGCACTGGGCGGCCGCGGCGGCGAGGTTGAGCGTCGCGGCGGTGGACGGCGGGTGCAACTCACGCTGCTGGGGGTCGAGATGGGGCATCATCGGCAGGCCGGTCCACTGGGCGTCGTGCATCTTGTGGTGGACCATTCCGGCGAGCGGCTGCCCGGCCGGGACCTGCATGCGCATCATGAAGTCGAGCTCCCAGCGTGCCTCGTCGAGGATGTCCGGCACGTCGTTGCCGTGCTCGGGCACCCGCAGCGCGCCGTCGCCGAGTTCGGCGGACTCCGCTCCGTCGGCCGTCAGGGTCCGCTCGTAGGTGTCCATCAGTTCGGCGACCGCGATGCCGCCGTTGACGACGTACTTGCCCTGGTCGCCGGCGTCGTACCAGCCGCCCCGCACATCGAGCCGGTAGTCGCAGACTCCCGGCTGGCAGGGCACGTCCGTGTCGCCCTTGTTGGGGGCGACGCCGAGGTGTCCTGCCGGGCGGGCGTACTCCTCGCCGACCAGGTCGGCGTCGATCTCGATGCCGCTTCGGTTCTGGTAGAAGTACGCGAGCGAGTCGCTGCGCAGGGTGTCGTACAGATCGGACCGGATCGAGAACGGTTCGCTGACCTGCCCGTCCGCCTCGACGGTGTAGCCGTCGCCGGCGGTCGTGACGTCGCCGAAGTCGAAGGTGTGGACGTTCTGGCGTGAGGTCGGGTCCACGCCGCCCGGGAGGGTGGTGCCGGTGGCGGCGGCCGATCCGTCGGCGGCCCTGAGGGTCCAGGGCAGCGGCTCGGTCGCCTCGGTGACCAGGGTGCCGCTCTTGGGGCCGTGCGGGAGGTATCCCACCTGGTTCACGCGGACGGTCGAGCCGGTGTCGGGCACGTACACGGGCGGCTCGGCGCCGCCGCGCAGGGACACGTCGTCGAGACAGAAGGTGGCCGCCTCGTCGCTGCCGCCTATCTGGAAGGCGAGTTGGGCGGCGTCGCGGTCGGCGGTGGCGGTGAAGACGTGGGTGACGGGGGGCGCCTCCGTGCCGATCGGGTCGGTCGCGGACAGGTCCGTGGTCCACGGATCGGTGGCCATCTGCACGTTGGTGTGGATGGACAGCGGGGTGGTGGACGTGGCGGTGTAGGTGAGGCTGTACGTCTCCCCCGCGACGAGCGGGATGTCGTTCTGGCCGACGATCACGTCCCACGGGTTGGCCGTTCCGGCCGGTACGTCGGTGCAGAGCCGGCCGTCCGTGACGGCCGCGGCGGTGTTGGCGGTCCACCACCAGGGCGCGGTGCCGGCGGCGAAGTCACCGTTGGTGATCTGCTCCGGGGCCGGGTCCGGGTCCTCGGCGGCGGCGCCGGGGGCGGTGAGAGCACCGCCGAACAATGCGGTGAGGGCTAATGTCCCGAGCACACGACGCCCGCGCCGGGCGCGGGTGCGACCGGTGGGGGGCGGGGGCGGAGAGGCGTTCACCGGGGGCCTTTCGTAGGGGGCGGGTGACGGTCCGATGCGCGGCGAATGAGCGGTGGGAACGCTCCCATAGGCATGGAACACAGCCGGGGAGGCACCGTGGGAGCGTTCCCACACCGCCGTGCCGCCATTGTGAAGCCGGTGGTGTTTGTTGCGCCAGGGTCGCGACAGCACGAGCCTGAAGGACCGCCCTCGCACAGACGGGGCGGGGGCGGGTTGCCGTGTCCCGGCAACCCGCCCCCGCCCGTCCTTGCAATCCCGCCCCCGCCGTCCCGGCGATCCCGCCCCCGCCCGCTCGCGCCTGCGCGCGGCCGCCTGGACCGGACAGACCGCTACGCGTCGAGAATCGTCCGCCACTCCCTGACCGCCGCCGCGTCCACCGGCCCGGACCAGCCGCCCGGCCGGGCGGCTCCGCCGATGTGGACGGCGTCGATGCCCGCGCCCAGCAGCTCGGGAAGGTGCTCCAGCCGCAGGCCGCCGCCGACGAGAATCTGCGGCTCGTACCCCGGCTCGCCCTTGCGCGCCGCCTCGACGATCAGCGTGGGGATGCCGTCGTCCACCCCGGCGGGCGAACCCGCGGTGAGGTACGTGTCCAGGCCCGGCAGGTCGGCGAGGGCCTTGCGCAGCGCGTCCCGGTCGGCGGCGCGGTCGATCGCACGGTGGAACGTCCACTTGCAGCCGTCCAGCTCGGCGACGATCCGCTCGACCGCGACCAGGTCGGGGTGACCGTCCTCGTCCAGGAAGCCGAGCACGAACTCGTCCGCACCCTCCGCCCGCAGTTCACGCGCCTTGCGTACGAGTACGCCGACGTCGCCGGCGGCGAAGCCGTCCGCCACCCTGAGCATCACCCGTAGCGGAATGTCCACCGCGGCGCGGATCGCTGCGAACGTCGCGCACGACGGGGTGAGACCGTCCGCCGCCATGTCGGTGACCAGCTCAAGCCGGTCCGCACCACCCGCCTGGGCAGCGACCGCGTCCTCCGCGTCGAGAGCGATCACCTCCAGGACTGCACGGTTGCTCATGGGAACCCAATCCTCCAGGAAGCATCTATAGGTCTAGTCCAATGGGCAGCCTACGGGGCGGTAGGGCCGGGGCGCAGCTCACCGTGAACGTGAAGATACGCGAGGTGGGACACGGGACAGGCGACCGGAGGCGCGCGGTCCGCGCTTCCGCGATGGATCACCCTTGCGTTCACATAGGGGCAGGGGGTATACCTGAATCAGCAGTACATACCCCCTAGGGGTATAGCGACCATCGAATGAGGAGGCCCCGTGTCCGCGCAGACCGCAGCCACCACCGGCACCGCTGACCCCAGTGGCCCCACCGGTACCGGCATCGCCGCAGAGGTCGAGCTCGCGATCGGCGGCATGACGTGTGCCTCGTGCGCGGCCCGGATCGAGAAGAAGCTGAACCGGATGGACGGGGTCGAGGCCACCGTCAACTACGCCACCGAGAAGGCCAGGGTCAGCTACCGGGGCGAGGACGTCTCCGTGCAGGACCTGATCGCCACGGTCGAGAAGACCGGCTACACCGCACAGGAGCCCGCTCCCCCGGTACGTACCGGCGACGCGCCGGCCGGGGCGGCGGAGGCGGACGAGCTCCGCCCGCTGCGGCAACGGCTGATCACCGCGGTCCTGCTAGCGGTGCCGGTCATCGCGATGGCGATGATCCCGGCGCTCCAGTTCGACAACTGGCAGTGGCTCTCCCTCACCCTCACCGCCCCCGTCGTCACGTACGCCGCCTGGCCCTTCCACCGCGCCGCGTGGACCAACGCCCGGCACGGCGCGGCCACCATGGACACGCTGATCTCGGTCGGCACCTCGGCCGCGTTCCTGTGGTCGTTGTGGGCCCTGTTCTTCGGCACCGCCGGGATGACCGGCATGACGCACCCCTTCGAGCTGACCATCGGACGCAGCGACGGCTCCGGGAACATCTACCTGGAGGCGGCCGCGGGAGTCACCGCGTTCATCCTGGCCGGGCGCTACTTCGAGGCCCGCTCCAAGCGGAAGGCGGGCGCCGCGCTGAAGGCGCTGCTGGAGCTCGGCGCGAAGGAGGTCACCGTCCTGCGCGACGGCCGCGAGGTGACCGTGGGGACGGAGGATCTCCGGGTCGGGGACCGGTTCCTGGTCCGTCCGGGCGAGAAGATCGCAACCGACGGCACGGTGGTCGAGGGCAGTTCGGCGGTGGACGCGTCGATGCTCACCGGTGAGTCCGTCCCCGTCGAGGTCACGGTCGGTGACGCGGTGACCGGCGCGACGCTGAACGCGGGCGGCCGGCTCGTCGTCGAGGCCACCCGGATCGGCGCCGACACCCAGCTGGCCCGGATGGCGAAGCTGGTCGAGGACGCGCAGAACGGAAAGGCGGCGGCGCAGCGGCTGGCCGACCGGATCTCCGCGGTGTTCGTCCCCGTCGTGATCGCACTCGCGCTCGGCACGCTCGGCTTCTGGCTGGGCAGCGGCGAGGGTCTGACGGCCGCGTTCACGGCCGCCGTCGCCGTACTGATCATCGCCTGCCCGTGCGCCCTGGGCCTCGCCACCCCGACCGCCCTCATGGTCGGCACCGGACGCGGCGCCCAGCTCGGCATCCTGATCAAGGGCCCCGAAGTCCTGGAGACCACCCGCCGCGTCGACACCATCGTCCTCGACAAGACCGGCACCGTCACCACCGGCAAAATGACCCTCCAGACCGTCCACACCGCCGACGGAGTCACCGAGACCGACGTCCTGCGCCTGGCCGGAGCCCTGGAACACGCCTCCGAACACCCCATCGCCCAAGCCGTCGCCACCGGAGCCACCGAACGCACCGGAGCATCCCTCCCCACCCCCGACGACTTCGCCAACATCCCCGGGCTCGGCGTCCAAGGCGTCGTCGAAGGCCACGCGGTCCTCGTGGGCCGCGAGGCGCTGCTGGGCGAGTGGGAGATCCGCCTGCCCGTGGAGCTGGCCCGCCGCAAGGCCGAGGCGGAGGCCGCCGGCCGCACGGCGATCGCCGTCGCCTGGGACGGCGAGGCGCGAGCGGTCCTGGAGGTGGCCGACGCGGTGAAGGACACCAGCGCGGAGGCGATCCTTCGGCTGCGCGCACTCGGCCTGAAGCCGATCCTGCTGACCGGCGACAACCGGGCCGTGGCGGAGGCGGTCGCGACGGAGGTCGGCATCGACGAGGTGTACGCGGAGGTCATGCCGCAGGACAAGGTCGACGTCGTCAAGCGCCTTCAGGGCGAGGGCCGTTCGGTCGCGATGGTCGGAGACGGCGTGAACGACGCGGCCGCACTCGCCCAGGCCGACCTGGGCCTCGCGATGGGCACGGGCACGGACGCGGCGATCGAGGCCGGCGACCTGACCCTGGTACGCGGGGACCTGCGGGCCGCGGCGGACGCGATCCGGCTGTCGCGCAGGACGCTCGGCACCATCCGTACGAACCTGTTCTGGGCCTTCGCCTACAACGTGGCGGCGCTGCCGCTGGCGGCGATGGGCCTGCTGAACCCGATGATCGCGGGCGCGGCGATGGCGTTCTCGTCGGTGTTCGTGGTCGGCAACTCGCTGCGGCTGCGGGGGTTCCGGGCGCAGGCGTGAGGCCTGCCCGGGGG
Source organism: Streptomyces sp. NPDC087901 (assembly GCF_044742205.1). Classification (NCBI taxonomy): domain Bacteria; kingdom Bacillati; phylum Actinomycetota; class Actinomycetes; order Kitasatosporales; family Streptomycetaceae; genus Streptomyces; species Streptomyces sp. NPDC087901. The sequence goes on from NZ_JBIUUC010000003.1 coordinate 850,501, forward strand.
ATCGGGCCAGGCGCCCCGCCACCGGTGAGTCAGGCCGAGAGCCCCCGCCTTGAGCGGTGGATCAGGCCAAGGGCCCCCGCCCTGACCGGTGAATCGGGCCAAGGGCCCCGCGCTCCACAGGTCAGGCAAGGTCAGGCCCTGCGCCTTGACCGGTGGATCAGATCGGGGCCCTCCCCGCGGGCGGCCGGACTCAGCTTCCGACGGGAAGCCGGGCCTCCGGCCGCCCGCTGCCGCGTGCGATGCGCTCTTCGAGCCGCGCCCTGCGGGCCGGCCACTCGTCCGCCGTGATCGAGAAGATCGCGGAGTCCCGCAGGCGCCCGTCCTCGCCCGGGGCCCACGACCGGGACCAGTTCCGCAACACGCCCTCGAAGCTCGCGCCCGCCGCTTCGATCGCGGCCCGGGAGCGGCTGTTGCGGGCATCCGTCTTCAGGTCGACGCGTGCCACCCCCCACACCTCGAACGCGTGCCGGAACAGCAGGTACTTGGCCTCGGCGTTGATCCCCGAGCCCTGGGCGGAGGCGGCGAGCCAGGTGAAGCCGACCTCGATCGCGCTCAGCGTGTTCTCGTCCAGCCAGTGCCGCGGCTCCCAGTAGGCCGTGGCCCCGACCACACGGCCGGACGCCCGGTCCACCTGGACGTACGGGCACAGCATTCCGGTGGCCGCGCGGGCGAGCTGGGCGTCGATGTACCCGTCGACCTCACCGGGGCCGGGCACCCACGTGAACCGGTACGAGCTCCGGTCCTCCTCGGCTGCCCTGAGCAACCCACCGGCATGACGGTGCTCCAGCGGCTCCAGGCGCACGCGCACACCCTCCAGAACCGGCCCTTCCAACGCGAAAGCCATCGCTCACCCATCCAGTCGTTCGGACGCTTCGTACGCTTCGTACGCTTCGTACGCTTCGTACGCTTCGTACGCGGGCGCGCACCCGCGTGCCGAGCGTTCCAGAGACACCCGGCCGTGTCGTGCGAATATCACCGCACCCGGGGCTCACCTCCCGGCGGGCACGAACCGCACCACCGTCCCCGCGCCCGCCTGGGCCGCCCCCGCCAGCGCCGGTTCGGGGACGACGCCCACCACCGGGTAACCGCCCGTCGTCGGATGGTCGTTGAGGAACACCACGGGGCGGCCGTCCGGTGGCACCTGGACGGCGCCGAGCACCATTCCCTCGCTGGGAAGTTCACCCGTACGGGAACGCTCCAGCGACGGGCCCTCGGTGCGCAGCCCGATGCGGTTGCTCTGCGCCGCGACGCGGTACGCCGCGGTGGTGAGCGTGCGGAGAGCGGCGGGCGTGAACCACGTGTGGCGGGGGCCGAAGTGCACCGGGAGCACGAGCACGGCGGGTGCGCCCGGCCACGGCACCGCGTCGACGGGCGGTGCACCGGCCGGCGGGGGCGGCCCCAGCGGCAGCACGTCCCCGTCGCGCAGGGGCGCAGGGCCCAGCCCGGAGAGCAGGTCTGAGGATCTGCTGCCGAGCACCGGCTCCGGCGCCACACCGCCCGCGAACGCCACGTAGCTGCGCAGCCCGCGCACCGCGGGCCCCACGTCCAGCACCGCACCCGCCGGCACGTACACCGGGGCGCCCCACGCCACCGGCCGCCCGTCCACCGTCACCCGGCACGGCGCACCGCCGACGACCACACGCACCGCGCGGTCCGGGCGGACGGCGCAACCGGTGGCGGTCGTCTCCAGCACCGCCGCCGTCACGGCGTTGCCGGCCAGCCGGTTGGCGAGCGCGGCGGCGGGCGCGTCGAGGGCGCCCGCCCGTCCGACCCCCAGGTGCGCGAGTCCGGCGCGGCCCTCGTCCTGCACCGTGGTCAGGGCCCCGGCGCGCACGACCTCGACGGCCCCCGTCACCGCGCCGCCTCCATGAACCGCACCCGCGCGCCCGGTTCCAGCAGCGCGGCCGGTTCGCGGTGCGGGTCCCACAGCGGGCCGGGATCCGGCATCCGGCCGATGAGCTGCCAGCCGCCGGGGGACGGACGCGGGTACACCCCGGTGTACGGGCCGGCCAGCGCGACCGCACCCGCCGGGACCCGGGTGCGCGGCGTCGCCCTGCGCGGCAGGTGAAGGTGGTCCGGCAGTCCGGTCAGATAGCCGAAGCCGGGGGCGAACCCGCAGAAGGCGACCCGGAATTCGGTTCCGGCGTGCATGCGGGGCACTTCGGCGACGGCCACTCCCCATGCCTCGGCCACGTCGGCCAGATCCGGTCCGTCGTAGACGACGGGGATCTCCACCGCCGCAGCCGTATCGCGGAGCGGCGGCGGTATGTGCCAGGTCCGCAGCTCTCGGGCGAGCGCGGCCGCGCCCCGCGCGATGCCGTCGAGCAGCACCGTCCGCTCGCCGGGCACGATGTCGCGCACATCCGGAAGTCCGCCCGCCGCGCGGCGCCGCAGCACCTCCGCGTGGAACGCCTCCGTGTCCGCACGGCCGTCCAGCTCGACCAGCAGCGCCCGTGGCCCGGCGGGCAGCACGACGAGCGGCGGGCCGGTGCGGCGCGCCGCGCTCACGCGAACGCCCGCACCGCGACGCCCGCCTCTTCCAGCGCGGTCCGGACCCGTCGGGCGAGCGCGGCGGCGCCCGGGGTGTCGCCGTGGACGCACAGGGAGCGGGCGGCGACGGGTATCCGGCCGCCGTCGGCCCCGGTCACGCACCGGTCCACCGCGAAGCCCACGCTGCGGCGTACGACCTCGTCCGCTTCGTGCACCACCGCGCCCGGCTCCCCGCGCGGCACGAGCGTGCCCTGCGGGGTGTACGCGCGGTCGGCGAATGCCTCCTCGACGGCGGTCAGACCGGCCTGAGCGGCCCGTACGAGGAGCCGGGAGCCGGGCAGCCCGAGGACGGCCAGGTCCCCGCCCGCCAGCCGGACGCCCTCGATCACGGCGGCGGCCTGCTCGTCGTCCCGGACGGTGCGGTTGTAGAGGGCGCCGTGCGGTTTGACGTACGAGACCCGGGATCCGGCAGCCTCCGCGAACACCCGCAACGCACCGATCTGGTAGGCGACTTCGGCGGCCAGCTCGGCGGCCGGCACATCCATGGCGCGGCGTCCGAAGCCCGCCAGGTCCCTGTACGAGACCTGCGCGCCGATCCGTACGCCCCGGGCGGCCGCCGAGTCACAGACCCGCCGCATCACCGAGGCGTCCCCCGCGTGGAAGCCGCACGCCACATTGGCGCTGGTCACACAGGCGAGGAGCGCCTCGTCGTCGGTGAGCGTCCAGCGTCCGAAGCCCTCGCCCAAGTCCGCGTTGAGGTCCATCACCACGACCGGCCCGCCCAGCGGGTCCGGCCCGTCCGTCCTGCCGGGCAGGTTCGTCATATTCGTCACGGGCGCACCGTAGCGCCCGTCCCGGCCGGCGGGCCCCGGCGTCCCGGCGTCCCGGCGTCCCGGACGGCCTCTCAGTCGAAGAGCCCGAGCTCGTGCTCCCGGACGCCCTCCAGCTCGTACCGTGTCCCCACCAGCGGCCGGCCCGAACACAGCCGGATCAGGGTCGCCCCGTCACCCCGGTACCGTCCGGGGGCCCGGCCCTCCTGCTCGGCGCCGATGACCACCTTCTGCCCGCTGTCCGTGAGCTCCGCGACGAGCCGCGGCACCTTACGGCGCAGGGCGCGCGGGACGAGGAGGCCCAGGGCGTGCGGCAGCCCGGGGCCCCCGTACGCGTCGGGCAGCCCCCACGCCGCGCACACGTCCCCCACGTGCACCCACTCCCCCAGCGCCACCGCGTCCAGCACCCCGCCCGCCGCGGCGATGACCGGACCGGCGTCGGTCATCCCCCGCTCCAGCTCGTCCACCACCTGGGTGTGCGTCCAGTCCGCGCGCTCGGCGATGTCCCGGTCGTTGCACTCGGGACTGAACACATCCGGCCCGAACCGGCTCTCCACCACCCGGCTCAGCACGGACCCGCAGTGCGCGAGCACGTCCCGCACCGTCCAGCCGGGACACGCGGTACGCAGTTCGAAGTCGCCGTCCGCGGCGGACCGCAGCAGCGGGAGCAGTGCGTCCCGACCGGTGCGCAGGAGGAGACCGGGCAGCTCGGGATCGCGTTCGTCAGCCATGGCCCCAGCTAATCATCATCCGCCGCCGCCGTTCGAAGCCCTGCACTATTCGCGTTCGTTCAACTACCCTCGGCATCAAGAGTGTTGGCGGATCTCTGACGACTCATGGAGCCACCGTGTCCCCGTTGTTCGACCTTGCCGGCCAACTTGCCCCCCACTTCTCCTTCTTCCTCGGCCGCATGGTCGACGGAGTGATGGACAGCGCCGTACAACGAATCGCCGACCGGAGCGTGGACGCGGGCGAGGGCGCCTTCCGGAGCCTCGTCGGCGGGGACGGACAGGAAACGGACGACGCGGCCGGTCTCACCGCACCGGACGCTGCCGAACTGGACCGTCTGCTGAGCCGACTGACCGACACGGATCGGGCGCGGCTCGCGGCGGCGCTGGCCACGTGGCTGAACGGCCCACCCGGCCGTCACGATCTCGTGGACCTGCTGCGCACCCCGGAGCCCGCACCCGCCCCGTCGGTCTCGGTCACCTCCCGGGGTGATCACAACACCGTGATCGGGAGCGTCGGCACCTTCAACCAGCACCCGAGAGACGACCGGCCGTGAGCCAGGACCCAGGCGGCAGGGGAGAGGTCTCCAACCAGTCGTTCGGTGCCAACAACACCGTGGTCGGCAGGGCCGACACCCTTCTCCAGATCTTCATCCAGCGCGCCTCCTTCGTTACGGGCTGGCTGTTCCTCGTCCTGGCCGTCGCCCTCGCCGGCTACGCCATCTGGAACTGGCCCGGCGGCTCGCGCAGCCAGTACGTCGCCTTCTTCGCCTTCCTGCTGCTCGCCTTCCTGGCCTCCGTCGTCCACATCAGCCTGCGCCGGCCCGACCGCGGCGGGACGCCCGGGCCGCAGGGGCAGGGCGCCAAGGACGGCTCGGGACTCCGGCTTCCCGACCTGCTCCTCGTCGCCTCACTCGTCTGTGCCCTGATCAGCTGGTGGGCGTTCCAGGACGTCGTGCGGACCGGCGAGGTGGGGGCGACGCTCCGGGTGCGCGGGGCGCAGCCGCTGACCGGTGCCCCGGACAGCGTGCTCACCCTGACGATGGCCCAGCCGGACCGCGCCGACCGACGCGACCGGCTGCGTCTCACCCTGGAGATCGGAGAGGACGACCCGGACGCACCGGCCTGCTCCCACAAGACGAGGGTCCTGCTCACCGCGGTCACCGACAGCGTCACCCCGCGCCGGTCCGAACTGCCCGCCCGGTCCACCACCGACTTCGCCCTCGGCGATCTCGCGGACCGGGCCGGTGTGACCTTCGAGCTACGGGTGCGGACCGCCGAGGGCTGCACCCTTCGGCTGGTGGACCGACAGGGCGTCCTGCACAACGACTGACAGACCACTCACACGGAGCGAGGTATGAGATGGCAGGAGCAGCTCAGCGCCGCTGGGCGGCCCTCACCGCAGCGGCCCTCCTGTACGTGACCGTGACCGGATGCAGTTCCGACCCCCCGTCGATCCTGGGGGACCACACGGAGGTGGGAGCCAAGAGCGACCAGCCCGGCACGAGCTTCTCCCCGCACGACGGCGAGTACAACGGCTTCGACATCGCCGTCGTCGGAACGCTCATGAACATGCTCGGCTACGACACCCCGCGGTTCAGCGGTGTGCTGTCCAAGAACCGGGCCCGTCTGCTGCACGACGGGGACGTACAGCTGGTGGCCGCGACGTTCTCGATCACCCCGACCCGGATGGCGCCCAGGAGCAAGGGCGGCGACGACCTCGACTTCGTCGGCCCGTACGCCTCCACCCACCAGGGCTTCCTCGTCCGTGCGAACGACCGGAGCATCCGGAACCTGGGCGATCTCGACGGCAAAGTGGTCTGTGTCTGGGAGGGCACGACGTCCGCCAACGAGCTCAGCAAGGCGGCGTACGACAAGATCGTCAAGCGCACGGAGGACGACGCCAACTACTGCGTGAACGCGCTCAAGGAGAAGGAGGTCGACGCGGTCTCCACGGATCAGCTGATCCTCTACGGGTTCATGCAGGCCAACCCGTCGCTCAAGGTCGTGCCCGGCATCAAGTTCGGGGAGCCCAACGACTACGGCATCGCCATGGCCAAGGGGCACCGCAAGGACTGTGTCCGGCTCCGCGACAAGCTCACGGAGTACGTGCGCCAGGCGACCTCGTGGGAGCGCGATTTCCAGAACAGCCTCCCCGCCGTCCCCAAGGCCGTTCGGGACGAGGCCAAACCCACCGAGTCCGAGATCTCGGCCCTGTCCTGCGTGGACGAGCCGGGCGCCGGCACTGCCGACTGACCGGCACCGGCACTCCCGGCCCCCTTACAGTCGCCCCATGACCGACAGCGCCCAGAGTCTCCGCATCCGCTGGCAGGAAGCCCTCGTCGCCGCCCGGGGCGGCGGCGAGGGCCCCGACCCGCTGCCGTACGCAGACAACCTTCTGGCGCGCTGGGCCGAGCCCCAGCGGCGCTACCACACCACCGCCCATCTGGCGGCGGTCCTCGACCACATCGACAAGCTCGCCGGTCATGCCGCGGACGCGGACGCGGTCCGGCTGGCCGCCTGGTTCCACGACGCGGTCTACCGGCCCGACCGCTCCGAGAACGAGGAGCGCAGCGCCGTCCTCGCCGAGCGCGCCCTGCCCGAGGCGGGCGTGCCCGCCGCGACCACCGCCGAGGTCGCCCGCCTGGTCCGGCTCACGGTCTCGCACGACCCGGCCGACGGCGACAGCAACGGCGAGGTCCTGTGCGACGCGGACCTGGCGATCCTCGCGGCACCGCCCAAGGAGTACGCGGAGTACGCGGCCCGGGTGCGCGAGGAGTACGGCTTCGTCCCCGCCGAGGCGTTCCGGGAGGGCCGGGCGGCGGTGCTGCGGCAGCTTCTGGAGCTGCCGCGGCTGTTCCGCACCCCGCACGGGACGGCGGAGTGGGAGGCGCGGGCCCGGCACAACCTGAGCACGGAGCTGGAGCTGCTCGCACTCTGAACGGCCTGGGCGGGAGCTGTGGCCGGCCGGGGCCGGGGCCGAGGCCCGGGACGAGCCGGACCGGCCGGGTCCGCGGCCGAGGTCGAGGCCCGGGGCTGAACCGGACCGGCCGGGTCCGCAGCCGGGAGCCAACCCGGTCGGCCGGGCCCGGAGCTGAACCGGACCAGCCGACTCCGCAGCCGGTGCCGAGGCCCTCGAGCGAACCGGACCGGCCGGCTCCGGGGAATGCCACGGCCGTTTTCGCTGTTGGCACCTGTCATGCCCGACTCTGCCACTCGCCGCTCCCGCATGCCCCTGGCCGTGTACATCCTCGGCCTCTCGGTCTTCGCCCTCGGCACGAGCGAGTTCATGCTCTCCGGGCTGCTGCCACCCATCGCCGATGACATGAACGTGTCGATCCCACGTGCCGGGCTCCTCATATCCGCGTTCGCGATCGGCATGGTGGTCGGCGCCCCGCTGCTCGCCGTGGCCACGCTCCGGCTGCCGCGCCGCACCACGCTCATCGCGCTGATCTCCGTCTTCGGCCTCGGCCAGGTCGCGGGGGCGCTCGCGCCGACGTACGAGGTGCTCTTCGCGTCCCGGGTGGTCAGCGCGTTCGCGTGCGCCGGGTTCTGGGCGGTCGGCGCTGCCGTCGCCATCGCGATGGTGCCGGTGAACTCCCGGGCCCGCGCGATGGCCGTGATGATCGGCGGGCTGTCCATCGCGAACGTGCTGGGTGTGCCGCTGGGCGCCTTCCTCGGCGAGAACCTGGGCTGGCGGTCGGCGTTCTGGGCGGTCGGGGCGGCCTCCGCCGTGGCGCTGGTCGGGGTGGCCACGATGATCCCCCGCATCCCGCTCCCGGACGAGAAGCCGCAGCTCAAGCGGGAGCTGGGGATCTATCGCGACCGGCAGGTGTGGCTCTCCATCGTGCTGACCGCGCTCGCGGCGGGCGGGGTGTTCTGCGCGTTCAGTTATCTGGCGCCGCTGCTGACGGACGTCGCCGGTCTGGACTCGGGCTGGGTGCCGACCGTGCTGGCGCTGTTCGGGATCGGTGCGCTGATCGGCACGATGATCGGGGGCCGGGTCGCGGACGCGCACCTCTTCGGGGTGCTGCTGAGCGGGATCGCGGCGTCGACGGTGTTCCTGGCAGCACTGGCGCTGTTCGCGTCGAACCAGGCCGCCGTGATCGGGCTCTCGTTCCTGCTGGGCCTCTCGGCGTTCTACACGGCTCCGGCGCTGAACGCCCGCATGTTCAACGTCGCGGGCGCCGCCCCGACGCTGGCGGGCGCGACGACCACCGCCGCGTTCAACCTGGGCAACACCGGCGGCCCCTGGCTGGGCGGCACGGTGATCGACCTGGACTTCGGTTTCGAGGCCACCGCGTGGGCGGGGGCGGCGATGACCGTGCTGGCGCTGGTGACGGTGGTCCTCTCGCTGCGGTTGCAGCGCAGCCGCAACGCGTCGTCCCTGCTGGTGGCGGGCGCTCCGGCGGCGGTGTCGCGGGAGAGCGCTCAGGACGCGGCGCCGGTGTGCGCGCCCTCGTCGGCCGGCTGAGAGGCCGCCGGGTGCTCAGCCCGGCGTGGGCCTGCCCTTGGGGCGGCGCAGGCCCGCTTCGGTGATCCTGCGGACCAGCTCCTTGGAGCCGATCTGCCGGGCTCCGGCCCGTACCGCGTCCTCGTAATGCGCTTCGGGTACGTCGTAGTGGTCGCGCTCGAAGGCGCGGGGCGGGCAGCCGATGGACGCCGCGAAGGCGTGCAGTTCGTCGAAGGACACATCGCTGACCAGGTGCGACCAGAGCCGCCCGTGCCCAGGCCAGTCCGGTGGGTCGATGTAGACGGTCACGGCCGCAGTATCCCGCCGAGCGCACCGACCGGGGCCACGGCGACCGTCGCCTTCGTGCAGACCCAGTGCGGGTCCGGGCCGAGCTCCGGCTCGACGTCGAGCGCGTGCGGGTCGCCCGCGTCGCAGACCGGGCAGAGCGGCCAGCGGCCGTACTGCTCCAGCAGCGCGTCCTGTACGTCCTGGGCGACGAGACCGACGACGAAGTCCACTCCCTCCGGCCACTGCTCGACCCACCAGCGCCGGTGCGTCACCGCGTCCTCGACCAGCGAGACGATCTGCGCCTCGGCGACGTCTCCGGCGGCGAGATCGGCCATGACCAGTGCGCGGGCAGTGTGCAGTGCCTGCTCCAGGGGGTTCAGCTCCATGCAGCCATTGTCCACCTGCGCGCCGCACGTCCGTCGCGCGCCGTCGTGCCCTCGTCCTGCCGTCGTCCTGCCGTCGTGCTGCGGTCGTGCTGCCGTCGCCCTGCCGTCCTGCCAGAGGTCGGGACCAAAGGGGGGTTGACGGACACGGGGGTTGAAAATATCTTTCAAAGGTGACCAATGACCTGAAGGAAAGTTTCAGCGCTGATTCGCCGCCCGCCCCGGCAGCCCTCGCGGCCAAGGTGCGGACACTCGCTCCGTCCATGACCCGCTCCATGCAGCGGGTCGCCGAGGCCGTCGCCGGCGACCCGGCCGGCTGCGCTGCCCTCACGGTCACCGGTCTCGCCGAGCTCACCGGCACCAGCGAGGCGACCGTGGTCCGCACCGCCCGCCTCCTCGGCTACCCCGGCTACCGCGACCTGCGCCTCGCGCTGGCCGGTCTCGCCGCCCACCAGCAGTCCGGCCGGGCGCCCGCCGTCACCGCGGACATAGCGGTGGACGACCCGATCGCCGACGTGGTCGCCAAGCTGGCCTACGACGAGCAGCAGACCCTCGCCGACACCGCGGCCGGGCTCGACACCGTGCAGCTCGGTGCCGCCGTGGCCGCGGCCGCCACCGCCCGCCGGATCGACATCTACGGCGTGGGCGCCTCCTCGCTCGTCGGCCAGGACCTGGCCCAGAAGCTGGCCCGTATCGGCCTGATCGCGCACTCCCACATGGACCCGCACCTCGCGGTGACCAACGCCGTGCAGCTGCGCTCCGGTGACGTGGCCATCGCGATCACCCACTCCGGTTCGACGGGCGACGTCATCGAGCCGCTGCGCGTCGCCTTCGACCGCGGCGCGACGACGATCGCGATCACGGGCCGCCCCGACGGCCCGGTCACGCAGTACGCCGACCACGTACTGACCACGTCCACGGCCCGCGAGAGCGAGCTGCGCCCGGCCGCCATGTCGAGCCGTACGAGCCAGCTCCTGGTCGTCGACTGCCTGTTCATAGGAGTCGCGCAGCGTACGTACGAGACGGCGGCCCCGGCCCTTGCCGCCTCCTACGAGGCGCTGGCCCACCGCCACAACCCCCGCACCCGCACCCGCTGACCAGCGGCACGCACCCGCACCCGCACCCGCACCCGCACCCGCAGAACCGTACGAGTTCAAGAAAGCAGAGCCGCTCTCCATGACCTCCCTCACCGACGCCGACGCCACCCCCGACGGATACGGCGAACTGCGCGCCCAGCTCGCCACCCTCACCACCGAGGCCTTCCGCCCCGAGCTCGCCGAGATCGATCAGCTGGCCACCTCCGAGATCGCCCGGATCATGAACGGCGAGGACCGGACCGTCCCGGCCGCCGTCGCCGAGCGGCTGCCCGAGATCTCCGCCGCGATCGACGCCACCGCGGCCCGCATGGCCCGCGGCGGCCGGCTGATCTACGCGGGCGCGGGCACCGCCGGCCGGCTCGGCGTGCTGGACGCCAGCGAGTGCCCGCCCACCTTCAACACCGACCCGGCAGACGTGATCGGTCTGATCGCGGGCGGCCCGTCCGCGATGGTCACCGCCGTCGAGGGCGCGGAGGACAGCAAGGAGCTGGCCGCCGCCGACCTCGACGCGCTGGGCCTCACCGCCGAGGACACCGTGGTCGGCATCTCCGCCTCCGGCCGCACGCCGTACGCGATCGGGGCCGTGGAGCACGCCCGCGCCAAGGGCGCCCTGACCATCGGCCTGTCCTGCAACGCGGACTCCGCGCTGGGCGCCGCCGCTGAGCACCCCCTGGAGGTCGTCGTCGGCCCCGAGCTGCTCACCGGCTCCACCCGGCTCAAGGCGGGCACGGCCCAGAAGCTCGTCCTCAACATGCTCTCGACGATCACGATGATCCGGCTCGGCAAGACGTACGGAAACCTCATGGTCGACGTCCGCGCCTCCAACGAGAAGCTCCGCGCCCGTTCCCGGCGGATCGTCTCGCTGGCCACCGGCGCCTCGGACGCCGAGATCGAGGCCGCGCTGGCCGCGACCGACGGCGAGGTGAAGAACGCCATCCTCACCATCCTCGGCCAGGTCGACGGTCCCACCGCCGCCACGCTGCTGTCCGCGTCGGACGGTCATCTCCGCGCCGCGCTCGCCGCCGCCCCCCGCACCACCTGACCCCTCGGCTCCACCTCCGCTCCCCCGCACAGCAAGGCACCACGCACCATGGCTACAGAAGACAAGAACCGCGCCACTGCCGCCGCGATCCTTCCGCTCGTCGGTGGCGCCGCGAACGTCAGCTCCATCGCCCACTGCATGACCCGGCTCCGGCTGGGTCTGCATGACCGCTCGCTCGTCCAGGACGAGGCACTGAAGGCCGTGCCCGCCGTCATGGGCGTGGTCGACGACGACACGTACCAGATCGTTCTCGGTCCCGGTACGGTCGCCCGCGTCACCCCCGAGTTCGAGAAGCTCGTCGAGGAGGGGAAGGCCGCAGCCCCTGCGTCCACCCCGGCCCCGGCAGCCGACCCGGGCGCCGCCCCGCTCACCGCGGAGGAACTGGCCGCGCAGGGCGCCGAGATGAGGGCGGCCCGGAAGGCGAAGAACGCCACGCCGTTCAAGCTGTTCCTGCGCCGGATCGCCAACATCTTCGTGCCGCTGATCCCGGCCCTGATCGGCTGCGGCATCATCGCGGGCCTCAACGGTCTGCTGGTCAACCTCGGCTGGCTGACGTCCGTCACCCCGGCCCTGGCTGCGATGGCGTCCGGTTTCATGGCGCTGATCGCGGTCTTCGTCGGCTACAACACGGCGAAGGAGTTCGGCGGCACGCCGATCCTCGGCGGTGCGGTCGCCGCCATCATCGTCTTCCCGGGCGTCGCGAACATCGAGGCGTTCGGCCAGAAGCTCTCCCCCGGCCAGGGCGGTGTCCTCGGCGCCCTGGGCGCGGCGGTGCTCGCGGTGTACGTGGAGAAGTGGTGCCGTCGCTGGGTCCCGGAGGCGCTGGACGTCCTGGTCACCCCGACGCTGACGGTCCTGATCTCCGGACTGGTGACGATCTTCGGCCTGATGTACGTGGCCGGTGAGGTCTCCACGGCGATCGGTACGTTCGCCGACTGGCTGCTGTCCAACGGCGGCGCGGGCGCGGGTCTCGTCCTCGGCGGCTTCTTCCTCCCGCTGGTCATGCTGGGCCTGCACCAGGCGCTGATCCCGATCCACACCACGCTGATCGAGCAGCAGGGCTACACCGTCCTGCTCCCGATCCTCGCCATGGCCGGTGCCGGCCAGGTCGGTGCGGCCATCGCGGTGTTCTTCCGCCTCCCGCGCAACGAGTCGATCCGCCGGACGATCAAGTCCGCCCTGCCCGCGGGCTTCCTGGGCGTCGGCGAGCCGCTGATCTACGGTGTCTCGCTGCCGCTGGGCCGCCCGTTCATCACGGCGTGCGTGGGCGGTGCGTTCGGCGGCGCGTTCGTCGGCTTCTTCAACCAGCTCGGCGACGCTGTGGGCTCCACCGCGATCGGCCCGTCCGGCTGGGCCCTGTTCCCGCTGCTGGACGGCAACCACGGCCTGGGCTCGACGATCGCGATCTACGCGGGCGGCCTGCTCGTCGGCTACCTGGCGGGCTTCGTCGCCACGTACTTCTTCGGCTTCAGCAAGGACCTGCTGGCGGAGTTCAACGTCTCCCAGGAACCGGCCGCCTCCCCGGTCGCGGCCACCGGCCCGGCCACGCCCGTGACCGGCACCCCCGGCCCGGACGCCACCGCGAAGGAACCTGCGGGGGTCTGACGGACCGCACGCGTCAACGTACCGAGAAGGGCGACACCGAAACGGGTGTCGCCCTTCTCGCTGCCCGGCAGGGGCCGAGCCGGGCGTACACCGCTCCACCCCGGAGCCACCGGCACCACCCACAGCGATCAATGCCTTACGGTTCGTGACGAACGGTCATGATCATCATGCCCGTCCTGCACCCCTGGAGATTTTCATGCGACACCTCTTCAGCAAGGCCGCGAGTCTCGCGGCCGTGGCGATGCTCGCGTTCACCGTGGCCCAGCCCGCCCAGGCCACCCAGAGCAGCGAAGGTGCCCAGCGCGACGCCGCCGTCGCGCCCGCGTACTTCGAGATGACCGACATCACGCGGGCCACGTTCATCGTGAAGCTGGTCAAGGAACCCGAGATCAACCACGCGCGGGACCTGGTGAGCGGCGCCACGGACAACGAGCCGCACGTCATCGGCCGGATCAAGAAGTACCCGGCCCCGTACAACCCGGGCTGGAGCTACCACTTCGACCCGGAGACGGTCCAGTTCTTCGACTACGCCTTCGAGGTCTGCGACGCGACGGTGCCGTACACCGAGGAGCACCTCGACGAGGCCGGCGGCCCCTTCCTGCCCGGCCTGATCTACTGCCCCTGGACCTCGAAGCTCGTCCGGGAAGTCCCGGCCCCGTAAGGCCGGTTGCGCAGCGCAAGGGCGGCACCCCTGACAGAGGGGTGCCGCCCTTCCCTGTTCACCGGTCAGAAGGGACCGGCTCAACGGACCTGCTGCCCGCCTGGACGGTGACGAGGGCGATCCCCCCGCAGCACACTGCCAGCAGCAGCAGTTCGGCAGCCGACGGGGCGGAGGCACTACCCAGGGCCCAGTCGCCGAGCCGGACGGTGAAGGGCACTGCCAGTTGCACGGCGGCCGTGAAGACCGGGCCGCGGAGCAGGATCAGCCGGTGCTGTACGAGGTAGGCGGGCGCGTAGACCGCGGCGCCCAGCAGCACGATGCCGCCGGTCGCGGCCAGGGTGGGCGGATGCGCGATGAGCGCGGGCAGGGACATCGGGAGCAGCAGACAGGTGGCTGCGGCGAGCAGCACGGGCAGCACGGCGAGCGGCGGCAGCCCGGACAGCCGGTCCCGGTACAGGAATCCGTACACCGCGAAGGCGACCGTCGCGGCCGCCACCAGCAGCAGCCCCACCGCGTCCACGTCCCCGGCGTCCGCACCCAGCGCCGCGTATCCGGCGGCTGCGGCGCAGGCCAGGAGCGCGCCCGCGGCCTTGAGCGGTCCGGACCGCTCCCCGAAGAACAGCGCACCGACCGCCACCGAGGCGCACGGCATCAGCGCGACGACGAGGTTGGTGAGCGAGGTGCCGATACGCGGGATGGCGAGGAGGGTGCCGGCCGCGTACCCGGCGAAGCCGAGGAGGCCAAGCAGCCACACGGTCCCCGGCCGGGCCGCTGCCCGCCGCAGGTCGGCCCGGCCGCTCGCGGACGAAGCGGCGACGACGGTCAGGACCAGGCAGCACACGGCGGTACGGCCCACCGCCACGGTCAGCGGTTCGGTGCCGGTGACGAGAGCCCCGGAGAGCAGCCAGGTCCCGGCGAGCAGCAGGACGAGCACGACCGGCATCGGTGGCCTTTCCTTGCGGAGGGAGGAGGGAGGGGATCAGCGGCTGTCCGGGGCGGGCCGGTCCCTGACCATCGCCACCAACGCCTCGTGCGTCTCCCGGTCCGCCGCCGCGATCAGCCCGCCCGCGCCGGTGTGCAGCGGCTGGCCGTGGATGCCCGTCACCACACAGCCGGCGGCTTCGCACAGCGCGATCCCGGCGGCGAAGTGCACACTGTCGCGCAGATCCCCGTCGGTGACGTACGCGGCCCTGCGGCCGGCGGCGACCCAGGCCACGGCCAGCGTGGTGGAGACGACGCGCGGCCTGAACCGCTCGGCGAACGCCGGGGCGGCGAGGAGGTGTACCGCCCGGAAATCCGGGGCGTTGGGGAACCGGGGGTCGAGGTTGACGTCGACCAGGCGGGAGCCGGGCGAGGGCGACAGCTCCTCGTCCATGCCGTCCTCACGGACGCGGGCGTACGCACCGTCGGTCCAGAACACCTCGCCGCCGAACGGGTCGGCGGACGCGGCCGCCGTGATGCCGGACCCCTCCCGCAGGGCGACGTTCACCGCGACCAGCATGTTCTGCACGGCGTAGTTCAGCGTGCCGCACAGCGGATCGACCAGCCACCTGCGCTCCGCGCCGTCCGTGCCCGTGTGTCCGATCTCCTCGCCGGTCACGGCGTCATCGGGGCGGGCTGTCCGCAGCACGTCGAGGATGGCCTTCTCCGCCGCGAGGTCCGCGGCCGTGGCGAAGTCACCGCCGGACTTCTCGACGCGAGGCAGCGAGGTCCCGTACATGCCGCGGACCACCGCCGCGCCCGCTTGTGCTGCTCTGACGGCCAGTTGCGCATCGGTTTCCGTGTTCATGCTCACCATGCCCGCAGGCTATCGGCGGCTCTCCCCGGCACGGTCCCGGACTGCCCCGCATCCTCATCGAGGCAGTTGTCCCTCGCGGTTGATCTCCGTGACCCGCGCCCGCAGAGCGAGTCCGGGCGGGGCCGGCCGGACGTAGTCGGGCGGACAGTCCCACTCCGCGCCGCCTCCGGGTGGCCGTAGCTGCACGTACGGGCCGGCCCATCCCATCACCCGGCCCACCCGGCCGTCCCGCACGTCGAGGGCGAACGACCCCCGCTCCGGCACGGGGACCTCCGGACCACCACAGCCGCCTTCACCCGCCATGTCCGGCCGCCTTCCCGCACCACGTCCTGTTCGGCTCCTTCATCTCCATGATCCATTCATTCCACGCTGTGTAACCAAAATGCGTACCGAGCGTGTCTATTCTTCGAGCGGCCAGGAGGAGCCGTAGGCCATCGGTGCGGCTACCGCACGGCGGCGGCGGCGACGGCGAACGGGGCGCTGCGACGCTCGGCCGCCGTCGGAGTGTCAGTGCTCGGCGGAGTGGGTGCGATTCCAGTCATGAAGGATGCCGTCCCAATCGTGCCGGGGAAGGGAATCGGTGCTGTCTGCGGCCCATCCATTGCTGTCCTGCCCGTACAGAACCTGGTACTGCGCGTACGGCGTGCCGCTCTGCCCGGAGGTGCCCGTCCCGTCGAAGGACGCAGACCAGGAATCGGCCGAGGGTGCTTGCGGGACGCGGTCGTTGGCCGGCGTGGACTGCGTGGCCATCCGTTCGCTCGCGGGGCGCCGGTGGCGCCCCCCATCGCGTCGCACCGGGGTGAGACGGCCTTCCGCGAACAGGCTCTGGGTCCGCGAGATTAATTGCGAAAGGCCGACGCCGAGCCGGGCCGCGAGCGTCGAGGCGTCGACGCCCCTGTTCCAGCCGTCCACGAGGAAGGAGTCCAGTGCGGGCGACCACTCCTGAACCGCTTCGGGCGCCGACAGTTGAGAGGAGACTCCCTCAACCCGGGGCAAGGGTCCGGGGGATTGCTCGGAGACGGGCCGCACCGGCGCGGGCCCGGCCGCTGAGGTGAAGCGGGAAACGCCCTCCCCGGAAGAGCTTTGCGCCTCCGGGCCCGAATCGGCTTTCCCGGGCTTCGGCAGGGTGAGCATCGACGCAGCGAGCGAGCGCGCAACATCCTTGCCCACGGTGCGCCGGGCCAGGCGCACCTCTCGCTCGGTCAGCCCCAACAAGTCGGCGACCGCAGTGTCGCTGCCCACCGTGACGGCGAAGGCGGCGAGCATCCTCGCGCGTTCGGTCTGAGTGCCGTCAAATGTCGACTGCGCCTCACGCACGCGGTCGTCCGCGCCGCAAAAAGCGTCAGCCAACACCGCGTGACGCTTCCACAATTCTCGTGATTCCACACATCATCCAACGCCGCCGCGACGAGTTGGATCCGAGTTTGCCCCAAAGGTCACCCAGTTAGCCCTGTTTGCCTATGTTCGGCCCTGTAGGCGCAACATGCGCAGCGTCTCTTCCGTCTCTTCATGGAAGTGCCGGTACGAGGTCAGACGGCGCCAGTCAGCGTCCAGAACGCCGGGGAGCGTGGCATCGCGCGCAGCCCAGATGCGCAGCAACTCCGTGTACAAAGGCGTCATTTCCGCTCCGCCACCACCCGGCCCCGCAGTCCCGTGCAACTGAAACGCCTCAGGGCCTGGGTTCGCGACGCGGGGGCCCGGCAGCCCCCCGGCCCTCCTGCGGTGATCACGGCCTTGCGGAATCGAAGGGGCGGAACCACTGCCTACTGCCGTTGGGCCGTCAGATGCGCTCATGGCCGTAGAAACGATTCTCTCCCTCAGTCGTCACTCGCGCGACGAGCTCGTGAAGCAATTCGACAGAAACCATCTCAGTCCGCAATAGAACGGAAGTGTCGCGAGGGGTGAGCAACTACGCCCCGCGCAAGCGGCCTTGGACCGGACAGGCGCCGCGCGCTGCGCATCGACACGGCCCGGGACCCCAGCCCCGGGCCGGATACGTACCGCCGGTCAGCCGACCCGGGTGAGCGTCCACTCGGGCGTGCCCTGGCCGCCGAGCGACGCACGGTCACCGCGCGGGGTGAGCGTGCCCATGGAAGGGATCTCGGTGAGGCTGAGGGCGACCGGTGCGCCGCCCTCGTCCGGACCGGCGATCGTCCACTGGTCGGGCGAGGAACCGCACGGGCTCAGGAACACCGGCGGCGGGAAGATCTTCACCGGCGACAGACCGAGGCAGCGCGACTCCTCCCGACCGCTGGCGAGTTGCACGGAACCGTTCGGCAGGTTGCGCACCTGCCAGACCGCGCCGCCGCCGCAAGGGCCGAGTTGACCGCCCACGTAACCCTCGTTGGTCAGCAGACAGGCACCGGTGCGCGCGTCCTGGATGAAGTAGGAGCCGTCGTCTGCGGCCTGGGACGGGGCGGCGAGGGCCACGACCGCGGCGGCGGACGCGGCGAGGGAAAGGATCGGGCGGATACGCACGGGACTCCTCGTACAGATGTGAGGGAGGGGAGTTCGGACCGGACGGCCCGCCTCACCAAGATCACAAACAATCGGGGTCCCACCCCGCCAAACCCACACCATCGGCCGGGGCGCACTCGCAGCAGATCGGCGCATTTGCGGCCGCCCCGCGCGCCCCCGCGCCGACGGCCCGGAGCCCGGGCCGCCGACGGTTCGGCGCGCGCCCCCGGGCAGCCGACGGTCCAGGGCCCGGGACTTGAGCCCCGGGCCCCTCCGCTCACCGCGACGAGCGCGTCAGCCGCCGACGTACGCCGCCAAGTGCTCGCCCGTGAGGGTGGAGCGGGCGTCGACGAGGTCCGCGGGCGTGCCCTCGAAGACGACCTTTCCGCCGTCGTGACCGGCACCCGGGCCGAGGTCGATGATCCAGTCGGCGTGCGCCATCACGGCCTGGTGGTGCTCGACGACGATGACGGACTTGCCGGAGTCGACGAGCCGGTCGAGCAGGCCGAGCAGCTGCTCGACATCGGCGAGATGCAGTCCGGTGGTCGGCTCGTCGAGGACGTAGACACCGCCCTTGTCGCCCATGTGGGTGGCCAGCTTGAGGCGTTGGCGCTCGCCGCCCGACAGCGTGGTGAGCGGCCGGCCGAGGCTGAGGTAGCCGAGGCCGACGTCGGCGAGCCGGTCCAGGACGCGGTGCGCGGCCGGCAGGTGCGCCTCGCCGGCGCCGAAGAACTCCTCCGCCTCGGCCACCGACATCGCGAGGACCTCGCTGATGTCACGGCCGCCGAGCTTGTACTCCAGCACCGCCGGCTGGAACCGCTTGCCCTCGCAGTCCTCGCACGGCGTGGCGACCCCGGCCATCATCGCCAGGTCCATGTAGATGACACCGGCGCCGTTGCATGTGGGGCAGGCGCCCTCGGAGTTGGCGCTGAACAGCGCCGGCTTCACGCCGTTCTCCTTGGCGAACGCCTTGCGGATCGGCTCCAGCAGTCCTGTGTACGTCGCCGGGTTGCTGCGCCGCGAACCGCGGATGGGGCTCTGGTCGATCGACACGACACCCTCCCCCGCCGGAATCGAGCCGTGCACGAGCGAGCTCTTCCCGGAGCCGGCGACGCCGGTGACGACGACGAGGACCCCGAGCGGGACGTCGACGTCGACCTTCCGCAGGTTGTTCGCCGTCGCGCCGCGGATCTCCAGCGCACCGGTGGCCTTGCGCACCGTGTCCTTGACGGTGGCCCGGTCGTCGAAGTGGCGGCCGGTGATCGTGTCGCTTGCCCGCAGCCCCTCGACGGTGCCCTCGAAGCAGATGGTGCCGCCGCCCGAACCGGCGGCAGGACCGAGGTCGACGACATGGTCGGCGATCACGATCGTCTCCGGCTTGTGCTCGACGACGAGCACCGTGTTGCCCTTGTCGCGCAGCCGCAGCAGCAGCTTGTTCATCCGCTGGATGTCGTGCGGGTGCAGGCCGATCGTGGGCTCGTCGAAGACATAGGTGACATCGGTGAGCGAGGAGCCGAGGTGGCGGATCATCTTGACGCGCTGCGCCTCACCGCCCGACAGCGTGCCCGCGGGCCGGTCGAGCGAGAGGTAGCCGAGGCCGATCTCCACGAACGAGTCGAGGGTCTGCTGCAGCGCGTCGAGCAGCGGCGCCACCGACGGCTCCTTGATGCCGCGCACCCATTCGGCGAGGTCCCTGATCTCCATCACGCACGCGTCGGCGATGCTGATCCGCTTGATCTTCGAGGAGCGGGCGCCCTCGCTCAGCCGCGTGCCGTCGCACTCGGGGCAGGTGGTGAACGTGACCGCGCGCTCCACGAACGCCCGGATGTGCGGCTGCATCGCCTCCTTGTCCTTGGACAGGAACGACTTCTGGATCTTGGGGATCAGCCCCTCGTAGGTGAGGTTGACGCCGTTGACCTTGACCTTGACCGGCTCCCCGTAGAGGAAGTCCCGCAGTTCCTTCTTGGTGTACTTGCGGATCGGCTTGTCCGGGTCGACGAAGCCGGACTGGGCGTAGACCTGCACCGTCCACTGGCTGTCCGACTTCCAGCCGGGGATGGTGAAGGCACCCTCGGAGAGCGACTTGGTGTCGTCGTAGAGCTGGCTGAGGTCGATGTCGGAGACCGACCCCCGTCCCTCGCAGCGCGTACACATGCCACCCGTGCGCTGGAAGGTCGCCTTCTCCGCCTTGGTCCTGTCGCCCCGCTCGACCGTGATCGCGCCGGTCGCCCGGACCGATGCGGTGTTGAACGAGTACGCGCTGGGCGGGCCGATGTGCGGCTTGCCGAGGCGGCTGAACAGGATGCGGAGCATCGCGTGGGCGTCGGTGGCGGTGCCTACCGTGGAGCGGGGGTCGGAGCCCATGCGCTGCTGGTCGACGCTGATCGCGGTGGTCAGCCCTTCGAGCACGTCGACCTCGGGCCGCGCCAGCGTGGGCATGAAGCCCTGCACGAAGGCGCTGTACGTCTCGTTGATCAGCCGCTGCGACTCCGCGGCGATCGTGCCGAACACGAGGGAGCTCTTGCCCGAGCCGGAGACGCCGGTGAAGACCGTCAGCCGGCGCTTCGGGATCTCGACACTGACGTCCTTGAGGTTGTTCACGCGCGCGCCGTGCACACGGATCAGATCGTGGCTGTCGCCCACATGCGGCGCAGCCGGCGCCGTGTCCGCCCTCTTGGCCCTGGTCATCGTGTCTCCATCCGTTGGCGGGGCCGCTCGCGCGGCCCCGTCGGCTTCGTACGGTTTACGGCTGTGGTCGCGGGACGGCTCAGCCCCGTTCCTGGACGCGGATCAGGTTGCCGGCGGGGTCGCGGACGGCGAAGTCGCGTACGCCGTATGGCTGCTCGGTCGGCTCCTGGACGATCTCTGAGGTACCGGCCTGCACCTTCTCGAAGGTGGCGTCGAGGTCGGCCGTGTCCAGGAGGACGCGGGCGAAGGTGCCCTTGGCCATCATCGCGACGACGGTGGCGCGCTCCTCGTCGGTGACGGAGGGATCGGCGTACGGCGGCTCCAGGACGATCGACGTACCGGGCTGACCGGCGGGGCCGACCGTGATCCAGCGCATCGCGCCCTGGCCGACGTCGTTGCGTACCTCGAATCCGAGGACGTCGCGGTAGAAGGCGAGTGAGGCGTCCGGGTCCTCGTGCGGAAGGAAGGTGGAGTGAATGTTGATGTCCATGTCCGTCACGCTAATCCCGCTTCTTGACCGGCGCTTCTCGATTCCTGACCGGTCGTGTCACCTGCTTCTCCAGACACGACGGCACCCCCGCCCCGGCCTGTTCCGCCTGCTCGGCCTGGAGCGCCTCGCGCCGGTAGACGCTGGGTGGCACCCCGACCAGTTCCGTGAAGCGGGTACTGAAGGTGCCCAGCGACGAGCAGCCGACCTCGAAGCAGATCTCGGTGACGCTGAGGTCGCCGCGGCGCAGCAGGGCCATCGCCCGCTCGATGCGCCGCGTCATGAGGTAGCCGTACGGGGGCTCGCCGTAGGCCCGCCGGAACTCCCGGCTGAGATGCCCGGCCGACATGTGGACGCCGCGCGCGAGGGCCTCGACGTCCAGCGGCTGCGCGTACTCCCTGTCTATGCGGTCACGGACGCGGCGGAGCCGCGCGAGATCGCTCAGGTGCTGTGCAGGGTCGGTTCTGCTGGTCACCTGTGAAAGCGTGCCACGTCGGGGCGCGGAATGCCCCCGCGTTGCCGCAAGGAGGTAACGGATCGCGCGGTGCCGCCCGCGCCCCGGGCCCCTTCTCCAGGGCCTCCCAGCGCGCCGCAGGCCCCCAAATCGTGGACTCGGGGGCCTGCGGCGGTTCGGAGACGGTCAGGACGGGTCGATCGTCGCCACGACCGTCCGGCGCATCGCGCTGAACGGTGCGGAGAAGCCGCCCCCTTCGAGCGCCGCAGTGCGGTCCGTGCCGTACTCGTCGAAGTTGAGCGAGACGATCTCGTCGGCCTTGTCACCGTTCAGGTCGGCGACGAAGACCTCCTTGCCGCCCAGGGCGTCAAGGTCCGACACGCTCGCCGGGTAGTTGCTCCCGGCGGTGAGGACGGACGGGCCGTAGGTACTCAGCCCGCCCTGCTGGCCCGAGACAATGATCCGCTGCCCGCCGGGGCCGGTCGCGAAGGCGGCCGTCTGCGAGTCAGGGAGCGTGTACATCCGCGAGTCCTGGCCGTCCGGCCCGTAGGTGCGCAGCGAAACGTTGCTCGCCATGATCAGGCCCTCGGGTCCGGTCAGCCAGTTGCCGAGCGACCAGGGGCCTCCCGCCGTGGCCTCGTGCAGCAGCTTTCCGGTGCGGCCGTCGCGGATCTGCACGACCGTGGTCAGGGCGCCCGTCGCGGGGACTCTGCTGAACGAGGTGAAGACGGCCGCGTGTCCGTCGGCGTACGGAATACCCGCGGAGGCGAACGTGCCCGCCTGGAGCGGAGCGCCGTAGAGCTTGCCGTCTGTTCCCGAGCCGGGCTCGGGGACGAACGACCAGTCGAGAGCGCCGTTCTTGCCACGCAGGGCGACACCGCCCACGTTGCTGGGCTCCATGCCGTCCGACACGCTGAGATGCGAGGCGTACTGGGCGTATACATGCCCGTCGGCGACCGACACGTCGGCGAACACGACGTCACCGGCCGAGGCCGGAGCGCTGTACTCCCAGAGCTTCTTGCCCTTGCCGTCGTAGACGCGCACCTTGTCGGTGGCGACGATGATCTCGGCCTTGCCGTCACCGTTGACGTCGGCGGCCGTGGCCGTGCGTACGAACTGGCCCTTGCCGCCGATCGTGGTGAGGACCTTGCCCGTACGGGAGTCGAGCACCACGGTCGCGGTGTCGGCGGCGACGATCGTCTCGTCCCGCTTGTCGCCGTTCACGTCGGCCTTCACGAGCGCGTGCACCTGGCCGGGCACGGTGGCCGTCCACAGCTGCTTCGGCTTCCCCGACACCATCGAGGGACCGTCGTAGGCGAAGACGCCGTTGGACACACCGCCGACGATCAGGTCCTGCTTCTTGTCGCCGGTGATGTCGGTGGCGACGGCCGAGTTGACCGCGGACCGCAGCGGGACGAGGCCCTTCTGCTTGCCGTCGCTCAGCCCGTAGGTCCGGACGTTCTCGTTGGTGTCGACCGTACGCAGGCGCCAGCTGCCGCCCTCGCGGAACGGCTGCGCCCACATCTGCGAGGTGACCAGGCCGCGCTGCTCCCAGCGCACCTCCCCGTCCTTGCCGGAAAGGACTGCGAGCCTGCCGTAGCGGCTCGCACCCCGGTTGTCGGCGGTCCCGTAGCCGGCGTCGTCCTTGTACGAGGCGACGACCTTGCCGTCGACGACCTCAAGGCCCCAGGCGCCGCCGCCGTCATGGGAGTTGGCCTCGTCACGCTTGACGGTGCGCGACCACAGCTCGCTGCCGTCGTCGCCGTTCAGCGCGCGCACGGTGTTGGCGTTGATGTACAGGGACGGGTCCAGCGTGGACTCGCTAACCGCGTACTCCGGCTTGGAGTTGCCCTGGATGTCACCGATGGCCAGGTCGAGCGGGAGTGCGTTGATCCGCCGGTCGACGGTGGTGCGGGCGCCGTCGGAGAGTACGTACGAGGCGACCTCGTAGGCGACGCCGTCGCTCGGATCCGACTGCTCCAGGGCGACGATGCAATTGCGGGCGGCGTCGTAGTGCAACTGCCGCGAGTAGAGGCGGTTCGTCTGCTCCCACTTGACGCTGCCGTCCGCGGTGTCCAGCACCAAGGTGTGGCCGGCTGGATCGGCGGTGGCGCTGACCTTGCGCTGGTCCCACGAGGCAGCGACCAGCCCCTTGCCCAGGGGCTCCAGGCTGGCCCACGCGGCTGCGGTGAACGCGCCCGCGTCATACGTCCAGGTGTCGGCTTGGGTGAGCGCGCCGTCGGCGTACGAGAAGCGGATGCCCGTCAGCGTGGTCTTCGAGTCCTTGGGCGCGTTCAGGTTCAGCGACGGCGAGTCCGCCACGAGCAGGGTCTTGCCGACCAGCTTGATGTTGTACGCACCGGTGTAGAGCTTGCTCCACAGCGTCTTGCCGGTGCTGCCGTCGAGGACCGTCACGAAGGTACCGGTCGGCAGCGTCGAACCGGGTGACGTGAACGGACGGTAGGGGTAGGAGCCGACGCTCGCGGTGAAGACCACGTCGTCCACGCCGTCGCCGGTCAGGTCACCGGTGGTGTAGCCGTTGTCGGACGACACGGTGAAGGGGCCGACCGCGTTGTAGCCCATGACGATGCGCGCCGGGTACGGCTCGGTCTGCCACGGACGGGCGTTCGTGACCTGCCAGTCCGTGTACAGCGAAGCGTTGTCGCGCCGCCACACCTCCTTGCCGTCGGCGGTGCGCCGCTGGACGGGGCCGAGCGCGTCCAGTGCGAAGTAGTCGCCGTTCGCACCCGCCACCGGGGCGGTCGCGACCATGCCTGTCCCGCCCTCCACGGACGACCTCGCTGTCACCTTCCAGGAGGCACCCACGTCGGTGGCCGCACCGTCGAGCGACGAACCGCTGCCGCCCGTCGCGCCCGTGGACGGCACCGTCGCCGCATCCTCGCGTGCGCCCGCCTTCTGCGGGTCGTACGCCTGGACCTCCGCATCGCGGTACGGGTTGAGCTGCGCATGTGCGGAGAGATCGGCGGTCTGGCTGTCCGTGAGGGTCAGGAGACCGCTGCTGTCGTCGGCGTCGGCGGCGAGCGCGCCCGGTGCGGCGCTCAGCACCAGTCCGGCGGCCACCAGCATGGAGGCGAGGCGCACGCCTCTTCGGTTGATGTTCCTCATCACGCGGCCTTCGGGGAGAAGCGGATCGCGGAGGCGTCCGAGAGGACGGACTCGTTGAAGGAGTACTGGAGGGCGTCCGTACCGGCCTGGTTCTCGACACCGATGGTGGCCGAGGAGCCCTTCTGCGACGCGTTGCTGCCGATCCCCTTGTACTGGAGGGTGATCGCGCCGGTCGCCTCGTCGAAGACGGCCTCGAAGGTGATCCGCACCGAAGTGTCGGAGACCAGTGCGGCGTTGTTCCAGACGATCGCGAACGTGCGCTTGCCGACGGTGCCCGTCGTGGTCGTCTGGACGCTGGACTTCTTGTCGAGCGTCAGGTCGTCCCAGAACGCGGCCACGATGCCGTTGGGCTGCGCGGCGGCCGGCAGTGCGGTGTTCGCGTAGTCACCGAGGCGCGGCGACAGGAAGTTCACCAGACCGTTGGTGGTGATGTTGGCGCTGGTGTACGCGACTCCGTAGTACGTCACGGGGAAGGGCAGGGCAACGGCCTTGGCGTTCTCGTCACCGCTCAGGGCGACCTTCGTCTTCCCGGTGACCCAGCTGTACGCGGCGGGCGCACAGGAGTACGTACCGGCGGCGTCGGTGCGCGGCGGCAGCGAGGCCTTGACGGTCTCGTTCCCGTCGACGGTGACCGCGCCGGTCCAGTTGCCGTTGCACAGCACCGGGGCGGCGGGGGTCACGGCGAGGCGGAAGGAGCCCTCGGCGACGGACGGGAAGGTGTACGTGCCGTCGGCGCCGGTGGTGACCGCGTCCAGCGGGGCGTCGGCGAACTTCACCGTGGCGCCCTTGAGCGGCTTGCCTGTGACGTCCAGGACCGTGCCGGAGACGGCGTGGTGGGCGACCGCGTCGAGCGCGAGGGGGAGGGACTCGGTCTCGCCGACGGCGATCGTCACCGAGTTGGTGCGGGACGCGAAGCCGTAGACGGTGGTGGTGAGCGTGTACGTACCGGCCGGCAGGTGCAGCTGGAAGGCACCGTCCGCGCCGGTGGTGACCGAGCGCTTCGTCTCGGCGTTCTGCGCGGTCACGGTGCCGGTCGCGGCCTTGCCGGTGGCCCGGTCGGTCAGGGTGCCCGTGACGGTGCCCGCGGTGTGCGGGGCGGCGTCGACGGAGGCCAGGATGTCCAGCTTTCCGCTGCCCCAGACGTTGTTCATCGCCGCGGTGCCGCCGCAGTGGGTGTCGTCGACGTCCGTCGAACCCTGGTCGAGCAGGGCGCGGGTCTCGTCGATCTTGCCGATGAGCGAGGGGGCCGCGGCCCACAGCAGGGCGACGGCGCCCGCGACGTGCGGGGTCGCCATCGACGTACCGGAGATGGACGAGTACCCGTTGCCCGGCCAGGTGGAGCGGACGTTGACGCCCGGAGCGGAGATGTTCGGCTTCATCGAGCCGTCGAAGACGGAGGGACCGAAGCCGGAGAAGGAAGCGATCTTCCCGTCGACGTCATAGGCGCCCACGCCGTAGGAGTCGGCCTGCGAGCCCGGTGCGTGGCCGGTCGAGCAGGTCGCGCCGTCGCCGTCGTTACCGGAGGCGAAGGCCTCGAAGATCCCGGCCGCGTTCCACGCCTTCACGATGTCCTGGTAGAAGTTCGTGTCACCGCCGCCCCAGGAGTTGTTGACGATGTCGGGTGCCAGCTCGGGCTTCGGGTTCTGCCCGTTGTGGTCGGTCGGCGCGAGGATCCACTGACCGGCGGCGAGGAGCGAGGAGTCCGAGCACTCCTTGGACTCGCAGCCCTTGGCGGCTATCCACTTGGCTCCGGGGGCGACGCCCACACCGCCCTGGCCGACCATGGTGCCCATGGTGTGGGTGCCGTGGCCGTTGTTGTCGCAGGGGGCCTCGGTGGTGCACTGGCCGGTCGGGTCGTACCAGTTGTAGTCGTGGCTGAAGGTGCCGTTGCCCAGGTTGCCCCGGTAGTTCCCCACCAGCGCCGGGTGGTCGTACTGCACACCCGAGTCGACGTTGGCGATGACGATCCCGTCACCGCGGTCGTCGTACTGGTCCCAGACCTGGTCCGCCTTGATGTCCTTGACGCCCCACTCCGGGGTGACGTCGGTGGCACCGGAGTCGGCGTCGGTCGTCGTGCCCGGCGTCGAGGACGACTCCAGCTCGTCGAGCGCGTAGCGCTGCTCCTTGACGATGCTCGCCACATCGGACCGCTGGGCCAGCTCGTCCACGAGCTGCCGGTCGCCCGTCACCTTGACGGCGTTGGCGATCCAGAACGACTCGTGCCCGATCTTCTTCCTGTCGAGGAAGGACGCCAGGGACTTCTGCGAGGTGCCGGCCTCGGCCCGCAGCGCGGAGAAGGCCGACTTCGCCTTGTCCTTGTGCGCGCGCTTGCCCTTGGCGGCGGTCAGGTCGGCCCGCTGCTTCATGACGACGAAGAAGGTCGACTCCTTGCCCTTGCCGACGGCGGCACGGAGAGCGGAGTCGACCTTGGCGGCCGGGGCGGGGGTCGCGGTGGATCCGGCGCCGGTGGCGGCGATCGCGGACGGCGCCGTACCGAGCACGGCCAGGGCCGTGAACGCGGTCGCCGCCCATGCGACGCCGCGGCGCCGGGGACTTCTGGGTGGGTACATGAAGAGGAGCTCCTACCGGGAGAGGTGCGCTGCAACCCGGCCGGACCTCCGGAGACCGGGGGTGGTCACCGCAAGCACGGCCAGGTTGGTGCGAGAACCTATGAGGAGCCCGTTACTGAGGAATTACTGGCCGCCCGCGGCACCCTGGAGCGGGTACCGCGGGCGGCCGGTCGTACGTCACCGTGCGCGCGTCACCACGCACCCGGCGCGGGCGGCGGGACGACCGCGGGCCGGTCGTCGCAGGTGATCGTGTTCGGCAGCAGCCAGGGGGCGAGCCAGTCGCCGTCGTTGCCCCCCAGGTCCGCGAGGGAGAACTCCGATCCGGTCGCGGGGAAATTGAACGACCCGCAGTTGTTGACGCCGACGGCACCGACGTTGCGCGCGTCCACGTTCTCGAAGGTCGCGCCACCCGCAGCGCGGGCGCTCAGCACCGAGGTGCCCGTACCGTCGACCCTGATGTCCTTGAAGTGGACGCCCTTGATCTCGTACTGGTCCTTCACCGCCCAGTCGGAGACGAGCATGATCGCGTTGTAGGTGCTGTCGAGGTAGTGGTCACCGGTGACCCGGATGTCGGCGCCGTCGATGCTCTTGTCCAGGGCGAAGATCCAGAGCGCGCCGAGACCGATGTTCCAGTTCAGCTCGTACGTACCGGCGCGCACCGTCGTGTTGTCGTCGAGGTTCAGCTTCCCGGTGAACGGCTCGGCGCCGAAGCGGGAGCCGATGTGCAGGGCGCTGCCCTCGCGGACCGGGTCGGCGACCAGATTGTCCGAGACGGTGGTGTCGGTGCCGCCGTAGATCGCGATGCCGTTGGCGAGGACCGGGGTCTGGACGGTGTTGTGGTCGAAGGTGTTGCGGGCGTTCGCGGTCTTCTCCGACCACATGGCCAGACCGTCGTCGCCCGAGTTGCGTACGAAGGTGTTCGTCACCCGTGAATCGGTCACGCCTGTATGAAAGTTGAGGGCGTCGGCGATCTGGTCGACGATGGTGTTGTCGCTGATCCGCAGGTTCTTCATCGGGCCGTCGAACCACATGCCGACCTTGGTGTGGCTGATGTGCAGGCCCTCGATCTTCGAATCGCTCATCGCGCCGCCGATGCCGTTGACCTGGTCGGTGTCGATGCGTTCGCGTACGTCGCCCTCGATGGCGAAGCCGGACAGGTGGACGTTGCGGCTGCCGCCGTCGGCCGCGTCCTTGCCGTAGAAGCCGACGCCGGTGTGGGTCGAGCCGTCCGGAGCCGGGCTGCCGAGCACGGTCTCCCGGCCCTTGATCTTCGTGTACCAACTGCCCGCGCCGGTGATCGTGACGTCGTCGACGACGATGTGCCGGTCGACCCGGTAGGTACCCGGCGGGATGTACACCGTGAGGTGGGTGCGCCGGGCGAAGGCCATGGCCTTCTCGATCGCGCCCGCCGCGTCGCGTCGGCCAGTCGGATCGGCGCCGAAGGCAAGGACGTTGGCGGCGAGCAGCTCGACGTGCGGCCGGCCGACGAGCTCCGAGTCCAGCAGGTCGACGACTGTCCACGCGGCCCGGCTCCCGGCCGGGACGGTGAGCCGTACGGTGTCGCCCGCGCGGTATGTCCGGCCAAGCAGGAGACGCTGCTCGTCGTAGAAGTGGCTGGGCCGGAAGGGCTTCGCAATGGCCGGGGCGGGGGTCGTGGCGGCGGGCACGCAGGAGCACTCGGTGATCCACCAGTCGGGGTGGAGCAGCCCGGCGTCGGGGTCGTTGGAGAACGGGTACTGGTTGTACAACCAGGAGTACTGCGAGGTCAGCGTCATCGTGGAGCGCTTCTTGCCGTTCACCGCGACGTCCAGCGGCGCCGTGATCCCGCCGCCGCCCGGCGCGTCCGGAATGCTGTAGCGCACGGTGATCGCGTTGGCCGCGGCCGGGAGCGTGAACTCGACGTGCTCGCCCGGTTCCAGCCGGACCGCCTTACGGCCGGACGCCTCGGCGGGGAGCGTGTACGCGGTGCGGTCCGGGCCGATGACCGTGCCGTCGGTGGCCGCGTTCTCGGCCTCCTGCTCGGCGAACGCCACCTTCGCGCCCCGGCCCGCGACGAGCGCCGGGTCGAGGGCGGCACGGGTGACGACGGGGGCCGGGGCGGCGGCGGGGCGGGCGCCTGCGGGCGCACCCGCCAGCACTCCGAGGCCGACGGCGGCCGCGGTCATGGAGGCAACCGTGGCCGCGTACAGCCCTGTTCGGCGCGGTCTTCGCGCCCTCGCTCCGACATCGGTGATCTTCCGTGACATCGCAGGCCCGTTTCTCTGAGGAGGGGTGAACGACCGGGACGTCCGGTGGGGCGGCCGCCGGGAAGGTGAGGCGACAGTAGGACTCGCACGTCCCGCCCCACAAGACTCCTGCAAGGAGATTTCTCACCCTTGCCGCATAACTGCGTTCCCTCATCAGGTTTTTGCGCGACTGGACTACAACGTTGCAGGAGTTCGGCGTGAGAGTCCTCGCCCCGGGCCGGAGGGCACGTTGTCCGTCGACTGTGAGCTCACCCGCGGCCGCACCACAGGGGACGGAGCCGTTCGTGGAGTCCTCGTCGGCCAACGGCTCCCTTCGGGTAGTGGCGGCGCAGGTTGGCGGCGAGGACACGGTCGAGCGTGCGGTCGGACAGCATGGGGCCCAGGCGCATGATCAGGGCGGCATCCCGGCCGGCGGTGTAGCGGGTGCGCGGTCTGCGCGCCGTCACGGCGCTCGCGATGACCCGGGCGGCGGCGTCGGCGGTCAGGCCTGAAGCAGTGCCCGAGGTCATCAACTTGTTGTTCGCCCGGACCAGGCTGCCGTAGCGCTCGCCCTGCTCCGGCGTCATCTGCGCAGCCAGGTGGTTCGCCGTCTCGACCCCGCGGGCACCCCTCTCAAACTCATGTCGTTCTCGGATGCACCACCGCTCGCATACGTGGACGGGCTGGGCATCGGCAGGTTGGAGGACGATCCGGCCACCGTCCGCCAGTACGAGCTGACTTACGATCTGGTGATGGCCAGCGCGGTGTCACCCGCAGCGTCTCTGGCCTTGATCGAGTCGGTGGCGGAGGAATACGCGCATGAAGCTGAGCGGTTCTGACTACGACCTGACCACGGCGATCTGGCGCAAGTCCACCTACAGCGGCGGGAGCGGCGGCGACTGCCTCGAAGTCCTCGACGGCGTCCCCGAGATCGTCCCCGTCCGCGACTCCAAGGTGACCGACGGCCCGGCGCTGGTGTTCCGCGCGGCGGCCTGGTCGGCCTTCACGGCAAGCCTCAAGCGCGGGTGATCGGACGCTCTTGAGTCGTCCCCAACACTCAGGTGAACTGCACCTACTCCGGCGGTACGAAGGCCAGGATGGTCGTCGACAGGAAGACGTCCGGATCCTGCACGATCAACGGTGACTCCGGTGGTGGCGGCGACAGCGACGGGTTGTTCGACCCGTGCCGACTGCACTTCACCGACATCGGATTGGCCAACAGTGCCTTCCCCGGCACCGTAGCGAGGTGGTGACATGCGCCGTGCCCTTCTCACGCTGATGCTGGCGGCATCCCTGACCGGATGTTCGTCCCTCGGCGACGACACACCGTGCACCAAAATCGGCGCGGACTCGCAGGTCTCCGCCGTGTGGCAGCCCGCCGACTTCGGCGGCCGGGACGAGGCACGAATCCGGCTGTGCGTGGACGACACCTGCGAGGAGCGGACATCGGGCAGTCCCGACGATCCGTTCGCCTCGCTGTCGGTCCGGCTCCCCGACGACGTCGGTGCGTCCACCGTGCCGGTGCGGCTCACCGTGACCTCCGCGAAGAGCGGTGACGCGGTGGTCGAGGACAGCACCCGGGCCACGCTGAAGGAACAGCACCCCAACGGCACGTCCTGCCCGCCGACCGCGTGGACGGCAACATTCCGCGCCCATCCCGACAAGGGCCTCACCTCACCCGCGGGCATGAAGCTCCAGTAAGCCAGTGAGCCCGTAAGCGCTCGGGGGAGGGGCGCTTCGCGTCGTCTCCCCACCGCCTCGTCGGCTGGTCTGTCAGGGACATGGGGGCGAAGTAGGCGCGACGGATGCTCCCGGGGCGGCCTCGCGGGCACGGATGCGCGCCCATTTCGCTCTCAACTCCGGTTTGAGCGGAGGACGCGGAGGACGCGGAGGACTTGGGGCGAGGTCCGTAAGCGGCGTACCCGCGATCGTCTCCGCCGAGCAGGCCCGGACCGGCACGGATCACACCCCGGGGCTCAAGCGTCGAGATCCGAGCGCTCTTTCAGCGGAATGGGTGGAGGGATTGATTCCCACCCACCCTCCCTACCTGGCGGGTTGACTTTTTGCGAGCGACTTGCGACGGAGGGTAGCGACGCTCTAGCGTCAGCCGGGACACGACGGCCCCCGCCGGTGCGCAAACACCGAGCAGGGGCCTGACCACGACGATCGAAGAAGGCCCGATCTCATGGCTGCCAGCCAGCTTAGTGCCGCCCCTTTCCCCGCGCCCGGCCCCGTACCCACGCACGACCACCCGATGGCGAACCCCGGATACGGCAAGCGTTCGGCCCCGGACCAACGCCCCCGCACCGGCCGCGACTTCACTCATCTCCTCCCCCGCGACGCCGCCATCGCCGCCTACATCGACGGGCTGCGCGACGGCGCCGACATCTCCGTGAAGATGCTCGCGAAGGTGCTGCCGTACGGGCAGTGCGCGCTGCGGACCAGCCTGAACCGGCTCCAGGAGGCAGGGCATCTGCGCCGGGGCAGCGAATGCATCGCGACCGAGGATGCGCTGCTCTGGGTGACGCGTACGTTTTTCTCCCGTACCGCGCGCGAGGACGAGTGGTGGGCGGCGTACACGCGGGGCGACGTACCGCAGGAAACCCAACGGCCCACCCGTTCCAGGTCGTACATCCTGCTTGCCGCACTCGGGGAAGCCGCGCCCACGCTGCCGCTGTCCGACGCGGACTGCGTGGGGCTGGAACCTCAGGTCAACGAATGGTTCGAGCGTGGCTCCACCGAGGCCGAGATCATGTGCGCACTGACCCAGGGACTTCCGGCACCGATCTACAGTCCCTTCCACTTCGTCCGCACGAGGCTGCTCGACAAGATGCCGCCCGCACGCATCACCCCCGTCCGCACGGTCGTCCTGCGGACCCTGGAATGCCGCGAGTGCCGCGCCCCCGGCAGCCCCGAGGCGATGCGGGGCGGCATCTGCGGAGCATGCCGCGGCAAGCCCGACGACACACCCAGGGGCCCGGCGGGCGCCGTGCCCGTGCAGGGCGTACGGGCACGGATGAGCGCGGTGCGTGCGGGGCTGATGCCCCGGGAGGAGCGCCCTCAGCGGCGGTCCCTGTCATCGAAGCCCCCCATGGAGGACAAGGCATGACCATTCCCGAACCGGTGACGATCCGTGGGGACGGCGGGTTGGACGTACTGGTCGTCCCCTCCTCTTCCGTCACCGACCCCCGCCTGTCCGCCGCCGACGTCGGTGTCTACATGCGCTGTCAGTGGCTTTCGCTCATCTGCGGCCGGTACGGCGATCTCGACTGGCTGATCACCGAACTCGGCATGCCGGAGGCCGAGACCCGCGACTCCGTCCGGCGTCTCGTCAAGTTCGGCCACCTCCAACCGGCCAGTGCCGCCGAGGTCGCGTCGCATGCTTCGCATGGCATGCGCGACAGCGTCCGCGCAGCCATCGAGAAGACGGCCGACGACCTCCTGCCGGCCGAACGTGCAGCGGTCGCCCGGTTCGCCGATCTCGTGGACCGGCACCACACACAGGTGGATGCGGTGTACGAAGCGGAACGGAAGCGCTGGCTGACCGGCTTCTAGCGCAGGCATCCGCCCGCCGGAGCGTCGGAAGCGGCTGCACCGCCCACCACGGTCAACGCGGCTGACGCAGTCCCGCGACCAGGAGGGCGACCAGTCGGCGCGCGTCGTAACGGGGGTCGCTGTCGGCCCCGATGCAGAGGTTTCCGATGCCGCGCATGAGCTGGTAGGCGTCGAGGTCGGAGCCGATCTCGCCGGAGGCGGTGGCAGCGTCGAGGAGCCGGTCGCACACCGGCAGGAGGCGATCGACGAAGTAGGCGTGGAGTGCCCCGAAGTCGGCGTTGCCGTTCTGCAGCGCGGCGGCGAGGCCGTGCTTGGTGACCAGGAAGTCGACGAAGAGGTCGAGCCACCGTTCCAGTGCGGCGTGCGGAGTGGGGGCGGACGCCAGCAGGGCCGGACCGGCCTCGGCACATGCCTCGACCTGGTGCCGGTAGACGGCGATGACGAGATCCGCCCGCGTCGGGAAGTGGCGGTAGATCGTGGCCGTCCCGACGCCGGCCTCGGCCGCGATGTCGCGTACCGGCGCCTCCACACCCGACGTGACGAAGACGGCGGCGGCCGCGTCGAGCAGCGCCTTCTTGTTGCGCCGGGCGTCCGCCCGTTTGGGCGGGGTCGCGCGCCCTGCACCCCGGTCTCCTTCAGCCACCGCGCCATTCCCTCCATTGCCCGCCTTGTTAAACGGGACAGCGTTCCGTATCGTCAAACGGGACAAGGTTCCGTTTGCTCATGATGTCAGAGCAAGGGGCCGGCAGCCAAGCCACGGCTGGGTTCGGCCACACCTCACCCGCTATGGAGGAACACGGTCATGCACTACCGCACCCTGGGCAGCACCGGTGTACAGGTCAGCTCCCTCGCGCTCGGCGCGATGAACTTCGGCAGGACGGGGCGCACCCCCCAGGACGAGGTCACCGCCCTCGTCGACGCCGCTCTCGAAAACGGCATCAACCTCATCGACACCGCCGACGTGTACAGCGGCGGCGAGTCGGAGGAGCTGGTCGGCAAGGCCATCGCCGGCCGCCGCGACGACATCGTGCTGGCCACGAAGGCGGGCCTGCCGATGGGCGATGAGCCCAACCACCAGGGCAGTTCGCGACGCTGGCTGATCACCGAGCTGGAGAACAGCCTGCGCCGCCTCGGTGTCGACCACGTCGACCTGTACCAGATCCACCGGTGGGACCCGCGCACCAGTGACGAGGAGACGCTGTCGGCACTGACCGACCTGCAACGGGCGGGAAAGATCCGCTACTTCGGCTCCTCGACGTTCCCCGCGTACCGCATCGCCCAGGCCCAGTCGGCCGCTCGCGAGTACCGCCTGGGCCGGTACGTCACCGAACAGCCGAGTTACTCGATCCTGCAGCGCGGAATCGAGAGCCACGTGCTGCCCGTGGCCGAGCAGTACCGGCTCGGTGTGCTGGTGTGGAGCCCGCTGGCTTCGGGCTGGCTGTCGGGCGCGATCCGTGAGGGACAGGCCGTCACCACCAACCGCTCGGCGTTCATGCCGCAACGCTTCGACACCGCCGTCCCCGCCAACCAAGCCAGGCTCGATGCCGTCGAGCAGTTGGCCGAGGTCGCCGACGAGGCCGGCCTGACTCTGATCCAGCTCGCGCTCGGATTCGTGACCGCGCATCCCGCCGTGACCAGCGCGCTCATCGGCCCCCGCACACTGGACCACCTCCACTCACAGCTCGCCGCCGCCGACACCGCGCTCTCCGCCGATGTGCTGGACGCGATCGACGCGATCGTCGCTCCCGGCACCGACCTGGCCCCGCAGGAGAAGCACGACACTCCGCCCGCGCTGCTCGACCCGGCGCTGCGGCGCCGCTGACCGCCGGTGGCGCCGCCCATCTGATCGCCTACGGGGATACCCCCCCGTTACCGTTTTCGTGGCTCCGCAATGGGGCCTCCGGCCTTCGGGTCCGGCATGACTTCCCCCCCTTGTTGTTGATGATCCGGGGGGTG
>NZ_JBIUUC010000004.1:0-29218 GCF_044742205.1 Streptomyces sp. NPDC087901
ACTCACCCTCAGAACATTTTCTGGGGCTTTCCTCCGGGCGCTTCCCTTCGGTCTTGCGTTTCCGACTCTATCAGACTCTTTCGTGTCCGATTCCCAGTCAGTGGGGTTTGTCTTCCCGGCTGTTGGGCCGTTCCGACGTCCAAACTCTAGCGAATTTTCCCGGCGACTCATAATCGAGTCTTCGCAATCAATTCCGGCATGCCGAAATTGTTCCCGAGTGGGAGATCAAGCTGAAAGTTGGTTGCCGCATTCGCGGCGGATCGATTGTCGTGAACCATTCCGGCTCGGTGACAACTCGAAGAACCATACGGATCCCGGCGGGCCGTGTCAACCTCTCCCTGGCCACCCCGGGAAGCGCCCTCTCCGGGCGGTCTCAGCCCAGGTCGCTGAGGCGGCCGCCGGCGTCCGGCTGGGCGTGTTCGACGCGGCGCAGGAGGCGGATCAGCATCTCGCCGAGGACTCCTCGTTCATCGCCCGAGAGGTCCTGGAGCAGGTCCTCCTCGAAGTCCGAGGCCATCCGCATCGCCTCCAGCCACTTCGTACGACCCTCGTCCGTCAGCTCGACGATGACCCGCACCCGGTTGTTCTCGTCGCGGTCGCGGGTCACGAGACCCTCGCCCGCCATGCGGTCGACGCGGTGCGTCATCGCGGCCGGAGTGAGACCGAGCCGCTTGGCGAGCTCGCCGGGGCCCAGCCGATACGGGGCGCCGGACAGGACGAGGGTCTTGAGGACCTCCCACTCGGCATTGCTGATACCGAGGGCGGCGACCTGCCGCCCGTACGCGACGTTCATACGGCGGTTCAGCCTGCCGAGGGCGGAGACGACCTGCTCGACCTGCGGGTCCAGGTCGTGGAACTCGCGCTGATAAGCGGCGATCTGCTCGTCGAGGCTCGGCTCCTGGAGCTCGGGCTCGGTGGTGTCAGACATGGCGGGCAGTATGGCACGCCCTCCATAGCTGTCGAAGTCCTTCGGTCTGTATTGTTGAGCTTCTAACTTTAGTGCTAAAGTCTTCGGGTTCGAGTCGTTCGGTGACGTGGTTTCGAGACCTTGAGGTAGGTGAGTGTGACCAGGGAAATGGGTGCAGCACTGCGGCGGATCCAGCTGGGGAGCGCGCTGAGCGCGTTCGGGCTGGGGTTCACCGTTCCGTATCTGTACGTCTATGTGGCGCAGGTGCGGGATCTGGGCGCCGGTACGGCGGGAGTCGTACTGGCGGTCTTCGCCATGGCAGCGCTCGCCGTCCTTCCGTTCACCGGCCGGGTCATCGATCGCCGTGGGCCGCTGCCCGTGCTGGTCGTCGCCTCGGTCGTCGCCTCCCTGGGCGCTGTCGCGCTGGGCTTCTCCTCACAGGTCACCGCCTCCGTCCTTTCGGCAGCGGTACTGGGTGCGGGCACGGCCGTCATGCAGCCGGCCCTCGCCACCATGCTCGTCCGCTGCTCCGACACCGCCACCCGGACCCGCGCCTTCGCCATGCAGTTCTTCCTGCAGAACCTGGGACTCGGCATCGGTGGTCTGGTCGGCGGACTGATCGTGGACACGAGCCGGGCCTCGTCCTTCACCCTGCTGTTCCTGATCGAAGCCGTGATGTTCCTCGTGCTCGGCGCCATCGCGGCGACCGTGCGGATGCCGCGTACCCCTGCCGTCGTGAAGGAAGCGACGGCCGACGGGTCCGCTCCGCGTGGCGGGCTGCGGGTGCTGCTGTCGCACCGGGCCATGGTGCAGCTGTGCGTGCTGGGCTTCGTGGTGTTCTTCGCCTGCTACGGACAGTTCGAGTCCGGGCTTGCGGCATACGGCACCGAGGCCGCCGGGATCCAGCCCTCGACGCTCGGGATCGCGCTGGCCGCCAACACCGCCGTCATCGTCGTGGCCCAGTTCGTGGTGCTGCGCCTGGTGGAGCGCCGCAAGCGCAGCCGGGTCATCGCCTTGGTCGGCCTGATCTGGGCGTTCGCCTGGATCGTGGCGGGCTACGCGGGTCTCGGGCACGGCAGCCAGACCATGGCGACCGCCGCGATGATCTCCACGTACGCGCTGTTCGGGCTCGGCGAGTCGATGCTGTCGCCGACCGTCGCGCCGCTGGTCGCGGATCTGGCGCCGGAGTCGATGGTCGGTCAGTACAACTCGGCTTTCGCGCTGTGCAAGCAGCTGGCGCTGGCGGTAGGGCCGGCTGTGGGCGGTCCGATGGGGGCCTCACTGCACGGGCCGTACATCGTGACCTTCGTACTGTTCTCGTTGGGCATCACGGTGGTGGCGCTGCGGCTCGGCCGACGGCTCACCCCCGTACAGGACCAGCCCTCGCTCGCGGCCGTGCCGTCGCGGGTGGTGGCCGTGTCGCTGCCGGAGAACGCGTCCGCCGCGGGGCCGGCGCCGGTCGCCGCCGTTCGCTGAGGGCCGGGCCGGCGCCGGACGGTCCGCTACTGCGGCAGGGAGAACTCGCACCAGACCGCCTTGCCGCCGCCGGGGGTGCGACGGCTGCCCCAGGACGTGGCGATCGACGCAACGATGGAGATGCCCCGGCCCGCCTCGTCCCCCGGTTCGGCGCGGCGGCGGCGCGGCAGGTGGTCGTCGCCGTCGGTCACCTCGATGATCAGTCTGCGGTCCGTGCGCCGCAGGCCCAGCCGCATCGGCGGCGTCCCGTGCTGCAGGGAGTTGGCCACCAGCTCACCTGCGGCGAGGACGCCCAGGTCGCACAGTTCCGTCGGAAAGCGCCACGACGTCAGCACGCCCGTCGCGAAGGCGCGGGCGCGCGGGGCCGCCTCGATGCCGCCGAGCAGATCGAGCGAGGCGTTGTGGAACAGCTCCGCCGTCGCGCCTGTGCGGGCGGGGTGCTGGACGACCAGCACCGCCACGTCGTCGTCGTGTTCCGCGGTGATGTTGAGGGAACGCATCAGGCGGTCGCAGACCACCTGCGGCGCCCCCTTCGCGCCGGACAGCGCGCGCTCCAGCGCGGCCACACCCTCGTCGATGTCCTCGCTGCGGCGCTCGACCAGACCGTCCGTGTAGAGGACGGCGGTGGAACCGGGCGGCAGTGCGATCGTGCCCGAGGTGTGGATCCAGCCGCCGGTGCCGAGCGGGGGGCCGGTCGGGCCCTCGGCCCGGTGGACCATGCCGTCCTCGTCGCGCACCAGGATCGGGAGGTGGCCCGCGGAGGAGTAGACGAGCAGACCCTCGTTGGGGTCGTGGACGGCGTAGGCGCAGGTCGCGATCTGGCTGGCGTCGATCTCGGCCGCGAGCCCGTCGAGCAGCTGGAGCACCTCGTGCGGGGGAAGGTCGAGGCGGGCGTAGGCCCGCACGGCCGTGCGCAGCTGGCCCATCACCGCGGCGGCGCGCACCCCGCGGCCCATCACGTCCCCGATGACCAGCGCGGTGCGGCCCGCGCCGAGGGTGATGACGTCGTACCAGTCGCCGCCGACCGCGGCGTCCGTGCCGCCCGGCTGGTAGGTGGCGGCGATCCGCAGGTCGTCGGGCTGTTCCAGCTCCTGCGGGAGCAGCGAGCGCTGGAGGGTGACGGCCGTTTCGCGGTGGCGGCTCTCGCTGGTGCGAAGCCGCTCGGCCGCTTCGGCGTGGTCGGTGACATCGGCGGCGTACACGAGGACGCCGCTCTCGTGGCCCTTGTCCTCGTCGCGCCGTACGGGGGTGCAGGTGACGGTGTACGAGTTTCCGCTGCCGGCCTTGCGGGACTTGACCGTGCGCGGCGTGCCGCTGCGCAGGACCTG
The DNA here is from genome assembly GCF_044742205.1 of Streptomyces sp. NPDC087901. Classification (NCBI taxonomy): domain Bacteria; kingdom Bacillati; phylum Actinomycetota; class Actinomycetes; order Kitasatosporales; family Streptomycetaceae; genus Streptomyces; species Streptomyces sp. NPDC087901. The sequence goes on from NZ_JBIUUC010000004.1 coordinate 3,712, forward strand.
GTCCATCAGCGGCAGCAGGCTGAGCTCGGTGAGCTCGGGCATCGCTTCCGCTGCGGGGGCACCGCAGGGGCGGGGGCCGAACGCGGCGGTGTAGGCGTCGTTGACGTACGCGATGCGGTGGTCGGGTCCGTGCACCAGGGCGACGAGGGCGGGCAGCTGACCGAGGATGTCGCGGGCGGAGAGGTCCTCCAGGGCGGGTGCGGCGGGCCGGGTGCCGGGGCCGTCCGGATCGCTGTCCGGAGGGCCCGACCCGGTGTCGGCCTGTGCGTACTCTGCGCGGGCAGCCGGTACGGGACTGCGGTCGTCCCGGGCGGCTCGACGCTGCGTTCCGGGTAGGCGGGCGCTCCAACGCGTGAAGTTCACGGAATTTCTGGCCTCGTGTGTCGGTCTGGTCCGCTCGGGCGGGCTGCTTCCTCTGCCGGGGCGTCACAAGTGTGTGGTGGCGGTCTGTTGCCCCTGGGACGGTCCTCTTCGGTGGTCACTGTCGGTCGCTGCCGGCCGGGTCACTCTGTGCAGATGTGAGCCCACCTATGGTCACACGTCCAGTGTGACGGACCCTACTGACAGTCGTCGTCGTCCGGCCGGGGGCGCTTGCCTGCGGCGATTTGGAACTCTGCCCTGGGATGTTCCAGTGAGCCCAGGGAGACGATCTCGCGCTTGAAGAGTCCGGCGAGGGTCCATTCGGCCAGCACCCGGGCTTTCCGGTTGAACGTCGGGACACGGCTCAGGTGGTACATGCGGTGCATCAGCCAGGCCGGGTACCCCTTGAGCTTGCGCCCGTACACGTGCGCGACGCCCTTGTGGAGGCCGAGCGAGGCGACGGATCCCGCGTAACTGTGCCGGTACTCCTTGAGCGGACGGCCCTCGATCGCCGCGACAAGGTTGTCGGCGAGAACCTTGGCCTGGCGCACCGCGTGCTGGGCGTTGGGGGCGGTCTGCCGGCCCGGTTCTCCAGCGGTCAGGTCGGGAACGGCGGCGGCGTCGCCGGCTGCCCAGGCGTGCTCGGTCGCGTCGATGGTGAGCCGGGCGGTGCAGACGAGCCTGCCGCGTTCGTCGAGGGGCAGGTCGGTGGCGGCGAGCAGCGGGGCGGGTTTGACTCCGGCGGTCCACACGAGTGTGCGGGTCGGGAAGCGGGAGCCGTCGCTGAGCACGGCGATCCGGTCCTCGCAGGACTCCAGCCGGGTGTCGAGGCGTACGTCGATGTTGCGGCCGCGCAGCTCCCGGACCGCGTACCTGCCCATCGACTCCCCGACCTCGGGCAGGATGCGGCCGGTCGCTTCGACGAGGATCCATTTCAGGTCCTCGGCCTTGATGTTGTGGTAGTACCGCGAGGTGTAGCGGGCCATGTCCTCCAGCTCGGCGAGCGCCTCCACGCCCGCGTAGCCGCCGCCGACGAAGACGAACGTGAGGGCGGCGTCGCGGATGGCGGGGTCGCGGGTGGCGGAGGCGATGTCCATCTGCTCGATCACGTGGTTGCGCAGGCCGATGGCCTCCTCGATGGTCTTGAAGCCGACGCCGTGATCGGCGAGGCCGGGGACCGGGAGGGTGCGCGAGACGGATCCGGGGGCGAGGACGAGCTCGTCGTAGGAGATCTCGACGGCGCCGGTGCCGTCCTCGCCCGTGGCGAGCGTGGTGACGGTGGCGGTGCGCTTGGCGTGATCAATGCGCTGGGCCTCCCCCACGACGAGGGTGCAGTGCTTCAGGACCCGGCGCAGCGGCACGACGACATGGCGCGGTGAGATGGAACCGGCGGCGGCTTCGGGGAGGAACGGCTGATAGGTCATATAAGGGTCGGGGGTGACGACGACGATCTCCGCCTCACCGCTTCTCAGTCTCTGCTTCAGCTTCTGTTGGAGACGCAGTGCCGTGTACATCCCGACATAGCCCCCACCGACGACAAGAATGCGCACACCCGGCGGGGGGCCGGGGGTTGTTCCCCCGGAATCTGAAGCCATCACCACCCCATGACGCAACGTGCGCCGGAGTTTGTCCACAGCCCCGGCAAATTGTGTGACCGGAGGTTCTCCACGGGCCGGCGGCCGACGTCCGTGCCGTGGATGCGGAAGCCCGCAGGTCAGGGGTTACGGGAAGGCCCACGCGAGGGGTGCGGATCGGTGACCGGCCGGTGCGTGGCCCCGACGGCGGGCGCTCCCGGCGAGCCGCCCCCTTCTGAATTGACCCTGGCTCAACTATGTTCGTATGTCGTCGGGGTGTCGGACGGTGACCATCGGTCCACCCTCGACTGACACGGCGGGAGTCTCCGGGGGGAGACGTCATAACCGGGGGAACAGTTATGCATATTCAGGAATCGCATTGGCCGACTGCTGCGGTCGCGTCCGAAGGAAACGGACGGATCGGGGCAGTCGGCACGGTGAACGGTGTCGGGTCCAGCGGGACCACCGCACCGTCGGCGGCCGTGAGCACGCTGGGAGCCGCGCTCGGCAACCAGGCCGGCGGAGTCGGCGCCCACACCCGCTCGGCGCCACTGCGCGTGGACGCGCAGCGCAATCTGGAGCACGTGCTGCGGGCCGCGCGCGAGGTGTTCGGCGAGCTGGGGTACGGCGCTCCGATGGAGGACGTGGCGCGTCGCGCCCGGGTCGGCGTCGGCACGGTGTACCGGCGCTTCCCCAGCAAGGACGTGCTGGTGCGCCGGATAGCCGAGGAGGAGACCTCCCGGCTGACCGACCAGGCCCGGTCCGCGCTGGGCCAGGAGGAGGAGCCGTGGTCGGCGCTGTCGCGCTTCCTGCGGACCTCGGTGGCCTCGGGCGCCGGCCGGCTGCTGCCTCCGCAGATACTGCGGGTCGGCGTGGAGGCCGACGACACGGCGGTGGCCGGCGACGCGGGTGCCGTACAGGCGTCGGAAGCGACGGCCGGTGAGGCCTGGGGCGAAGCCCGGGTGCCCCAGCAGCGCCAGGAAGCCGGCCAGGCTCCGGTCCAGACGGGTGTGCGGGCGGCCGAGCGCCGTTCCGTACCGGAGGACGGGAGCGAGGACCTCGGCGCCGGGGCGGCAGACCTGCTGGAGGTCGTGGGCCGACTGGTCGACCGGGCGCGGGCGTCCGGTGAGCTGCGCCGTGATGTGACGGTGGCCGATGTGCTGCTGGTCATCGCTACGGCGGCGCCCTCACTGCCCGACGCGGCTCAGCAGGCGGCCGCTTCGGCCCGGCTGCTGGACATCCTGCTGGAGGGACTGCGCTCGCGGCCTGCGTGAGCACGGCCCCGCGGCGGGAGGGCAGGCCCTTGGCCGGTGGCGGCTGCGCCGTTCTGGTCGGGGCGGTCCCTCTCTGGAGAGAGCGGTCCCTCTCTGGAAGGGGCGGTACCTCGCTGGAGGGGCGGTTCCCGTTCCTGTCGGATGAGGCGGTCCGGTCCTGTCCTGATGCGGCGGTCCGCCTCCGGACGGGGCAGAGCGTCGTCCTGATGCGGCGGTCCGCGTCCGGACGGGGCAGGGCGTCGTCCGGATGAGACGGCCCGCCCAGCCGAGACAGGCCCGCGCCCGAATGAGATGGTTCGTCCGTAGAGGGCGACCCCTGTCCGGATGGGGTACTTCCGCCGCGCTCGTCGCGTTCCGCCCCAACTGCCCCGTCAACAAATCCCGTTACTCCTTCCCCGAATGAGTGCCCGCTAGTGCTCGCATTCGAGAGAACGCCCCGGATGAGTGGTTGGAGGGGCTGAGGGGTCGCCGGTTCCGCGCTCTGTGGCACGCTTGCCCGGTATTCGAGTCCGAAAGCGCATACGGGGGCGTCCGCGATGAGCGGTGACGGGCAACAGGAAGAGTCGCTCGACGGTGTCTCCACCGCGGGCGGCGGCACGGGGGCGGACGGGCTCCCCGGGCACCAGGTGCCGAACCAGGGGCCTCGGCGCTCGGACGCCGGAAAAGAGGGCGGCGGCACCGTCCTGCCCGGCCCGTGGCCGCCCGCTCCGGTCGAGCACTCGGCGGACACGGACGCGATCGACGCCGCAGCCGCGGCCGCGGTGCCCATGCAACGGGTGCCCGGCAGCACACCCGCCGGGAACGCACCCTCCGACGCCCAGCTGATCCAGCGGATGCGGGACGGCGACGACCTCGCCTACGAGGAGTTGTTCCGTCGCCACTCCGACGCCGTACGCCGCTATGCGCGTACCTGCTGCCGGGACGCGCACACGGCCGACGATCTGACGGCCGAGGTCTTCGCCAGGACCCTGCAGGCGGTACGGGGCGGTAAGGGCCCCGAGGAGGCCGTGCGGGCCTACCTGATGACGGCGGTCCGGCACGTCGCCGCCGCGTGGACGAAGACCGCGAAGCGCGAGCACCTGGTGGACGACTTCGCGGTGTTCGCCGCGCAGGCGTCGCGCACCTCGGAGGTGTCGGACGCGGACACGCTCGATCTCGGCGCCGACGTGATGGCGATGCACGACGCCGAGCAGTCGATGGCGATGCAGGCGTTCCGCAGCCTCCCGGAGCGCTGGCAGGCCGTCCTGTGGCACACCACCGTCGAGGAGGAGTCGCCCAGCGACGTCGCCCCGCTGTTCGGGCTGACGGCCAACGCCACGTCGGTGCTGGCCAGTCGCGCCCGTGAAGGGCTCAAGCAGGCCTATCTGCAAGCCCATGTGAGCCAGGCGCTCACCTCCGGCGGCGACTGCGCGCGCTATGCCGACCGGCTCGGCGCCTATGCCCGCGGGGGTCTGCGGATGCGGGCCGAGCGCGGCCTGCGCGGACATCTGGACGAGTGCGCGAAGTGCCGGCTCGCTGCGGGCGAACTGGCGCACGTCAACGCCGGGATTCCCGCGCTGCTCCCGGTCGCGGTCATCGGCTGGTTCGCCGCCGGATACACGCTCAAGGCCGCCGGGATCGTGGCGGGCGGAGCTGCCAGTGCCGCCGGTGCCGGAGCCGCAGCCGCAGCGACCGGAGGGAGCTCGTCCGCGGGTTCGGCCGGTGGCGCCGCCGCCTCCGAGGGACTCGGCGCTCCGGCGAAGGCCGGCATCGCCGCGGCCGTCGCGGTCGCCGCCGCGGCCGGGCTGGTGTGGGCGCTGGTCGGGGACGATCAGCCGCGCCCCGAGGCGAAGCCCGTCGCCAGGCCCCCGGCCGTGGCACCCGTGGTGCCGACCCCCGCACCGCCTAAGCCGACGCCGAAGCCCCCCGCGCCCGCGCCGCCGGCACCCTCACCGCCGGCACTCACGCCCACGCCCCCGCCTACCCCGACGCCGACGCCCACGCCGACCCCGACACCGACGCCCACTCCCACTCCCACTCCGACGCCCACCCCCACGCCTCCGCCCCCCGCGCCGAAGCCCACACCGCCCCCGACTCCCCCTCCCGCACCCGCACCCGCACCCGCACCCGCCGTGTATCAGGTCAGCGAGCTGGACTACACCCTGCTCGGCGACCACTCCGGCCCGGAGGTGGTGCTCGGCGAGAGCAGTTGGGTCTGGCAGCGTTCGGGCATGTCCATCGGCGGCACGCAGTACGCGCACGGGGTTACGGTCCACAGCCGTTCGTCGGTCTACATCCAGCTGAACCGCCCGTGCACGCGTTACGAGGCGATGGTCGGCGTGGACGACCTGACCATGGGGCTCGGCTCGGTGCGGTTCTCGGTGTTCAACGACGACGGGGCGCGCCTGTGGCAGTCCCCGGTGATGAACGGCGACGACCCGGCCGTTCCGGTGAGCGTAGGGATCGAGGGTCAGGAGCGGATCCGGCTCGTCGTGGAGCCCACGACGCCGTTCGGCGGTGTCGCCCTCGCCGACTGGGCCGAATCACGCATCAGCTGCCGCTGACCCAGCACGAGCGCCGGGCGGGCGGGACCGCCGGACAGGCGGGACCGCCGGGCTAGGCGGAAGAGCCCGACCGGGAGGAAGGGCCCCGTACGCCGTGCCCCGTACGCCGTGCCCCGTACGCCGTGCCTCGGGCGGATCGTGACGTCCGGGCCAACCGCGCCTTCCGCGCTCACGGAAGGTCTACGTGACTCCCGCACTCACGGAAGGTCTGCGGCGACACCCTCCATCAGGACGATGACGTCGTCGAGGGTCAGCTCGCGGCCCGCGGCGCGCTCCTCCTCGTACCGCAGTGTCCCCAACTCCTTGCGGGCCTGCCGCTCGGCGGCGTCCACCTCGGACTGCTCCGCCGCGGACCTGTGGCCGGACAGCCGCCAGTTGTCGGCGGCGGCCAGGACGCGGGCGGCCTCCGCGGGGCGGCCCACCTTCGGCAGCACGATCGCCGCACCGTCCGCCAGATACCCCGTGACGATCTCGGCGCACTGCGCCTCCTTCGCCGCGACCAGGGCCGCCGTCAGCCCGCGCACCCCGGCGGCGGGGCCGCCCGCGGGCTCCGGTTCGTACATCGCGATCCGGGCCGAGAGTCCTTCCTGGATGACGGTGAAGTGCGAAGCCGGGCCACCGCGCCCGTTCTCCTTCTGGGCGGAGGTGAGCTGCCGTCGGGCGGTCACCGGATCGCCACGGTCGAGCGCCATGAGCGCCCTCAGGTAGTGGACGTACGAAGTGGCGTCATGCGTCCGGTGGCGCTCCGCCTCGGTCTCCGACCGGTCCAGGCCTTCCTCGGCGGCGGCCAGGTCGCCGGTGCGGTAGGAGAGTTCGGCGAGCCGGGCCAGCAGGAACGGGGCCTCGGCATGGGCTCCGACCTCACGGGCGAGCAGCAGCGCCTCCTCGTAGTCCGCACGCGACTCGTCGTACTGCCCGCGCATCATGCCCGCCTCGGCCGCGGCGCTCGCCACCTGGGCACGCATCCAGCGGTCGCCGATGCGGCGGCTCAGCACGCGCAGTTCGGCGAGGTCCTCGTCGACGCCGGGCATGCCGCCGGGCATGTCGACGACCATGTGCGTGCGGAACATCAGAGTGACGCCGTACTCCCAGTCCCCGCCGTACATCCGGGCGTTGTCGACGGCCACGTCGATCTTCCGCCGTACGTCGACCGTGGTCCAGGTGAGGAACGAGGTCATCGGCCAGAGCAGCCCGGGGAACCGGCCGCCCTGCGGTCCGGCCGCGGCGAACGCCACGGCCAAGCGGCCCATGAGCTCCTGGACCCGGGAGTCGTTCTGGTCCTGATCCGCTGGCCGGCTGTCCATCGCGAAGAAGAACCGCAGCATCTGCAGATTCATCCAGGGCCAGTACCGGGGATCCGTGTCGTCGGCGGGTTCCGGGCCGAGGGCCAGGGTGCGCTCGGTCCAGGTGAGGCCTTCGGGGCGGTAGTTGCGCAGCCACCAGAACCAGGCCATGCCCAGCACCAGTCGTGCCGCTTCCGCCTCGCAGGGAAGACCGGCGGCCGTGGTGCGCTGGAGGGCGGCGCGGATGTTGTCGAGGTCCGTCTCCAGGCGCTGGATCCAAGGCAGTTGCTCGCCCGAGCGCAGGAGCGGTTCGGCCTCCTCCACGAGCGCGGCGAAATACGCCGTGTGCGCGTTCCCGGCGGCCGCCCGTATCTCCGGGGTCTCGGCGGAGCGTTCCGCGGCGTACTCGTGAATGGTCTCCAGGAGGCGGTAGCGCATCGTGCCGTCCCCGGTCGGGGCGGCGACGACGAGGGACTTGTCGACCAGGGCGCCGATCAGGTCCGCGGTGTCGGCGGCGGTGTTCTTCCCGGGTCCCGGCGGCGTGCTGACGACGGCTTCCGCGGCGGCCAGGTCCCAGCCGCCCGCGAAGACGGAGACCTGGCGCAGGGCGGTGCGTTCGTCCTCGTCGAGGAGGTCCCAGGACCAGTCGACGACGGCCTGCAGGGTCTGCTGACGGGGCAGCACGGTGCGGCTGCCGCCCGTCAGCAGACGGAACCGGTCGTCGAGCCGGTCCGCGATCTGGCGCGGCCCGAGCAACCGGAGGCGGGCGGCGGCGAGTTCGATCGCGAGCGGCAGTCCGTCCAGGCGGCGGCAGATCTCGGCGACGGCCTCGGGATCGTGCGCCGGCTCGTGTTCGGGGTCGAATCCGGGGCGTACGGCCCGCGCGCGTTCGGTGAAGAGGCGCAGGGCCGGGTCGGCGGGGAGCGGTTCGACCGGCCGTACGGACTCGCCGCGGACACCGAGCGGTTCGCGGCTGGTGGCGAGGACACGCAGATCCGGGCAGCGGGTCAGCAGCGTTTCGGCCAGTGCGGCGGCCGCGTCGATGACGTGCTCGCAGTTGTCGAGGATGAGGAGAACGGACCGGGCGCGGGGACCGTGCGCAAGGTGGTCGACGAGGACGTCGACCGGGTCGGTGCGCGGCGAGGGCCCCTCATGGGCGCTGTCCCGCAGCAGTGACGTCTCTCGCAGCCCCAGCGCGGAGAGTACGGCTCCGGGGACGGCTTCGGGGTCCTCCACCGGGGCGAGTTCGGCGAGCCAGACGTCTCGTGGGGCGGTGGCCGTGCGGTTCTCGTGGGCTGCGGACTCCTCGGCGAGGCGGGTCTTCCCCGAGCCGCCCGGCCCGGTGAGGGTGACCAGCCGGGACCGGGTCAGATCGTCCCGGATGGCGCGGAGTTCGGGCTCGCGTCCCACGAACGAGGTCAGTCTGGGCCGGAGGTTGCCCCGGGCGGAGGCCGGTTCGGGCGGGCTTGGAACGGCGAAGAGAAGTGCTTGGTGGAGGGCGGTCAGTTCGGGCCCGGGGTCGGCGCCGAGGCCGTCGGCGAGGGTGCGGCGCGCGTCCTCGTACGCCGCGAGGGCGTCGGCCTGCCGGCCGTCGGCACGCAGGGCGCGGATGAGCTGGGCCCGGAAGCGTTCGTCGTACGGGTGGGCGGCCGTCAGTTCCGTCAGCTCGGCGACGAGGGCGGCGGGGGCGGGGACCACGGGGTCGGCGGGGGCTACGGAGGCCGGGGCCCCGGGGTCGGCGGCCGGGGCCGGGGCGGCTTCGCCGTCGGACGGGGTCCTCTCGGCTGCCGCCCGCCGTATGTCGGCCGACGGGGTCCCCTCGGCTGCCGCCCACCGCAGGTCGGCCTCGATACGGCGCTCCAGTGCGGCCAGCCGGTGGGCCTCCGGGCGCAGGGCGTGGCCGTGGTCCCCGTCGGGCAGGTCGGCCAGGGCGGGGCCGCGCCAGAGGGCGAGTGCGGTACGCAGGGTGCGGGCGGCATCGGCCGGGGCACCGGCCTCCAGCTCGGCGCCGCCCTGCCGGGCCAGCCGCTCGAAGACGTACAGGTCGACATCGTCCGGACGGGCGACGAGGCGGTAGCCGCCGGGGCCGCTGGCCAGCGCCTCCTTGCCCAGCACCCGGCGCAACCGCCCGACCAGGGCCTGGAGGGCGGCGGTGGCGTCCGCCGGGGGCTCGTCCGCCCAGACGTCGTCCACGAGCTCGGCGACCGGCACGGCGCGGCCGGCCCGCAGGGCGAGAGCAGCGAGCAGGGAGCGCAGGCGCGTGCCGCCGAGGGGCAGCGCGGTGCCGCTCTCGTCTCGCGCCTCCGTGACGCCCAGGATCAGATACCGCACCCCGCCATTGTGTCCCGCCGGTCGGACAGCGGGGCATCGGAGGCCACATCACATCGCGCACAGCTGGAACGGGCTGCAGTCTGCGGGCGGCGGCGGGCTGCAGGCTGCGGACTGCGCGCTACGGACTACGGACTACGGCTACGGCTACGGCTACGGCTACCCCTGCAGCGACCGCCGGGCCGGGGCCACCCCGCCGGCGACCGCGCGCTGCCGGGGCGCCGCCGTCCCCGTCCAGCAGGTACCGCGCCGCGACACGAGGCGGCGCAGCCACAGTTCCGTGGAGGCGAGGTCGGCCAGGCCGTCCAGGGGGAGGGGTTCCCCCTCGGCGGCCGCGCGCAGGGCCTTGCGTACGACGCGGGCCTCGACCAGGCCCGCGTCGGCGAGCAGCGGGGCGTCGAAGAGGGCGATCAGCTCGGGCAGTGAGGCGCGCAGGCCGGTCCGGGTGACGGCGGTCGAGGTGGCCTGGGACGAGGTGCCCCAGCCCGGCGGCAGCTCGTGGATACCGGCACCCGCGAGGACCCGGCGCAGGATCGCCGCGCGGGCACCCGGCTGGACCCGGAGGGATTCGGGGAGCGCGCGGGCGGCGCGTACGACCTGGTTGTCCAGGAAGGGGGCGTGCAGCCGCTGGCTGCGGACCTCGGCGGCCTGTTCCAGGATGCGGTGACCGGCTGCGTGCCGGGCGAGGGAGGCCCGGGCCCGGGCCTCGCCCGGGCGCTGGACGGAGGTGGGGCGGATCGCCGCCTCCTGGAGGCGAACCGATACTTCGGCCAGCGCCTCTCCGGTGAGCCACCGGGCCGCTGGGCCCGGGCGGGACCAGGCCAGTGCGGCGAGCGAGGCATCGGCGGGGGTGTCGAGGTCGGGGGTGAGGCGGTTGGCATCGGGCAGGCGGTCGGCCGCCGCTTCAAGGCCGGTGCGATAGGACGTACGGGCCAGTCGGCGGGCCGCCCGGTAGACGGTCAGCGGCACGAACAGGGAGTGGGCGGACGGGCCTTCGGCCTTGGCGAGCGCGGCGACCGGGCGCAGCAGATGGCGGCGTCTGCGGTCGATCAGCAGATCAGCGAGGCGGGCCGGATGGGCGTCGAGCACCTGCCGGGCGCCGTCGCCCACGAAGTGGTCGGCGCTGCCGGCGGAGAGGCGGCGGCGGTTGCGTTCGACGAGGACGAGGGAGGGGGCGGGTTCGTCGGTCAGCGGGCCGCTCTCCAGGTCAAGGTCGGCGTACGGCAGGGCCTCTTCGCCCGCTGCGACCACGACATGGTGCAGCCTCGGGTTGGCGGCGATGACGCGGGCTCGTTCGAGCTCGTCCTCGTGGGCGCGGGTCGTCAGGTCGTTGAAGGTGACGGCGAGCAGCCGCTCCCCGGCTCCCGTGCCGTGGCCCAGGATCGTGCCGGGCAGACCGGGAAGCCCGGCGGCGAGCAGGGCGAGCGTCGCCGAAGCGCTGCCCCCGGAGAGGTCGGAGCCGATTCCGGGGACGGGTGCGCCCCGGGCGGCGCGGCGTTCGGCCGGGCCCATGCCGGGAACGGGGCCCGGGTCGGGGGGCAGGGTCTCCGGGGCGTGGCGCGGGGCCAGGAGTCTGGCGCGCACCGCTTCGACGAGGGCGTCGCGCACCCCGTCGACGGCGCTCACCGGGTCGAGCTCGGGCGCGGCCACGGCGAGGGAGGCCACCGCCTCGTACCCCGTGATCTCCCGCGAGCCCTCGCGGAGGATGAGCGCGTGCCCGGGCGGGATGCGCTTCACCCCCTCGTACGGGGTGCCGTCGCGCAGCGCCTCCGGGGTCTCGGGGCAGGCGAGCAGGGCGGCGAGGTGACCGATGTCCAGCTGGGCCTCGATGAGGTCGGCGAGGGGGAGCGCGGCGGTGGCGTAGGCCGTGCCGCCCGCCCAGGGCGTGTAGAAGACCGGGCGGGCTCCGGCGAGGTCTCCGGTCACGGTGATCCGTCGGCCTATCTGGACGACGGCCGTGTAGCTGCCGGTCCACGCGGTGAGGTGGCGCAGCGCGCCGCCGCGGGCGGCGAGCAGGCCGACGCGCAGTTGCTCGTCCGTGGCACCGCAGCAGCCGAGGACGGCGAGGCGCGCGGTGGGTGCGCCCTCGGCGGTGTTTACCCGGACCGTGCGGATCTCGTCGGGCCGCCAGTCGCCGACCGCCCAGAGGGGATCGGGGTCCCCCCACAGGAGTTGGGAGCCAACGGGGTGCATCGTGCGCCCGTCGTCATTGCCGCTGACCGCTCCGGCCGTGCCGAAGCTCGCGGCGATACTGCTCCAGCCCACCAACCAACGCATCGCCGCCTCCACAGGCTGTGGACAAAACGGCGCAGCAGGGCAGTATCGGGAGAACTCCGGTAACGCACGGCGCCGTTGCGGACATGCTGCCACGACAACGGCGCGCAGGAGTGGCTACGGACGGCGCACGTCGTGAGCGCATGCGCCCCTGGCAAAGGCCAGAGAGCGACCGCTGGACCTGGCATTCCGTGAACGGCCCGCGCGCGTCGGACCCGACAGCAACGGAGTTACGGATTCCGCGCGTTGCGTTCCCCGCACGCGGCGCGGAGTAACGGCCCGGATCCGGCCACGGCCGACACGTCGATCAGGCGACGGCCGAGATGTCCGCGAACCCGTCGGCCCAACCTCGACCGACCGGCGACATCAGGCCAATCTCAAGGGGCACGGGAACCGATCGACCGGCACACAGCGGCAATGTTTACCCCCGTTCGCCCCTCTTTGTTCCGAGCTGAACCCGGGCCTGCGCCATGCCGCACCCAAACCCGGAAAGGTCTCCTCCACCATCCCCGGACCTGCCCCGGCGGCCGGCCCCTCACCGGCTCCACACACGGCCCGGGAGGCGTGGTCCGCCCCCCGGACCGGTCCGCCGCCTGCGGGGAATGAGGCGGCGGTGTTCCCCCAGCCCGCCGCGTCCAGTGCAGCGGGCCGACCCACGCAGCACCCATGCAAGCGCTCGCGCCGGGACCGGGCCAGAGCGCACGGCCGGGCGCACGGCCACACACCAGGAGCACGCGGAGACACTCCCGGGACCCCCCGGACAAGGCCTCCGGCGAGAGCCGCGGGGACCGCTGCAACAGGGCCTCGAACGCACCCCCGTACGCGGGTCCGTGCTGGTCGGCGGGCGGGGGTGCGGCTGGGACCGCACCCCCGCCCCCACTCCGGGCACCACACCCGAGGCCGCCGTTCACCCCTCCGGGACGTCGCCCGGGCGATCTCCGCGAATGGGCGCGGGCGGGCTCCACAGAGCCTCCTCCGCTCCCCCGCTTTTCCTCCGCCCTTCCTTCGCACGGCATTCGCCTCCCGCTCGCCCGCTCCGCCCCTCCAGCCCCTCGCGCCGCCCGGCCCCCCACTGTTCGCCGTGCGGTGGCCGGTACGGACAACAATCCCGCCATACGGACGTCCGGCCCTTAACGGTAGGGATGCGGCGAACTACGCTGGGTTTACTGATGTTCTCAACAGGGCGGCATATTCCTCGGGGCTCGGCCAAATGCGTGTGCGGCCGGAGTGCCGGGGTTCGTCCCTGGGGAGAACCCGGTACGAATGCCGCGCGCCGCATCGGTGACGCGGCTGCCGTCTGTGTGTCGAGGGGTGGCGCATGTCCAGGGAGCAACGCGGGCCGAACGAGAAACTCGGAACCGTTCTCGCCCTCGCGGGAATCAGCAACGCCGGGCTCGCCCGGCGGGTCAACGACCTCGGGGCGCAGCGCGGACTGACACTTCGGTACGACAAGACCTCGGTGGCCCGGTGGGTCTCCAAGGGCATGGTGCCCCAGGGCGCCGCGCCTCATCTCATCGCCGCGGCGATCGGCGCCAAGCTCGGCCGGCCGGTCCCGCTGCACGAGATCGGGCTGGCCGACGCCGACCCGGCGCCGGAGGTCGGGCTGGCGTTCCCGCGCGATGTGGGTGAGGCGGTCCGTTCGGCGACCGAGCTGTACCGGCTGGATCTGGCCGGGCGGCGGGCGGGCAGTGGCGGCATCTGGCAGTCGCTGGCCGGGTCGTTCTCGGTGAGTGCGTACGCGACCCCGGCGTCCCGCTGGCTGATATCCCCCGCCGATCCGTCGGTGGCACGCGCATCGACGGCGGCCGTGGCGGCGATCCTCGGTACACACAGCACACACGGCGCACGGGGCGCATCGGGGGCGCAGGGGGCGACGAATGCGCCAGGCACGTCACTCCCACCAGGCGCCCATGGGCGGCAGAGCGGGCCCGGCTCCGCACCGGCGCAGAACGCGTCGGCGCAGCCGCCGGCAACGGCCCCCGGGCACCACACATCCGCAGGGCCCGGCACATCGCTGATGTCCGGGCGCGGCGCGCCGACGGCTCCCGGGCACGGTCTGTCCATCCCCGTCCAGCCCGGTCCGGATTCCGCGCACGACGTCTCGCCGCTGCGAGTCGGCCACAGCGATGTGTCCAAGCTGCGGGAGGCCGCCCAGGACGCACGCCGCTGGGACTCCAAGTACGGCGGCGGGGACTGGCGTTCGTCCATGGTCCCGGAGTGCTTACGGGTCGACGCGGCACCGCTGCTGCTGGGTTCGTACAGCGACGAGGTCGGCCGGGCGCTCTTCGGTGCCGCGGCCGAACTGACCAGGCTCGCCGGGTGGATGGCCTTCGACACCGGTCAACAGGAAGCGGCCCAGCGCTACTACATCCAGGCGCTGCGCCTGGCGCGGGCCGCGGCCGATGTACCGCTCGGCGGCTATGTCCTCGCGTCCATGTCACTTCAGGCGACCTATCGCGGCTTCGCCGACGAGGGCGTCGACCTCGCGCAGGCGGCGGTCGAGCGCAACCGAGGCCTCGCGACGGCACGCACCATGAGCTTCTTCCGCCTCGTGGAGGCCCGGGCCCACGCGAAGGCGAACGACGCACCGGCCGCCGGGGCCGCGCTGAAGGCCGCCGAGGGGTGGCTGGAGCGCTCCCGGGACGGCGACGCGGACCCGTCGTGGCTGGGCTTCTACTCGTACGACCGGTTCGCGGCCGACGCCGCTGAGTGCCACCTCGACCTGAAGGCTCCGCGGCAGGTGCGGCGCTTCACCGAGCAGGCGCTGTCCCGGCCCACCGAGGAGTTCGTCCGCTCGCACGGTCTGCGGCTCGTCGTGTCGGCCGTCGCCGAGCTGGAGTCGGGGAACCTGGACGCGGCCTGTGCGGCGGGCACCCGGGCCGTGGAGGTGGCGGGCCGCATCTCGTCGACCCGGACCACCGAGTACGTGCGCGACCTGATGCACCGGCTGGAGCCCTACGGGGACGAGCCGCGCGTCGTCGAGCTGCGGGAGCGCGCCCGCCCGCTGCTGGTCGCCCCCGCGTAGCCGCCCCCGCGCCGGGCCGGCGCCCCGGGCCCGCCCGGCACCGAATGCGCCACGCTGTGCCCGCACGGGTTTGAGTGCGTTGTCAGTGGGTCAGTGCACTATCGGGGTGGGAGGTGGCGTGATGATGACGCACGCGGCGTACGACTGCGATGTGCTGGTGATCGGCGGCGGGATCGTCGGCCTGTCGGCCGCGTATGCGATCACGCGGACCGCACCGGGCACACGGGTGACGGTGCTGGAGAAGGAGTGGGGCCCCGCGCGCCATCAGACCGGGCGCAACAGCGGGGTGATCCACAGCGGCATCTACTACCCCCCTGGCTCACTGAAGGCGCGGTACGCGGTGCGGGGCGCCGCGGAGATGACGGACTTCTGCCGGGAGCACGGCATCGCGCACGCGGTGACCGGCAAGCTGATCGTCGCGACCGGCCGCTCCGAGCTGCCCCGGCTGCACGCCCTGGTGCAGCGCGGCCGGGAGCACGGGCTGCCCGTGCGCGAGCTGGGGCCCGCGCAGATCGCCGAGTACGAACCGCGGGTGCGGGGCCTCGCCGCGATCCGGGTGGGCACGACGGGGGTGTGCGACTTCGGCGCGGTCGCCGAGCAGCTCGCCACCGAGGTGCGGGGCGGCGGCGGCCTGATCAGGTTCGGCGCGGAGGTCACCGCGATCGACCGGCGGCCGTGGGGCGTCGCGGTGCGGACGGCGGACGGCCTGGTGGTGCGGGCCCGGGTGCTGGTCAACTGCGCGGGACTGCACTGCGACCGGGTGGCCCGGCTGGCGGGCGACGACCCGGGGATGCGCATCGTGCCCTTCCGGGGGGAGTACTACGAGCTGGCCAGGCCCGAGCTGGTGCGCGGCCTGGTCTATCCGGTGCCCGACCCGGCGTTCCCCTTCCTCGGCGTCCATCTGACCCGCGGCCACGACGGCAGCGTCCACGTCGGGCCTAACGCGGTCCCGGCGCTGGCCCGCGAGGGATACGGCTGGCCGGTCGTGCGCCCCCGCGAGCTGCTGTCCACCCTGAGCTGGCCGGGCTCCTGGCGGATCGCCCGCAGGCACTGGCGTTACGGGGCGGGCGAGGTGCACCGCTCCCTGTCGAAGCACGCGTTCACGGAGGCCGTGCGCCGGCTGCTGCCCGAGGTGACCGAGGACGATCTGCGCCCCTCCCCCTCCGGGGTCAGGGCCCAGGCAGTGCTGCGGGACGGCACGCTGGTGGACGACTTCCTGATCCGCGAGGCCCCGCACACCGTCCACGTGCTGAACGCCCCGTCGCCCGCCGCCACGGCCGCGCTGCCCATCGGGCGGGAGGTGGCACGCAGGGCGCTGCTCCGGGCGCAGGGGACAGGGTGGAAGCCGCCCGCCGTAGAATCAGGGCATTGTGTCTGAGCCCTTGAACCCCTCCCCCGCGACGCCCGGCGACGCCGCTGCCGAGACGGACAGCACCCTCCCCTCCGGTGCGCTTCCCACCGATCCGCCCGCCACCGGTGCGGCCGGCACGGCCTCCACCGGCACGGAAGGCGCCGCGCCCGCGACCGCCGGAATCCCGGATGACCTGCGCGCCGCTGCCCTGGACCGTCAGCGCAGGCTGCGCCAGGCGCCGCGCTTCCCCGGCGGCCCCGCAGCCGATCCGGCCGGTTCGCACCACGAGCGCAGGATCCGCAGCTTCCAGCCGCGCCGCAGCCGGGTCTCACCCGGCCAGCAGGACGCCCTGGAGCGGCTCTGGCCGAAGTGGGGCCTGGACATCGACGGGCTGCGCGTCCTCGATCTGCCCGAGCTGTTCGACGGACTGCCCGTGGTCCTGGAGATCGGCTTCGGCATGGGCGAGGCCACCGCGCAGATGGCAGCCGACGATCCGGGCACCGGCATCCTCGCGGTCGACGTGCACACCCCCGGCCAGGGCAACCTGCTCCGTCTCGCGGACCGGAACGGCATGTCCAACATCCGGGTCGCCAACGGCGACGCGATCATCCTGCTCCGGGAGATGCTGACGCCGGACGCACTGGACGGGCTGCGGGTGTATTTCCCCGACCCGTGGCCCAAGGCCCGCCACCACAAGCGCCGGCTGATCCAGCCCGAGTTCCTCGATCTGGTGGCACAGCGGCTGAAGCCCGGAGCGGTCCTGCACTGCGCGACCGACTGGGAGCCGTACGCCGAGCAGATGCTGGAGGTGCTGACCGCGCACCCCCGCTTCGAGAACACGGCGGCGGACGGCGGCTACGCACCACGGCCCGCGTTCCGGCCGCTGACCCGGTTCGAGGGACAGGGCCTGGACAAGGGCCACGTGGTGCACGACCTGCTGTTCGCCCGCTGCTGACCGGCCGGCCCGTCACCTCGTGAGCTCACCCCTGCCGGCCGGGGGTCCCGCCCCCGCCCCATGGCCGTTGTCAGTCCCGCTCGTTAGGGTCGTGGGGTGTCCGACGGGTCTGTTCAGCGACAGTCACAGCCGGCCGTCCCGGTGCTCGAGGAGCACCGGGTCGGCGAGATCCTGGCTGCCGCGCCGGACCGGGGTCAGTGGCGTTACCACCCACGCCGCGTCGGCATGCTGTGGCGGAGCAGGACGCTCCGCGTCGTAGCCGTCTTCACCGTGCTGGCGCTCTGCGGCCTGGTGATCCTCGCTCTGGTCCGTGACCAGACGGGGACGCAGGGGTTCCTCGTCGGTCTGGGCCTGGCCGTGTTGCCCGTCCCGGTGCTGATGACGGCGTTCCGCTGGCTGGACCGGGTAGAACCGGGCCCGTGGCGCAACATGCTGTTCGCCTTCGCCTGGGGCGCCTGCGCGGCGGCCCTGGTCGCGATCATCGCGAATTCCTTCGCGACGCGGTGGATCGCTACCGCCACGGCCGACCCGGGCAGCGCGGACACGCTGGGCGCCACGGTCATAGCGCCCGTCGTGGAGGAGAGCGCCAAGGCGGCGGCCGTCCTGTTGCTCTTCCTCTTCCGGCGGCGGGACTTCGGCGGGATCGTCGACGGCGTGGTCGTCGCCGGCTTCACCGCGACAGGTTTCGCCTTCACCGAGAACATCCTCTACCTGGGCAACGCCTTCGGTGAGGACCAGATCACGGGCTCGGGGTTCGCCTCCGTGACCGCGGCGACCTTCTTCGTACGTGCGGTGATGTCGCCGTTCGCCCATCCGCTCTTCACCGTGCTGACCGGCATCGGTTTCGGGATCGCCGCGAGCAGTGCGCGCCATCAGCGCGTCCGGCGCATGGTGCTCCCGCTGCTGGGCCTGCTCCTCGCGATGGGCATGCACGCCCTGTGGAACGGGTCGTCCGCGTTCGGCCCGTACGGCTTCTACGCCGTGTACGGGGCGTTCATGGTCCCGGTCTTCGGGCTGGTGACCTGGCTGACGGTCTGGGCCCGACTGCGCGAGCTGCGCACCCTCGGCGTCGAGCTGCCGGTGTATGCCGCGGCCGGCTGGCTTTCGCCGGCCGAACCCCTCGCCCTCTCCTCGATGCGGGCCCGCGGCATGGCCAGGGACGTCGCACGCCAACGAGCGACGGCAGCGGCGGCAGCGGCGGCAGCGGCGGCCGGCAGCCCGTACAGCAGGCCCCACGGTCACGCGTTCCACCCGGGATCCGCTCCCGCGCACGCACATCACCCCGCACACGCCCACATACCCTCCGCGGCGCGGACGGAGCGGAAAATGGTGAGGGCCCAGGGCAGGGCGGCCGCCCGCGCGGTCGCCGAGTACGAGTCGTTCGCGACCTCGCTGGCCTTTCTGCGCCGGCAGGCCCGCCGCGGCACGGCGGGCCCGGACTTCGCAGAGCGCGAGCGGGAGTTGCTGCACCACCTGTGGCAGCGCAGGGATACGGCAGGCCCCGCCCTCGTGTACGCGGCGCAGGCCACGGGCCGCCTGCGCCCCCGGTTCGTGCCTCCGCGGCACTGGCCGCACCAAGGACAAGCCCAGGGACAGGTCCAGCCGTACCAAGGACAGGTTCGGGGGCAGGTTCAGGGACAGGTCCGTAGCCAGAGCCCGGGCTACGGGGCGTACCCACCCAACGGCGGCCACGCCCCGTACCCGCACGCCGGATACCCGTACGCCGGCCGGCCCTACAGCGCACCGGCGTACACGAACCCCCCGCGTACGAACCCCCCGCACACGAACCCTCCGTACGACCGGCCTCGGTACGGGCAACAGGGGTGAGGGCGACCTGTCCGGCAGCTCAGGGTCGGACAGGCCTCAGGCGGAAGCCTCAGTGAGGTCCGCCAGCTCCTGGTCCGTCAGCCGCAGTCCGGCGACGGCCACCAGCGCGGGAAGCTGCTCGACCGTACGGGCCGAGGCGATCGGTGCGGCGACGGTCGGCTGCGCGGCCAGCCACGCCAGCGCCACGGTCGCGATCTCGGCCTCGTGCTCCTGGGCCACCTTGTCGAGCGCGGCAAGCACCTTCTGTCCGCGCTCCGTCTCCAGGTGCGTGGCCGCGCTCCCGGCGCGGGCGCTCTCCACGGCCGTGCCCGGACGGTACTTGCCGGTGAGGAACCCGGAGGCGAGGGCGAAGTACGGGACGGCCGCGAGCCCGGCACCGGCGGCGGTGTCCTGGAGCTCGCCCTCGTAAGTGTCCCGGGAGACAAGGTTGTAGTGGGGCTGCAGCGCCACGTACCGGGCGAGCCCCTCGCGCTCCGAGAAGTCCAGCGAGGCGCGCAGCCGCTGGGGGCTGATGTTGGAAGCGGCGATCTCGCGGACCTTGCCGTCCTTCACCAGCTGGTCGAGGGCGGTGATGATCTCCTCGACCGGGACCGTCTCGTCGTCGAAGTGCGTGTAGTAGAGGTCGATGTGGCCGGTGCCGAGCCGGCGCAGCGACTCCTCGGCGGCAGCCTTGATGGTGGTGGCGGAGAGCCCCTTGTACGCGGGGTGGGCGCCGACCTTGGTGGCCACGACGATGTCGGAACGGTTGCCGCGTGCGGCGAGCCACTTGCCGATGAGGGTTTCCGACTCGCCGCCCTCGTTACCGGGGACCCAGGCCGAGTAGGAGTCGGCGGTGTCGACGAAGTTGCCGCCGGCCGCCGCGTACGCGTCGAGAACGGCGAAGGACTGCGCCTCGTCGGCGGTCCAGCCGAAGACGTTGCCCCCGAGGGCGAGCGGGAAGACCTGAAGGCCGGAGGAGCCGAGCTTGCGGAGAGAAGTCATAGAGGGAACAACCCGTTCCGCCTGGTCCGCTATTCCATGACCCGTACAGCTATACCGATGACGACGGTACGTCCGTGGAAACAGACCGGCAGCCCTGACGTCGGGGGTGAGCGTCAGGGCTGCCGGGGTTTCACAGGCCGGGGAACCGGCGGGGGCGAACGGTCTCAGACCGTCAGGCCCCGGGCGCGGAGCCAGGTCATCGGGTCGATGCCGGTGCCGTCCGGGGTGTGGACCTCGAGGTGGAGGTGCGGGCCGGTCACGTTGCCGGTGGCGCCGACGCGTCCGATGGTGTCGCCGGTCGTGACCTTCTGGCCGATGCTGACATCCATCGAGGACTGGTGGCAGAACCACAGCTCCGTGCCGTCCTCCAGCTCCAGGACCGTGCGGTAGCCGTAGGAACCGGAGTAGCCGGCCGACGTGACCGTGCCGGTGTGGATCGCCTTGATCGGCGTACCGGTGGGCGCCGCGAAGTCGAGGCCCGTGTGGTAGCCGGATGACCACATCGATCCGGCCTCGCCGAAGGTCGAGGTGATCGTGTACGAGGAGGTGGGGATGGCGTAGCTGGCGGCGAGCTTGGCGAGCCGCAGGGCCTCCGCCTTCTTCGCCGCCTCCTCCGCCGCCTTCTTCTTCTCTGCGGCGACCTTGGCCTCGGCGGCGTCCTGCTGCTTCTTCGCCTCCGCGGCGGCCTTCTCGGCTGCGGCCTTCTCGGCGGCGGCCTTGACCTCGGCGTCGGCGGCGTCCTGCTGCTGCTCGGCCTGCTGGAGGATGCGGGCGCGGAGGGCCTCACCCGCGTCGGTGGTGCCCTGCTCGGCCTCGGCGGTGGTGATGCCGGCGGTCGTCAGCGGGGCGGAGGCGACCTCGGCCACGGACTTCTCCGCCGCGGACTCGGATTCGGATTCGCCCGAGAACAGTGCGCCGACGCCCGGGAGGGACTTGGCGTCGGGGAGATTGTCCGAGATGGAATCGGGAAGAGAGATGGAGACCGGCGGCTTGCTCTGGGCGGTGGCCATGCCACCCGCACCGACGGCCGCGATGACGCCGACGCCGAGGACGGTGGAGCTGCGGGCCAGACCGTTGCGCTGCTTGGCGACGCGGTGCTTGCCGCGCACGGGACGGACGGAGTCCTCGGTGGGATTCCATTCCTCCCAGGTCCTGTCGGGCCCGGAGTCGTCGGCGCGGAAGTCGTTTCCGAAGCCACTGCCCCGATCGGTCCCGTAATCGGTCGCGTAGGGGGCCTCGTGCTCCGCACCGACAAAGGTGCCGGGCCGGGTCGCGAAGTCATCGCCGTACTCGGACACGAACCGGGAGGGAGCTTCGGGGGCAGGCTTGTTGGACGCCACGGGGGCGCACTCCTTTCCTTCCTTCTCGCCTACCGGGTTAGCTGACGGGTTCGGAGCAGGAAGGTCTCCTACGGGTTCCTCCGTCTCATCACAAGACAGAGATGCCCGATTCACCCCATGTAGGTGGTTCCCCGGTTCCCTTGCGGGATTCGGCGCTCGCGTACGGTGCCGCCACTGACGACGGCTGGGACAACCGCACTGCGTTATCGAACGTTAATAGACACCAGGGTCCGATTCCAAGCTGTTCCCACTGATCGTTCAGGCCCTTGGCCTGGACTTTACGGGACACAACCGGGTGGAAACGGACGAGTTGATCACCTCTCAGCCACTACCCGCTTTCTGACGTTGCGTCAAATGTTATGCGGAGGGGTGCCCTTCGGTTACGGACGGTGGTATCGCGGCCAACCGCTCCCACCGCACCCGGCCCCGGAACCGGGCTCACCCGCCGCCATCCCCCAGGCCGACGATCTTCACGGTCCTGCGCCGGTCGGGCTGGCCCTCGGCCGGCCGGCCGACCGCGAGCAGCGCCATATCGTCCGTCGACTCACCGCCCGTGTGCAGCCGCACGTCATCGGTCAGCGCGGACAGCAGCTCCTCGGGCCCCGGGAAGATCCGGCCCCGCAGCCGCTCGGCGGGGTCGTAGAAGACCCCTTCGACGTCACGAGCCTCGGAGAGGCCGTCCGTGTAGAGAAGGAGCGTCGCCCCGGCGGGCAGCTCCCACTCGTCGGCCAGGTCCGGCCACTCCCCCAGGGCCATCCCCAGCGGCAGCGCCGGCACCGAAGGCCCGAGCACCTCCAGCGCCCCGTCCGTGTGCAGCAGCAGCGGCTCGGGGTGCCCGCGGTTGACGATCCGCACCACGGAGGCACCCGGCGGGATCTCCGCCAGCACGGCGGTGACGAACCCCTCCACCGCATCGAGGCCGCCGCGCGTGTTCGACTCGCGCTCCAGCGCACGCTCCAGCCGCTGCGCCACACCCTCCAGCGACTCCTCCTGCTCGGCCGCCTCCCGGAACGCCCCGATGATCACCGCCACCGCCTCCACGGCGTCCAGCCCCTTGCCGCGCACGTCCCCGACCACCAGCCGCACCCCCTGCGGGGTGTTCGTGACCGAGAACAGGTCGCCGCCGACGAACTCGTCCGCCTGCGCCGCCTCGTACCGCGCGGCGACATACAGCCCGCCGATCCGGTCGGACGGCGTCGGCAGCACCGCCCGCATGGCGGTCTCCGCGATGACACGGGCCGAAGCCAGCTGCTCGTTGCTGCGCCGCACGACCCCGTTGATCACGACAGCGAGGACGGAGACGGTGAGGACGGTGAGCAGTTCGATGGAGGGCACCACCTGGAGCAGGTTGCCGTTGAAGATCCGTAGCGCGACGACCGCCAGCAGCGCGGCAGCGCCGGTACGGATGGTGCTGGTCAGCGAGAAGAACGGCGCGGCGATGAGCGGGGCCGCCGCGAACAACGGGATGGCCGTGAAGGCGGGCGGGGTGAGGGCGTCGAACAGCACGCCCCCGGCGATCATCAGCGCAGGCAGCGCCCGGACGAACCGGCGGGTCCGCACCCCGCCTGCACGCCTCTTCCGCCGCTTCTCCCGCTTCCCCACCTGCTGGTCTCCTGCCCGGTGCACCCCACGGCCGCGGACGGTACCGCGTACCACCCCAGGCTTCCCGGAGCAGGGTCGCGGAGCGACTCCTCGTCGGCCAATGGGGGTACGTACGCGTAAACGCGGCTCACACCGAGCGACCCGGCGGGCCGACGGCGTACGAACGAATCAGGCCCGGCACGCTGTATGCATGCCGGGCCTGATTCTTCAGTAGCGGGGACAGGATTTGAACCTGCGACCTCTGGGTTATGAGCCCAGCGAGCTACCGAGCTGCTCCACCCCGCGTCGGTAAACACAACTCTACGGCATGTTCGGGACGCTCATGACCACTCGGCGCCCACACCCCGCAGACGGCACCCCACCCGGCCCGACGACCGCACAGCCGCCCGACGGGCACCCCACCGACCAATGGCAGCCCTCTGCCCGCACCGACCGCCCGCAGGTACGCCCGCAGCGACGCCCAGCCCCGCCCCAACCACGCGGCAGGGGCGGCAGTTCGACGGCGGTAGAACTGAACAAACCACCCCCACAGCCTCCTTGGCGGCCGGGAAACGCTCCGTCCCCGCAGACGCTCTCCACCATGCCGTCAAAGTGTTGAAAACGAGAAGGTGTTGCAAGGAACACGTGTTCTGCCGCAAGGTGACTGCTGCATCCCGCGGACCGGTGGGCTGCCCGTGCGAGCAGGCCCCGGAGCGTGCATGTCGCCGCGCCCGTCAGGCCGCTCCCGGTCTCTCATCGCAGCCTGCCTGGAGGGCCCCCGACGATGACCGCACCACTCACCTCTGCCCCCGCTCCCACCACTCCGGCCACCTCGGCCACGCCTCCCTCACCCGTACGCGGAGCCGCCATCGGCGGTGTCATCGGCGGGCTGGTGGGGGCCGTGATGAGCGCGGGCGTGAACTACGCGGTCATCGGGCTTCCTGACAGCGAATCGCTCAACGCGGTCAACCACGCGATATCGGGCCTGCTCAGCGGTTTCTTCGCCGGCTTCGTCGGACTCCTGATACACAGCCGAAAGGCCGCAGCGGCCGCACGCACGGCGGAGACCCGGGCCGCATCCGCGATTCCGCGGCAGGCCGAGCCCGCAGACCACTCCACCGCCACGGCCCCGGCCGAGGCCCCCGTCTCCGCCGCCCCTGTATCGGAGAAGTAGCCGCCGCACCGCGTCGCATCGCCCCACCCGCCCCTCTTTCCCCTCTTGGCGGAGTACGGAAAACCCCAACGGGCGCATGCATAAATGCGGTGATATGACTGATTTCAGACTCAGTCATTCGACGCGGCGCCTGGAGTGGACCGATGGACGACTACCCCCTGCTCAACCTGTTCTGGACCATGCTCTGGTTCTTCCTCTGGATCATGTGGCTCTTCCTCCTGTTCCGGGTCATCATGGACATCTTCCGCAGTGACGACCTCGGCGGCTGGGCGAAGGCGGGCTGGCTGATCCTGGCCCTGGTGCTGCCGTATCTGGGCGTGCTGATCTACGTCATCGCGCGCGGCAAATCCATGGGTACGCGTGATGTGAAGGAAGCGAAGGAACGTGACGCGGCCTTCAAGGCGTACGTGAGAGACGCGGCGGGCACGTCCGACGCGAACGGTGCGCCGAAGAGCAGCCACGTCGAGGATCTGTCGAAACTCGCGGACCTCAGGGACAAGGGCGCCATCACGGACGAGGAGTACCAGCGGGCCAAGACGAAGCTCCTCGTCTGAACCACCCTGGCGCACGGCGCCGGTGCCGGCCTCATGGCCGGCGCCGGCGTCATGGCCGGCGCCGGCGTCATGGCCGGCGCCGGCGTCATGTCGTCGTGTCGTCGTGTCAGGTCACTGCGGCCGGTCGCGGGGTGTCTGCCCGCCCTGGCTCAGCGGCCGAAGAAGTACGGTGCGGGCGTCAGACACCGATCCGAACCGACTCGGCAGGCGGCACCCACGAGTTCGCCGCCCGGCGCCCGGCGGGGACGGTGGCTGTCGTACCCGGGGTCGGAATGACCATCACCGACACCATTCACCAGGCCGCCCTCACGGTCCCGCCGCCGCGTGAACGGTGACCGTCGGGCCGGGCAGCGAGATCCGCGACGGCGCCTGGGTCACCGGACTCGACGGGGATGCCGGCGCAGGCCGGAAGGTCGCACGGGACGGGCACCCGTCGCCTCAGCCCGTGGTCGTCGCGTCCTCCGGTTCGGCGGCGTGGCGGTATTCGGCGTTGATGCGCTGGGCTTCTTCGAGCTGGTCCTCGAGGATGACGATGCGGCAGGCGGCCTCGATGGGGGTGCCCTGGTCGACGAGTTCCCGGGCGCGGGCGGCGATGCGCAGCTGGTAGCGGGAGTATCGGCGGTGGCCGCCCGCGGAGCGCAACGGGGTGATCAGGCGGGCATCGCCGATGGCGCGGAGGAAGCCCTGGGTGGTGCCGAGCATCTCGGCGGCCCGGCCCATCGTGTAGGCGGGGTAGTCGTCGTCGTCGAGACGGCCGAACGAGTCGTCTGCTGTCATTTGCACCTCTCTGCGGAACGCGTGGAGGGGCCCGGGTGCCATATGGCACCCGGGCCCCGAAGGAACTGCTACACCATCTGCCGGCCCTGATACTGCGCCGGCCTTCTGTATCCGCCGACCCGACCTGGAAGTTGTCGGGGATGCGGGGATCGCGGTTGCTTGACCGGAGACCACCTCACTATCGATGTCCTGCGGTACCCGGGCTCAAGACTCCGCCCGGGCGATCCTGATGGCGCCTGGTTCCTCCGTTTCTTCCCTCTGGGATCAATCACTTGCCTACTACTGGTACTGCTCTGTGGCCTGTCT
>NZ_JBIUUC010000004.1:29316-35297 GCF_044742205.1 Streptomyces sp. NPDC087901
CTCAGCGCCACTCTTCGGCAGCCAGCCCCGTCGCCCGTCATGCGCCTGCTCTGGCTTAGAACCCCACTGCCGAACCTCCCGATGCGCGCGCCCGCAATCGACGCCTTTCACCGAGGTACCGCTCACCTGCGTACTGCTCTGTGGCCTGTCTCAGCGCCACTCTTCGGCAGCCAGCCCCGTCGCCCGTCATGCGCCTGCTCTGGCTTAGAACCCCACTGCCGAACCTCCCGATGCGCGCGCCCGCAGCCGACGCCTTTCACCGAGGTACCGCTCACTCAACTTCACTGCTGGGTAATGCACTTGCGGGTACTGCTCCTACGTGAACTTCAGCACTGCTCACGGCGGCCCCTGATCACTGCGGGCCACCCGGTCCGGCCGTCAGTCCCGTCGCCGTCCTACAACATTCCTGGCTTCGAAACTCCACCGCCGCACCGTCCTGCGAACTGCAACTGCGGATACTGCTGCCCGCCAGTTCGTCTCTGTCGGGCCCCGCTGTCTCTCTGGGCTACGAGAAAAACCATAGCCACACCATCGCCCAATGTCTACTACGGCCGACACAGGTTTTTGTGGCCCAGGTTGAGAGATAGTCGGCAGCGGCCACGGAACGGGTACCCGGCGGTCCGGCTCCAGCGGGCTCACCCTCTCCGACCAGCGCCGTTACGCCGGCCTCGATGCCGCGAACCCCACAGACGCCCCGTCCGGCCATACGGATGACGGCTCGGGGCGCGCGCGCCACGGTCGGTGCTCGCGCGGTTGACACACCGCAGACCGGGCATCAGCACCGCCGGACAGGACCTGCGTGACGATCCAAGGACCAGGGTGACCCGATGGACACAATGAGCGTCAGCGTGGCAGCCGCCCGTTCCACGGCATCCGTTGCCGGAGCACGCCAGAGCGCCCGGGACTTCCTCGAAGGTCTCCTACCGCCGGCGAGCGCGGCTGAGACTGCCGACACCGTGGTCCTGGTGGTCTCGGAGCTCGTCACCAACGCCCTGCGCCACGGCGGCGGCACCTGCACCCTGGACCTCGCCGCGCACCCGGACAGCATCGAGGTGGCCGTACATGACCACAGCCCGCAAGCGCCGCTCATGCGCACCCCTGACCTGAACGGCGGTACTGGAGGATTCGGCTGGCCCATGGTCAACCGACTCGCCCGCACCACCGCGGTGACCCGCCGGACGGCCGGCGGCAAGACCGTAAGCGCCCTTCTCGCCCGGTAGTGGGCTTCAAGGGAGGGTGCGGGCCATTGGCGGGTCTCCGGCCGTCGGCCTCTTCCGCGAGACGCTTCACAGTCGGCACCTAGACAAGGGCACGCCCTGGAAGCGTCATACGTCCCTGCCGGCCCCGCGCAGTGGCGCTGGATGCCCCGCCATCTCGGAGCATCCGCTCACGCATCAGCCCGGTAACGACCGAGCGCCCCTTCCGGCCGAAACCAGAAAGGGCGCTCAGTGCCGGGTCGGAGGGGGTGTACCCCGCCCTTGATCGGTAGGCCGTGTGGGACTCGAACCCACAACCAACGGATTAAAAGTCCGCTGCTCTGACCAATTGAGCTAACGGCCCCCGGCGAATCACCCCCGAGCATAGCCCGCCGTGGCCCGGCCTCCGATCGGGTATCGGTTGCCGGGCCCCGTCGTCGTGGCAGCGGCCCCGTTCAGCGGGGTGCTTTGCGGGCGATCGTGCGTTTGTGATCCGGATTGAGGAACCAGTGCCGGGCCGAGGCGAACCACCAGGCGGCGGCGAAACCCAGGACCACCAGGACGGCGACCGGAGCGTAGTTGAAGGTCTCCCAGGTGACGGGCGAGACCTGGGGGAGCATGAAGAGCACCGTGATGACCACCACCCACACCACCGCGACGATGCCGATGGGCCGGGACCAGCGGCCGAGGTGCCAGGGGCCGGGGCGGAAGTCGTCGCCGCGCAGGAGGCGGAGCAGGGTCGGGATGACGTACGCGATGTAGAGGCCGATGACCGCGATGGAGGTGACGGCCGCGTACGCCGTGACGTTGATCAGGTACGGGAGGCCCAGGACCAGCGCGCCGATGGCGGCCAGCCAGACCGCCGCCACGGGGGTGCGGGTGCGGGGGCTGACCGTGTGCCAGACGCGGGAGAACGGCAGGGCACCGTCCCGGGAGAACGCGTAGATCATCCGGCTGTTGGCGGTCACGGAGGCCATGCCGCAGAAGAGCTGGGCGCCGATCACCACGAGGAGCAGGAGTTTGCCCGTGGTGGCACCCAGGGCGTCGAGGAGGATCTGGGCGGGCGGGGCACCGGTCGGGGAGGCCAGGGCTCCGTCGTACGACTGGATGGCGAAGGTGAAGCCGAGCAGCAGCACGAAGCCGGCGATCCACGAGGTCCAGATCGACTGGACGATGCCGCGCGGGCCGGCGGTCGCGGCGTCGTGCGTCTCCTCGGTCATGTGGGCGGAGGCGTCGTAGCCGGTGAAGGTGTACTGGGCCATCAGCAGCCCGATCATCACGACGTAGAAGCCGCTGCCCCAGCCGGTGTTGTTCACGAACTCGCTGAAGACGAACGACGCCGACTGGTGCGAGTCGGGTACGAAGGTCAGCGCGCCGACGATCACGGCGACACCGAACACGTGCCACCAGACGCTGACGCTGTTGAGGATCGCGACGATGCGCACGCCGAAGGTGTTCAGCAGACCGTGCAGCAGCAGGATCGCGGCGAAGAGGAGGATCGTGCGGCCTGGAGTGACCCGGAAGTCGAACTGGAGGTTCAGATAGGCGCCCAGGAACGACGCCGCCCCGAAGTCGATCCCGGCGGTCACGGCTACCTGGCCGAGGACGTTGAACCAGCCCGTGAACCAGGCCCAGGCCGCCGCGGATCGCGGCGGGGCCAGCCGATGCGCCCAGAAGTAGAGACCGGCGGAGGTCGGGTAGGCCGAACAGATCTCGGCCATCGCCAGTCCGACGAACAGCGTCATGAGGCCGACACCGACCCAGCCCCAGGTGATGACGGCGGGGCCGCCGGTGTTCATGCCGAACAGGTACAGCGTCAGACAGCCGGAGAGCACCGAGATGATCGTGAACGAGACGGCGTAGTTGGAGAAGGCGGACATCCTGCGGGCGAGCGTCTGCGTGTAGCCGAGTTCGGCCAGCCTCGCCTCGTCGGAACCGGCGGGCGGACCGGTTGGAAGGACGTCAGTCGCGACACTGTCGGTCGCGAGACCGTCTGGCGCGAGACCGTCTGGCGCGAGACCGTCTGGCGCGAGACCGGTTGCGCCGGTCGGGGCGGGTTCCTCGGACGGGGCACCGCGGGGGTTGATTGTCATGCCCCCAGCGATTCCCTCGCCGGGGGCATGGCATGCGCCGCTTGCCGGCCGCGTAGGCCGTCAGCCCCTCAGAAGATCCCCATGTACGGCTTCCACCCGGTGGCGATCTGCGTACGGGACCCGAACGAGCCCTTGCCGTTGCCGTTGTTGCGGTACAGCTTGCCCGCCGTGTCGCGTACGACGATGTCGTTCTTTCCGTCGCCGGTCAGGTCACCGACGCCCACCATCGCGTCGTACGAGCTCCCCCAGCCCGAGAACACCTGCGCCCGCGGCGCGAATTTGCCGTTGCCCAGGCCGTTGTAGCGCCACAGGCCGCCCTTGCGGTCGTGGCAGAGCAGGTCGGCACGGCCGTCGCCGGTGATGTCGCCGACGCCGGTGATCTGGGCGTACGTCTTCCAGTTGGTGTAGATCCTGACCTTCGGCGCGAACTTCCCCCCGGCCGCCCCCGGGAGGAGGTACATGTCGCCGGTGGTTGTCTGCCGGGCCAGGAGGTCGGCCCGGCCGTCCCCGTTCAGATCGCCGGGCGAGGTCAGCACGTCGAACTGCTGCCAGCCCTTGCCGATCGTGGTGTGGCTGCTCTTCGGCGTGTAACCCGAGTTGCCGCAGCGGCCGGTGTACTGGCGCAGCTCGCCGCCCGGGATCCGTACGAGCAGTTCGGCGCACCGGTCGCTGCCGGTGTCCGCGAACGGGACGGCAAGGGTGCCGGCCGGCCAGCCGGTACCGGTCTTCTTGCCCGAGAAGCTGCCCGATGTCTGCCCGAACTGAACGGTCAGCCCACCGGACGGGTTGAGGGTGACCAGGTCACCGGTGCTGAGAAGGCCTTGGTCGTGGAAGCCCGCCGTGCCGCCGCTCACCGTGATGGACCCGCTGGTGGTGTACGTCCCCGAGCCGTCCTCCGCGGTCGCCCGCAGGGTCCAGGTGTGCCGGCTGTTGCCGGCGAACTTCCCCGCGTCCGTCCGGCCGTCCCACTCGACGCCCGTCTCGGTGCCGGAGCCGCCCTTGAGGGTGCGTACGGTACGGCCGGTCAAGTCCTTGACGGTGTACGTCCAGGTGACGGGCTTGTTGAACTGCCAGGTACTGAGCCACGCCTCCGGGCCGTACAGGCCCTTGATGTCCATGTAGGTCTCACCGACATCGGAAGCCGTCTTCGCGAGGGGCTGTGCGGGCACACCGCTGGGCACGATGTGGATGGACTGGGCGGCATCCACGTAGGCGATGTCCCCGCCGAACTTGTCCACCGCCCAGGTCAGCCGTCGCTGGTCCGCGGTCTTCCCGGCGGGCAGGTCGGCCACCGCCCGGGGAGCGGCGGCCTTGCCCGTGTGGAAGTCGGTCAGCAGCAGCTTCCCGGCGGTCCGGTCGTGCCGGACGAGGTACCCGTCGCCGACGAGAGCGGGCCCGGACGGCACGGTGAACGACTTCTTCGCCGTACGGTCGTACACCCCGGCCGCGCCGGTCGTCCCGCAGTTCCAGTAGATCCAGCGTCCGACCGTGCGCACCTCCTTGATCACGCAAGGGGCGCCGGTGGCGAGCGTCTGCACGACTTTCCGCTGCCCCAGATCGGTGGCGGTGAGCGCGCCGGCGGTGGAGGTCGCCGCCCAGAGCGTGGTGCCCCAGACGGATGCGGCGGTGGGCTTACGGACGACGAGGTCGGAGGTGGACCGGTAGCTCGGGTGCACACCGGCCTGCTGTTCGGTGGCCGAGCCGCCGTTGACGACCCATGAGCGGCCGGTCAGATCCACGATCTTCGCGGTGCCCGCCGGGTAGTGCTTGCCCCCGTAGTGCGAGGTTCCCGACAGTCTGTACTGCACGCTCTCCAGGCCGGCGTCGTCGCCTTCGCCGCCGACGAACACGACGCCGAAGCTCCCGTTGCCCGCGCCGACCAGTTCCACGCAGGCACCCACGTCGCAGGGCACGCTCCTGAAGTGAGCGCCGTTGGCGTAGGAGCCCACGTACCCGCGGCTCTCCCGGGCCGCCACGGTCACGCCGTCGGCCGACACCTGACGCTCGTACACCACCTGGTCACCGCTGGGGCTCCGCTCCACGGTGTTCAGCCGCCCGCCGGCGAAGTCGAGGCCGTTAGTACCGGCGGTCGCCACGACGGCCGGAGCCGCGGTGGGGGCAGCCTCGGCCGGGAGCACGGCCGTCGTCAGAACGGTCGCTCCCACTACGGACCCCACCAGTGCGGCACGGCCACGAACGAACGTGGTCAAAGCAGTCCCCTCCCGGGTGATGGATCGAACACGGGGAGGACGCGGCAGCGCATGCCGCGGTCTGTGCGAAGTGTGAAAAGCCCCCCGGCCCCAACTCCCCATGCGAGTGGGCTGACTTTAACAGCAGCCTCACAGGCACCGACAGGGAAATTCGAACCCGTTCAATGAAACAGGACCCGCACATCACCGAGGTGATGTGCGGGTCCTGTTCAGCAGTCAGGCGATCGGATGATCAGCCGTTGCGCTTCCAGCGCGGCTTGTCGTCACGACGGCCGAAGGAGCCGGTGCTCGTGCCGGTTCCCGTGGAGCGGTGGTCGTCACGACGGCCGGTGGGGCGGTCGGCGGCGCCGCCGGAGCGGAAACCGCCCGCCGGGCGGTCGTCACGACGGTCACGGTTGAACGGACGGTCGCCGCCACCGGAGCGGAAGCCACCGGACGGGCGCTCGTCACGACGGTCGCGGTTGAACGCCGGACGGTCGTTG